>NZ_FQYT01000017.1 GCF_900141895.1 Parasporobacterium paucivorans DSM 15970 | reverse complement strand
AACTTGAAAGGGCAGGAATGACCCAGAGTATGTCAAGGGTAGCCAAATGCATTGATAATGGACCGATGGAAGGATTTTGGGGGATCATAAAAAGAGAACGTTATTACGGAAAAAGATTTACTAGCAGAGAAGCTATCGTTGAAATGATAAAAAATTACATTAGATACTATAACAATAAAAGATTACAACGAAACTTAGGTGTGCTGACTCCAATGGAAAAGCACGAAATGTATTTACAAGCGGCGTAAAAACTGCCAGTAGGTTATCTACTGGCAGAAAAGATTTATATTTTTTCAATTGTCTACTTGACGGGAAGCAGTTCAGACCACAGAACGGGATTTTTTATTTCTTATTTCAGAATCCAGTCTCCGAACACCTGATTTGCCAGATCCTGCAGCCTTGCAAGTGAAAAACTGTTGTCAAAACGGATGAAAATATCATGAACCTTCGCCATCTCTTCTGTATAATCTGTCAGACGATATGTCTGAATGACGGCCTTTCCAGATGTTTTGTCATTGTGGGTTACAATAGGCACGACTCCGGTTTCCTCTTCCTTTATACGGGTCATGCCATCTTCTTTAATAATCTTCACCTTCGCCATTCCTCCCAGAACCTCCGCCAGATTCTGTTGGTTGGACGAATAGTTGCCGATGGAATAATAGCAGAGAGCTCGGTTTCCGTTATCTGACGTTACCCACTCAATATTTTCAATAACATGAGGATGGGTTCCGATAATCAGGTCCGCACCGGCTTCCGTCATCATCTTCGCCCAGGATGTCTGGTCCGGTGTCGGATCTCCCGTGCGATCCTCCGACCCCCAATGTGGGAATACGATTACGAAGTCTGCCATCCCGGATGCTTTCGTAATGTCCGCCTTTACCTGTTCCAGAGTAGAGGAATCCATTATATTCACCAGGTAGGTCTGGTCGGCCGGCAGGGAATATCCATTTAAGCCATATGTGTAGTTCAGAAGTGCAAATGTAATACCATTCTTCTCGAGGATGCGGATTGTATCCCTTTCCGCCTGGGTTTCATTAAGTCCCAGCATCATGGCTTCTCCCGAATGGTTTTTCCAATAATTAATGCTGTGGAGGATTCCGGAAACCCCTGCATCCCTGGAATGATTCGATGCCTGAAGCACCACGTCAAATCCCGCACCAATAATGGCATCCCCCATGGAGTCCGGTGTGTTGAAATTCGGATATCCATCATAAGGAAATCCCCCATCAGAACCTCCCAATATCGTCTCCTGGTTTACCACGGCGATATCCGCACTCTGAAACTCTTCTTTCATGACAGCAAACAGGCTGTCAAAGCTGTAGCTTCCGTCCTCATTTTTTGCAGCCGCCAGTACAGGCGTATGAGCCAGCACGTCACCGACTGCAAGCAGCGTCACCTCTTTAGCCGCCTCCGTAGTCGGCTGTGCAGTTTCCTGTGTCGCCGCGGCTGTCGTCGTCTCCTGTGCGGCGCTCTCACCCGGCAGTGCGTTTTTGATTACAAATCCCACTACTCCCAGAAAAGCGATGATGAGGACCGCCAGTAAAATAATGTATTTTCTCAAATTTCTACTCCTTCGGCAGATAATCAGAAGATTTATATATCTTGCTATCCGTAACGACATAATCCATTCTTACATCGTGGGGTTCTATCGGCAGATTCTCAAGAACAAATTCCTCAAATGACGGGGCTACTGTCACCGTTTTTTCAGATTTATGTTCTAAAAGCTTATCGTAGTATCCCGCACCATATCCAAGTCTTCCCCCCTCTTTACTGAAAGCAAGCCCCGGCATCACTATGAAATCTATGTCTTCAATGTCAGCATGGTTGCAATTACAGGCCGGCAGCTCCAGTATCCCGAATTTTGTCTGCTTGAATCCTTCCGGAAATTCCGGCGTCTTTCCAAGTATCAGCGTACCGTCCTTATTGTTGCAGATAGGAGTAATGACCTCTTTGCCCAAAGCCAGACACTCCTGGATGAACTCCCAGGTCCGGATCTCTTTTCCAAAACTGACATAAATCATAACCGTGCGGGCACGTTTGAATTCATCCATTTCTTTTAACTTTCCAAGGATGCCCCTGCTTCTTTCCTCTATCTCCCTGTCGCTGATGTTTTCTCTTTTTACTAACAATTTTACGCGAAGTTCTTTCTTATCCAAAATCTTTTCCTCCAAAATTCTTCTCGATTTGTCCCATATACACGAAACCACATGCATTTATAATAATGCACCATTTATGAAATTGCAAGGCAACATTTCCTTTCTCCAAAAAGGCACCAGGTACTCGCTATGAGTACCTGGTGCCTTTTTGGACACGAATTTTTGATTATTCAAACGGAAACCGATAGGGAAGCTGCAGCTCATCCCTGACTTCCATCAGATCCTTCTGAACTCCTTCCCCTAAAGGTACTCCTTTTTCCTTTCTGTCCAGCCACGAAAGGTATTCCTTCTCGCCTGCCGTGTAAATCCGGTCCTGCCCTGGCACCTTTTTGGATGAGCGGAGCTGTCTGAGTATGTCCCCGGCTGTCTTCCTGAAACTGTCTGCTCCCATAAAGGCCTCCGTATCCATTGCCATGAAGAAATGTCCGATAGGAATCGGCGTCTTTTCACCATCCGGGCCGATTCCCGAAAGCATCTTCATGTAGCTGCCTGCCTGCAGCGCCGACGAAAGGATCTCAACGACCGCAGCATAGCCATATCCCTTATATCCTCCCAGTTCCTCGCCAATTCCTCCCAAGGGAGCCAGAGAAGCTTCCCCTTTAGACAGCTGGGACAGAATCAGCTGGCTATCCGTCAAATATTGGCCGTCAGGACCGACAACCACGCCTTCCGGCGTCTCCAGGCCGGAACGGGCATAATATTCTATCCTTCCCCTTTGCGTGATGCTGGTGGCACAATCCAGCACAAATGGGAATTCCTCGTCTGTGGGCATTCCTACGGTCAGCGGGTTGGTTCCCAGCATATTCTCCACTCCAAAAGTAGGGGCGACGGAAGGTCTGGCGTTGGTTCCTGTAATTCCAATCATATCTCTTTTCGCCGCCATTGAGGCATAATATCCTGCGATTCCATAATGGGTCGAATTGCGCACGGCCACCATTCCCATTCCGAATTTTGCCGCCTTTTCGATTGCCATATTCATTGCCTTATAGGAGATGACCATCCCCATCCCGTTATGTCCATCCACCACAGCGGTGGTCGGCGTCTCCTTCAGGACTTCAAATTCCGTCACCGGCTGCTGGATTCCCGCCTTGATGCGGTCGATGTAAATCGACTTGAAACGGTTGCATCCATGGCTTTCAATCCCTCTCCGATCGCTTTCCATCAGAACATCCGCACATATTGCCGCATCTTCTTCCGGCACTCCCATCTTCACAAATGAATCTCTCATAAAGTTTCCGATCAATTCCCAGGATACAAACGGTCTGTTGTCCATACTGCTCCTCCCAACCTTATTGTCAAAGGCTCCTGCCCTTTATGCGGACTGGAGCCTTATCATTGAATTATTTATCTTCCGGCACTTCATAAAACAGGGCACCGCTTGGACATCTGTCAATCAGATTCTTTATCTCTTCCACCGTTGCTCCATTCGGATTAACCCATGGTTTTGTCTTCATACTGAATACAGATGGCAGATTCCGCGTGCATACGCCACTGTGTATACAACGATCAGGATAATAACCGATGGTTATTTCATCGGATGAATATTTAGAAACCTTCTGTTCATTTGATTTTTCCATAAAATTCCCCCTTGATGATATTTTCTGTCTTCATTATATTTTATTTTGCAGTAAAATACAATTGAAAATCATTAAAGGAAAAGGACTTAAGTTCTGACAGCCTGCTTCATCTCCACCGACGCTATTCCCATTCCGGGCTTACGACAGTTCCCATAAAAACTGGAAGATTGGTGTCATTGTCAAGGATGGCATAGATAAAAGGCCTGTCGAGTATTACATATTTTTTCTCGGAAGTCCCGGTAACACCCATTTCAACCTTTGTGACCGCTCCTGCTTTTGTGCCCAGTTCATCCACGGTAATAAATGTCTTATGCAGAACTTCCTGTATATAGATATTTCCGAAAGAACTGCTTCCCATGCGGCCAAATTTTGCCAGATCAGGATTGAAAGCTTCTTCCATCCCCATATTCTTCAGGGCTTCATTCATTTTCACAGTATATTCGCAGCTGAACTTTGGAACGGCTGCCCCGACAATGGAATCCTGGGCACCACCCAGAATTTTCTGCAATGCTTCTCCACTCAGGGATTCAATATATTTATTAATATCTACGCCCTCATCCGGCAGCAGGGCCATAAAGCTGTACTTCCCTCCTGCATACCGCTTCACAAAACCGGTTGCATCCGCACCTTCCAGGTAGATGCTTTCATCTGAATACATGAAATCCACGGAGACCGTGTTTCCTTCGATGTCTGTAAAATCTCCCTCTGCGATGTCTTCTTTGTGATAGACATTCTCCCATTGCGCCTCAAATGCTATGGCATTAATCAAAAACATCACAGCAGATCCGTTGATTTCATCCAGAATCTCCTCGATCATCCCATTCGTATTTTTACTGACCCAGCTGTTGATATCCTTAATCGTACTTTCATCAAATGGAGCCCTGTACGCGGCGGCTCCGTAGTAATCCGCATTCTTCTGCAGAAAATCCGGCTCAACCACCAGATCCTGAGTATCCCGGAACCAAATGGAGTCTGCTATGTGCAGCGAAGCATCCTCTTTGTCTGACAGGCTTTGGGTATAGGTATAAAGATATTCATTCAAGTCATCCTGCGGAATGGTCCCTCCCAGTACTTTTTCCATCTGGGCAAGAGTCTCGTCCTCTGCCCCATTTGCTGTCATGGCCAGGGCAAGCAGGACAGATATCGGAGAGATCAGGGAATTTTCCCTGTCTTCTACTGTCCTTTTGAAAAGCTCCACCGAAAAATCGGATGTATTCTTGATGAATTCCTCGTCCACGGCTTTCCCTGCCACCGCGCGGGCGGACAATCCTTCCGTCAGATCCGCCGCCTCAGGCTGCGGTCTGCATGCGGTCAAATTCAGTGTCATGGCGGCTAAAATCACTATGCATAAAATCCGATACCATCTCATGCCGAAACATCTCCTTTCACATCGCTGCTAAATCCTTCCCTGGGGATGCAGCATCTCCAGGCCGGGAATATTTCTCAGCATGCCAAATACGATAAGTACTACCAACACTGCCGTCAGCATATACTTCTCTGCTTTGTTCTGCTCCATCCTGCCGGTCCGTACATAACGGACGCTTCCATTCGCACAGACCAGAATCAAAACAGGAAGAACACAGAGCACACCCGGATTGTTGAGAAAGGCTTCCCTGAAGTCCCCTTGCAGGAGGGCCAGACTCATGCGGCTGATGCCGCACCCGGGACAGTACAGGCCGGTGATTTTATGGAAAAGACAGGGAATGGCCAAATGGGTATACCTGCACCAAACGCCATATCCCAGTCCTGCTGCAATAACCAGCCCACCCCTCTTCAGCAATTGATTAATACGTTTTTCCATAATCTTGCAGATTGTTGATCTCATTCTGGATCAGGGCGTAGGCTATGATGCCCCCTAAAATAAAGACAATGAGATATAAAACGCCGCCGTTGCTTGCAGGTATTCCCCTGTCCAGTTTTGCCCGGTCAATAAGTTCCCCCCGCTTGTATGCCCAGTAAAGTCCGTAGATTCCACAGGTTATTATCGTGAAAATGAGTGCCATGATTCCGGAAGTTCCGGGCTCATCAGCCAGCGTATTGGTATCATCGGTAAGGATCACCTGCCAGTACATACCATAGATGCCGCATGTGATGATAGTGAAAATTATACATAATGCGATGCTTCTTTTCATAACCATAAAAAAACCCCCTTTCCATTTTTTATTTTCGCTAAAGAAATTTCGAGGAATCCGCAACACTCACTTTACGGATTCTCCCTTTGATAGTTTTATTCTGCAGCTCTCTCAGTACGATTTCACCTTTTTTATTCAGAATTTCCACAAAGGTTGAAATATCCTGAATATTTATGATTCCAATGTCTTCCGCCGTTAAACCTTCAATGCTGCAGATGGTTCCCACGATGTCGACCGGTCGCATTTTCGTCTTCCTGCCTGCATTGATGTGCAGCCGCATAATGTCCTTATCCAGTTTCGCATTTTTTTCTTCTTTTATTTCAGGTGTGGCCATCGTCTTCATAGCGAACTCTTCTCCGCCCAATCTCACATGTTCCTGCCCGGGTCTTTCCTTTAAAGGAATTTCTTTTCCGATATACTTCTCTATATCGGAAAGATATCTCCTTTCATCCTCCGCCACGAATGTCAGTGCCCTGCCGGTATTTCCAATTCGTCCAGTCCTGCCAATCCTGTGGACATAAACCGGGGCATCCTGGGGGACATCAAAATTTATTACCAGGGTTATGCTGTCAACATCAATTCCCCGAGCCGCCACATCGGTTGCAATCAGATATCTGAATCTGCCAGTCTTAAATCCCTTCATAACCTTCATCCTGTCGCTCTGTTCCATTCCACCATGAATCCGTTCACAATTACAGTCCATTAACGTCAATACTTCATAAACCTCATCCACCTGCAGTCTGGTATTGCAGAATATTATGCAGCTGTCCGGATTCTCCACGACGAGGATATCCTTTAGAACCTTCAGCTTATCTGATTCTGAAACATCAAATCTTTCCTGGATTATTCTATCCAATGCCGGGCTCTGGTCCTCAATTTCAACATAAATGGGGTCTTTCATATATTTACTGCAAAGTCCTGCGACATTTTCCGGCATTGTTGCGGATAGGAGAACCGTCACCCTCTCCTGGGGCAGTCTGCGGATGACGGCCTCAATCTGTTCAACAAATCCCATATTGAACATTTCATCCGCTTCGTCAATGACAAGATATTTCACTTTCGAGACGTCAATCGTTTCCCTCTCCAGGTGATCCAGAATCCTCCCTGGTGTGGCAACCACACAGTGTGTTTTCTGTTTTAATTCTTTTTCCTGGTTGTAAAAATTGGATTTGCCGAAAATAACCGGCACCTTTATCCTTTTAAACCTGCCAAGACTGAATATTTCCTTCTTGACCTGAAGAGCCAGCTCCCTCGTGGGCTCCAGAACAAGTGCCTGCGGGCTGTTTTCTTCCCATACCAGCAGTTCACAAAGAGGAATGGCAAATGCTGCCGTTTTCCCACTCCCGGTCTGGGACTTGACCACCACGTCCTTCTTACCAAGTATGGCAGGTATCACCTGTGCCTGCACCTCGGTTGGTTCTTCATAGCCCAGGATGCTTATTGATTTCAACAGTTCGCTGCTCAGCCTAAAATCTTCAAACTTTTCTTTTCCCATTTTCCTTCACTTTCTAAAGCAAGGCTGGGATCTTTTCCAGTGCAGCCTGCTTTTCTACTGCACCTATATTATAAGCTACTTTTGGCATGCCGTAAACAACACAAGTTTTTTCATCCTGTCCAATCGTCTTTGCGCCCGCTTTCTTCATGGACAGGAGACCCTTGGCCCCATCATGCCCCATCCCCGTTAGGATGACGCCGGTTGCTTTCTGCCCTGCTTCTTTGGCGACAGACTCAAATAACACATCTACGGACGGACAATGTCCATTAACCTTCTCTCCGGCAAAGCACACCGTCTTGTACCGGTTCCCGCTTCTGCAGATCTTCATATGACGGTCACCCGGGGCAATCAGAACCTGACCTCTTTCCACATACTCACCGCCCTCTGCCTCTTTAACCTGCAGATTCGTGGCGGTATTCAGCCTTTCCGCAAACATACGGGAAAAGACCGGCGGTATATGCTGCACAACCAGAATTGGCGGCATGTCCGAAGGCAGCGCCATCAAGATCTTGGAAATGGCATCGGTGCCTCCCGTGGAGGCACCGATTGCTATAATCCTTCCCGAATCATCTTTTGTTTTCCGAATTATTCCCCTCTGGTCTTCCATTCCCTTCTCACCAGAAATATTGGAAATGGCTGCAACTTTGATCTTACTGATCATTTCATACAGGAATCCCTCCACGCTTTTCGGGGACGTAACATCCGGTTTTGTCACAAAGTCCAAAGCCCCGGCGTCCATGGCGTCAAATACGGCTTCACTTACCGTGCTGACTACAATCACCGGCAGCGGGTACTGGGGCAGAAGCCTGCGCAGAAATTCGATTCCGTTCATTTTCGGCATCTCCACGTCGCATGTCATGACATCCGGCCTGTACTGGAGAATCTTATCCCTTGCATCAAAGGGGTCTTTGGCTACAGCCACAACCTCAATATTCCGGTCACTGGAAACACCTCTTGAAATCACTTCCCTGAACAGCAGGCTGTCATCTACTATCAAAACCCTGATTTTCTTTTTCAGTTCCACATTCCCTAACCTCGCTCCTATTTTTTCCTGTACAAAGCAGGTTTTACATAACTGAATCTGGTAGTTTCCCGATTCAGGGATTCGGAATGTCCTATAAAGAGGTATCCGCCTGGTTCCAGAAAATCATAAAATTTATTTACCAGTTCCGTTTTCGTTTTTTCATCAAAATATATCATTACATTTCTGCAGAAGATTACATGGAATTTCTTTTTGAATGGAAACCGTTCTTCCATCAGATTGAATTTTCCAAAAATCACTTCGTTCCTGATTTTGTCATGAATTACAGAGGATTTTTCGTCCATCCTCCTGAAATATTTTGCTCTGAAATGAGTCGGCATCGTGCCTACCTTGTCGTTTGAATAAATGCCTGACTTGGCCGTATCCAGAACCTTGGTTGAGATGTCAGTGGCCAGCACCTTTGTATCCCAGGTACCTTTTTCATTTCCAAAATATTCATCCAGAATCATGGCCAATGTATACGGTTCCTCTCCTGAGGAACATCCGGCACTCCATATGCGCAGATCATTATTTCTGACTGTACTGTGAAGGAAAGGAAGCACCTCGCTTTGAAAAAAATCGAAATGTTCCGATTCTCGCATAAAAAAAGTATGATTTGTGGTTATCTTGTTGATCATCGCAGTAACAGCTGATCCGGAAGTATCCGCCAGAATGTATTCAAAATATTCTGAAAAGTTTTTAAATCCATTCTGGACCAATTCAGCCTGAAGCCGACCCGTAACCAGGGCCTGCTTCTCCTTCTTCAGAAATATTCCATAATTTGCCTGAATATAAGATGCCAGTTTATCAAATTCATTATCCGTAATCCTTATCACGTTAATACCGCCTTATCAGTATTTGCCAAATTCCTCATCGCCAAGAATTATTTTCCGACTTCTTCTTGCGGACGTCGTATTCAATATTCCTGTCACATCCGGATCCTTTTTATCTTTCCTGTATTCCGTATAGCCGGAATGCGCTTTCTTCAATTTGAACCGGGACACCGATTCCTTGAGCAGCTGAGCCTGGCTGGAAAGTTCTTCACTGGCGGCTGCACTTTCTTCAGAAGTCGCAGAGTTGGCCTGAACGACCTGGGATACCTGCATGATTCCCATGTTGATCTGTCCCACTCCGGCAGCCTGTTCATTGGAGGCGACATCAATATCATTGATAAGAACAGCCACCTTTTCAATCTGATCAGCAATTTCGCCCAAAGCTACCGCCGTATTTTCCGCAATCCTGGTTCCATGATCCGATTTTTTGATGGAACTTTCAATCAATTCCGTAGTCTCATCCGCTGCCTTGGCCGACCGGGCTGCCAGGCTTCTCACCTCTTCTGCAACTACCGCAAATCCTTTTCCATACTGTCCGGCCCTTGCCGCCTCCACCGCCGCATTAAGAGCCAGGATATTGGTCTGAAAGGCGATATCGTTGATGACTTTGATGATTTTGGAGATGTTTGCAGAAGACTGGTTGATTTCCTCCATGGCCTCCAGCATACCCCCCATCTGGTTTACGCCATCCCTTGCTATGAATGTCGCCCTGCCTGCCAGTTCATTTGCCTTGTCGGCATTGTGCGCATTCAGCTCCGTCTGGGCAGAAATCTGCTGCATGGATGCGGTCAGCTGTTCGATGGAGCTTGCCTGTTCCGTGGCCCCCTCCGAAAGGGAAATGCTTGCATCAGATACCTGTCTGGAACCCGCCGCAACCTGTTCGGACGCGGTCGCAATGTTGGTAAGCAGCTCATTGTTATTTTTGACCATTTCCGACAGGGCCATGTTCAGGTAGTCCTTCTGGGATCTCACCTCAATATCCATGGTGTAGTCCCCCTGGGCAATCCGTTCGGCAACCTGAACCTGTTTTCTGGTATTTTCAATCATTCTGGCAAAGGCATCCATTGCCTCTCCTATTTCGTCGTTTGACCTGGACTCTGCCTCCACCTCGGTATCCCCCTGGGAAAGCTTGTCGGCTGCCTCTGCGATAAGTCTTAGGGGCAATGCAATGCTTTTCGTGATTATGAAAGCAAGTGCAAGACATAATATGATCGCCGCTGCCATTACGATGATGATTATCTGCAAGGTTGTTGCGTAAACGGACGCTGCCTTTTCACTGGCAGAATCCACCATTCCGTTTACAAATCCAATGACACTGTCTAAAGCCGTTTCCATTTCCTTGAAAGCAGCTGACGAGGATCCCTGTACCAGCTTATTGGCTGCCTGACTGTCATTTCCCTTTACGTAAAGGACAAGCTTCCCACTTTCATCCAGGTACTCTTTCCAATTCTCCTCAAACACGGCAAAACGTTCCAGATCCCCTGCGGACCTGGTGCCTCCCAAACCTGTTTTATACGAATCTATCATTTCCTGGATATCGGCCTTCATGTTTTTCAGATTGGCTTCATGTTTTTTCTGCTCTGCATCATCCACTGACAGAGCTAGAATCAGCTCTTCTGCCCTGTACTCGGCAACTGCCCCACGCAACCCGCTGACCTCATCTATGCTCGGTATGCACCTGGATGAAAGCTCTTTCGTGCTTTCATCCAGAGTCTTCAGTGAAAAAAGCGCAATGAGTCCCAATATCACAAATACAATTCCCATGAATCCAAAGCCAAAAATCAGCCTGTTTTTTAAAGCGATTTTCTTTCCAGTCTTTTTCATTTCCCGTCTCCCTTTCAAACCTCGTCACTTAAATCTTCCGTATTTTCTTCCATAAGAAGCCTGTTGCAGTCCAGCAGAAGTTTCATGCCGCCTGGTGATTTCCCTATTTTTCGGATAAACACGCTCCCGCGTGCGCCCACCTGGGGAGGGTCGCTGATATCTTCTTCCGGAATCGTCAGGACTTCCGAAACACTGTCTACAATGAGTCCGATAATCAAGTCCCCCATATTCATGACAATAATACATGTCCTGTCATCATATTCCCTGGCAGTCTTTCCGAATCGGAGGCGCACGTCCATAACAGGAACAATTTTCCCCCGCAGGTTTATGATGCCTTTAACATATTCAGGAAGCTCCGGTATCTTCGTGATAGCCAGCACATTGATAATTTCCGTGATGTACTGTATTTCAATGCCGTATCCTTCATTGCCCACAAGAAATGTCAGAAACCGGTTCTTCTGTGTATCCTCGGACGTTTCCATCCTGTCTGATAAAATATTTTCAAGGTTATTGGCCATAATTCCGTTATCCCCTTCCTCCGTCGAACAGCCTTGCCACATCCAGTATGAGACTGATGCTGCCGTCTCCAAGTAGTGTGCAGCCGGCCAGCCAACCCGTCTCTTTAAATCTGTGTATATATTCCGGTAAAGTCTTTACCACTACCTGCTGCTGACCCAAGAGTTCATCTGCAAATATACAGGCAACTTTCCCGTCGTGTTCCACCATAATGAGAATCCCGTCCTCCAGATCTGTGATTCTGGTTTCGATATTATGCAGCTTATTCATCCGCTGGATCTGATAGCAATTCCCCCGGACCATAATCATCTCATTTCCATCCGGATCTGTTATTACTTCTTCATTGCGGATCCGGAAAAATTCCTTGATGGATATGGTAGGGATCGTGTAGCAGGATGAACCCACCCTCACATTCATTCCGTCAATGATGGCCAGTGTCAGTGGTATCTTACAGATAAAGGTAGTCCCTTTTGTCTTTTCACTTTCAATAGAAAGGGATCCTCCGATATTTTCGATATTCCTTGCCACCACATCCATGCCGACGCCCCGTCCGGAAAATTCAGTAACTTTTTCGTTTGTTGAAAATCCGGGGAGCAGGATCAGGCCGAATGCCTCCTTGTCCGTCATTTCCTGAGCCGGCTTATGTAAAAGACCTGCCGCCTGGGCCTTATCCAGGATATAATCCCGGTTCAGCCCTTTGCCATCATCCCGCACCGTGATGAGTACATCGCTTCCAGAGTTTCTTGCTTCCAGGGTAACCGTTCCCCGAAGCGGTTTATCCGTCATTTTCCTGTCACATCCATTCTCAATCCCATGATCCACTGCGTTGCGCACCAGGTGCATAAGAGGGTCTGAAATTTGTTCGATGACATTTTTATCCACCTCAGTATCTTCCCCAATAACCTCAAGACGAACATCCTTTTCCAGTTTCTTGCACATATCACGGACAACACGGTGCATTTTGTTAAAGGTGGTTGAAAGAGAAACCATTCTTATTGACATGACAGTATCCTGCATCTCGGTTGTGATCTTGCGCAGCTGTCCGGCAGCCTTTCTGAAATTGTTCAGCTCAAGCCCCTTCAGATCCGGATTCTGTACTACCATGGCTTCCGCGATGACCATTTCTCCCACCAGATCCATGAGCTTGTCCAGCTTCGCTACATGGACACTGATAATGCTTTGCTGGGAATGGGTCTGCTGTCCGGTTTTCTCCTGCTTCAGATCCTGTTTTTCGTCTTTTTCCTGCGCTTCTTCCTCTTTCTCTTGCAGCTGAATCAGCTCCATATCCTTCAGGAAAATGGTCTGCATAAAAAAATGATTCATTTCTTCATGAGATTTCTTAGCCCTGAAAAAAATAACAAATCCGTGGTTTCTTATGAGATCCGCACTTTCATCACTATCCAGGATATCTTCAGGAATACATTTTATCTCCTGGGTAATTTCCTGCAGCTTATTCATCACCGCGTACGCACGGATATTTTCCATGCCGCATCCTTCTTCGAAATACAGGACCGCCTTATAAGAATTATCGTCTTCGACGTTCTCTCTGACGCGCAGGTTTTTCAGATTGATCAGGAAATCCCTGATTTTTCTCTGCAGAGCGGAAGAATCACCTTCTGCAGCCAGACCGTCCTGGATCTTTGTAACCTCTTCTTTTATGAAGTCAGCCCCCTCCAGGATGAGATCCGATATGGCCGAGCAGTCCGCCAGCTCCGGTTTCTCTTCCCGCAGATAAAAAAAGAGGTCTTCCAGCCCATGGGCGAGCACCGATATATTTTCAAACATCATCATGGCTGCGGAACCCTTTATGGTATGCATGATCCTGAAAATCTCGTTGATGGCACCCTGGTTGTAGCAGCCCTCCTTTTCACTGATCAGAACAGATTCTTCAAGCTGACCTGTAAGCTGCATTGTTTCAAATATAAACATATCCAACAGAGAATCATTGGTATTTTCTACTGACATTGCCGAAACCTCCTCTCACTCTGAATCCCTCTTTTTAATATCGGCTAAACACAAGAGAATATAAGTATTTCCAAAAAAAGAAAGAGAGCATATCATAAAGATATTTCTGCTCTCCCGTAAGTTTTAATCGTCACATTTCCTGTATGCAATTCCAGAGACATTGTTCTGGCATAATTGGATCCGGTATCTTCCCCCCGCAGGGTCAGACCCTCCTGTTTTAGAATACGGCGAACCGACTCTGCATTCCGAAGCCCGATATTGCCCAATTCGCCGCCGCCTTTAAATTCGAACATCTTGGCCCCACCGGCAATCTTGCATTCCATCCGGGCACGGCTTCCCCCGTAGGCACTCAGTTTCCGCAGGGTTTCTTTTATCCCGGAATCCGCATATTTAAAAACGCTTGTATCTTTGATGTTCCTGCACTCCGGCAGCATGATGTGGACCATAGCTCCCAGACGTATCATGGGGTCATAAAAAGTTATGCCTATGCACGATCCAAGGGCATGGGTGACGATGGTTCCTTCCCCTCTGGCTATTTTCATATCCGCGATTCCAACCGTTATATTTTTATTCATTGTGTACTCCCAGTCTTTCCATCAGAAAATTCAGGGATTCGATGTCCGGCATCAGCAGCAGCCGGTTTTCGAGCTCTTTATTATTTAGAAAGAATTTTCCGTCAATCATCATCAGTTTGTCTGTGGTATATCCGAATTCTGCCATGGGTACGCTTAATATTCCTCCCAGCATGTTGACAGCGATATCAGGCACCGAAAGGCTTATGGATACGCCTGTCAGAGCGGACAATGCATTGATATACGACGAAATGATTATGTTGCCGGCCTCTTCTATGGCGGATATTTCCAGATTTCCTAAAAATGCATAATCCAGTATTTCTTTACTCAGAAGTCTTTGAGTAATTGCGCTTATGAAGTCCATTTTCATGATGAGCAGCATCATGCCCTGGATCTCCCCCTTCATCCTGACCAAAACTGCTGTCACGATTTCTTCCGGATTTCCAAGCCTTTCTATTGTCTCGTCGAACCCCAATATCGCCACTTCCGGAATGGACATTCGTATTTCTTCCCTTAAAAGCTGAGACAGAGCCGTTGCCGCATTGCCGGTTCCGATACTTCCGATTTCCCGTATTACATCCATCTCTAACAGATTCATATCTTCATATTTTTCAATCTGCATGCCAGGTTTTCTCCCTTCTATAGCAATTACCGCAGTGTATTTATTGTACCGGCAACATCATCCGAGGTCTGAATCATTTTCAGGGCGAGAGAATATGCTTTTTGAGCTTCCATGGCCTTAGCCATTTCCGCAGCCAGATCCACGCCGGAAATCTCCAGGGCTCCCTGCTGCAGGCTGGATGATTCCGACAGGACTGGCTCCCCGTTTACTGGGGTCGCTTCATATTCGTTTTTGCCGATATTTTTCAATCCGGCCTCCACTTCAAAGGTGAATATTCCAATGTCAGGGTTCGTTCCTTCTTCCATTCGGATATATCGTCCTGCTTTGTCCAGCACCAGTTTCCCATCGGAAGAAGCCAGATAGAAATCCCCGCCCCGCTGGGACAGGCTGAAACTTCCATCCCTGGTAAAGGTTGTGTCACCCGAAACCGGATTCTGCAGCATGAAAAACCCTTTTCCTACTATGGCATAATCATTCTCGTTGTCTGTCTGCGTATACCCGGCCGGCGTAAATTCCGTCCCGATTTTTTTGACTGCAGCCCCCGTTCCGGTACGCACAGTTTCCAGTCCAGATACGGAATCGCTTAATTTCTTCTGCACCAGCGACGAGAACACCGCACTCTGGGACTTATATCCCGCCGTATTAATATTTGCCATATTATTGGCTACCACATCCATTTTTGTCTGCTGTCCGGATGCGCCTGTTACAGCCGCATAGAAAGAACCATTCATCTTTATCCCCCTTTTTATATCCTTCCGATTTCAGAAACAATCTTCCCCATTAGCTGGTCGTACATCTTCAGCACCTGGGCCGAGCTCTGAATGGATCTTTGGCTCCCCATCATCTGCGTCATCTCCGTCATGGTATCCACGTTGGAGGTTTCCAAATATTTCCACTGCATCACGGTGTCTGAATTTAGTTCCGGCTGGATAGTTGTAAACATGCCGTTGTCCTGTTTTTGTAAAAGCCCGTAATCCTGGAAATCCGCGATGGAAATTTTACCAGATGGTTCCGTATTTCCAGCTTCATATATGTTTCCACGTGAATCAATGGAAACATCGTCCGTCCGCATTCTGATGGGACCCTGTGACCCCATAACTCTTCCGATGCCCTGTAAAGAAAGAAATCCTTCCGCATCAATGGAAAAAGCTCCATCCCGGGTATATACCATGCCCTCTCCGGTCTGAACCTTGAAGAATCCTTCCCCCGTAAGCGCGACATCCAGGACTCCTCCCGTATTGTACAGGGCCCCCTGGGTAAATCCCGTCACGTTTCCCACCCCTGCTTTGCCCATGCTGGTCTCCCCTATCGGCTCAGGGCTTCCAGAACGGTATAACAGCTCGTCACGGAAAGTGCTGGTCACAAGAGTATCTCCTTTATAGCCAGGCGTAGATACATTAGCCATGTTGTTGCTGATGACATTTAAGTTTTTGTTCTGACAGATAATCTCCGAGGTCAGATTGTAAAATCCTCTGAACATAGTAATCCCTTTCCTTTCGTCTACCCCATGGTCTTCTGCATGCTGATACGAAGCTTCCGGATGGCATTGCTGTGGATCTGTGATATCCGGGGTTCACTCAGCTGCATGACCTTTGCGATATCCTTCATATTGAGCTCTTCTACATAATACAGGGACAGCACTGTCTGTTCATTGTCCCGCAGATCTTTGATTCCGTCCACCAGCATGCCCTTAAGTTCCTTGTCCAGGGTGTGCTGTTCCGGACGAACCGGGCTGTGGGGGGCGGCAATCTCATTATTTTTCTGCTTGATGCTGGTTTCCTCCAGAAGAACATCCAGGGAGAGCACGTTGAAGAGCGTGGTCTTGCCAAGAATCTCCTGGTATTTATCCAGGCCGATTCCAAGAAAATCTGCCACTTCCTGAGGTTTCGGAAATCGTCCCGTCTCATTGTATAATTCCAGTGTGGCATTATCGATATCCTTCGCACTTTTCCGGACTCCCCGGGGAATCCAGTCCTGCTTACGGGCCAGATCGATAATCATTCCCCTGATTCTTTTGGAGATATAGGTTTCAAACTTCACATTTCTTTCCAGATCAAATTTTTCGATGGCATTCATGATGACCAGCACGCCCTCGTTCACGACGTCATCCAGCTGGGAGAACCCCAGATACACGTTCCGCATCTGCAGGGCAATGTTTCTGACGATGTGGACATAACGCAATACAAGTTCCTGTTTGATTTCCAATGCACAGGTCTGTTTGTATTCAGTCAATAATTCCTCATTGCTTTTTCTTTGAAATCCGTTTTCTGCATCCATTTTATACCTGCCCGCTACATAGTAATATTTCCAATTGCCTGGATCTGGATATTGTTGGCTATCTCATTAAAAGACAGAACATATACCCTGGGATAAAACTGCTCGATCATCCGGTGGAAATGTGTCCGGATCACCTGACTGGTCAGAATGACCGTATCATGGGATAACTCATTGAACTTGCGGATTTCTTCCGCCATCTGGCCGATAACTGCCTGCATCACTTCGGGACTCAGGGCCAGGTAGATTCCCCGGTCGCTTTTGGTCAGGCTGGAAATGATGGTTTTTTCCAGTTCTGAATCCAGCGTGATAACCTTCATCTGTCCGTCCCTGCAGAATTTTCTGGTTATGGTTCGCTTCAGGGCGGTCCGGATATTCTCCGTAATGGTATCGGCATCTCGAGTGACCGCTGCGGATTCTGCCACAGATTCCAGAATCGTCTCCATATCCTTGATGGGCACCCCTTCTTTGAGAAGATTGGAAAGGATCTTCTGGAAGGTTCCATAGGATATGATTGTAGGGAATATTTCATCCACCAGCTCCGGTGCGTTTTTCTTCACATTTTCCAACAGCTGTGCTACTTCCTGCCGGCTCAGCAGCTCATGGGCATGCTGTTTCACGGTTTCCGAAAGGTGGGTCAGCATCACGGAAAGAGGATCTATTACCGTGTAGCCGTAAATTTCTGCCATCTCTTTGTTGTCCGCAGTGATCCATTTACAGGGAATTCCATAGGCAGGCTCTATCGCCTCGATTCCATCTATTACACCCGAAGGGTTCGGGGATTCAAGGGCCAGGTAATAGTCCACCAGAATTTCCCCTTTTGCCACTTCCTCCCCTTTTATTTTTATTACATACTGATTGGTATGCAGTCCGGCACTATCCCGCAGGCGTATGGAAGGGATGACAAAACCCATTTCCTGGGCATATTGCCTCCTGAAAATCACGATGCGGTTGATCATCTTCCCTCCGTTGGATTCATCGGCCAGAGGGATCAGGCTGTATCCAAACTCCATTTCGATGGGGTCTACTGAGATCAAGCTGTATACATTATTGAGATCCCTGTAATATTCATTTTCATCCGGATTTGCTGTTTCATGCTCACCTGCTCCCGCCGAAGCGAGCATCTGCATTTCATCTGTCTGGCAATCCATCCTCTTCATGATCTTGTAACCGCCGGTCAAAAAGACTGCTGCGAGGATTCCCATCTGCAACCGGGGCATCCCGGGCACCAGCATGAGGACCAGGAGAAAGCCTCCAGTAATCATGAATGCATACGGCTGGGATTTAAACTGTCTGGATACATCTTCGTTTAAGCTTCCCTCCGACACGGATCTGGTAACGATCATGCCTGTTGCCGTTGAAACCATCAGAGCCGGTATCTGGGAGACCAGTCCGTCGCCCACCGTAGCAATGGAATATACGGAAAGCACCTCTGTAAACGGCATACCGCTCTGGACAATTCCGATGATGGTTCCGCCGATAAAGTTGATGCCGGTGATGATCAGGGACATGATAGCATCTCCCTTTACAAATTTGCTGGCACCATCCATGGCCCCGTAGAAATCGGCTTCCCGTTGGATTTTGCTTCTGCGTTCCCTGGCCTGCTGTTCGCTGATCAGCCCAGAACTTAGATCCGCATCGATAGCCATCTGTTTTCCCGGCATGGCATCCAGCGTAAACCTCGCAGCCACTTCTGCGACTCTTTCGGATCCCTTCGTGATAACGATAAACTGCACCAGTGCGATAATGATGAAGATGATAAAGCCGACAACCACATTTCCCTTCAGGATGAAATCGCCAAAAGATTTGATTACCTGTCCTGCATTTCCCTGGTTGGAAAGGATATTTCTCGTGGAAGAAACATTGATTCCAACACGCAGGAGTGTTGTAATTAAAAGGAGGGAGGGGAAAATCGAAAATTCCAGTGGCTCTTTGATTCCCATGGAAATTATCAGGATAATCAAGGAGACGGAAATATTTATGATTATCATTACGTCCAGCAGGAAAGGACCCAGCGGAATGATCAGCAGCATCACAATGGCCACCATAAATATCACTACCGCATTGTTCATTAATTTCTTCATTATTCACACCATTTCTATGTTATGCTTTGTTGATTAAGCCGGTATACGTAAACCAGGATTTCCGCCACCGTGGCATAATACTCTTCCGGAATATCATTTCCAGTCTTTGTGGATGCATATATCGCCCTTGCCAGAGGCTTGTTCTCCATCACGTGGACGCCGTTTTCCTGTGCCACCCGGACAATCCGCAGGGCCAGCTCGTCCTGCCCTTTAGCCACCAGGATGGGTGCGCGGTCTTTATGGATATCGTACTTCAGGGCAACTGCAAAATGAGTAGGATTCCGGATGACCACATCAGCGGAGGGAACCGCCTGCATCATACGGCTTCTGGCCCTCTGACGCTGAATCTCTCGGATTTTTCCCTTGATTTCCGGATTTCCCTCCATCTGCTTGTACTCTTCCTTCATGTCCTGTTTGGACATCCGGATTTTCTTTTCGTAATCCCATCGCTGGTACATGTAGTCAAATCCTGCCACAGCGATGAATACAAGGCAGATCTTCATTACCAGGGATAGTACCGTATCCAGAAGATAGACGGAGGATGTTTTTATGTCCATGTCCATCGTTTTCGCCAGCACGTCCATCTCACCCCGGACAGCCTGATACAGTATGTACAGCAGGATAGCTATCTTAATAAGGTTCTTGATCAGCTCCACTACATTCTTAAGGGAAAACAGGTTCTTGATTCCCTTAAGGGGGCTGAGCCTTCCAAATTGGGGAGTCATATTTTTCCCGGTGAAAATGAATCTGGTCTGGACACCCGTAGCCAGGACAACCAGGAAGATGACGATGCAGAGAATGGGAACGATCAATTTTGCACCTGTCAGCAGGGTGTCATTTGTGATTTCCTGAAGGGTTCCGGAAGTCAGTGCGGTGATATGCTCCGCTTTATCTATATAGGAAAAGAGATTGTCTCTTGCTGTCCTGTACATGAAAGGAAAAAGCAGCTTCAGCCCGAAAAAGGCTCCCAAGAGGGTAACCACTGTAATAATGTCCTTGCTGAAGAACACATTCCCTTTCTTCCGTTCGTCTTTCCGCCGTTTCGGGGTGGCTTTCTCTGTCTTGGAATCTCCTCCCGGCATTCATTTCACTTCCCTTCTTGTTCCAAGTGTCAGAACATCTTCAGTACCCCTTGCAGTGTGTTTATCATATTAATATTTAGATTTTCCAGGTAGTTGGTGACGGGGGAAAAGAGGAATGTCAGCATGATGAGCCCCACCAGAATTTTCACCTGAATATTGACGACAAAAACATTTATCTGGGGAATCATCTTCATCAGGATTCCCACTCCGATTTCCGTCAAAAACTCCATGGCGATAAATGGAAACGCCAGTTTCACGGCCAGTACCACGCACTGACAGAAGATATCCAGTATCCCGCCCGCCAGCGCCGGCGTGAACACCACCTCTCCGAAAGGCACGACCTGGGCCGATGTCACTAGTATCTTCATCAGGGCAAGGTGTCCATCCACCGCAAAAAAAAGCAGCATCGTGAAAATCTGAAACAGCTGTCCGCTCAAGGCCACCTGTCCTCCGCTCTGTGGATCGTAGATGCTAGACATGGCCAACCCCATCTGGTAATCTATGAGGCTCCCCGCAAAAGTGACCACAAATTCAAACAGCTGCATAACAAATCCCAGCACATACCCGATGGCAAACTCCTTCAAAAGCAGAACAGCATATTCTATGGGTAAGTTCACCTCCATGGCTGCCCCCTCCATAAAGGAATATATCAGAAAGCTCAGTACCATTATCATGCCGCCCTTTGCCACCATAGGGATATTTCGTCTGCCAAGGACCGGATTGAGCAGTATGAATCCGGACATCCGCATGAATACCAGGGAAAAAAGCATGAATTGCGCCGTGGTTAAAATACCCATGGATCCCGTTTCCTCCTAATCCTTCTCACAGCATCATACCGAAGATTTTCACGGTGAAATCCTGCAGGGTTTCCAGCATGGTTCCCCCTGTGAATACCAATATCAGGGCAATCACGATCAGTTTCGGCAAAAATGTAACCGTAGATTCGTGAATCTGGGTGGCTGCCTGAAAAATGGCAATGACTATCCCGACAATCATGCTTATAATCAGGGTCGGACCTGCCAGTTTTACGGCTATAACAAAAAATTCATACATTAAATCAGCGATTTCACCATTCGTCATCTCTAAATCCCTTCTGCCTATCAGTTAAAGCTTCCTGCTATGCTTGCAAACAACAGTTCCCAGCCATTGACCGTTACAAACAACAGCAATTTGAATGGCAGGGAGATCATGGCCGGCGGAAGCATCATCATTCCCATGGACATCAGCGTACTCGATACTACGATATCAATGATGAGAAACGGAAGATACAATAAAAATCCCGCCATAAAGGCCCTCTTAAGCTCGCTTGTCATAAAGGATGGAATCACAACCGTCAGAGGCAGCTCTTCGATTTCTTGTGTTTTTTCCTTCCCGGACAAATCCAGGAATAAGTTCAGGGAGCTTTTCTCCGTATTCCGCAGCATGAACTCCTTCAAAGGGACCTGTGCTATGTCCAGAGCCTCCTGCTGGGTGATCTCTTCGGCGATATATGGCTTGTAGGCATTCGTGTTGATTTCGGATATGACCGGCTGCATGATGAACAGGGTCAGAAACAACGCGATTCCCACCAGTACCATATTAGGCGGCGTCTGCTGTACCCCCAGCGCATTCCTTACGAAGGACAGAATAATGATCGTCCTGGTAAAGGATGTCATCATGATAAGGAGGGAGGGTAGCAGGGAAATGACGGTGAGCATCAGAAAAATTTCCAGGGTAGGAGTACTGTTTCCGTTAATGTTTATCAGTGACTGTGTATCCATCGTTATCCCCTATTTCCTTCTGTTCTTAAACTGATCAATTTTTTCCAGGATGCCTTTGAAATCTGTCGGTACATTCATCCCGAAGGATTCTTCCCTGGGCAGCTCTGCCAGGTCTTCTTCCTCCAACTGGGCCAGGAGCGTTATCCCACTTCCTGAGAATCCCACCAGATAATAGTTCAGGCCCGTCTGGATCAGGGCCACGGATTTATCCTTGCCCATGCCCATCTGGTCAATCACCTTCATGTACCTGCTGGAAGTCCGCTGCATTCCGATATTCTTTTTTGCTATATATTTCGTGGATACGTAGCTGAGGTAAATGACGGCTGCCACCACTGCCAGCGTAAACACGGCGGTTCCGATGCTTTCTATCATACAATATCTCTTTTCACGATTTCAGTGATGCGGATGCCGAAATTATCCTCCACAACTACCACATCCCCTTTTGCGATGCAGTGGCCGTTAACGAACAGATCCACCTGTTCGCCTGCCAGCCTGTCTAAAACTACCAGTGATCCTTTTGAAAACTCCAGGATATCCTTGACGGTCTTCCTGGTGCGGCCTATCTCCACCGAAACGTCCAGGGGAACGCCGAGGATCAGCTCCATGTTCTCCTTTTCTTCCCCGCCGGCAGCACTTTCCTGCTTTAAATGAACCGATGGAACATTCTGCACATTGATGAGCTTCGGTTCGCTGGCGGCTTTCGATTCCTGCTTGTGCATTGCTTCCATCATTTCCTGCATCTGCTGCATCATCCGATTCATATCCTGCGAGTTCTGGACCGACTCCGGCCTGATTTCCGGCTTGATTTCCGGTACGGTCTCATGTCTTGAGGCTGCCGCCATCATTTTCTCGATTTCTTCCTGGGAAAGCATTCTATCCCCCGCAGGTTCCTTCTCCGGCTCCACTATATTTTCTGGTTCGTACGCATCAGGCAGAAATCCCTTCACCAGCTCCTTTGCCAGGTCCGGCGTCATGACGCTGATGAACTCGCTATTGATCTTATCCAATATCTTTAAGGTGAACCCAACCACAACCATGGTGTCATCCGGCTGAATAAAGTACTTATCCTTGAAATCGCTGATATTGTTTATCTCAAAAGATACTGGGGTGGAAATGTTAACTCGCCTGCTCAGAAACTCGGACAGGGCCGTGGAGGATGCACCCATCATCTGATTCATCACTTCACAAATGGCGCTGAGGTTCATTGCATCCAGTTCGAACTCCTCTTCCGGAATCTCCGTCCTCATGAGCATTTCCACGATTGTCTTAACATCCCGTCTTTTCAGGACCATAACGCTGCTGCCCGTTAATCCGGAAACATATGTGATTTCTACCCCCACCGCCGGCTCCAGGTTCTTATATTCAAATTCCTCCCTGGTCACCACTTTCACAACGGGCGTAGTGATATCGACCCTGCTCTCCAGCAGAGTGGAAATAGCGGTAGCCGATGATCCGAGGCTGATGTTCAGAATTTCCCCTATGGCATCAATCTCTAACTCGGTAAAATTAATAAAACTCATACGTATATATTCTCCTTACAATGGAATCGTCTTATTTACCTATCTCCAGTGCTTTCTGTGCCATAGTCTTCATTGCGTTAAATGCAGTAATATTTGCCTCGTAGGATCTGGTGGCGGACATGCTATCCACTGTCTCTTTTATCAGGCTGATATTGGGCATCTGTACGTACCCGTTCTCATCCGCATCCGGATGGTCCGGATTGTAGACGGGCTCAAATCCTGCCTCTTCATCCGCTACCGCAGTAGCGACAACACCTGCCGCCTTCTGCAGGGCCTTCCGGAAGCTTCCGGACTCGGCAGACTCAAGAATGACTGTTTTTCTTTTATAGGATCCACCGGATTCTGTCCGGGTGGTTTCCATATTGGCAATATTCTCGGATGCGACATCCAGACGAAGCCTCTGTGCCGTCATGCCCGAGGCGGAAATATCCATAGAACTTAGGAACGACATCTCTATTCTCTCCTTTAGCTAACGATGCTGGCAACGGTTTTCAGAATCCTGTCCGGTTTAAACGGCTTGACGATAAAATCTTTTGCACCGGATTTTATCGCCTCGATTACCATGCTTTCCTGTCCCATAGCGGAGCACATGACGATCTCTGCGCCTGGATCCTTTGCCTTTATAGCCTTTAAAGCTTCCAGACCATCCATGTTGGGCATGGTAATGTCCATGATAACCAGGTCCGGGTTGATTTCCATATATGTTTCCACCGCCCGCAGGCCATCCTCCGCTTCATAAATGTCCGTATAGCCATTCTTGGTCAGCGTATCCTTTAACATCATCCTCATAAAAGCAGCATCATCTACCAGTAAAATTTTAGCCATTTTCTCCCATACCTTTCAAATTCATATTTTTTCTTCTTCTAACCTATCCTCCAGCCTGACCGCCACATTCCGGTTATACACGCCAAGCTGTCCGTTAAACCAGGGTTTCCCGGCTACTGAAAGCTGGATTTGTGAATCCTTTGGCTTGTTCAGGTTAATGACATCCCCCACATTCAGCTTGTATATGTCTTCCAGCTTCAGCTGTGCCGTCCCCAGCTGTGCCGTGACTTCCAGTTTGGAATTTTTGATATTGTTAAGGATCTCCTCCCGGATTTCCACATCCTCCGAGCCTTCCTCCTGAGAAATATGCTTCCTCTTGTCCATGGCGGCGAATACGCCCGTAAGGAGGCTTCCGGGCACGCATATGCTGAACTTGCCGGAGATCCTTTCCATTTTCATCTCCAGTACGATGATGACAACCGTTTCATCGACACCGATTTCCTGCACCAGTCCCGGATTTTTCTGGATTCGGTCAAAATGGATACCCATCTTGATATACCCGGTCCAGGCATCCGTCATGATTGCAATCAGATAATGGATGATTTTTTCATACAATGCCTGTTCGATCTCCGTATAGGAATATCCGTCCGGCACTATCTCCGGTGCCCCAGAGCTGCCCAGCATCCTATCCATCAGGTAAATCATGACCGGTGTGGATACATGTATCAGAACCGGCGGATTTTTGGTCCTGTATGGCAGCGTCACGGAAGCCAGGGTCATAAAATCATTTTCACTTAAGGCATTGGTGAATTCATAATACCTCTGCTCCTCCACGGCTATGACCTCCGCTTCGCTGGAAACCCGGAAAAGACTGTTTATCTGGGATGACGCAATCCTGGCATAGTTTTCGTATACATTTTTCAATATTTTCAATTTGTCCTTAGTGAACTTCTTTGGACTGGTGAAATCATATTTTTTGAAATTATTCTGCCCTTTGTTCTCGTCTTCCGCCGCCTGATCCGACGCATTTCCCCCGCTCAGTGAATTGAGCAGTGCATCTATCTGACTTTGTGATAATACGTCTGCCATTGGTACCATCCGCCTTTACTATCTATTGATTTTGCTTGTAAATCTCATCATAATATGCGTCCAGGCTCTTCTGTTCGACGCCTTCCTCCGCGATGATCATCTCCACCCGCCGGTTCTGCGCCCTCCCCTCTGCCGTTTCGTAGGAGGCGATGGGTCTGTACTGCCCGAAGCTTACCTGCACCAGCTTTTCCGGACTCACGCTTCCTTTTGCCTGGACGTAGGCCACGACTTCTGTGGAACGGTTCGCGGATAGTATCCTGTCTGTATAAATGTCATTGGGCTGGCCCGGAGGCGCCTGGGAGGTATATCCTAGAACCTCCACCTCCTTTATGACATCATTGAAGTTTCCCAAAACAAGGGAAAATGTATCCAGAATTTTCCTGCCCTCGTTGGTCAGCGCATAGCTGTTTCCGGAAAAAAACACCTGATCCTTAAAGGAAACGAAGGTATAGCCTTCTCCCTTGCTCAGCCCTACGGATTCCTCCAGGCCTCGTTCCCGGACTGCCGCCTTTAACTCATCGTACAGATCATCAAAACTCGGGGTTACGGTATCCGGCTGCGTTTCTTCGGATTGCTGGGAAGGCGTTCCTGGTGGGTTTGCCTGTGTTCCGGTCTCCTCCACTACTTCCTGGTTCATGCTCTTGACCAGGGCAACCCATTTTTCCTGATCGACGACAGAAATGGAATAGAGGAGCACAAAAAAGCAAAGAAGCAGTGTTACCAAATCCCCATACGTGTCCATCCAGTTGTATCCGCCGCCATCCGATTTCTTTCTCTTTCTTGGTTTTCCCATTCCATCACCCTGTTTCTACGTTTACAGATCCATTGCTTCCTGTGCTGCTTTCTCTTTTCCAGTAGAGTCTTTCCCCTCCAGTATCCTTTTCTGCTGTCCCTGTTCCAGGTAGGAGACAAGCTTTTCTTTTAGGAACTTGGGATTATCTCCGGATTGGATAGAAATCACTCCTTCTATGATCAGCTGTTTATACAGGACCTCTTCCTCGTTTCGTATCCGCAACTTTTTAGCAATCGGGGAAAAAACGAGGCTGGCCAGCACACAACCGTAGAATGTTGTTATCATGGCCACAGCCATATTTTTTCCCATGTCGTTGGAACCGCCTGCGTCCATATTCATTGATTTAAGCATGTTTATAAGTCCTATGAGTGTCCCGATGAGGCCAAAAGAAGGGGAGTAGGCCGCCGCTTTGTCATACAGCACCGTATTCTCTTCATGGCGGTCGGACATCATATCCACCTGGGTTTCCAGCAGCTCCCTAACCTTCTCCGTGTCCATGGCATCCACAATCAGCAGGACACTCTGCTTAAAGAAAGGGTCCTTCAGTTCATTCGCCCGGTCTTCTAGTGCCAGCAGTCCGTTTCTTCTGGCAAACTGAGCCAGATCCACCATTTCTTCTATGATTTTTGCCGGATTGTTTTTCCCCTGCAACAAAATTTTAAAGTGCTTGGGAACATTTTTCAGGATACGCAACGGAAAACTTGCAACAACTGCCGCTACCGTTCCACCGACTACAATCAGGGCACTGGGTGTATCCAGGAAATTTCCGATTTTATCCATCCCTATGCCATAAACAACTAAAATAATGCCCGCTACTAATCCGATAATACTTGTAAAATCCATTTTCAGGCCTCCCTGATGCCGTTTTTCCATGCACGTTAAATCATATTTCGTGACATATCCCTTACCGCCGCCGCATATTCCTTCGTTTTTTCAATTATTTCCCTGATGCTTTCCTGCACAATGTAGAACTTCCCGTTCATCATGATGATTTTCGATTCCGGGATGACCTCTATGCATTCAATCTGTGCACTGTTTATGACGATTTCCTGATTATTCAGTCTGGTTAACCGGATCATTCTCTTCCCCCTGCTGCGCTTTCAATAACTATCGTTTCATGTTAACGAGCTGCTCCAGCATTTCATCGGAAACCGTGATGATCTTTGAATTGGCCTGGAATCCCCTCTGGGTTGTGATCATTTCGGAGAATTCCTTTGCCAGGTCCACGTTGGCCTGCTCCAGATACCCGCTCTTGATGCGCCCCAGGGCTCCGCCATTTGTGAGGTTTCCGGTTACATCCCCTGCATTGTCTCCGATGGAGTAATAGTAGCCGGAGGTTTTCTCAAGGCCATTTGGGTTCTCCACCGCCGCCAGGGCAATCTGCCCGATTACAATGGTTCGGTTGGTATCCTTATCCACGCCCAGAAGGGTTCCGTCCGCACTGATGGAATAGCTCTGGATGTCATAGGAAGTTTTTCCCACCGGGTCTCCATCCGCCGGGACGTAGTCCGGTATGCAGATGGGAGAAATCGTATCCGCAAGCTCCCCCTCTGTTCCACTAGACCCCACCGTTCCTGACTGGGCCCCGTACACGTAGTATCCGGAACTATCCACAAGATATCCGTTATTGTCTGTAGAGAAAATCCCGACTCTGGATAAGTACAGGCCAGAGGCAGAAAGGTCGCCCGTGGAAATGTCTATCTGGGCCGAGTTCATGGGGCCCACGATAAAGAACCCGGTTCCATCGATCATGCAGTCCAGAGGACTGTCTGATGTAGCCATGGCCCCAGAGGTGAAGGATGTAGTGACGGACCCGGTGGCGGTTCCATATCCAAGCTGGGAAGCGTTTGTCCCTCCCATGCCTCCCGTTTCCCCGTCTCCGCCAGTGGATGCATTGATGGTCTGATAAACCGCATCCTTGAAGGAATAGGTAGCGGCCTTATACCCCCATGTATTTACGTTTGAAATATTATTGGCGATTACGTCCATTTTCTGCTGATGTGACCTCAATCCGGACACGCCGGAAAACATTGATTTAACCATTTTAAAGATTCCCCCTTCTTTTTTTTGCCATTTCCCCCTCTGCCAGTCGGGCAGAAGGGCAAGCCTCCATAAATGGTCCGGCTATATAATTACGGCGCTGTCGATGTTGGTAAAGATATTATCTTTCATTTCCTCTCTGTCCATGGCTGTGACCACCACGTTGTTGGGCACATTTACGATGAATGCTCCCGAATCCCCAATCACCGCTACGTCTCTGGCACCCTTGCTCCTTGCCTTCTCCACCGCACCGCTGAGATTCCACAGGAGCGAATCCGTAATTTCCATCCCCCTCTGTTCCACCCTCTGAGCAGCATGTC
Organism: Parasporobacterium paucivorans DSM 15970; assembly: GCF_900141895.1. GTDB lineage: Bacteria > Bacillota > Clostridia > Lachnospirales > Lachnospiraceae > Parasporobacterium > Parasporobacterium paucivorans. Next base: position 38,342 of record NZ_FQYT01000017.1, on the reverse strand, counting down.
TGGAGAACTGCAGACCGCTTGCCTCATCCAGCTTCCCCTTCAGGATATCAGCAAAATTCTGTCCAGCTCTGTTTGTAGCGATTTCCCGCTGCAGCTGTCCTGCGCTGTTTACCGGGTTGATGTTTCTAATCATTTGTATTTCCCACCACCATTATTTTTGACAGGCTATATGCTGTGCCGTTTACATACACACAGGGTTCGTTATTGTATACCCCTGCTCCCGTTACAATCCCTTTGACCGGCACATCCAGGACATTGTCCTGTGAAATGGTAATCTCTTTCCCAATCATGGATGATGCATACGTCAGCGTGGTCATCCTGACGATACTGTCCATCTGCTCCGTCATGGTTTCCATGGCCGTTACCGATGACACCTGGGTCAGCTGGTTCATCATCTCCGAGTTATCCATGGGGCTTGACATATCCTGGTATTTCAGCTGTGCCGAAAATAGCTGCAGGAAGTCTTCCATACCCAGTCCTCCGGTTTTTTTTGCTCCCCCTTCGTCCTTTACACTGCCCGGCTTGATTGCTCCCAGATAATTCCCAATCGAATTCAAATCCAATTCTGTTTACCTCCTTTTATCCATGGTATCCGCTGCCGGTTATAAGCCCCAGCCGCAGCTGCTGCAGGAAATCCATGGTATTTTCTTTTTCCTGCTCCTTTTTGGAATCGGGCTCTGGATGCCTCCCCCTCTGCCCCTGGTGCCGGCCCTCCTGGTCCAGGTAGTTTGGATCATTTCCTTTCTCCACGAAAATCGTGGTAGGCGTACCCAGGTTCTGCTCGATGATGCCTCCGATATCTTTTGCGTTCTGCACCAGAAGCTCCATGGTTTTTTTATCCTCACAGACAATGGATATGTTGGTTCCATCCTGCCCATAGCTGACCTTGATGGAAACCTTCCCGAGATTTTCCGGATACATCTGGATTTCAAAGGCCTTTTCCATCCCGGTAATCTTTTCTACGATGGTATCAATGATGGGATCTGACCCTTTAGCAGGTATCGGTTGCTTCAACTCCTCTATTTTAATAGGTTGTGCCTGTGCGATTTCCCTCGCCGGTTCCGACCTCACGGATGCCGCCGCCATTTCGCCGCCTGTCTCTTCCGCGGTTACCTGTTCTGACCGGGGCAAAGCCTCATCCAAAACCCTGATTGCTGGTGCCGTATCAGCCGCTGAGGCTGAGGAAGCTGCGGGAACGGTTTCCATTTGCATGCTCTTCCCGCCAGGAATTTCCGGCATCGGTGCCCGATCGCCTCCCGACTCCTCATTTGGGATATTGACCTGCCCGATTTTTTTTAAAGGCTTCTGGATGGATTTTTGCACCGGGACAGGCTCTGTCGCGATTTGCGCTATACCGGGGTTGACCGTACCCTCCGGTTTTTCCACCCTTGTCTCCGGCTTCATGGCAGCAATCGCGGTCATCATTTCCTGGGTCATCAGGCCCACCGCCAATTCCGGCATGATATCCGGCTTTTCTTCCTGCTCCGGCATCTGTACTTCCGCTTCCCCAGAATCTTCGATAATGGAAAGCGGTACAGCCGCAGCGCCCGAACGGGCATTCCCTTCTGTTCCCAGAGCCTGCAGGAGTTCCTTGAATCCAGCCGGCAGAAGGATATCAGCATCCTCTGGATTCTTGCTGACCGATACGTTTGTGCCAGTTACCGGAACAGCGCTTGTCATGTTTACCAATTCTTCTCCTCCTTTCTTTCTGAAATATCTATGATAATCTGTCTGACAGAATTATCCCTGTGCTGGCTTCAGGCGCGCATTGGAAACAAATTCTTCCATGAATATCTCTTCTTTTTTCCTGACTTCCTTCAAATACTGTTCCAACTTCTTCTCCCGCAGCCTGCCTATAGAGGCAGTCTCCTTATTGGCTTCGATGACTAGTCTACGTTTTTCCTGTTCTTGCGCCTTTAGGATTTCCAGCTCCTTTGCGGCCATTTCGATCCTGCGGTCCAATACCTGCAGATACGCCTCCGTGGAACGCATCTCCATAATAGTCGCTCCATTTTTCTTGTTTTCATTAAATCGGGTGGCGTTCTCCCAGTGCCGGTCCTTCAGCTCTTTCAGTTCCTGCTCTGTTTTTGACACCCGGGCAAGCGTACGCGCGTGCTCGTTTTTGAGGCTGTCCAACACCTGTTCCTTAAACCGCAACACCGAATCCAATGAAAAATGAAATTTCTTCATATTCTTCTTTTACCGCCTTTACTGTTTTACGATTTCTTCTAGTTTATTCAGAATCTCCTCATAAGAATGGCTTTCTTCTATCTCCTGTTTCAGGAAGGCATTGACACTGTCGATTTTCTGGATGGCATAATCCAGCCTGGGATTGGTTCCCGCTTTGTAGGCGCCTATGGAAATCAGGTCCTCATTCTTTTCGTAGATACTGAGGATGTCCCTGAGCCTGGCTGCCAGATCCCTGTGCTCGTCCGATACGATATTGGTCATCAGTCGGGAAATGCTGCCCGTGATGTCGATAGCCGGAAAATGATTTTCATTGGCCAGTTTGCGGCTGAGGACGATATGGCCGTCCAAAATGCCCCGGACCGTATCTGCCACAGGCTCGTTGGTGTCATCCCCTTCCACCAAAACCGTATATACACCGGTTATGGATCCCTTCTCAAATTTACCGCTCCGTTCCAGAAGCTTGGGAAATTCGGCATAAATAGAAGGGGTGTAGCCTCTGGCCACCGGCGGTTCCCCTGTGGCCAGCCCGATTTCCCGCTGCGCCATGGCAAACCGTGTCAGGGAATCCATCATCAGGAGGACATCCTTCCCTTGATCTTTGAAATATTCTGCGATGGTGGTGGCCACCAGAGGACATTTCATCCGGAGCATGGCCGGCTGGTCCGATGTGGCTACCACCAGAACGGATCGTTTCATTCCTTCGGGACCCAGATCCTTTTCTATGAATTCCCGGACTTCCCGTCCACGCTCCCCTACCAGTGCAATCACATTGATGTCCGATTTGACATTTCTGGCAATCATGCCAAGAAGGGTGCTCTTTCCCACGCCGCTGCCGGCGAATATGCCGATACGCTGGCCCTTCCCCACGCTGTTCAGTCCATCGATGGCGTTCACCCCAAAATCAAGGCGCTCGTCGATGGGTGGTCTGGTCAGGGGATTGATGTAGGGATTCTCCACATAATAATAGGCTGGGGATTCAAAAGGCCCTCCTTCATCCATGGGCCTTCCCAGAGCGTCAATGACTCTTCCCCGCAGGAACTCTCCCACTGGTATTTTGAGGCGGTTGCGGGTGTTGCGGACAAAGCTTCCTGAGGCTATGCCGTTCATATTCTCATAGGCCATCAGCTGGATCTTGTCGTCCCTAAAGCCCACCACTTCCACGGGAATCTGCTTCTTCCGGTCCTCATTGTAAATCATGGCGATATCCCCGATACTGGCTCGCCCACCGGAAGACTCAATCGCCATTCCGACGATGTTTTCAATTTTTCCGATGTGGCTTTTTGTCTCTGATTTCAGTATCAGCTCAGGCAAATCCTTTAGCATATCCCTCTCCCGCTATAATCTTGCATTATTCAGAATGTCCCGTATATTCTCAAGCTGGGTATTCACGCTGGCATCAATGATTTCCTCCGGAAGCTCGATGATGCAGGTGCCTTCTTCTTCCCCGTCCATGGCAATAATCTTGATGTTGTCGGACAATTTCCCCAGTTCTCGTATCAGGGCTGCGTCGCCCTTCACTATACGGTCCGAGTCGCTGTCCGATATATATATTTTCGCCCATTGGGATTTCTTCAATTTGTCCGCTGCGGATATGATCATCCTCTTGATGATTTCTTCGCTTGCGCTCAGGCTGGTCTTAATGATTTTTTCCGCTATCGAAACGGAGATGTTTTTCAGGTCATTCAGATGGGTCTCCATCATTAGGGCCTTTTTGTTCTCCATATCCTCGATGGCCCGGGCTATCTCTTCCTCTAGCCGGTTCGTGTCTTCCCGCAGCTTTTTGGCATGTTCCTCATAGGCTTCCTGCCGGCCCTGTTCATATCCGGATTTGTGCCCTTCCCGGGCAGCCGTTTCATAGGCATCTGAACGGATTTTTTCGCTCTCAGCCCTGGCCTCCTCCAGAATCTGCCCGGCCTTCTCCCTGGCCTCCAGAAGCACGATTTCTGACTCGGAACAGTCCGATCCGGACAATTCCTCCGGCTGCACCCGGGTCAGTTCCTCTCCGAACTGCAGGTAGAACTGGTAGGGTCTCACCCCTTCATCCTTCATATTCCTAGCCAATGATTTCTTCCTTTCCTCCTTTGTTGATGATCAGTTCGCCTTCCTCTTCCAGCCGTCTGATGGTATTGACGATTTTCTGCTGCGCCTCTTCCACATCCCTCAGACGGACATTGACAGTGACTTCCAGGTCTGCCTGTATGGTCTCTGCCATACGGGCAGACATGTTGGCGAAGAACATACCGGATACCTGCTCGTTTGCGTTCTTGAGTGCATAAACGATATCTTTCGGATCGCATTCCCGGATAAACCTCTGGATGGATCTGTCATCCATGGCAATGATATCTTCAAATACGAACATCTTCTTGCGGATGGTATCCGTAAGTTCCGCATCCTTGCGGCCCAGCTCATCAAAAATCAGCTTTTCATTGCTTCTGTCCATTCGGTTCATGACATCTGCAATGTAGTCTATTCCGCCGATGGTGGTGTAATCCGTAGTGAGGATGGAGGAGAATTTCCTTTTCAGCTGCTCTTCCACGATTTTTATGGCTTCCGGGGAAGCGCTCTCCATCCGGGCGATGCATTCCACTACCTGAAGCCTCTTCGCCCGTGGCAGCTCCTCAATCAGTGATGCCGTCATTTCCGGATCCGTGTAGGCCAGGACCAGGGCTATCGTCTGTGCCCTTTCATGCTGCAGCACGAGGAACAGGCTTTTCACGTCATTCTTGCGAATAAATCCGAAGGACTTGGTTTTTAAGGACTTCGTCACCTTGTCCAGGAGGGTAGATGCCTGGGATTCTCCAAAGGCTTTTTCCAGAACGGTCCGGGCATATTCAAGCCCCCCGTCGGTCACCACCTTCTGGGTCAGGCAGGTCTTATAGAACTCGTCCAGCACGCCTTCCGTTTCGTCTGCCTCCAGGTGCCCCAGCCTGGCCACCTCCAGCGTCAGCTTTTCCACATCCGCCTTGTCCATGAATTTATATATCTGGGACGCCTTGTCCACCCCCAACGAAACGACAACCGCCGCCGCTTTCTGTCCTGGGGTCAGGCCTCGTAAGCTACTCATACCGATCACCTTCATTCAGCCAGTTTTTCAGCAATTGAGCGGAAATCTCCGGATTCTGCTCCGAGAAATTCCGGATGCTTTTCTTCAGCTCCATTCCATGCTCATTCTGCAGGTTGATGACTTCCTCGTTTTGTTCCCTCTTCTTGGGAGGGGGTGCGGCGGATGGATTTTCCGCCATCGGGGCCTTCCTGCTCTTTTTCTTCTTCTTTTTCAGGCCAAGAAGGACTGCAGCAATGATTATGATCAGAGCCACGCCGCTAATCATCAGTATATACTGGCGTTCCAGCTTGCTGACTGGAAGGATTTCCTGCGCTGCTTTTTCCTCTTCAAAGAAAGGAGCGGACGCCAGGGCTATTTTCTCTTCATAGTCCGAAGCCGCAATTCCTGCTGCGTTTCCAACCAAAGCACGCAATTCCCCCTCATCCAGGCTTTTGAAATCCTCTCCGTTGATTGCCACGGAAATGGTCAGATTCTCCAGCACGCCCGGGCTGACGGTCCCCTGCTGCCGGATCTGGTTTACCAGATACTCCTTTGTGTAGGTTTCGGAATTGACCCCACTTCCGGTGCTCCCTCCGCCTGTGGTGTACCCCGGTACATCCGTATTGCTGTCTGTCCCGGCGGCCCCTCCATCTGTGGTGCTCCCTCCGGAACCGTCCCGGGATCCGCTTTCGTTGGAAACGATGCCGCTCTTGTCCTCTTCCCCTGTCTTTTCCGGGGTGCTGTACGCTATGGACTCCGTTACCACCTGGTCCATGTTTATGGCCGCTTTCACGGAAATCCGGACATTCCCGGCCCCGTAAAATGGCGTAAGGACATTCATGACATTCAGTGTCACCTGATCCTCCAGGAGCCTGGCCAGTTCCGCCCCATCGCTTGCAATGCCGGCGGCATTTTCCGTAGAGTCCGCGGATACCTCTATTCCATTTCCGTCAAAGACGGAAACGTTTTCAAAATCCAGCCCCTCCACACTTCTGGCTATGAGCCGCTGAATGGCGGAGGCCTGCTCCTTCGTGGGGGATCCCCCGTTCTTCATGATGACCGTGGCGCTGGCTCCTGCCTTGCTCTTGTCCTCATCGGTCAGGGCATATTTTTCCTGTTCTCCCAGAGCGATTGTGACCTTGGCATCCTTTACTCCGTCAAAGAGCCGGATGGTGGCGCCGATCCGGTCCTGGAGTTCATACAACTTATAGGTTCTCTTATCCGAATCCGTGGTCATCAGGCTTGCATTTTCCGTAAACACATTATAGGTGAAGCCGCTGGTCGGATACCCCTGGTACACAAGTTCCGCCATGGTTTGATCCAGCACATCCTCTTTAACCAGAAAATCGCCGTTCTTGTACTGAAAATCCGTTCCGGAGCTTTTCAGAATGGAAATGATTTCCGAAGCCTCTCCTTCGCTTACGTCCGCAAACATCACCTGATAGGGACTGTTGTTCAGGATGGCTGCCAGAACGACTGCAAACACGATGACTGCGCCAACCACGATTCCAATAATCATTTTTGTCTTTTTACTGGTTTTATTGGCAAACTGTTTCAGCCAGTCCAATACATCTTTTACTTTTTCCATACTGGATTCACTGCGTCCTCCCTGAAATAAATGCTATATCATTTATATATTAATATTTATGATTTCGTTGTATGACTCCAAGGCCTTATTCCGCAGCTGCACCAACAGGTCTATCGAAAGCTGGGCTTTGGCCGCCGCAATGGGGACTGCATGGGCATCTTCGATCTGCCCTGTAGCCAGCAGGTATTCCTGACCAGCCAGCTCTTGTTCCGACTCGGCGACGCCCTTAATAGCGCTCTGGAAAATCCCCTTGAAATGGGAATCCCCCTCCGCCTTTTCCACTGCGGAAGCCGGGTTCCATCCTGGGGTGGAATTCACCGGAATAATCGGCGTGATAAATGATTCATTCATGATTTATAACCCCTTTCTGCTAACCCTTAATAACCGTCCTGAGACGGCTGATGTCATTGTTGACTGAATCCAGCATATACTGATACTGAAGAGCAGTCCGGGAAAGCTCCACGCTTTCCATATCCATATCTACGTTATTCTCGTCCAATCTGTCCGACGTTGACGTAGTATTCAATTTTGTTTTAGCATTACTGATAGTTTCCCTGATCTGGGAGGAATCGTTTGACTTTACAGCTGTTTCCAGCTGCTTTTGAAATTCTTTTTCAAATGAAACAACTTGTTTTTTATATCCCGGGGTATCCACATTGGCGATATTATTCAATGTCACCTGCTGCTTCTGCCAGAGATAATCCAAGGATTTTTCCGACATGGAAATGGAATTTCCAAAAATAGAATTCATTTTTCTTCTCCTTATTCTGTGTACAAAGCTGTGTAGATTTGCTCGTATCCCGTAAAATCCCCATAAAAAATAGGCATCAAAGGGTGCCCATACGAAACAAACATAAATTTTATGCCTTTTCATTCGTGGCGGTCTGACGATCCTGGCAGTAAAACTGCTGTAGACTCATGGCTTTGCGTCACCTTCTTTCGAAAGGTTTTGCCTTTTTCAATTCAATTGAATATTGCTTGTTGTTAATCAGAATATGATGATTATGGCAGAAAAACAATCATAAAAATGAGTATAGACGTTATTTTTGTGATTGTCAACGTTAAACAAGCGCATTTTATGATTTTTTTGTATTATTTTATGTTTTTTTTCAGGTATAACTATTAACTTTCTCTTCTGCGTGCCGACATAGACTATGCGAATTAATTTTTTTGTCAATTTTTATGTAAATCCCACATAGTGCGGCAGAACCACAATATTTGAAATTCGGAGTGCAGACAGACATGAGAAAAGTCCCATTAAACAAACTGAAGCCGGATATGTACCTGGCAAGACCCGTATTTTACAAGAACATGCTAATGCTCAACCGTGGTGTACATAATCTGGATAAATACATACGCACCCTCCGAAACATGGGTGTCAGCAGCCTTTATGTCGAAGATGGCTTAAGCGAAGGTATCGAGGTGACGGAACTCCTTTCCGAAAAGACCATCCATAAGTGCCGGAATATCCTCCACAATATTTTTGACAACTTCCGGAAAACAGGGAACGTAGACTCTACCAACCTCCTTCATTCCTCCAATATCATCCTGGATGAACTGATTTCCAGGGAAGATGTGCTGGTCAGTCTGGATAGCATTGGAACAACGGATGCCAATACCCTTTCCCACTCATTGAACGTGGCCATCTATTCTCTGATACTCGGGACCCAGCTGGGTCTCTCTCGGGAGAGGCTCCTCCTGCTTTCAGAAAGCGCAATGCTCCATGACATCGGCAAGACGGTGCTGGACCAGGATATCCTGTTTAAGCCGGGCCAGTTGAGCGAGACAGAATTCAACTATGTGAAATCCCATACCGTCCTGGGCTATGACATCCTCAAGGAAAACCCCGTCATGTCCGCCATCACCAGAAACGTAGCCCTCTATCACCACGAACGTCTGGACGGCAGCGGCTACCCCGAGGGTATCCTGGATGATGGTATCCACAACTTCGCCCGCATCGTGGCCATCGCCGACATATACGATGCCCTGACCATGGACCGCTGCTACCGCAAGGCCGTTTCCGCCAGCGAAGCCGTTTCCATCCTGCTCCAGGATGCCGGCACCAAGCTGGACACCAGCCTGGTGGACATCTTCATTACCCAGCTGGCCATCTATCCCAACGGCACCTTGGTGCGCCTCTCAGACGGGCGCTCCGGAATCGTCAGTTCCCAGAACTCCTCCCTGCCCTTCCAGCCGGTCATCCGGATTCTCCAGGAAGCAGGGGAAACGGAGACGGAGCCTTACGAAGTGAACCTGGCCCAGGAAACGGACGTTACGATCCTGGATGAAATGGCAGAGTTATAATTTTATTTTTCCAATCCCTTAATATTTTTCCAATCCCTCCGATAATACCTTTGAAAGGCATTCGGGGGGATTTTCCTTTCCGGCCAAGTCGACAGCCGGAAGCAGCCTGAGGTCTCTACCAGACCACGAACTGCCCATGCCGCACCAACAGGAACAAGGATGTTCCTGCAACCACTCAATTTCAAGGAGGAAATAACACATGAGAATTCAACACAACATTACAGCACTGAACGCAAACAGACAGCTGGCATCCAACAACACTTCCGTATCCAAAAACCTGGAGAAATTATCATCCGGTTTCCGGATCAACCGCGCAGGCGATGATGCCGCCGGTCTTGCCATCTCAGAAAAAATGAGGGCACAGATTTCCGGTCTGGACACAGCAAAGAGCAACGCGGAAGACGGCATCTCCCTGGTACAGACCGCGGAAGGCGCTTTGACCGAAGTACACAGCATGTTGAACCGTATGGTAGAACTGGCTGACCAGTCCGCCAATGGCACATACAGTGATGCTGTTGACCGCGATAATCTCCAGAACGAGCTTAATTCCCTGCGAACAGAAGTCAACCGCATTTCTGAGGGAACCAACTTTAACGGAATTGCGCTTCTGGACGGTACTATGAGCACAAAAGCAGTTACAGCTGCAGCAGTAGCAGCCAACGCAACAGGTACAACTGGAACAGTAGCTGTATCTGTAAGCGCTGATAACGCCGGCGCAGCCATGAACGATAAGGATATTACTTTTGCCACTGGAGCTGAAGGAGTCGTTGTTGATGGTGCAACTGGAGATGTCGCCGTCACCCTCGTAGCCGGAAAAGCCTATACAGAAGATGATATAAATACTCTTCTATCCGAGCAAGGTGCAGGCATGTCCTTGACACTTTCAGGAGCCACCACTGGAACTGATATGGCCGTTGCTGGCACACTTACTCTCGCCAACGGAGCTAATGAAGTATCCACACTTACTGAGGGATTAACCCTCCAGATTGGCGATACCTCTGATAGTTTCAATCAACTGACCGTATCCGTAGGTGCAATGGATGCAACAGGACTGGGAATCAATGCTATCAACATCAGCACACAGGCCGGTGCACAGGATGCTATCGAAGACATCAAGGCCGCTATCAACACCGTCTCTTCTACACGTGGCGATTTGGGAGCCACCCAGAACCGTCTGGAGCACACCATCAACAACTTAAGCGTAACTTCCGAGAACATGAGCTCCGCCGAGAGCCGTATCCGCGACGTGGACATGGCCAAAGAAATGATGGAATTCACCAAGAACAACATCCTCTCCCAGGCTTCCCAGTCCATGCTTGCGCAGGCAAACCAGCTTCCACAGGGAGTTCTCCAGTTATTGCAGTAATATCAAAAGCAGTTGTTTTGGAAGGTGTCCGAAAGGGCACCTTCTTTTTTTCATGCCTTCTATTATCTTTGGGGGCATTTATCCGATAATTAAAACAGAGATAATTCACTTGAAAGGAAAGACTCTGCTTGCTAGATAATTGTTCGAAATGCAGCCTCTATAATTTAGACAACCAGTTCATCTGTGACGCCCAGGTCATATCTGTAAACGAAGAAAAGGCCTCCCTGGCCCTGCTGGATGATTATTCCGAGCAGCTGTCCACGGAGGTCCAGGTGACGTTTTATGATTCAATCGACGGACTGATTACCTATCTTTGCACCCTGTACAGCTACAAGGAAGTGGTGCATCCCCATTACCGCAGTTATTTTTCCGTAAACTGCCGGTTTGAGGAGGAGAGGGGTGTCATCCAGAGAAGACGGGACATTAAGGTGAAGACGGATTTCAAGATAGACATATCCACGAAAGATGCAGATTTCCATAACATTACCCTGGAGGGCTGCGTCCGGGACATCAGCGCCGGAGGATTGTTCTTTATTGCCAAGGAAGAGCTGGTTGTGGGGAACGAATTTTCCTTTCCGTTTCAGAAAGGCTCCGTTCCCCTGCTTCTGGAGGGCATCATCCTGCGCCGCCAGAAGGTGCCCTTTCAGGACAGGACCGGCTACGGCTGCCGGTTCATCCGGCTTTCCGTAGCCAAGGAGGCCGTCATCCGGGAATTCGTATTCCGGGAGCAGATCCACCAGAAGAACGCCTGACTTTAGCCTCTTCTCATTTCCCTTCCGGGGCGAACTGGAGGAAGTAGGCATAGATATCCACCACGGTCTGATACAGTTCCTGGGGAATCTCCGATCCGGCTTCCAGCTGGGAGAGGACCGTGGCCAGGGAATTGTCCTCATAGACCGGCACTCCGTTCTGTCCGGCCATCTCCACGATTTTCTCCGCCATATACCCGCTCCCGCAGGCCACGATTACCGGCGCTGCACTCCGGCCTTCCTCATACCGGAGTGCAGCCGCTTTTTTATTTAAGACCTTATTAAACTCTGACATTTACGGAATTCCTCCTTTCCAGAAGCTTGGGAAATACTTCCTGCAGCTGCAGGGGTTTTCGGCTTACATCCAGGCTCAGGGAACGGGCTTCTATGCTGTTTCCGGCAAGGATTGCTCCCACTCCGGTTTCAATCATCTTCCGGGAGGAGGCAAGCTTCTCTGGATAGAACAGCTGGACATCTGCCTTCCCATCCTGGTAAAATAAAACCAGGTCAAAATATCCCACGTCTTTTATATCGAATTTTACCAGGAGCCTGATTTTCCGATCCCGGGCCAGCACGTTGCCCGTATCCTCCGCGTCCGGGTCGATCCACAGCTCCGAGAAGAGCTGTTTTCCTTCCAGCTCCATGGGAGCCATCAGATGGAGGAGGGGCATGTACACGCTTTCATTCAGCAGCAGAGCCTGCAGCACGTCCTCAAAGGCCTGCTTGTTTTCCAGACCCGCCTCTCCCGAAAGCCCCCTTTGCAGGACGTTCAGGAAATTCTGTACTCGTTCATTTTTCCCGGCCTCCCTGTCAAAGTCCATCTTTGCCAGACCCTCCATCAGGGCGTCTGGATCCACTCCCTTGAAGCGCCGTGCAAAGGCCTGGTAGCCCAGCAGCTTCTTGAAGGCATGGGACACACCCTGGGAATCCCCGTTTTCATACCGGGCTGTATTGTAGGCTAGCAGGCTGATGGCATCCCGCACCCGGCCCATGTCATGGGTTTTTCTTATATAGCGGGACAAAAAGGGGAGGATTTCATTTTTCAGCATCCGGACATTCTCCCCCGTCCCCTCCGGTCCAGCCGGATACACCAGGCGACCGGCCATGCCCTTCAGCTGCTCCCGATCCGGACTGAGCATATGCCTTTCGATGTCGCTCAGGTTCTCCTGTATGCTGTTCTGGATGTGCTTGCCGGAGGCCATGTCCCCATAGCGTCGGACAAAATCCAGTATGCGGGTCTTCAGCTCGATGGAGGATGTTTCGTTCATGACCTGGCGGAGCAGTCCGAAGAAAGCTCCCCGGTAGCGGACGCTTCCCTCTGCCTGGCTCTTTAAAAGCTCCGTGGCCTCCCCTTCGGTCATCTTCAGGCTTTCCATGTATTTGGCAATATCTCCAGCAAAGGCGTCCCCCATCCCGGCTTCCACCAGGCCAGCCAGGCCGCCGAAAAGCATCCGGGCAAATACCTTCGTCAGCTGGGGAGATGCGTTCAGCATCTGGGTAAAGGTCTCGTAATTGGAGTCATAATTCAACCCCGGTCCAGCCCCCTGCCCTCCCTTGGCATCGTTATCTCCTGCGGGGCCGGCCACCCTGGATGGATCCGTATAGCTGCGCAGATCCGGACTTACTGTTGTATACGGATTGTTTTTTATGTTATTATCATAACCGGGTATTGCGCTGCTCACATTCAAAACATTTGACATTTTCCCACCTACTATTAATTTTATTTTTCAACAGACGATATACAAAGTATAAAGAATATATGCCCAAAGATAAAGCAGTATTTTAATGGTTATATCGGCAGGTTACCGTGGGAAATTAATAGCTGACGGAAAATTAGAAGGAGAATTGCCATGAGAATTTCATTCAACAATAGAAGCCATAACATAAACCCCGCTGGCCAGCCGGCTTCCGGCAAGGCGGAGCCAACAGGAGCGGAGACCGGAAAGGAGTCCAGGAGTTTCGATTCCATTTCCATCCAGTCCGACAGATCCGAAGTGGCCGGGAGAGCCTTCACATCGGCCCTTGCCTCCAAATTATCCCTCCAGGTCAGGCAGCCCTCCTCTCCCGAAAAGGTGGAGGCGCTCCGACACCAGGTGGAGGGTGGAGAATACAGGCCGGATCCGGAGGAAATCGCTGTCCGGATTCTACTCACGGGGGAGGATGAATAATGTATACGTTTTCTGATTTTTTGAAGATTCTGGAAGAGATGATCCTGTTCTTCTCGGAAGCGGCGGCCGTCGAGATGCAGAAGCTGCATGCTGTCGGAAAGGAACGACTTTCATTTCTGGAGGACTGCATGAAGAAGGAACAGGTCATGATCCTGAAGCTTCGTGGATTTGACCGGAAGCGGGAATCCATCCAGGAAGCCCTGGGTTATAAGGGCTTCTCCTTAAAGCAGGTCAGTGCGGCCTGCAGCCCGCAGGAAAGGGAGCTTCTGCTTCCCCTGATGGAACAGCTGGACCAAAACGTGCTTCTTTTCACCAACACCCTGGACAATGCCAGAAGCCTTATGGAGGTCAGCCTTCACAAGGTCAACACAGCTCTTTCCCAGGGCTACACCCAAATGGGCGTGCCCGCCATTTCAACCACTCCATTCACCAACCACACCATCTAATCGGAGGTTCACATATGTTACGTTCCACTTTCGCCGGCTTTACCACGGCCCAGCTTGGCATGCAGGCCAGCCAGAAGGCCCTGGACATATCCGGACAGAACATCGCCAATGTCAACACGGAAGGCTATACCAGGCAGCGTCTTGACATGGTCAGCCTCAACACCCAGAACGGAAGCTTCTATAGTTCCACTACCGCCACCAACGTAGGCTTCGGCGTGGACATCACCGGCGTGTCCCAGATACGGAATCCGTACCTGGACACCCAGTACCGCAGCCAGGCTTCCAGGACAGGCGCCAGCCAGTCCGCCCAGGATGCTCTGGACATGATAAACCGTATATTTGACGAAACCGGAAGGGATGCCGTGAAGACGGGCCTCAGCGACCTGGGCAGCAACCTGAGCGCCCTGTCCAACCCGACCAATGTGGGAAACCAGGTCTTTGATACGACTGTCCGCTCCTCCTGCCAGGTGCTGGTCAGCTACTTCAACCAGTACTCCACCTCTTTGAACGAGGCCCGCTCGGAACTGGTTTCCGGCCTGGAGAACGATTCCACAGAGATCAATACCCTGCTGTCCGAAATCGCCACCATGAACGAGACCATCAAGAACAGCCAGGTCCTGGGCAATACGGCCCTGGAGCTGATTGATTCCCGCAATTTAAAGCTGGATGAGCTGGCTGCCTGGCTGCCCATCGATGTAAAATACTCCACTCAGAATTTTTCCGGCGGTATCTCCACCGATATTCTAAACGTTTCTTTCAGGGATGTCCAGGGTGTTTCCCATACGCTGATTGACGACAACCGGTACGGATCCCTGTCCATCCAGGACGACAGCACCAGTATTTCCTTCTTCGTCACGGATACAAAGGGCGTAAAAAGTGCAGACCTGAAGGATTCTCTGGCAGGCGGCTCCTTCGAAAATGCCCTCAAGATGCTCAACCGGGCAGGTGACTTTTCCGGGGATGAAACGGCAGGCCTGCCCTTCTACCAGCAATACTTTGACGCATTTGTAAATGAGTTTGCCACTACCATGAACAGCCTGAATTCCCAGACAAGGACCGTCGATAACGGGGACGGCACAACTTCCGCCATTACAGAAAACCATCCCCTGTTTGTAGCCTCCGGCGGGGCAGATGCATTCACCGCCTCCAATATCCGCATATCCGACGACTGGATCAATGGCAATATCCGCATCATTACCGCCTCCAGTGCGGACGCCGGTTCCACTGCGAACGACAATGTACTGAAAATGCTCAATGCACTCTCCCAAAAAAGAGAGTTTGCCATAGACGGGGAGACCTTCTACCTGGGGAACTTCCAGGAATGCTATACCAACATGGAAACAGCCATGGGTATTGCCAGCAACACAAACTCTGCCCTTCTGGAGAACAACCAGACAGTCCTGAACCAGATTGCCAACGCCCGGGATTCCGTTTCCGGGGTTTCCCTGGATGAGGAAGGTATCAACCTTCTCCAGTACCAGCAGGCCTTTTCCGCATCGGCAAGGCTCATGACCACCTTGGATGAGGCCCTGGACAAACTGATCAATGGCACCGGTGTGGTAGGACGATAAGAAACAGGAGGTTTTAACATGAGGGTAACAACCAAAGCATTGATCCGGAACTATCAGTCCAGTCTGAACCAGTCGGCTGTAAACACCGAGAGTGCGCGCAGCCAGGTTCTGACTAATGGGCGGAGATACAGCAGTGTCGCACAGGACCCCGACTCCGCTTCCAGGGCCTCCCAGCTGTACAGGAAGTATTTAAAGAATTCCGATTACATTTCCATGGTAAAGGATGTGCAGTCCCGTCAGGATTCTCAGGAATCGGCGATTATGCAGATATCGTCCATGGCCGCTACCGTCTCCAAGGAATACAGCCTGGAGGCCTTAAACGGAACCAACGGGGCAGCGGAAAGATCCACCTACGCCACTTCCCTTCGGGAGTACCAGCAGTCCATGGTGCTGAGCCTCAACGCCACCTACGAAGACGAATTCATCTTTGCGGGTGCAGACGGGGCCAACGTCCCCTTTACCTTAAGCGACGACGGAATGACCCTGTTTTACCGGGGCATCGATGTAAATGATGAAGCCAGCCTGAAGGAGGCCGGGTATGACTCGGAGAAAATTTACGTGGACATGGGTTTCGGCCTGGCCATAAACAGCGACAACTCCGTGGTGGCATCAAGCGCCTTCAATGCGTCTATGCCCGGTATCAACGTGACAGGCTTCGGGGTAAACGAAGACGGTGTCAGCAAAAACCTGGTAGTCCTGGCCGGACAGATGGCCCAGAAGCTGGAAGCAGACAGCTTCGACAGCGGAGCCTTCAAAACCCTGATCAAACAGTTCGATAAGGGCCTGGATGACCTGGTCAATAGGGAGGCCCAGCTGGGTACCCGGACCAACTTCCTGGAATCCACCCTGACCCGTCTGGAGGATAATGAGGTCCAGCTTGTGGAACAGATTGACAAGGTTGAAAATGTCGATCTTACGGAAGCTATCACAAACTACTCCTGGGCCCAGTACGCCTACGATGCGGCGCTTCGTGTGGGCAACAGCATTCTTTCCCTCTCATTTATTGATTTCATGAAATAACTGGAAGGAGTTGATTCCATGGAAAATTTACTAAAAATAACCACCGTACCCATAGCCTATGAACTGGACGTACAGAGCGCCAGATTGGAGTATTCCGGCAAGAGGACCCAGGTGGAAATCAGCAGACAAAAAGGCGGACTGACGATTCACAGCCGTCCCGCCCGCCTTAAGATGGATACCTTTGAGGCCCGTGCCTCTCTTTTCCCTACCCCGCTGCAGAGCGCCTTCAAAGCGGCAGAGAAAGGAAAGGCTGCCGCTTCAGAGGCAACCGCCAGATACGCCAGGGAAGGACGGCTTATGCTGGAAGCAAGGCCCGGGGATGATATCTTTACACAGATTGACTCCGGAAGAAACCAGAAGCCTGCCGGAGAGTTCATGCTGGGATTTCTGCCGACTGCCGGCCCCAACATCGAATGGAGCGCACCGGATTTGACCATGGAGTACCAGATGGATAAACTCAACTTTGACTTTAAGGTCAGCGGCGGAAACTTTGAATTTGTCCCCGGCGATGTAAAGATGAAGATCACCCAATACCCGGATGTCATTATCGAATATATCGGCAAGCCCATCTACGCTCCGCCCAGCGCGGCAGAAAAATTTTCATACTTGGACGCAACCGCATAAAATAAAAGGAGGATCCGATTGAATGGAACTGAACACGAAATATTTCGACACCGTTTCCTATGAGCCGGCAGAAACGGTGCGCTTTCCGGAAGGACTCTTCGGTTTTGAGGAATACAGGGATTATCTTCCCATTTCCTTCCATCCCGGCAGCGATGCCATGATTTCCCTACAAAGCCTTCTCGAAGAGGGTCCGGCCTTTGTACTGATGAACCCTTTTCATCTGCTGAAAAACTACCGTCCCGAACTGAGCCATGCAGACCTTTCGCTGCTTGGATTCCCCCGGGAAGAGGACTTGTCTTTTTATGTAATATGCACCGTCATGGAAAAGGCCGGGGAAAGCACCGTCAACCTGAAATGTCCCGTGGTGGTCAATTCTGCCAACAGGATTGCAAAACAGGTCATCCTGGATACAGACCTTTACTCTTTCCGGCATACACTGGCCGACCTGCAGGGGAAGGACGTGAGGCCATGTTAATCCTTCAGCGAAAAAAAGGGGAATCCATCGTAATAAACGGAAACATCAAAGTATCCGTAGTGGATTCCGGATCAGACTGGGTAAAGCTTGCCATCGATGCTCCCAAGGAGATTTCCATCATGCGTTCGGAGCTTCTTGAAGCTGCCCAGGCCAACCGGGAGGCGTCCTGTCAGGACACTGTCCACCTTTCCCAATTGGAAGACTTTTTCAGCAAGAAGAGCTCCTAGACTACATCATCCTGGAATTGTAGCGCCCTTTTTTCTCATCTCCGATGATCCTTCCATCGGCCAGGGTGATTACTCTTTTTTTCAATATGTCTACCAGTTCCCTGTCGTGGCAGGCCACCATGACCGTGATTCCCTGGCGGCTTATGTCGCTCAGCAGACACATCAGATCCCAGGAGGAATCCGGATCCAGATTTGCTGTCGGCTCATCCGCCACAATAATCCGGGGATTGGCAATAAGCGACCGGGCGAGAAGAGCCCTGGCCGCCTCTCCCCCGGAAAGCTCCTGGGGAAATTGCTTCTGCATCCTGCGAAGACCCACCACGCCCAGCAGCTCATCGATCCGGTCGGCCATCCCCCTTCTTGGCTGCTCTGCGGCTATCATGGCAAATTCCAGGTTTTCCCTTATGTCCCTGTCCTCCAGGAGTCCCAGACCTTTCTCCATAATTCCAAATCCCCTTCGGATGTAAGGGATCCTGCTCCGGGAAATCTTTCCAAGGCATTCTTTCCCGATATGGATTTCGCCGGAGGTCGGCTCTTCCTGGGCTGTCAGAAGCCTGAGCAGAGTGCTTTTTCCCGCTCCGCTCTTTCCTACAAGGAACACAAATTCTCCGGTTTCCACGAAAAAGGAAAGATTGTCTACGCCTGTGACATCTTTATTATATACTTTTGTAACCTGGTCAAATTTTATATCCGACATTTCTTCTCCCTGCTCTTACCTGACTTTCATTCCAGCAGCCGATACAATTCATAATCCTGTTTTCTGAGGTGATTTTATGTTCAAAAAAAGCTTTCGCCCGATATTTTTTCTTGTAATATTAGGGTTTTTTACGTTTTTCGTTCACACAAATCCGATAACTTCCCTCTCCCTGACCCGGGAGGAGAAAGTCCTCCCGCCCGCTGGTGCTGTGGAGATTCTTCCGGTAATCCTGGGTGGAGCGGACTTCCTTGCGGAAGCTCCCGATTTCTCCCATCCGGAGGAGCCTTGCCTCCCCACGAGCCTCGGCAGTCTGATCTATTATAACCAGCAGGATGCACGGTGGGCCGGCTATCTCTACGGTGGGGCGGATCCCCTGTATGAGTATGGTTGCGGACCTACCGTTGTATCCATGGTTGTCTCCAGTTTCACGGGTACACCCATGAATCCGGCAGAAATGGCCCAGTGGGCCAGCGATCACTCCTACTGGGCGCCGGGATCCGGTTCCTTCCACGCTCTAATTCCAGGGGCATTATCCGCATTCGGCCTTAAGACGGAAAGCATCCCGGATCATTCCCCGCAGAACATAGTCTCTTTGCTGGAATCCGGCAAGATCCTCATAGCCCTTATGGATAAAGGGCATTTTACCCGATCCGGAGGCCATTTCATAATCCTGGCGGGCATTTCCAGCGATGGCAGAATACTGGTGGCAGACCCCAATAATGCAGAACTCACCACCCAGACCTGGGATCCCGCCCTTATCAGCAGTGAAATCCGCTTGCGGGCCGGAGACGGGGGGCCTTTGTGGGCCGTCTCCCGGTAGGACAAAATTTCAGCCATGCAGATATATGACTGCTTCATATATTATGTATTAAGAAATATATCCTATGTGCCTCTATTATAGTCTGTCATGCTTGTAAAATCGAGCTTTCATTAAATATTCTTTTCATCATGTTCTATGATATATTATCATTATTTTCAAATTTTGTATCATAAACTTGTATCAAATTTTTATTTGTTTGAAAGCAAAATAAGAGGGGCTGATTTTAGTCCGGCCCCCTGATCACTATGATATTTTAATCTTGCCATTTAGATTTTTCATTACCTCATCAGCCTTATCTTTCGTTACATGAGAATAAATATCCATAGTGGTATTAATCCGAATATGCCCCATTATTGTTTGAATTACTTTGATATTGTTTTCATTCTCACAAAACCTCGTACAGAAGGTATTTAGGCGCTGGCCAGTAAAAAAGGCTTACAGCCTCAGAGCAAACCACCCATTTTACGGGTGGTCATGATTTTTTTACATTACAGAGTCACCTATAATGACTCGAAGCATATTCTCTTTAATCCCAATATGGAAGCTGCGCCAGCTACCGTTGTTCCAAAAAAGATGGTTTCTTTATCCAAATCCATGAAATTTACGATCGATCCGTTGCAAACGGTACTTCCTGTGCACAGAATGATATCAGCCCATTCAACGACCTCTTTGTAATCCTTAATTCCGTCTTCCACACATACACCATATCTGACCTGCCCGATATTATCCGGGTTCAGATCCAGTACCCTTACCTGGAATTCCTCAGCAAGATTTTCCAACATGGAAGGCTGATATCCTATCAGCGCAATTTTGGGATCCTTATATTGCTCCTTGAAATAGGTTTTGAATTTTCCGGCACATAATTCAGGCTCTTCATTTTTGCAGTGGATTGTTCGGTCAGTCAGCCCCAATTGGCACATGACGGCATTCATGGCGGTTATGAAAATCCCCCGGCTGTGCCCGTCGTTTGCCAGATCCAATTCCAGCACTTGTAAAAGCGTTCCCTCAAACACAGCGGGCGCATCCGTAAATGCCTGACCATAGCTGCCCTTGTATTCCGCCTGCAGGAGTATTTCCTTGCCAGTTATGATTGGAAAATCCTTTCTTTTTGTGATCCCGATCGCCTCTTCAACAGATAAGGCTTTTGACCTGATGCTCACTTTATCCATTGTGAGCTGTCTATCTACGATTATTTTTGTAAACTCTTCTTTTAATCTAATAAATAATTCTTTCTCTGTCATTCCACTCTTCTCTCTTTCTGATTAATTCCCAAAAATTCATTTGCTCTCTCATCTTCGTACGGCAGAAATAGATCCTTGCAATTCCTTACTTCGATTAACTCCCCATCTATCATGACTCCGACCCGTTCCGCCAGACTTGCCGCTTCTTTGAAATCATGCGACACAAAAATAATGGTGCAGTTGAATTTCTGATGTATATCCAGCAGCAGTTCATGCATCTTATCTCTGGTCACTGGGTCCAATGCGGAAAAAGGTTCATCTAGCAGCAACAGGCGGGGGTTCACAATCAGAGATCTGGCCAATGCAGTTCTCTGACATTCCCCTCCACTGAGGGTTGCCGGCCAGCAATTCAAAATATGCTGAATTGATAGGAGCTGTGCGATATGCTCCACTTTTTCTTTAATGCTTTCCTTTGGCGTTTTTCTCATTCTGAGTCCGTAGCTGATATTCTGATATACCGTCATATGAGGGAACAGCCCGTAATCCTGGTACACAAACCCGATCCCCCTTTTTTCTACCGGCACAGACAACACATCGGTCCCTGATACAAAAATCCGGCCTTTTTTTTCCCCGTAGGCTCCAGAAATAGCTTCCAAAAGCATAGTCTTGCCAGCACCAGTTTTTCCAATAATAGCAAGTATCTCGTTTTTACGGACTGTAAGGTTTATGCTCTTCAGCAGGAAACTTCCTCTTCGGAGAGTGAAGTCCTTTACGGCGACAGCTGTTTCCATTGCTAAGAATCCTCCATTCTGTTGTGTATCGTACTCTTTCTATTAAAGAAATACGTAACTCCGTGTAATAGCACAGAAATCATCAGCAGGATAACCGCGGATGCCATCGCCATGTCGTTATTGCCGGTTGAAATATTAAGGTATATGTTAGTTGGGAGCGTTTCCGTTTTCAACCGGGTGCATCCCACCAGCATTAACGTCGCACCAAATTCACCCAACGCCCTTGACCATGTCAGCATCGTTGCGCTTAAGATCGCATTTTTCGACAAAGGGAGTGTTACCGTGATAAACTGGCGAAAACCGGATGCACCTAACGTCCCCGCAATAAACTCCAGGCGCTTATTTACCTGTGTGAAAGCTGTTATGATCATATTTATGCAGAAGGGGAGATTTACAATCAGGTGAGCCATAATGATTCCATTTGGATGAAATACAACCTGAAATCCTGCATCTCGTAACAGTTTACCCATAGGTGAAGAAAATACAATCAGCAGACAGAGACCGAGCACCAGATACGGAAGTGCCATGGGAAGTCCGATTACGGTACGGCTTATTTTCTTGAATATAAAGTTCGTCCTGGTCATCGTATAAGCCACGGGAATGGACAACAGCAAGCAGATGACTGTGGAAATGCTGGAAGTGTATAAACTCAGTCTTACAGCGAACTGCGTCTCCCTGTTCAGGAACGCCTCTCTCAAATCAGGAAATCCCTTGACAATTATCGCCAAAATGCTCAATCCAATAAATAGGGTGACAACAACCGTAATGACATAACTTATGATCTTGAAATAATCTTTCATCTACCTTATTCCGCTATTTCATAACCGTTTTTTGTCCAGATATTTTTCGCATCATCCGAATCCAGGAATTCCAGAAAATTCTCTACCGCTTCATCATCCTGGCTGTATTCCAAAGATGCTGCCACTACCGTTTTGATATATTTATCCATTTCTGGTGATTCTACTATGCTGAGACTTTTAGCATTTTCTTTCCAGATGATGGTTGCATCTGCCTCATCCGATTCCAGTGCCGTTGCCAAAGCAGGGGCTGTCGTCAATGTTGCAACCACATTAACCTGACCGGCTATTTGGGCATCTGCCAATGCCTTATTGGCTATTTTTCCGACAGGCACTGATTCGCCATCTCCAAGCACCATCCTGATGTCATCCCTGACAAGGTCGCTTAACCCAGTGATGTTCAGAGGATTCCCTTTCTGCACAGCCAGCACTGGAATATGTAAAACCAGATTTTCACTTCTCGTGACGACGTCCTGTACCGGAACCAGTTCATCAGCCGAAGCCGCTATAAAGAGATCTCCTTCCTGTGCCGTATTGATCTGGGACTGTATCTGTCCGGCATTTGCATATGTAACATTCATTTCACATCCGGTCTTATCTTTATACAACTGCGTTATTTCCTCAAAAGGATTTGTCATTCCGGCTCCGCAGTATATCATGAGGTCATGTCCTTCAAGAACCGGTACTGTTTCCTCTGAAGGTTCTTCTGCCACTGCGTTGCTGATACCCTGGCAACCTGTTAATGCGAACATCATTGCAGCAAATAACAATAATACCTTAAACTTTTTCATACATTTACTCCTTCTTATCTACCATATTTAACAAATATCTTGTTGCCTAAAAGTTTACATTGTCAGGCACTCAAAGTATGTTGGCTCACCAACATACTGAATTTCAATTTCGCACATCTATTTAAATTTTGCCTTGCACGCACTGCATATGCCTAACAGCGTAATGTCGGCATCCATTACCTCGGCTCCCAATTTTTTTTCAACCTTTTGGTTCAATCTCACGTATTCCATGGTAATTTCCGAATCATCCATATCCGTCATGCAGTTACATTTCAAGCATTTAAAATGAATATGCAACGGCTTTCTGGCGAACAGTTTCAGTTCATAGTAGCTGGTTCCGCCTGAAGGTATTTCCTTCACGATCCCAAGGCTTTCAAACAGCTTCAGATTCCGATATATGGTGGCCAGACCTATTTTCCGTTCCTTGACCCTTTGGTGTATCTGCTCCGCAGTAAGATGTGTGGATGAACTAATCAGTTCAAGCAATATATATTCTTTCTGCTTTGTATTCCTTATTCCATTTTTTGCAATGATTTCCATATACTTGGAAATGTAATTCTGCATACAATGCACCACCTCATAAAAAAGCCTGCTGCCCTAAGGGCTGCAGGCCATCCTTTTGATTAAAGTTTTTCAATCTTTTCAACGGCATCTGCAAGGTATTCGGATGAAAATCTTTCAAATTCTCCTTTGTCTACCAGTTCAGCCAGCTTTGGATCGATTGGAAGCCTTCCCAGGATATCCACCCCTATTTCCCGGGATATTGCCGGTAGTTTGCTTTCTCCGAATAAATTGATTTCCTTGCCGCAATCCGGGCATTTAACAGAACTCATATTTTCAACGAGACCTAAAACAGGGATATCCATCTGTTTTGCCATATTATATGCTTTCCTGACAATCATGGATACAAGATCCTGGGGTGAAGATACTATCACAATTCCGTCAAGCGGAATAGACTGGAATACGGTCAGCGGTACATCTCCTGTCCCGGGAGGCATATCAATCAGCAGGTAATCCAGGTCTTCCCAGACAACATCCGTCCAAAACTGCTTCACAGTACCGGCAAGAATGGGTCCCCTCCAGATTACAGGCATATCTTCCTGCTCAAGCAGTAAATTAATGGACATCAGCTTGATTCCCCCAGCCGTCCTCTCAGGTATAAACCCAAGTTCATTTATTTCTGCCCTTTTCGAGATACCAAACATTTTCGGAATGGAAGGGCCGGTAATATCTGCATCCAGAATTCCAACTTTGTAGCCTTTTCTATTTAACAATACAGCTAACATGGCTGTGACAAAAGACTTTCCAACTCCGCCTTTTCCGCTGGCTACACCGATTACATGTTTGACTGAGCTATATTGGTTCAACGCTTCCATCATACTTTTTCTATTCTGCTCACAGCCCTCGCAGCTTTCTTTCGTGCATTCATTATCTGCACAATCCCTGTTCTGTTCCATCATATCTTCTTTATCTCCTATTTTTTTTGATTTTTTGTGTAATAGTTTTTGATTGCATTTTCAAGCGCGTCCGCTCCCAGAACGGAACAATGCATTTTACTTTCGGGAAGACCATCCAATGCGTCTGCTATATCCTGATTCGTAATCTGCAAAGCCTCTTCCAAATTTCTTCCTTTTGCAAGTTCTGTTGTCATACTGCTTGATGCGATTGCTGCAACGCATCCAAAAACCAGGAAGCTGATATCTGTAATGACATAATCTTCAACCTTGATATAGATCGTTAATGCATCACCACACTCAGGATCTCCCGAACTTCCTTCTGCATCCGCATCTGAAATGACTCCCACATTTCTAGGCGACATAAAATGGTCCATCACCTTGTCTGAAAATGAACAGCAATACATCGTGCACCTCCTTTATATCACATTATGGTCTTATGCCCACTATGTGATAGTTTAGTCCACTTTATGTCATATGTCAATATCGTTTATACTCAAAAAATCAAAAAAAGAGTTACCGGACAATCTTGATTCTGTCCAATAACTCTTCCTTTACCAGTGGCGTCTGCAGTTCTTATGGCAAAACTTGCCTCTGCAGTCCTTCTCGCACATGACTCTGGTTGATCCGCATTCGGGACATACATACTTTCCGTTTTTTATCAGCTCCAGGTTCTCAAAGCTCTCCTGCCATTCATTCCCGCAGTCCGAGCATTTGATTGGGCAAATATTTCGGGTGAAATTCCCTCCCTCAATACGAATTGCCTTCCCGTTTATCAAGCTGTCTGCCACTTTTTCACGTGCTGAAAGCAGTATCCTCTGGAATGTCGGCCTCGAAACCTCCATTCTTTCAGCGCATTCTGCCTGCTCTAAACCTTCCAGATCTTTCAGACGAATAGCCTCTAATTCTTCAAGCTTCAGTATGTTATTCGGCACTTCCTCTACACCCGATTCCGATGGTATGAAATACGGCATTACGGGTACATGCTCAATTTTTCTCCATTTTATAGGCCTGGCCATCTTTTCTCCTTCATTAATTACGTTATTGATCATCCGATATTCTTATTACACTTCCGGTATTATTGAAAAGAAACTGCTCCTTCAGCTCACGTCGGATATATCTAAGTCCTTTCTCCCCTGTACAATGCGATGCAGCCACAATCCGGATTTCCATCTCTTTAAGCGCTTCTATCGTTTTTTGGATTCTTGTATCATCGGCTTCAACCAGATGTGTTCCACCTATAATACCAAAAATTGGGAGGCCTGTCTTCTCCGTTATATCCTTCAGGATATTGACTATTCCCGCATGGGAACAGCCTGCTATCACAACAAACCCTTTCGAGGTTTGGATTCCAAGAACAATCTCATCTTCGAAGTCATCCGGAATATAGGAATCACCATCCCTGAGCAAAAGCCTGTCATTCCTTTTTTCAAAATCCGTAGCTCTACGGAAATGACGGAACAGGTACAGGTTGCCACTCAGCTGTAAGACATCTTCTTTTACTTCTCTCAGCAGTATCTTATTCTGAATCAAATACTCTTTATCAAAAGGACACCCAATAAATTTATATTCGTCTGGCTGAACTTTTTTGTATTTCGGATTAAAAAAGCCTTCTCCCACGATCAAATTTGGAATGGTATGGGATTTTCTTATCAGTTCTTTCAGGCCTCCATTATGATCATAATGTCCGTGACTGATAATGACATAGTCCAGATGTTCTAAGTCCTTACGCAGCACCCCAGCATTCTCCATAAAACGGCCGCTCTGTCCGGTGTCAAATAAAACCTTCATGCCATCTACTTCAATTAGCAAAGAAAGTCCATGCTCATACTGAAGCTCTCCCCGATTGTCCGGGTTGTTTTCAATCAGTGTTGTTATCTCTATCTCCATACAATTACCTTCTTTGCTCATTTTAACCATATGCTATCATATACACTACTACCAGTTCCTATTTTTGTCAATGTATTGAACAGTGGAATGAACACAGCTTTTCAGCCTTAAAACCTTTAATTGAAACCAAACAGATGTCCCATGTGGTAGACAAAAAAAGAAACAATCCAGGCAACAACAATCGTCGCTAACGGCTGAAAAACTGTATATTTCCAGCTCCCGCTTTCCTGTCTGATCATTGCGATGGTCGCCATGCAAGGGATATATAGCAGTACAAAAAACATGAAGCTTAAGGCACCTAATGGTGTGATATGCATAGGAATATCTGAAATCAAAGCATCCTGTCCAACTCCGTAAAGTGTCCCGAGTGTTCCGACAATTATTTCTTTGGATGCTATTCCAAAAATCAACGCCACAGAAAAAGTCCAATGTCCGAATCCCAATGGAATAAACAGTGAACTTATCAAATAACCAAGGTGTCCAAGAAGACTTTCAGCTGATCCATAATCCACCCCGGCAGGCAGGCTTGCCAGTACCCACACAACCAATACTGAACAAAAGATAATTGTACCTGCCTTCTTTATAAACTCCTTTGTATGATACCAGGCATGTTTTAGAATATTTTTTACCGACGGTTTCCGATACGGTGGCAATTCAATAATTAATGAATTTTGTGTTTGGTTTTTTAACAACTTGCTCAGGATTAAACTTGCGATAAAAGCAATTAAAATGCCAGTGATATAAAGAAACATGACGATATATCCAGCATATTTCGAAAAAAACAGTCCCGCAAACAACAGGTAAACAGGCAGACGGGCACCACAAGATATAAAAGAGTTTGTCAAAATCGCAATCATGCGCTCCCGCCGATCTTTAATTGTCCTAGTTGCCATAATTACCGGTACATTGCAACCGAAACCTAAAATCATTGGTATAAACGTACGGCCTGTAATTCCCAGCTTTTCAAAGAAAGGGTCAACCAATATGACTGTTCTCCCCAGATATCCGCTGTCTTCCAGCAAGGCAATCATCAAAAAGAGTAAGAAAATCAGGGGTGTAAAAGAAAGAACAGATCCTAGCCCACCTATTAATTCCTCGGACAGAAAGGAAGTCAGTAAGCCTGGCAGCTTCAGAAAACCAATACCCACACCCATCAAATCAAAGATATAGCGGATAGCGGAAATCATCGGTCCAGACAAGGTGAAAGTGACTTGGAACATCAAAAAGATCACTGCAAAAAAAATGGGAAACGCGGTATATTTATTTAGTATGATTCCATCAATTCTTTCTGTCCTTTGGATTGTTTTTTCAATTAAGTAATAGGGTTTCAATTTCTCTTTAAAAAACTCAATGGATTTATCGTGATGAATCTCATTATTCTCCTTTAACATTTCTTTTAAATAAGAAGGTACTTCAAATTCCTCCTGAGCTACTCTTAAAATTTCATCGAGCAGTTCCTCCTTATTTTCTCCCTTATTAGCTTCAATGACCACAATTGGTATCTGTAAAACCTCATGGATTTCAGGTACATCAATCCTTATGCCTCGTCTCTGTGCTTCCAGGTTGAAATTGAATGCAAGAATGATCTTTTTCCCAAGTGCCAGTAATTCCATTGTCATTAAAAGGTTACGTTCCAAAGCGTTGACATCAATAGTCTGCACTATCACATCATGTATTTGATTCATCAGATAATCATGTGACACTTTTTCTTCTTCACTATATGGAGTGATACTGTATGTGCCTGGTAAATCAACAATGGTAAACTTTGTATTTTTGTATGTAATATTACCTGCCTTCTTTTCCACTGTTTTTCCGGGCCAATTCCCTACATGCAGGCTCATGCCTGTTAAAGCATTCAGCAGAGACGTCTTGCCTGTATTTGGATTTCCGACTAAAACAACATTAATATCCTCATTTCGATTCATCTGGCACCTCCACACGAATCTTCTCCGCAATATCATTTCTTAATGCGACCAGAGTATTCAGACACTTATATATTCTCGTGGTTCCAAACGGTGATTTTCGAACAAAAACAATATCAACTCCGCTTATTAGACCTAAACTTTCCAAGCGTTCTTTTGTAACATGATCAGTTGTAATTTCTTGTATAATGGCTGCTTCTTCAGTTGATATCAGATTTAGGGTTGTTATCATAATTCAAATAGTCTCCTTAATTATTCGGATTCAGCAATTCCCTGGAGATGAATTAACCGTTAGGCCTAGTTTTTTCAGTACATTTTCAGGAGTATCTTCATTAGTGAGTATTATTTCAATATTTGAGTCCGCGAAAACATAAGCCGGTCCTTTACTGCTGAAACCTTTTTTGACTATGACCAGATCCACCTTATTCTCCACCAGGAATTCTGCCGCGGATATTCCTTTGCCTTTTTCTGTTTTACAAAAAGGATTATCAATGATCTCTGTCTTATAGGCAGCCTTATCTCCTGCTTTTAATGTCACTAACATAAAGAATAGCGCTTCTCCAAAATGGGCGCTGATTGAAGCTTGATCATCCGTCAACGGCAATGCATAGATGATTTCTTCCTTCTGCATCGGCTCATAACGGATGATAATCTGATCTATGTTCTTAATTTCATCTTTTATTCGGTTTTCAATCTTGTCCGCTATCAGATGTGCTTTATCTAAATTGTGAGTTTTTATTACAATATTGGCTTCGATGAACTTGAATCGACCGGAGTTACGGCCCGTCAGGTCTTTCAGTTCAATAATTTAAGGTATATCTGTTATGATTTTTTCGACCTTACTAAGAGTCTCATAATCTAAAGAAGCGTCCAGAAGCACTCTCACGCCGTCAATTAATATTTGGATGCCGGTTTTAGCAATGAAGCCAACCACTATAAATGCCGCAATTTTATCAAATTGAAAACCGATCGAAGCGGTTAAAACAGCAGCTAAAACTACAATATTGCTTAACACATCAGAGCGTATGTGAGCAGCATCCGCTAATAAAATGGGGGAATTCATCTTTTTCCCAATTTTCTTCTCATATCTGGAAAACCAGAATGTAATCGCCATCGAAGCTAACAGGCTTAATATTGCATAACCCGTATTCCTAATTTCGATTGTATTTGTATTTATTACCTCCAACACAATTTCATAGCCTGTATAAAGAATAATAAGAGAAATAAAAACAGACATGAGATTTTCTATTTTATAAAGGCCATAGGGGAATGACTTGGTTTTGCGTTTGGCAATCTTCAATCCAATAAAGACAGTCGATGATGCAATAAAATCCGCAAGGGTATGGAAAGCCTCAGCTTTTAGCGCAATACTTCCTGATGCTGATGCAGACAGATATTTAATTGCGAATATGACTAGATTTATTGCCATCGAAAACAGTGCGGTTCTTTCGCTTACTTCCATCCGGCCTCTCCTTTCGGGTTCATGATTTCTCATTTATGTTTTCTATGATTAAATTATACTCCCTGGACAATTTCAATGCAATTTTCATACCGAGTAAGAAGTACGGCAAAACCGGCGCACAATAATGTCGTGCACTGGTTTTGCCTTATTATTTCAGCCTAAATGTTACATATCCCTTGTAATTAATTGAAGCCACGTTCGTATCATTTTTTAATTTCACCAAAAGTTTCCCTTTGTTTTTGTTGCCCCTAGCCTCCAGAAACCCTTCTATCTCGAACTGATTCATCGGATGACGTTTTATAATGCTGAGTATCGCTTCATAATCGTCTTTTATCTCGCTATGAAAACCATTTGAATCCAGAAGGTCTATAGAGATACCACCCAGGATTTCTGCTGCACGGCTCATTCTTTCATGATCTACAGCCATTACATCAGACTCAGCTGGCGGCCGAACGGGAGTATTCAGATAGAGCTTTTCAAATTTGATTTTATCCAGCATTTCCAAATATTTTTGCAGGCTTGTATCGTCATCATTGATGTCTTTCATCAGCATGATTTCAATCCATAGCTGGCCTTTATATTTTTCTGAAAATGCTTCTAATCCCTTTATTACTTCTGAGTACTTCAGGCTGCCATGAGGCCGGCTGATCTTTTTAAATGACTCTTCATCATATGCGTCCATTGTAGGCAAGACTATATCCGCCTGACTTAAATCTTCCTGGACCTGTGGATTGAAAAGAAGGGCTCCGTTCGTAATGACCGCTACCGGCTTATCCGTTCTTTTTTGAATTTCTCTAATAAGTTCCCCAAGACCCAGATATAGAGTCGGCTCTCCTTCGCCCACTATTGTGATTACGTCAAATGGAATATTTTCCCGAATAACCAGATCTAATTCTTCGAGAATTTCTTTGACAGGATAAAACATCTTTCTCGTATTCGTCATGTGGTCCGTTCTGCCAAGCTGGCAGTATATACAGGAGTAATTACAGGTCTTTTTGGGTATAGGGCTGACTCCTAACGACAGTCCCAGCCGCCTTGACGGCACTGGACCATAGATATATTTATATTCCTTCATACACATCCTCCGATTCTTCCGCTGATGTATCCGGATCAGGTATTACAATTTTAATTCCTTTATAATCATGAATGGCAACAGGCATTTTATACACTATCTCCAGGCATTCAGATGTTACAGTTTCAAGGCCGCCATACGAAAAAATCTCTCCATCTTTAATAAATAAGAATTTATCACAATACCGTAAGGCAAGATTCAGATCATGGATTACGATTACAACAGAAATTTATTACAACTTCCTGAGACCCCATAAACACAATCATTACCATGTGCTTAATAAAGTGGAGGCCATCGAAGCTGCGGGTAACATGCCCGGCAAGTGGCAGATGCTAATCTACCTTGGCCAGAAAACTATTTTGGAACTGCAAAACCACCGGGCCGAAGGTTCTATCTGTTCTTAGATTCCAAGCCAGAGGTTACAACCCAGCCATCCCCGAAGGGATTTACCCTTTATCTGCAGTTTTCAAGGTTCTATTGGGGCCTGTTTTTTATAACTTGGTTTTTCATAACTCATTTGACACTATCATCAAATCTGCTGTAAGGGAAGTAGCAGTCAAGACACAGACATTTTCCATCCTCTAGCCGTATCATGGTCTCCGCCGTTGATTCTTTGCAGTGCTCACAGGTAACCGAATTGAATATTTTCGCTTTTTCGGGAATTTGAATAACAGCCTCTTTTACCACAAACAATTCTTCAGGACTTCTTTCCTGCATGTAGGAAAATGATGCTTCTCTGGTAATCCCCTCCGGCCTGTCTTTCAAAACCAGGCGCACGCTTTTTTCATTGGCTCTGTTGTGAAACGTAAATGCCTGTTTTCCACGCGGATGAAACAGCAGATTGCCTTTTCCGACACTGCATCCAAGGATTACCTGAATAGCATCTACCCCGCATGCATCATTTTCAGAAACGCATACTACATCTTCATCTTCTGAAAAGTCTAAACCCAGTAGTTTCATGGCATAAAGAGATGTTTTGTATCCTATTGTCAAGCCTCCACACGTGTGCCCATGGAATTTCACGCATTGTTCCCATAATTCCTTCTCGTCAATCATATCCTGCCTCCTTGAATTAATATTTCTACTATGCCGTTTCAGTTAGCAAGTATTCGAAGCACAGACATTTTCTAATTTTTTCAGATTTCCGATAAAGTTTCTCTGCGGTCTTTTTATCCCGGTAAGCAGTCTGCCTCCATTAATTAGGCCTCTTTCATATATTTTGCCGCTGACTTATGGGGCTGACATTTTGAAGCTCTCCATATAAACGAAACAAACTTCCTGCCTCCCTGGATAAGCTTTCTGGTTCTATTTGGTTTCAACCTCATTCACTTCTTCATCAGCATACAAAACATGAAAAACAAATGGATTCATTGATGCAGCAAAAAGGAGGGCATATTCCAGCACCCTCCCTATAAAAACAGCATATCTTTTATTTCAGCTTCTCAATCTCTTCCTCAACTTCTTCTGCACCTTCTGCATAAAACTTTTCTTCATCCGGATCCAGTTCTTTAAGCAGTCTTAAAAATTCTCCTGCATGAACCTTTTCTTCATCCGCAATATCCTTCAAAACCTCTATTGCCAGCTTATTATCTGTCGATTCCGCTAACTGCATATACATCTGTATTGCCTCATATTCTGCAGCTATCATAAACCGGATGGATCTGATCAATTCCTGTTCACTAATCTTATGGTCTTTCTTCAGCCCTGAAAAGGGATGTCCAAAATCAGGCATATTCTTTTCCTCCTTATTTTTAGTATTGGGTAAATTTATCTCCCATAACGCCGCAAATGCTGCATTTATCAGGACGGGACTTTTCGATATTTCCGCACACGGGACAGAGATAGTAGAAGACTTCTTCTGCCTGATCCATGTTTTCCAATGCTTCCTGATAAAGCCGCGCATGGACTTCTTCCGCTTTCATGGCATACATAAAAGAAGTTAGAGCTGCCTTATTACCTTCTTCTTCCGCAATCCTTACGTGATCAGGGTACATTTCCTTGTATTCATGGGTCTCACCGGCAACGGCATCCTTAAGATTGTCGGCAGTAGTTGCAACTTTTCCAGCCACTTCAAAATGTTTCAGTGCATGTAATGTTTCCGCATCCGATGCCGCTCTGAACAGTTTGGCAGCGTTGATGTAACCATCTTTCTCGGCCTTTTTTGAGTACGCCAGGTACTTTCTGTTTGCCTGGGACTCTCCGGCGAATGCCTCCATCAGGTTTTCGAGCGTTTTATTTTCATTCATTGTTGTCCCCCCCCTTGTTATTAGCTTTTATAAGAATTTCCAATAGCTTTTCTACAGCCTCTTTCGGAAATCCTTCCGGCTGGTCCGTATTCAGCAGGGCCCCAAGAAGATCCCGTACATTCCGACTCTGCGGAAGCATATAGCCGGTTTCGCGGAGAAGGTCTTCGGCCATGAGCCGGTTTGATGCTTTCAATGCTGCTGCAAACTGCCGCAATATCGGATTATCTGCATTCTCCTCGATATCTGCAGCAATTCTTTCCTGCTTCACTTTGCTTTCAGCCAAAGAGAGCAGTGAATTCCTGACGGAATCAGTTTTTCCCTGCTGAGGCGGGAATTCTTCCGGAATCAATGAAATCGCATGAGACGGACAGGCATCTACACACATGCGGCATCCCTCCAGACATTTCGAAGCATCAATCTGTCCGGTCTCCGTATCGGTCGCTCCGGTAGGACAGACATATAAGCAGAGACAATCTTTTGTACATAAATTTATATTTCGAACTGCATGCATTCTCCCTACCCCCTTTTTACCTCAGTAATTTTCTGGTTTGGAACTTTACATACGGGACAAATATCAGGAAGCTTATCCCCTATATAAACAAATCCACAAATGTCACATACATAGATATGGGTATTTTCAAGCAATGCATCCTTTTGCTTCTCATATCTGCTAAGAGCTGAATTCAGGATACGTGTCACTTTCTCTCCCCATACGAGGGCTCTGAGCGCACCTCTGTCTGATGCATCGGCTGCAATTGAATTTGCCTGCACATAAGCTGAAGCTAAATCCCGGTTGACGAGTATGCTAATATCCTTTAATTGTCCTTCGCTTTCCGTGCCGCTCTTTGCCTGATAAAATTCGGCAAGCTGGTTGAATAATTCGGCTTCTTCCATACGGTACTGTTTCGTGCATCCTTTTGAAAGGTTTGAGAATAAGGCACTCATTCCTCCAAAGGATAGCTCCTTCAGACTGCCCGCTTCCGTTTCCTGGACGCCCGATTCTCGGTCAGCCGGTTTGTAATCCATATGACTTTCCGTAAAAACATCCTTTGCCGCACCACACAAAGGACAGATCCAGCCCCCGGGAACATCTTCCCACTTTGTCCCTTCCATTGCTTCATCATAAACATACCCACAAATTGAACACGTAAATTTCCTCAAATCATCGCTCCTCCCCATTTTCACTCTTTTATGCCAACCGCATACTGATATTATACACTAAATAGCATCCAATATCGGCTTTTCTTTTGTCATAATCAAACTGGAGGGCTGAACAGCTGCCATATAATTTTCCAAAATATCTGTGGCCATACCGACAAGTTCTACGCATGGCCTTTTTTTATAATACTCCGCCGTTCTGACGTCTGGTGTCGGATTGTCTTTTCCAGGTTTTAAGCCAAGAAGATCTCTGCAGATGATAGACTTGTTTTCATCTTCAAATTTTTTTGCCAAAAACTGGATTCTTTTATAATGTTCCGTCTTTAACACATGATTCTTCGGATCCTCCGATCCATACACCAGCCCGGCCGTCATAAACATACCTGTCACGGCACCACATACTTCTCTTAATCTTCCCATTCCAGCGCCAAATGATGAGCTGATTTTTAATGCCGTATCAAACTCCATATCATACAAATCATGAAAAGCCAGAAATACTGACTGTGAGCAATTATAGCCTTCCTTAAAGTAAGCCATAGCCTGTTCAGATCTTGATGTGATTTTCATCGTTATAAATCCTCATTCCTTTTTAGGTTAAAGAAATGAAGGGGCTAACCCCCCTTCATCATTACATATTTCCAAAATGTATTACAGCCGGAATTATTATTGTTCTGAGTTTAATTCCCGCATTCATCATGGTGATGATGCTCATGACAGACAGATCCTGTCGATTTCAAAACACCCGCTAAATAGGCTTCAACTGCAGCTTTTGCACGTCCATTTGCGCCGACAATCACTTCAATTCCTTTTTCATTGAAAATCTCTATTGCTCCGCCGCCCATGCCGCCTGAAATGACGACCTTAACTCCCATGTCATTCAAAAAAACAGGAAGAAATCCAGGCCTGTGCCCAGGATTCGGAACCGACTCATGCTTAATGATTTCATTTTCCTTTGCCTCAAAAATATTGAAATTCACACAATGTCCAAAATGCTCCGTTACCATTTCATTCTCACTTGCTACTGCTATTTTAATCATATCTTATTCCTCCATATTTTCATATAATATTTTCATTGTATTATCATAAACAGCTCTCGCAGCATCTCCCGACCTGCAATCGATATCCACGATAGTCAGCCCTTCGTTAATTGCTTTGACTGCATTTGGATCAAAGGGTATCCTGCCTGTAAAAGCGATTCCGTTATCTCTGCAGAAGCTTTCTATTCTATCGGAATTGACCAGATTTGTATCATATTTATTGATGCAGACAGCTGTCTTTGTCTGGAAAGTCTGGGCCATTTTGATAACGCGTTCCATATCGCTTATGCCTGATATGGATGGCTCTGCCACGATCAATACCAGGTCAACCCCGCTGATCGAGGCGATAACCGGACAGCCGATTCCAGGAGACCCATCAATGATTGCCAATTCGGCATTCACGTCCGCTGATTTGAGCTGTTTTTTGACCTCAGTAACCAGCATACCCGAGGTTCCGCTGCCCATTTTCAGCTGTGCAGTAGAAAAAACCTTCCCGCCATCCGAATATAGCATCAGTTCACCTGCTACCGAGGGCACTAATACAATGGCTCCCACGGGACATATCGCTTCACAGACGCCGCATCCTTCACAGGCAAATGCATCAACTTTATAAACTTCATCTGCACTGATTGCATCAAACCGGCAGTTTTGCCTGCACAAATCACATTGTATGCATTTATCCGTATCAATCTCTGCTTTAGGCAGTCCATAATAATCGGTTCTTACCGGCTCCGTAAACTGGTTCATAATCAGGTGCAGATTTGGTGCATCCACATCACAATCGGCATAAGCTCTGGCATTGGAAAGGCGGATGAATGCCCCTGCAACCGTAGTCTTTCCTGTCCCGCCCTTACCACTTAGAATCAATAGCTGCTTCATGCTGCACCTCCCTCGTAATATCCTTCAGCAGGCTGGTGAACATATCTTTATATTTCTCACTTTCCCTAACCGAAATCAGCGCATTTGAATTAATAGTGCCCAGCTCATTATCAAACGGTATTTTCCCAAGTATCCTGATTCCTTTTTCTAGGCAAAATATTTCAGAAGGATTTTCTCCCTCCAGGCACTTGTTAAGGACTACCCCATGTGGTTTACCGAATAATTTTACCAGTTCATAAACTAGGTTCAAGTTATGGGATCCAAATATTGTCGGTTCTGCAACAAGTATACAATAATCCGCATCTTTGATGCTTTCCATTACGATGCAGGCACTTCCTGGTGGACAGTCAATGAATGTATATTTTCTGCCTTCATTCTTGTCATCCAAAAGTTTCTTAATGATCGGAATCCCTGAAGCTTCACCAGGATTCAGAATTCCTGTAATAACATTCACGTTTCCCGAATTTCCTTTTTGGACTTCACCTATTACTTTGTCTTTCTCCGATAAAGCCTTTTGGGGACAAAGCAAAACACAGCCTCCACACGAATGGCAAATCTCTTCAAAAATCATAAGTTTGCCCCCTACATAGGCCAGGGCATGAAATTTGCAAAAATCAACGCATTTACGGCATCCGGTACAAAGATTTTCATCCACATAAGGAATCTCGATCGTAACTTTTTCAGCCTTCGTCATTTTCGGTTTAAAAAACAAATAGCCATTCGGTTCCTCTACATCACAATCAATATAGACAGCTTCTTCTGCCGCGGCGGCCAGATTGACAGACACCAGCGTTTTTCCGGTACCACCTTTGCCGCTCAGCACAGCGATCTTCATACTATTCACCTCCACGTCTATGGAATCCTGCATGTATCTCATCAAGCAGCGATAACTTTCCGTCTTCAAAGGCAGCAATAGTATCCTTGATTGATGAGTTCGTTGTTTTATATATTTTAATGTTTGCGGCTTTGATTACTTCTGCTGCATTCTCCCCGCATCGCGGAGTCAAAAGGGCCTCAACCCCGCCATCTACGACTGACTGGGCCGCCTTGATTCCTGCACCTCCCTGGCTGGCTGCTGCGCTGTTATCTAAAAAAACGCTTTCCTTCGTCTCCGTACTGTAAATCAGAAAATACGGGGTACGCCCAAAAGATATGCACACGGTACTCTCCATACTTTTATCATCTACCGGTATTGCCAATTTCATCTGATGTCCTCCTTGTTATCGTTTGTTCTTCATCCACATCTATTTCTTCGACATCCTCCACAACAATGTTTCCGTTCACTTTCGTTGTAAAGTTTATAATCTCCGCCTTCAATCTTAAGCAGGTTCCCATTAACCAAGGACTCTGCAACCTTGCTTCGTGCATCCTTGTAAATATTTTGAACGGTAGTACGTGCAACCTGCATTTTTTCAGCACATTCTTCCTGAGTCAAACCCTCACGATCTATAAGGCGGATAGCTTCATACTCTTCAACTGTCATCATAATAATTTCGTTTTCTATATCTGATCCGTTAAGCGGTCCGTATAGGTTGCTCTCTGGCAAGCAACAGACTTTTCTCCATTTTCTTGGTCTTGGCATTTTCTTACCTCATAAAAACTCGATAAGCAGTAGGGGATTCCGTTACTACTTGTCTGTATCCAGGATATTTTGTAATTTTTTTTCGGTTCTCTCGAGTTCTCTTTGTAGAAATTCTTTCTGTTCGGTTAGAATCTCTTTCTCTGTCATTCCTGAAATTTGTCCAGCAAATTTTCTTCCGATAGTTCTTTTGCATCCACTTACAGAACCATTTCCCATACCCATGCCACGGGCATAGCCACGACCAAAACCAAACGCCATACCCAGCAATGTTGCTCCACTGCAAAAACCTAAACCTCTTCCACTCATAGCTCCTTGACCCATTGGGCCGGAACCATCTCTTCTTGGCATTTGAACATTCTCCTTTCTTTTACTCTCTGGACATCACAGAGCCTCATTTCAAGCACTTAATTTTATTGCCGGACTTTGCTCTGTTATATTTTACTTTCGTACCAAAGTTTGGACATGCACAATATCCTACTGGACCAGTGCCGTCTCCTCTCAGTGTATGCACCACCTCCTGACAGTTTTTGATATATGTTATTTATAATTTCATTATAGCTAGTTATTAGCATATGTCAATAACTATTTTGGAAGCAACAACTAACACGAAACCGCAGGCTCTATCTTGAGCTAGTTAAGCCGGTATTAATAGTTAACCTTTTAGGTTTCAGAAATAACAAACAAAAAAGCCCCTGCACATGATATGCTCCCTTCTAGGTAGACAAGTGAAATAATAAAAACTTGTTTATTTAGGAGGGAGTGTTTTTTATACCTAGAAATGTATCGCCACAG
>NZ_FQYT01000031.1 GCF_900141895.1 Parasporobacterium paucivorans DSM 15970 | reverse complement strand
ACCTACACAGATTGGACCGGCTATGATGTTCAATAATGTGAAAGGACATCCAGGTGCTCCAGTAGTAATCGGAGTTTTGGCAAGCAGAGCCAGAGTAGCGGCCATGCTTGGAACAACACCTGACCAGCTGGGATTTTTGTTGAAGGATTCAGTTTCAAAAGCAATCGAACCGATTGTTATCCCAGCTGAGAAAGCACTTTGCCAAGAAGTTGTCCACAGAGCTGATGAACCTGGATTTGATATCCGCAAACTGATTCCTGCACCCACCAACACGATTGAAGATGCCGGCCCATACATCACTTTAGGTATGTGCTATGCAAGCGATCCTGAAACAGGTGAATCTGATGTTACAATCCACAGACTCTGCCTGCAGAGTGAAGATGAGATGACCATCTGGATTACTCCGGGCACAAGACATATCGGTTCATTTTATGAAAAATCGATCAAACTTGGAAAACCACTTCCAATTTCAGTAAGCATTGGTGTGGATCCAGCTATTTCCATCGCTTCCGGATTTGAGCCTCCAACAACACCAATCGGATTCAATGAGCTGTCCATCGCAGGCGCGCTCAGAGGAAAGGCAGTTGAGCTGTGTCCATGCGTTACGATACCTGAAAATGCTATCGCCAATGCGGAATACGTAATTGAAGGTGAGCTCATTTTTGACAGACATATGGATGAGGATGCACACAGCGGTACCGGAAAAGCTATGCCTGAGTTCCCGGGTTATACAGGACCGGCAGCCAAGAATATGCCTATCATCAAGGTTAAGGCTGTTACGCATAGGAATAATCCTATCATGCAGACCTGTATCGGACCAAGTGAAGAACATGTAAGTATTGCTGGTATTCCAACCGAAGCAAGTATCCTTACAATGGTTGAGAAGGCTATGCCGGGACGTTTGGTCAACGTGTATGCTCATTCTGCCGGCGGCGGAAAATACATGGCAGTTTTACAGTTCAAGAAAGGCGTACCAAGTGATGAAGGACGTCAGCGTCAGGCAGCGTTGGTAGCATTTACTGCATTCCCTGAATTGAAGCATGTAATACTTGTAGATGAGGATGTAGATCCGTTTGACAGCAACGATGTTATGTGGGCAATGAACACACGTTTCCAGGGAGATGTAGATACCATATTTATTCCGGGAGTACGTTGTCATCCACTGGATCCTACCGAAGACCCGGCCTACAATCCAAATATCAGAGACCGTGGAATTTCCTGTAAAACAATATTTGACTGTACAGTGCCATTCGCATTAAAAGACAGATTTGAACGTGCAAAATTCCTTGATCTGGATCCAAAGAAATTTTTGCCTGATATGTTTTAAAAATGACAACTGAGAGGAAAAGATTTATATGAAACGTATTATTGGTTTTTTGGCGGGTATTGCCGTTTTTCTGATTTTGTATTTTGCTCCTATTGAAGGTCTGAGCCACGAAGGACAGACCATGTTGGCGCTCCTGATTATGACAGTTATATTCTGGGCGACACAAATTGTACAGCCTGGATTTTCAGCTGGTTTATTCCTGATGTTATTAATTGTTTTCAAAGTGGCGGGACCCGAAACTATTTTCGCACCTTGGCTTGGTCCCGTAATGTGGCTCATTATCGGTGCTTATATCATTGCTAATGCCGTTGCATCTTCAGGTCTCGGAGAAAGAATTGCGTATAGTTTTATCATTCGTTTTGTAAATTCTTATAGAAGTATTATTATATCAATTTTTGTACTGAACATCATTTTGAGTTTATTCATCCCTCATCCTTTTCCGAAAGCGTTTCTGATTCTTTCAGTTATGAAGGTGGTTATGGATGCTGCAAAGATGTGTACAGCAGATCGCATTAAGGTAGGGTTCACAGTTTTTGCTGCAGCACCACCAACTTCCATGCTTTTCCTGACAGGAGATTCTTCCTTTGCGCCTCTGGTTTCGCAGTTTGCCGGGGTTGAAGTTAGCTGGCTGTCCTGGATTGGCTATATGATTGTCCCTGCACTTGTTTTGATTATTTTAACCTGCCTTCTTATCTTCATCATGTTTAAACCGAAGGAAGAGGTTAATATCAATAAAGACGAAATCCGTCTCAAATTAGCGGGAATGGGCAAATTTACCTCAAAGGAAATCCGTACCGTGATATGGTTGGTAATTGCAATCGCATTGTGGATGACAGACTCTATACATGGTATCAATGTTGGATGGATTACTCTGATTATTGCAATGGGCATGAGTCTTCCAATTATTGGTGAAGTTATTAAGCCATCTGCCTGGTCGGATGTACCTGTTGCTACTCTGATGTTCTTATCGGCAGCGTTGGCAATCAGCAAAGTAGGAGCCGAAACAGGAATGACAGACTGGCTCTTCAAGACGATTCTTCCGGGTTCATTGCCAGCAAGCCCGATTCTGATAGCTGCGCTTATTGCAGTAATAGCGGTCGTCCTGCATTTGGTTTTGGGCAGTTGCATCGCTGTTATGGGACTTGTGTGCCCGGCGATGGTTGGATTGGCAACGAGTATGGATATCAGCCCACTTATCCCTGCGTTTATCACATACACTGCCATCTACTCACACTATATCTTCCCACACCACAATCTGCCAATACTGGTGGGTTCCGGCGAAGACAAGGGCGGATATAGTGCAAAAGAAACCATACGGATGGGCCTGCCTTTGACCATCGTTGTATTTATCGTTACCTGTCTTGTTGAGGTAGGCTGGTTCAAAGTTATTGGTCTGTGGTAAAACAAAATTATGTCTTCATCAGAATTTGTTAAATCGATTTCGGAATGATGG
The DNA here is from genome assembly GCF_900141895.1 of Parasporobacterium paucivorans DSM 15970. Classification (GTDB taxonomy): domain Bacteria; phylum Bacillota; class Clostridia; order Lachnospirales; family Lachnospiraceae; genus Parasporobacterium; species Parasporobacterium paucivorans. The sequence continues at coordinate 16,673 of NZ_FQYT01000031.1, read as the reverse complement.
GCAAACAGTTCAATAATTTAAAAATATTCAACCCAACATTAGAGGATCGCATATCAAAAATATGCGATCCTTTTAAACTGTTATATAAATATTACCTAAAAATATGATATAATAACACAAAATGCTAAGTAAGATAGAGTTTTGATATGAAAAAGATTATTTGAGGAGACGTATTGATGAAAAAAGATAGGCATGACAGGTTAAAGGTATTATATAAATTTTCAGCCCTGTTTTTGGGTTCGATAATAGCGGCGGTTGGTCTTGAATTATTTCTTGTTCCAAATAAAATCATTGATGGTGGAATTGTAGGAATCTCGATAATTGCAAGTTATTTGTCTGTAATACCTCTCGGAATATTCACGTTTATTTTGAATATTCCATTTTTAATCGTGGGTTACAAGCAAATTGGAAAAACATTTGTAATATCATCATTATTTTCCATTACCGTTTTTTCGATTTCTGTATCATTGCTGCATCCGATTCCGGGGCTGATTGACGACATCCTGCTGGCGACCATATTCGGCGGCATAATACTTGGAGCGGGGATAGGGCTGATCCTTCGAAACGGGGGGTCTCTGGATGGCACCGAGATTGTTGCAATAATCTTGAACAGACGTTCTTCTCTTTCAGTAGGCCAGATTGTGATGATAATGAATATATTTATTTTTATCATAGCTGCTTTGGTGCTTGGCTGGAACCGGGCTTTATACTCTATGCTTGCCTATTTTGTAGCACATAAGGCGATTGATGTTGTTATAGAAGGCTTTGATGAAGCAAAAGCAGTCATGATTGTTACAGACCATGAAAAAGAAATCGGAGAGGCAATTTCGGCCCGATTAGGCAGAGGTGTCACCTTTTTGGATGGGCGCGGAGGATTCTCGAACGATAAAAAAACAATAATCTATTCCGTCGTAACGCGACTGGAAATCTCAAAGATTCGCTCCATCATTTATGAAAAAGATCCAAATGCTTTTGTGACGATTAATGACGTATCTGAAGTTATGGGCGGACAATATAAGAAACGGGCTATCCATTAAACAGTTGATATTTAACCTTCATTCTGTTTTCGCTTTGCCGAATGGCTGTCTGCCGTTAGCTAAACCTGATGATTTCTTGCCGTGGATAAGATGATATAATAAAATAGATAAAAATACCATTGCAGCCAGTGCCATATACATTCCGCGGAATCCGACCTTGGGGATAAAGGTTCCAATGAGCAGAGGACCTACTCCCACGCCTGTGTCCAAGAAGATGAAAAAGGTGGAGGTGGCAAGACCTACTCTGTGCTTTGGGGATTCCTTGATTGCAATTGCCTGGGTACAGGTATACGCTGTTCCATAACCGAGAGCAATAAATATTCCCGATAACAGGAGTACATGACCGGAACTGGCTCTGCTCAGCAAAATCAGACCCAAAACAAAGAAGAGCAAGGAGGGATACATTACGCTGTTGTCCCCTCGGCTATCCAGCAGTTTACCACTGAGTGGCCTTGAAATGAGGCAGGTGGCAGAATATACCACAAAAAACAAACTTGCCGCACTTGTCAGGTTAATATCTAGTGCATATGCGTTGATATAGGACAGAATTCCCGAATAAGCAGTACCCATAATCAATGCAATGATTGAAATTGGAATGGCTTTTATTTCAAAGAAATCCTTCAATTTCAATCCTTTCATGGATTCAGACTGTTCTTTGGATAAATTCGCTTCTGGAATTTTTGCGAACAGGATTACAACAATACTGATTATGGAAAAAACAGTACATGTTGCAAATATGATATTGAAATTTGCATGCTGGGATATAAATAAACCCAGGAAAGGCCCGATGGCTGATGAAAGGGTGACGCTTAATGAATAGTAGCCGGTGCCCTCGCCGCGCCTTTCATTCGGTATAATATCCATTATAGCTGTTGCCATTGCCGTAGACGCAGCGCCGAAGGCGGCCCCATGCACAAACCGGACTGCAAGTAACAGATTCAGTTTGTCGGCAGGAAAATAGGACAAGGAAGCAAGCAGGAACAGGATAAGAGCTGTAAAAAGCAAGTTTCTTCGTCCGATTACCTCAATATATTTTCCTGCTATAATACGCGAAAAGACAGCACCAATGACAAATATGCCTGATGCAAGGCCGGCCTGGCCTTGCGATGCACCGAACTGTTTGATGGCATAGACAGCTAAAGTCGTCACTAACAAGTAAAACGTCAGACTGGTGAAAAATGTAGTTATTGTAATAATTGTAAAATCTTTTGACCATAATTTGGATTGATTCATTTTTTTACTCCGGTTTTTTTTCGATATGACCAACTATAGGACTTTTTTTCGGATATGTCAAATGGAGTATGTACAAGCCGGAGAATGGATAATTGCAGGAGGGAAATAAGAGGATGTTTTCAGATGTGGAAATCAAAATAAAGAAAAAAAACAAAATATTATTTTCCCGGGACTCTCAATGTCTGCAGGAGTTGATTGCTCTGATTCAACTGCAAAATCACCGGACTCTTGTTGCGTGGGCATTGGATTGTGCCAAATGGCCCTTGAAGCAATTTGAAGCAAAATATCCCGGCGAATGCAGACCCAGAATTTGTTTGGAACTTTCCGGGGCTTGGGCAAGAGGGAATATAAAAATGCCAGCTGCCAAAAAGGCGATTTTAGGTTCCCATGCGGTCGCAAAAGAAATTGATGACAGTGAATACGGTGCTTTGTGCCATGCAATTGGGCATGCGGGAGCTGCCGTGCATGTAGAAACACATGCTTTGGGCTTTGTTTTTTATGAATTAACTGCGATTGTATTAAAATATGGAAAAGATGATTTTCAAAAACCCGTGAGCGAAAAAATCAAATTCTATTATGACCGCCTGTTATACTGGAAGGCTAATTCCGATAAAACTGAAAAAGATTGGGCAAACTTTTTATTGCATGACAGGAAGTCAGACAAAGAAAAGTTATTAAAGGAGAGACGATGAGAGGAATTAAGGTTTTGCTGATTTTGCTGATTTGTATCAATCTCATGTCCTGTTCACCAAGGGCAGCAGATGATCTTGCCGGAACCAGTTGGGTACTTGACTCATGGACGCAGGAAACTTTGTCACCGGCAGGATATAATATTACTCTGGAGTTTGGATATGATGGTGGAACCGACGGACAATCCGCTGTTAACCATTATGGGTCTGCCTATCAGGTGAAAAGAGACGAGGCGCTGGTTTTCAGCAACACCACAAGCACCGAAATGTCCAGCATAGATCCAGACCGGAACAAGGCGGAATCCATTTATATGGAATTCTTATCCGCAGTAAGATACTATGAAATGAATGGAAATGAGCTGATACTGAAAAATCACGAGAAATCCGTTATTCTGACATTTCATAAGGTTACATTTCCAGTGAAGTGAAAATCCATAATTCAGACATAATTCCCCAATATAATATAATCACAAGGATTCATAGGCTGAGTTGATAAGGAGGGTTTTTATGAGATACAGTAATTGCATGGATGGTGTTTTGGGTTTCTTGAGAAAAGTATTGACATATGGTTTTTGATGTGATAAACTTACGAAGTATTTTAGATGTTAGTTCTGATTCACATATTTTTGTAAATCATTAAGACGTTTGATGATTTACAAAAATATGTGATTTTTTATTTGCAGCATAAAGTATAAAAAATTATATTAGGAGGTATCTTTCATGAATAAAGGTACAGTAAAGTGGTTTAACGCACAAAAAGGATTTGGATTTATCACAAACAGCGAAAATGGAGAAGATTTATTCGTTCATTTTTCAGGAATCGCTTCAGAAGGCTTCAAGAGCCTTGAAGACGGACAGAACGTTAGCTTTGATATTACTCAGGGCGCTCGTGGCTTACAGGCTACCAACGTTTACGCAGTTTAAGCAAATCCATTTAAAAGCCGGTATATAACCGGCTTTTTTTGTGCTTAACTTCCGTGATGATTTTTCGAGGCATGCATCCTGGGTATCCTGAATGCATGCCTCGTTTTTTGATAGGTTTTCAATTTGGTGTTAATTTAAAGCGTCTGCCACAGCATCCATAATTCCGTTGCTGCTGAAAGTAGCTCCTGAAACAGCATCGACATTGGTTGACTGTGTTTCCATTATCTCACTTATAACCGTATTATAGGCCCGGTTGAAATAGGGGGCGTCATCCTGGTAGGAAACTACTTCTATATCAGTAATTAATCCACCAGAAACGGTAACGCTTACTGTCGTAGTACCTCGACGGAAGCCGGTACCTGTCCCAGTATAGGTTCCATCTGTATAGGCAGAAGTACTGGAATTGCTGTTTATACTGTCAACTGCTTGAGTGGTAGTTGATTCAGTGGTTGAACTGATTGCTGAGGATGTGACTGAAACAGCAGTGTTTTGTAACGCATCCGAAACTGCATCCATAATTCCGTTGCTGCTATAAGTTGCACCGGATACGGCATCAACATCAGTTGACTGGCTGTCGATAATTGATTCAGTAACTGAATTAAATGCCCGGTTGAAATATGGAGCATCATCTCCATATGAAATTGCTTCGATATTGGTTATGTACCCGTTTTCAACAGTTACAGAAACTTTAGTTGTTGCACCACGAAATCCTGTACCTGTACCTTCATACGTGCCATCTGCATATTGTCCATTTTCAGTTTGGCTGATTGCACTTCCGGTTAAATATGTACCAGTGCCTGCACTGGCAGTAACGACGTCGGTCATTAGATTCCCGGCACAGTACAATCCCGTCATGGCTGTAATGGCCAGAGCTCCTGCAAATGCGGGATTCAGTTCGTTTCCTAAAACGGTTATATTTGCATTCTTTTTTGGACAGTTGGAAACACATTTAAAACACTGGATGCATTCACCGGAAGTCACTTTATCATAGTTATAAAGTGGAATTCCCATGGAACATTTTTTTGTGCACAAGCGGCAGGATTGACATTTATCAAGCGGCTTTTTGATTTTGAATATGCTGAGTTTTGAAACCAGTGCAAAAACAGCACCTAATGGACATAGATACCGGCAAAACAGTCTTTCAATAAATAAGGATCCGATTATGATAAATAACAATAGTATTGTACCGAAGGCAAAATACTGCATTGCATAAGCAACATCGGGTAGTTTTGTAACAGTGGACAGAACTCCAAAGGCATTCCATGGATTTGCAATATCTAAATTCCAATCGAAATTCCAAACGAACAGGACCAGCAGAATTAAAACACAAAACTTTATATATTTCAAATATTTATCTATTTCTGGTTTGATGTTGTACTTGATGCGAAATACTTTACTGCCCAGCAAGTGAAGCCAATCCCCGAGTGCGCCGAATGCGCACATCCAGCCGCAAAAAAACCGGCCAAGCAACAGTGTGATAGGTATTATGGATAGCGCACCAATCAGGGATGGAAAATCCTGAGAAAAATCAAAGGTTCCCTGCATTAATCCCTGATAAATGGTTTTAATTCCGGCAAATGAAGCAGCATATAAACCGGGTAGTATAATGAAAAATAGTATCTGAATGATTATTCTTAGTATTTGTACTTTGGAAATTTTCTTTTTAGTTGCCATAGAATCCTGCCCTTTTCGATTTTATTGATGTATTCGTGATTTTGAATTTTTCTAATAATCCATTTGTCATGATGACCTCCATTTTATCTGTAATAAATATTGCGTCCTCCTTAATCAGTTCCAGCAGTTTCAAACCTTCATCAACACCCATGGTAAATAGAGAGGTGGTAAGTGCATCTGCATACATGGAGTTGTCACAGACCGCTGTAACGCTTAACAATCCAGACCGGGAAGGATATCCAGTGTATCTGTCTATTATATGGTGGTAACGGATACCGTCCTTTATGAAGAAACGTTCGTTCGTGCCTGATGTGACAATAGTTTTCTCTTCCAGTGACAACACCCCAATATATTGTCCTGTCTGCATCAACGGGTTTTGAATACCTATCTTCCAGGGAGTTCCATCAACCCTGGTGCCCAGCGTTACGATATTACCCCCCAGATTTATTAATGCATGCTTTACTCCGTTTTCCATCAATATTCTTTTTGCCTCATCTGCTGCATACCCCTTAGCGATTCCACCTAAATCAATGCTTTGATCTTCGCAACGTAAAGTGGCTCTGATGTTCACTTTATCCAATAGAATATCCCGATAATCCACCTTGTTCATTTCTCTTGCTATTTCAGTATCATCTGGAATATAATTTGTCTTTTTTCCAATGCCCCAAAGTTTAACCAATGGACCAATTGTTACATCAAAACATCCGCTTGATAACTTCGAAAAATGTATCGCATGTTCTAATATATCATAAGTGTCCTTGTTTATATCCACAAAATCTCGACCAGCAGAATTATTGATCTTTGAGATATCACTGTCATTTTTAAATGCTGATAGTACATCATCAATTTCATAAATTCTTTCTGTGACCTTATCTAAAATTTCAATATCTGCACAATTAAACATATTTATATAGTTCAAAGTTCCCAGAGCATAAAATTTAGTTTGCATGTTTTTTTCATTCGTCATTATTGCTTCCCACCTTATTTAATATTAAGAGTATTGTAATTTATTAATGTGTCAATGGTGTGAAGGATTATTGAATGTATATGGTGGCTGATTGTTTTAGCAGATCGTATGGATATAAATATAAATCATTCGATGTCAGAATTTTTATCAAAACTCGAAAAACAGATATCAGAATAAATTATGATGGAAAGTTATATTGATTTACTGCTGTGGCAGGCATATAATGAAATCATACATGATTTGCGGGATAGCTATTCCATGCAGCAGAATAGCAAAACAGGAAAAAGGAGGAAGTTTGATGGCAGAAGACAGGGCCAGGAACAGCAAATCTGGCGAGAAAACACTGATTCGCGATATCAGCTTCTGCGGGGTGCCCGAAAATGGTTCTAATGCATCAATGGTCGATGTTAAGGATGGAAAAATCATCCGCATACGGCCTATGCATTATGACTGGAAATATGACCCCGAGAAGGACATGAACCCATGGAAGTTCGATGTGAGAGGCAGTACCTTCGAACCCAGCATGAAAACCTTAATTCCACCGTACTCCATTGCTTACAAAAAACGTGTCTATTCACCGGCCCGGGTGCGATTTCCGATGAAAAGGGTGGATTTTGATCCCGGTGGAGCCCCCGGCTCGACTGGTCCGGGGGGACGAAACACGCAGAACAGAGGGAAAAGCAAATATGTTCGCATCTCCTGGGATGAAGCTCTGGATATCATTTCCAAAGAGATGAACCGTTTGAAAGAGACTTATGGTCCTACATGCCTTCTCTACCAGTGCGACCAGCACGGCGAGAATAAAGTGGTGCAAGCCTGCCATGGCGCCGGCCGTAAACTTTTGCCTCTTTGGGGCGGATATACATTGCAGATCAGGCAGCCGGACAGTTGGGAAGGCTGGTGGTGGGGCAGTAAGCACTTCTGGGGTTGTGAGCCGGTAGGTCAGGGAAAACAAAGCAATCTGCTCCTTGATGTTGCCGAGAACTGCGAGCTGCTGCTCTTTTGGGGATGCGACCAGGAGACCACTCCCTGGGGATGGCAGGGCCAGCTTCCCAGCCGTCTGAGCTACTGGTACAGCGAATTGGGAATCAAACAGATCTATGTGTGTCCCGATCTTAACTATGCGGCAGCGGTACACGCCGACCGATGGATACCGGTGCTGCCCAACACAGATGCAGCCCTTTATCTGGCCATTACCTATGTATGGTTCAAAGATGGAACATACGACAAGGACTACCTCAAAACACATGCTGTCGGTGTGGAAACCTACGAAGCCTATGTCATGGGTGAGGAAGATGGCGTAGCCAAGACCCCGGAATGGGCTGCTACACGATGCGGGGTATCCGCCCGTGTCATCAAAGCTCTGGCCAGGGAATGGGCCTCAAAACGCACAAGTGTGGTCATCGGCAACGGTGGACCCGGCATACGCGGACCTTACGCCACGGAGCCGGCACGTTTGCAGAATATCTGTCTTGCCATGCAGGGTCTGGGTAAACCGGGCGTTAACCAGGTGAAAATGATTGAATGGGGTCTGTTCGACTTCCCGGACCAGTACGCCCAGCCCAAGCCGCTGCGCGTGCCCAATCTCCGCAAGGCGTACACAGGAGGACATCCCTCTGACAAAAACGACCCCTCATTGCCAAAGACCCTGGTTCCTAAAGCCATTTTGGAAGGTTCTTGTGACTGGTGGGGCTGCGAATCCGAAACGGCTCCCCGGGAGGACCAGTTTATACACCGTTTCTATCCGGCAGAAGGCGCTTCCAAAATTCATGCCGTATGGACCGACTCTCCGTCCTGGATTACCTGCTGGAACGGCGGCAACGACTACGTGCGGGCTATGCAGCATCCAGACATTGAGTTTATGTGGGCGCAGCATCCCTGGCTGGAAAACGATGCCCTCCTGGCCGATATCATTCTTCCAGTCAACACCAAACTGGAAGAGGACGACATCGCCGCTGATATCTTCAGCGGCCAGTACAACCTGCTTTATCCCGAGAATAAATGTGTGGAACCTCTGGGCGAATCCTTCAGCGACTACGAGATTGTCTGCATGCTGGCCGACAAACTGGGCCTGCTGGAAGAGTACACGGGCAGCAAATCGATTCCGGAACTTATCAAATATGGATGGGAAACTTCCCGCTGCGCGGATCTTATCAGCTGGGAAGAGCTGAAGGACAAGGGATATTTTGTGGTTCCTACCGCTGACGGCTGGGAAAAAGAGCCTCGCGGATTCCAGAAATTTTATGAAGACCCTAAGAATAACCCGCTCACTACTCCTACCGGCCTGCTGGAATTTGAGTCAACCGGGCTTAAGGAGCATTTCCCTGACGACAAGGAACGACCTCCGGTGCCGAAATGGATTCCCAGCGGTATTACCCACCAGGAGACGCTGGAAACTGAGCGTGGCAAGAAATACACCCTGCTGGTAATTTCTAACCACCCGCGTTGGAGCGTTCATTCGCAGCATGAGGACATCACCTGGCTGCGTGAGATTCCGACCTGCAAAATCAAAGGTCCCGACGGTTACCAGTACCATCCTGTATGGCTGCATCCATCTACGGCCGCCGAACGTGGCATTGCCGATGGAGATGTGGTTTCTATCTACAATGACCGGGGTACGGTTTTAGCTGCAGCATATGTAACTGAACGCATTATGCCGGGTGTTATTTATATCGATCACGGAGCCAAATGGGATCCGATTGTGCCAGGTGAGATTGACCGTGGCGGAGCCATCAACACCATTGTGCCTCGGAATGTTACTTCAAAAAATGCAGTGGGTCATGCTGTCAGCGGTTTCCTGGCCGAGATTGAAAAAACGGATCTAGATGAGCTTAAGAGAAAATATCCCGACGCGTTTAATCGGCCTTTCAATCCTACTGCGGGTCCGGGCTTGGACGCTGTTATGGCTGGAGGTGAGGAGTAATGGGTAAAGTTCTAATTATTAACTACGATATCTGCAACGGCTGCTACAACTGTCAGGTAGCCTGTAAAGACGAGCATGTGGGCAATGACTGGTCGCCGATTGCGAAGCCTCAGCCAGATACAGGGCAGTTCTGGAACAAACTCCATGACAATGTGCGGGGTCAGGTTCCCAAGGTAATGATAACCTACGAACACAGCATTTGTCAGCATTGTGACGACGCTCCGTGCATCAGGTCCTGCAGCCAGGATGCCATATATAAACGTGATGACGGCATCGTAATCATCAATCCGGATAAATGCCGGGGACACCAGCTTTGTATCGAGGCCTGTCCTTACGAGAACATAATTTATTATAATGAAGATCTAAAGATTGCTCAAAAATGCACTTTCTGCGCACACTTGCTGGACGATGGCTGGGAAGAGCCGCGCTGTGTGGATGCCTGCCCTACCGGAGCCATGATTTTTGGTGATGAGGATGATCCTAAAATCAGAGATCTCATTGCTAAAGCGGAACCCCTCAAACCTGAACTGACAGTGAAGCCCCGGGTTTACTATATCGGTCTGCCCAAACGATTCATCGCCGGAGCGTTATATGACAAAGAAGCCGATGAGTGCAGTGAGAGCGTGAAAGTCACCGCGGCCAATGTGGATACCGGTGAGAAGGTCACGACCGAGACAGACAGCTATGGTGATTTCTGGCTTCGCGGACTTGCAGGTGGACAGTATACCCTCCTGTTCGAAAAGAACGGGTACCTGGCTCAGAAATTTGGTCCGGTGGATGTCACCAAAAGGGACATCAATATAGGCGACGTGGCTCTGTGGAAGTCCTAGGATATATGTACCATATATTTGTACAAATATGTGATCAGAAATAAGCAAAATGGCCGGATATCTTGAATCAAAGAAGGTATCCGACCATTTGTGTTTTCATATTGAGGAGAGTTCAAGGCATGACTATTTATATCGCATTTTTAAGAGGGATTAACGTAGGCGGAAAAAATAAAATCAAGATGGCGGATTTGAAACGAACATTAGAATCAGTCGGACTTTTTGAAGTGAAAACATATATTCAAAGTGGAAATGTTTTGTTTAAATCGAATGAAACAGAAGAATCACTGTGCGATAGAATCGAACGGGAGATAGAGACGGTTTTTGGGATTCGGGCAGAGGTCATCCTGAGGACTTCCACAGAATTAGAACAGATTATTTTTAATTGTCCATTCTCGAAGGAAGATATAAGGGAAGCAGAGGCGCTATCAGAAGTGGAAAGTCTGTATGTCGCGCTATTGAAGCACCAGCCAGCAAAAGAAAAGATTGAGTGCATTGATGCTTATAGAAGTGAAGGTGATAGATGTCATATCACCGGAAGAGATGTTTATCTATTGTTCCAGCATAGTATCCGGAATTCAAAACTTGCGAAAAATCTCTACAAACTGAATGTATCGGCAACTGTGCGTAACTGGAAAACATTAAGCAAACTCGTTGCATTAGCAAAAAGTACATCCTGAAATACGCATTCAATGTGTTCAATACCAATATCGCTAAGGACATTTACCATCCGGGTTAAAAAAACTTGCTACGATATTCAAGGACGATGTTGAATCGGAATTGAAATCATATTCGCGCTTTGTCAATCAGCCACAGAAATGAGGATAAAATGTATAAAACAAAAATTTTAATAACGATTGACCGTCAAAAAGGAAGCGGTGGAGATTATTTAGGAAGAAGACTGGCAGAAAAGCTGAACATTTCCTATTATGATGATGAAATAGTCAGAGAAGCGGCCAAAGAATTGAATTCCCCGGTTGAGGAACTCCAAGCCTTAGATGAAAAACATTCCAGCTTGTTGATGAGCATTTTTTTGTCTGCACAAGGAACGGTCAGATATTATCCGGAGTTAGATGTAGTTACGGATCACAAAGCGTATAATGCTGAATCAAATATTGTTTTGAAAGTTGCAAGTGAAAAGTCAGCGGTCATAATAGGAAGAGCAGCTTCTTATCTTCTGCGTGGAAATCCCAGACATGTAAGCATTTTTTTACATGCTGATATGGATATTCGGGTAAAACGTACTCAGGAGTTGAATAGGATATCGGAAGAAGAAGCGATAAAATTGATTCAAAAAACGGATAAGCAAAGATTGAGATATTATAAAGAATTTGCAGGAATGGATATGTACAATTCCTGCAATTATGACTTGACAATTGATACTGGGAAACTTGGGTTTGAAAAAAGCGAAACCTTAATATTGGATTTTTTGGAAAAAATATATGGGAATCAGCTTAACTGGTTATAAAAGGATTCTACTTGATATATTATTTTTTTGATTCAAAGGACACTTTTTTTGTGTTATAATGATGCGAACTTCATATTTTTCGCGATGGAGGCATTGTCTTAACGGAGTATGTAACTAAAAAAATTCATTAATAGATAAAGAAAGAGGGAATAGAATGGATAATCAAAAGAAGGATCTTAGTATGTTATCGATGGTTATTGGAATAGTAGCAGTTATAACATCGTTTTTTCCTATTGGAAGCCTGGTAGCCATAATTGGCGTGTTCTTTGGAATTGCAGCTTTAAGAAGGGGAACGACAAGAAAAAATCCAGTTTTAATTGGGATAGTCTTATCCGTAATTGCTTTTGTGATCACTGGAGTACTTTACGGAAATGCTGGAGGTCTTGCTTAGATTGTTTATTTAATCTTTTTTGTTTAGTAAAATAGTTAAAAGTTGGTTTAAATTATTGGACAGGGAGGAACACCATGAAATTTTGCTGGAGCACAATTCAAGTAAAAGATATGGATGAATCATTAAGGTTTTATGAGGATATAATCGGCCTAAAAGTGAACCGAAGATTTAAAGCTGGCCCAGGCATAGAAATCGTTTTTTTAGGAGATGGAGAAACAAAGATAGAACTTGTATGTGATGAGAATGGCAAAGATGTTAATATAGGTACTGACATTTCATGGGGATTTGAAGTGGAATCGGTTGAAGAGAAGATGGATTTTGTTAGAGCAAAGGGTATATCTATTGAGAGCGGACCTTTTCAACCAAACCCTCATGTAAAATTTTTCTATATAAAGGATCCCAATGGATTGAAGATCCAACTTGTAGAGAATGTGTAGAAATTCAAAAGTTATCTACTCAGGTAAATTCTTTTATACAATAAAATGCTTTATTAGGTACTTTGCGTTTTCGAAATCTTTTTTCTTGACACAAATAGAATATAAATTTTCATATTTTGCATTGATGGATCTGCTTCCGACGCCGCTTCGTATCGTGCCATGTCCTGCAAGTTCAGTGGAGTGGTTTATGATTTTATAAGTGTATTCAATGCATTCTGTCTCAAAAATCTCTCTTACTTTATTGAAATCATCCAATGAATATCCAAGATAGACTTCCTCTTTATTAAATAAAAACATATTAATCCCCCATTCTGTGTGTTTTAAAATATAATTTGATTATACTATGAAAAGGATGGATGGTGCTATACCTATTTATGCTTGGTGATGGTTCTTTAAAAGGTGGCGTGGACTTCATTTTTTGTTATAGTATCCAAGTCGGAAAAAGCCTCATCTGAAATTCTCAAGGCTTTTACCCTGTTATAAACTGACACTATTATCCTTTATCAGGGATATTGACTTTTCTGATTTTAAAACATATAATGAAAATCAGCTTTAAAGAATATTGTCTTATTAAATACAAATAGTAAAGTTTTCTAGGGTTCCGCAGTTTTGACTGGCCAGTGACCAAGAGAGAACTCACAGTTTTTAACTGTGACACGGAAGGATAAAAGCCTGGGAGATATCAAGATGATATCTTTCAGGCTTTATTTTTTATTATGGAGGTAAAAACATGGCTTGGATTTATTTATTAATTGCAGGGATTTTTGAAGTTGTTTGGGCAATAGCTCTGAAGTATTCTCACGGATTTACGGAATTGTTTCCATCTTTGATTACATTGGGAGGCATGGCAATCAGTTTTTATTTATTGTCACTTGCTACTAAAACTCTCCCAATTGGCACATCATATGCAATTTGGACGGGGATAGGTGCTTTGGGTACAGTTATATTTGGTATTTTACTTCTCAATGAGCCAGTTAATGTTTTGCGAATGGTATTTCTTTGCTTAATACTGGTGGGAATATTAGGACTGAAATTTACTGCTGCATAGCACCTCTTTTGATTTGTCTAAATCTATGTTAGCTGATTCGTGTTATTTTCCGGAAACCTCATGACCGTATCTTACGGCTTCCTGGACGAGAGGCATGATGGCAGCCCCGACATCTGCCGGATTCAGACTGTTTACGAGAACAAAACCAAAGAAGATATACCCCGGATTTTTTCCATAAACATCGATACACCTGCGTACCTCAGCCAGTCTCGTTTCCAGGCTGGAATCCGCTTGTGCCGGTTCACCGTTAGTGTCAAAACCGCCCATGAAGACGATTTTATCGCCGTATTTTTTCTGCATTGCAACAATATCGTTGGTAGGCTGGACTGATGTCCAGGCTGCGGCACCCGTTTCAATAATATCCTCGATCAAAGGTTCGCAGAATCCGCAAGTGTGTTGAATTGGGATCATCCCCAGTGCTTTGACTGCATCGTTGAGGCGTTTATGGTGTGGCTTGATTAATTTACGGTAGGTATCAGGTGACATGAAAAGGCCTCGTTCTGTTGCTATATCGTCATAATTGGTAAACGCATCCGGATTATAGGATTCCTTAACTTTTTTTGCAAACTCGATTTTGTAATCTGTAATGGCTTCCATAAGCTCATTGCAGGCATCCGGTTCTTCGATCAGTGCAATCAAAGCATTTTCAAATCCCATGAAAGCCGCCAGCCTTTCAAATACGCCATTGCCACACCCGAAATCGACCGCCTGCATATTCCTGTCAACATGATACATCTCAAATTCTTTCTGTGCTTCCTTGTTCCAATCAAATGACTCAAGATCTGGAAATTTGATGATATCTTTCCATTCGGTTATGTTGTCGAGATCTAGCATGAACTCGTTTGGTGCCGGAATAGGAGCGCCGCCTCCGGAAGAAGGTGTGACCCATCTAACGCAGAATCCATCATAGCCTCCTCCGAAGGGACCTTTCTCAATCCATGGCCCCGGCCCGGCAGCGAATCCCACCCCGGCGCAGTCGGCAATAAATACTGGTGTCCATTCTGTCTTCTTGTGATTCAGTGCATTCAAATAATTTTCCCTTGGTGTTAGCGCCATTATAAATTCCTCCTTGATTTTTCTATCTGATCTCATTTTATGCTTCCTTTTTCGTAAAGTAAATTATACATAAGAATTGACTTTTTGCAGTTGTACTTATACACTATGTATAAGGGGGTGTTGATCATAAAACTTTCAATTCAGATACTCGCAAAACGTCTCGAGGACGCAATAGAACAGAGAAATATAAATGATATTTACGATTCGCTGATTTACGCCAGGCCCATATTCCATACGGGAGAGAAAACATTCAATTCCAACACATTATATATGGCGAATGCAGAGACGCTGCCTGCACAGGCACATTTCAACGAAGGCTCAGCAATCCTGTGCATTGGCACACCACCTCAAGTATATTTCAATTGTAGATTGAACCTGTTAATCATTGGTGAAGAACAGGATCTTTTCGACATAAATAATAAGGTCCATCAAATATTTGATGCATTCGATTTGTGGGATTCCGGACTGAAACAGAGCTCAGGCGAATGGAATCCGCTGCAGCATATGATTGATATTTCCGAACCCGTTTTTGGCAATGGACTATCCATTATGGATTCCAATTATAATATAATCGCACAAACCGCGTTGAACAGAACGGGTTATTCCGGAGGTCTCGATGAATTCGGGGGAATATCTGTCGACCAGGTCAACTCATTCAAAAATGATAATGCATACGCAGAAATAGCAGATGAGAAAGAAGTGTTTCAATTTCCTGCAGATGTACTTCCCTTTAGATGCATCTGCAAGAACATTTTCTTGAATGAAGTATTTATTTTCAGGATTATTCTATCCGAAACGACCAAGAGTTTTGACAGCTCGGATGCATCAATGTTCGGGCATTTAGCCAGCTGTCTGGAGGATATTCCAAGCCGGCTCAGCAATTCTCATCCTGAGGAAAGCAGTGTTCTTGCCTCTCTTTTCAAAAATATTGCAGGTGGATACTCGTATAATCAGTCCATCTTCGATAAGGAGCTGAATCATCTGGGTTGGTATCACGAGAATACATATCGCATCATGTATATCAAGCCGAGCAGCCAGGATATCTATAACATGACAATGTATTATTTCTGCAGCAAGATTATGCGCGAATATCCACAGACATTTGCTTTTATTGATAACAGCATAATCGTTGTCATCGTCAATATAAGCATCATCAAAATTTCAGGGGATGATTTTTTTGCCCAGTTCAACTATTTTATCAGAGAGGGGAATTTCAGGGTTGGATTCAGTAATTATTTTGAAGGGTTCAAAAACCTTAGAGAATACTATATTCAGGCAAGGATTGCCCTTGAAATCGGGCTCATACAGAAGCCTACCGTTTGGACCCATACATTTGCGGACAATATGTTTCTCTATATGCTGAATAAGATAACAGAGGAGCTGCCTGCCGATTTTCTAAGATCTCCTGTTGCTGCCCGTCTGCAGAGGTATGACGAAGCAAACCAGACCGAGTATCTCAGGACGCTGACCGTATATCTTGGCAACCATATGAATGCCGCACAGAGTGCGAAAGAACTGTTTATTCATCGCGCAACAATGCTGTACAGAATTGACCGCATTAGGGAAATTGGAAAAACAGATTTTAAAAATCCGGATGAACTTTTACATTTACAACTCAGTTTAAGACTTGATAGAAATTGAGTAAAGACGGTTAAATGAATATTCCGTTCCAATAATGCATGCTTTTCGGAAAGTCAGAGCATCCCTATCCGGAAGAACAGAGCACCGCTTTCCGGATAGAGTGCAGTTTGTAAGTTAAATCTTAATCGAGTTCATCGTTGGCACCAGGATCAACTGCCCAGATAAGATTGACCCATTCTTCAGAATTCATCGGTCTCAAGCATGTGCCCCACATCCTTTGACGGAGGATTTTAATCCATGGCGCTCACGCATGGATATCCGGCCATCAATCATGACTTCATAGGAATTGTGAACAATCCGGTCGATGATGGCTTCTGACACCGTAGCATCCCTTTCCGTACCGATACGTCCATACCAG
>NZ_FQYT01000015.1 GCF_900141895.1 Parasporobacterium paucivorans DSM 15970 | reverse complement strand
AAGTTCTTCGAAGGAACCTTCTCCTGAAAGATAAGATTGAACTACTGTGTTTTTGAATTCTAAACTATAGTTTTTGTTTCGACCAGTTCTATTAAAGGCCGTTTCTCCAAATGCCTTATAATTGTTTATCCATGCTGACAAAGACTTATGGTTAACATCATATTTCTTGGCTATAGATTCTTGACTTCCTTTTCCGGTAAGATACTCGATTACTGCTTGTAGCTTGTCCTGTGGCGATACATTTCTAGGTATAAAAAACACTCCCTCCTAAATAAACAAGTTTTTATTATTTCACTTGTCTACCTAGAAGGGAGCATATCAGTCAGCAGAACGGGATTTTTTATTTCGGACCTATCGGTGCAGGCCTTGTTTTAACTCATCTGAAAATTTTCTGGTTTCGGCAGCAATGATTCCGCTCAGGCCGATCAGGGCAATCAGGTTGGGAATAGCCATCAGACCGTTTACTATGTCCGCCAGGGTCCATATGAGGTCCAGTTTCAGGAATGCGCCCAGGGCAACAAGGATTATGAATATGATCCTGTAGGGAATGATTCCCTTGACGCCAAACAGATACTCCGTGCACCTTTCGCCATAGTAATTCCATCCAAGGATGGTGGTAAAGGCGAAGAAGATAAGACCGATGGTGACGATGTATGGACCGACTCCTGCCAGACCGGTACCAAAAGCAGAATTGGTCATATCCGTGCCGGCATTGTTTCCGCTCCACGCCCCGGTCATAACAAGAATGATGCCAGTCATCGTACAGACGATAATTGTGTCAAAAAAGGTACCCGTCATGGAAATAAGTCCCTGTTTTGCGCAGGAATTGGTTCTTGCCGCTGCGCTGGCGATAGGAGCACTTCCCAGACCGGATTCATTGGAGAATACACCCCTTGCAATTCCGCTTTTCATGGCAAGCATAACAGTGGATCCGAGGAAACCTCCGGCGGCCGCTGTCGGGGAAAAAGCACTTTTGATAATGAGTCCTATGGTTCCAGGAAGAGCGCCGATATTCAAAAATACAATCAGCAAAGAACCGGCAACATACAGGATGACCATAGCCGGAACTATGATTTCTGCGGTTTTTGAGATGCTTTTAATGCCTCCGAGCGTTACCAGGGCCACCAGGACGGTGATGACAATGGCGGTGATAACTATCGGAATGTTAAAAGTACCTTTTACAGACCGGGTGATGGCGTTAACCTGCGGGAAGGTTCCGATACCAAAGAAGGCCACACAGATTCCGAAGATGGAAAACAGCTTTGCCAGCCATTTGTTTCCCAGACCTCTCTCTATATAGTACATGGGACCGCCAGACATCTGTCCGTTTTTATCCACTACCCGGTATTTCACAGACAGCAGACATTCGCCATATTTGGTTGCCATACCAAAAAACGCGGCAATCCACATCCAGAAGAGGGCTCCGGGTCCGCCCAGCTTTATGGCTGTCGCAACGCCAACGATGTTTCCGGTACCGATAGTAGCCGCTAATGCCGTGCAGAGCGCGGCAAAACTGGAAACATCTCCCTGGGCGTGTGACTCTTTGTCTCTTGAAAAAACATATTTTAATGCGAGGGGAAGCCTGAAAACCTGAAGGACACCCAAGCGGATGGTAAGGTAGATTCCAGTTCCTACGAGAAGAATCAGCAGGGGAGGACCCCATACTTGGGAATCAACAGATTCGAAAATTTTTGTAATATCTGACATAGTATGCCATACCTCCAAAAGTGTTAAAATATAAACAACCGGAGTAGTATACCACCGATTTCTTCAAAAAGCAAGATTCCGTATAGCCATTCAGGCAACCGGCGCATTCAGGATTACAGTAGTCTTAAAGACACTGTTTTCCGCTGTAAAAGAGAAGATTCCTTCATATTTATGGGCAATCGAGGCAATACTGCGGGTTCCGAGCCCATGATTTTTCTGGTCGGAGACAGGAAAGCCGTCCTCAAACCGGACGGCACCGGCATAGGTATTGGTTATCTGTATATATATCTGTTCAAAGTGCTCCTTACATATGATTCTTATATACCTGCTTTCAACATTTTGTATTGCATCACAGGCTTTGATCGCATTATCCATGGAATTTGTCAGGACCACTCCTATTTCAACGGAATCAATCGGAATATCTTCGGGTACTGCAGCCACGCAATGTACAGTGATTCCGAATTTACGTGCTCTTGATATACAGGTTGACAGTATAATATTGATCATATAATTTTCGCAGTATTGTTCGATGACGGTTTCTGTGAGATCTTCATTGAGTCTGTTCAGGTATGATTTTGCCTCCGGAATTCTGCCGTCTGAAATCAAAGAGTGGAGAATGGAGATATGGTGGCGCATATCATGCCGGCAAATCTGCAGGGCTTGATATTTGTCAATTACGGCTGCGAATTCCTTCTTCTGCATATCTGTCTGCAGAAGAAGGATGTCCCTGTCATGCCTGTATTGCAGAAGCTCGTAAATGTTTTCAATGTTGCGGTAAATAATTATATAAAAATCAAACATCAGCACGAATAACAGAAAAATGACGGGTATGCTTTCCGGCCGGTTAATAAAGGAATCTGGGTAATATATGACGGTATACAATATGGCGGACAAGAGCAGGGGGAACGAACAAAAAATCCACCAGTTATTATCCACGGCATCCAGAATCCGAAAGTAGGGCTTTCGTAAAAAAAGAGTCATTGCCGCCAGTATCAGTATCACAGTGCATATTTCGATAATAATGGAAAAAGGGCTTCCCAGCAGGCTATAAGCCAGGAGGCTTATGTAGCTTGTCAGCATGGAAAAATTACATACAGTCAGGAAAGTGAACAGCACCCTGGAAAAAATCGGCTCAGAAACACAGAGAAAGAAGAAAAAAGTCGGCAGGGAGACGATTATCGGATAAATAAGGTCTATGAATCCAATGCCTTTAAACTGGCAGATTATGGAATTGAATACCCAGACAGCCAGCATGAATCCGGTTGCAGCAAGGATTGTCCGCCGATATCCGAATCTTGGACGGATCAGAAAAAGCATTAAGGAAAATGAAAATATCAGTCTGTACAGAAGGTAAAAAAAATCCATAGGCAGCAAATTATCCTTTCCCAAAAAAATAATCAATGAAGTTCTGTTTTACATCTGCATATGCCTGTCTGGAAATGGGAATCAACACCTTGTTTGTAAGTACGAACCCTTTTGCGGATATGCTTACCACCGTTTCCATATTGACCACAAAAGACTTATGACATTTGACAAATCGGCCGTCCTTGCTGAGAATGGCGGCAAATTCGTTCATCGTCCCATAACAGGAGCAGGTTTCCCCGTTGCTCAGGTGAAGAAATATGGTGTGTTTCGCACTTTCGATATATAAAATCGAGTGAAAAAAAACCCGTCTGAGCTGTCCCGAATCCCGGATAATTATATGGGCGTTTTTATTATCCTGCAGGGAGGAGAAAAACCGGTGGAGCTGCAATTCCAGTTCCTGATCAGGAAATGGTTTAAGGATGTAATAAAAGGCATCAACTTTGTAAGAACTTATGGCAAAATCTTCAGAAGAAGTGAGAAAGATTATCTTGCAGCCCGTATCCTGTTTTCGGATTTCGGCTGCCAGTTCAATTCCATTCATGCCAGGAAGAATTATGTCTAATATCAGCAAGTCATAAGAACCATTCTGGGCGATGTCCCGGAGCAGTTCTTCGGCAAGATTGAAGGCCTTTAATGTAATGTCTGTGTGAGGAATCGAGCTTTCTATATAGCTTTCAACAACCTTCCGGACGTGCTGCAATTCAATGCAGTCGTCATCGCATAGAGCAATCTTCATATCGGGGTCCTCTTTGTTCTATCTGATTTATTTTAATGTACATAGTTTATCACGAAAAGTCAGGAAAGCAACGATATAAAAGCATATATTGTACCAAAGCGCATAATATTGTATAATATTCATAAGATAATGAAAGGAAGACCGCGATGTTTTGAATATTTTTCTGAGAAAATCCAAATGTGAAATGCGAGGCAAAGACTCAATACGGATGAAAGGTTGAAATTTGAATGGAAATTATTATTATTGGATGTGGAAAAGTGGGAGCGGCCCTGGCGCAGGAGCTGGTAGAAGAGGGACATACAATTACCATTGTAGACACAAATAAAAAGGTATTGGATGTTGTATCCCTGAATCTGGATGTACTGGGGATAGCAGGCAATGGCGCCAGTTACAGCGTCCTTCTGGAAGCAGGGGTGGATAAGGCAGACATTCTGATTGCTGTTACGGACTCGGATGAAATGAATCTGCTCTGCTGTCTTTTTGCAAAAAAAGTCAGGGATTTAAAAACTATTGCCAGAGTACGCAATCCAATTTATACAAATGAAGTAGAGTTTCTGAAGACAGAACTGGAGCTGTCCATGATTATCAATCCGGAAAAAACGGCTGCATATGAGATTGCCAGTATTCTCCGGTTCCCATCGGCCATCCAGGTAGAAAATTTTGCCAAAGGGCTTGTTGAACTTTTAAGCGTGGAGATTCCGGAAGGCTCCATTCTCAATGATATGCCGATCATGGAAATATCTACCAGACTAAGCTGCGATGTCCTGGTATGCGTACTGGAAAGAGACGAAAAGGTGATTATCCCTTCCGGAGACATTGTGCTGAAGACTGGAGACAAGATTTCTGTTGTGGCAGAACCCACTAAAGCCAGTGAATTCTTCAGGAAGTCAGGAATCGTCACTAACCGGGTGAAAAATGCCATGATAGTCGGAGGAGGAAAAATAAGCCATTATCTGGCGGTAGACCTCATCAAAAGAGGAATTGATGTAAAAATCATTGAGAAGAATCTTGAAATTTGTGAGAAACTCAGCATGGAAATGCCGAAAGCGACTATCATCCATGCGGATGGCACAGACCAGGAGGTTCTGAAAGAGGAAGGACTTCTTTATGTGGAAGCTTTTCTTCCGCTGACCGATATGGATGAACAGAATGTTATCCTTGCCTTGGTGGCCAAGAGTATTTCCAAGGCAAAGGTTATTACGAAAATCAATAAGATTCCTATGGATACGATTATGGGGAAATTAAAGCTGGGGAGTGTCGTTCACCCGAAATTCATTACAGCAGATTATATACTGCAGTACGTGCGTGCCCTTCAGAACTCCCAGGGGAGCAGCGTGGAAACGTTGTACAAGATAGCGGATAATAAGGCGGAGGCTCTTGCTTTTAAAGTGAAAGAAAACTGCAGGATTATCAATCAAAAAATAGAAACACTGCAGCTGATCGATAATCTTCTTGTCACCTGCATCATCCGGGACGGCCGAACAATCATACCGAGGGGAAAAGATGTCATACTCCCTGGAGATACTGTAATCGTGGTTACAACGAATGTAGGACTCTACGAAATCAGCGACATACTAAAAAAATAATGGAGAAGATAAATGAATTTTTCGATTATTCGATACATACTGGGGAACATCCTATATTTTGAGGCGGCATTTCTGGTTCTGCCCTGCATAACAGCCCTGATCTACAGAGAAGAACAGGGGTTTGCATATCTTGTTGTACTGGCAGGCTGTCTGGTGGCAGCCTTTATAATTACACGATTTAAACCTAAGCGGCGGGATTTTTATACAAAAGAAGGCTTTGCAACAGTTTCACTCACATGGATCCTTATCAGCATTGTTGGAGCGATTCCCTTCGTCATTACGGGGGAGATTTCTTTTGCCGTGGATGCCCTCTTTGAAATTGTTTCTGGATTTACGACTACTGGGTCCAGCATCCTTACGAATGTGGAAGCACTTTCTCATACATCACTTATATGGAGAAGCTTTTCACACTGGATAGGCGGTATGGGGATTCTGGTGTTTGTCCTTACAATCCTGCCAATGGTGGGAGGACACAATATGTACATGATTCGGGCAGAAAGCCCCGGACCGAGCGTGGAGAAGCTGGTACCCAAAATCCGGAAATCTGCATCTCTGTTGTACATCATTTACATCGTTCTGACGTTGGCACAGATAATCCTGCTCCTTGCGGGGCGGATGCCAGCCTTCGATGCAATCTGCACGACATTTGGAACGGCTGGAACCGGAGGATTCGGTATCAAGAATAACAGCATGGCAGGTTATTCTGATTATGTCCAGATCGTGACCACGGTATTTATGATACTGTTTGGCGTGAATTTCAGCGTTTATTTTCTTTTTGTGATGAAGCGGTTTAAACAGGGTCTGAAATCAGAAGAAGTCAGAACCTACCTGTTGATTATCGCTGTATCTATAGCACTGATTACCGCAAATGTCAGAGAGAGCTTTCCGAGCCTGCATGAAGCGGTTCAACATGTTGCATTTTCTGTGGCTTCCGTTATAACGACAACCGGTTTTGCAACGGCGGACTTTAATGCCTGGCCTACTTTTTCGAAGGGGATACTCGTAACAATTATGTTCATCGGAGCCTGTGCCGGTAGTACAGGCGGAGGACTGAAAGTTTCCCGGATTATATTGCTGATCAAGGGCATAAAGAAAGAAATGCAGCTGTTTCTTCATCCCAGGAGCGTTAAAGTCATTAAATTTGAAGGAAAACCCATACAAGGGGAAATGATACGTGCAACCTGTATATATTTTGTTGCTTATGTATTCTTGTTTGCGATATCCGTCCTACTTGTGAGCTTTGATGGCTTCTCGACAGAAACTTCCTTTACTGCGGTGGTGGCAACCATGAATAATATAGGTCCTGGAATGGATATGGTCGGACCGACAGGGAATTTCAGTGAATTCAGCGCTGCGTCCAAGATTGTCATGACATTTGACATGCTTGCAGGAAGACTGGAGCTTTTTCCGATACTGTTGTTGTTTGTTCCGTCGACGTGGAAACGATCCTAGACGGCTGATTTGGAGGAGGTTTTAGATGGAATATATTGTATTTAAGGATGTCTGTAAATATTATAAAATGGGGGCGCACAAAATCACCGCAGCTGACCATATTTCTTTTTCTGTAAACAAGGGGGATTTCTGCGTGGTTGTGGGGCCAAGCGGCGCCGGCAAGACAACCCTTCTTAATATTCTTGGAGGGATAGACACCTGTGATGAAGGGGAAATCTATCTCGACGGGAGACTGGTCAGCAATTTGAACAAAAGACAGCTGACGGACTACAGGCGCTATGATGTAGGGTTTGTATTTCAGTTCTATAATCTGGTCCAGAACCTCACGGCGCTGGAAAATGTGGAGCTGGCTTCTGAAATATGCCGGGATCCTTTAGATGCTATGGAAACCTTGAAGTCTGTGGGATTGGAAGAAAGAAGCGACAATTTCCCGGCTCAGCTTTCAGGGGGAGAGCAGCAGAGAGTGGCCATAGCCAGGGCGCTGGCTAAGAATCCCAAAATCCTCCTTTGCGATGAGCCGACGGGAGCACTGGATTATGATACGGGAAAGCACATTCTGAAGCTTTTGCAGGATACATGCCGAAACACCGGAAAAACAGTAATCGTGATAACCCACAACACCGAGATTACCAGAATGGCTGACCGCGTAGTGCACGTACGGAATGGACAAATCAGCGCAATGGAACTGAACGAAAATCCTGTATCTGTTGAAGAAATCGAGTGGTAATTAATTATGAAGAAAACTTATTTTAAACTGATGCTTCGGAGCGTCAAAAAAACATATTCCCGTTTTCTTTCTATTCTGGGCATTGTTGCAATCGGGGTGGGTTTTCTATCGGGGCTGCTTGCAACAACTCCAGATATGCTTCTGACTGCAGACCGATATTATGATGCAAATAATCTCTATGATCTGGATATAAAGGGGACCCTTGGTCTTACGGAGGCTGATGTTCAGGCTGTTGAGGGAGCAGAAGGCGTGGACACGGTCATGCCGGCCTTTGTCACGGACCTGAATATGGAAGGAACGGATGGCGGCACCTACGTAAGCAGATTGTACGGGGTCCCTCTGGACGAAATGGGTTCGGATGCGTTCCTCAATGGAGTTGAACTTGTATCTGGCAGGATGCCTGAAAATAATACAGAGTGTGTCGTGATCTTACCGATGGGCTATTCAGGAGATGCAGCAATAGGAGAAACCTATACCATTTCAAAGGATAATAAGGATTATGAAAAAAGGGGAGACACGTATAATGTAGAAGTATTCACAGTGGTTGGAGTAGTCCGGTCTCCCCAGTACATGTCCCTGGAAGGCGAACCGAGCAAAGTGGGATCGGGTCAGATCAGCCGTGTACTCTATACCTTCGGTGACGCATACAGCCTGGAAGCATATACAGACATTTTTCTGACCTGTAAAGGGGCAAAAGCAGCGGATACCTTTGGTGACGAGTATAAGCGCATTCTGGATTCCGTGGCAGGAACCATAAAAGATCTGGGGATAGGTCAATCGGAAATCCGTTATACGGAAGTGGTCAGCAAAGCTCAGGCAGAACTCGATGACGGCTGGAACAAATATAACGAAGCGAAGGCGGAAGCGGAAACCAAGCTGGCAGATGCCCGGAAAAAACTGGATGACGGCTATGCAAGCCTGGATGCCGCAAAAAAAGAATTGGATTCCCGTGAAGCTTCCCTGACGGCGGGAGAAGCGGATCTGGAAGCGGCGAAGATGAATCTGGAAACTTCCATCGCGGCACAACGTGCAGAGCTGGAGGCGGCAAGACCGGTTATCGGGGAAGACCAGTATGCGGCTGGAATGGCCCAGCTGGATCAGTCACAGTCGGACGCCCTTGCACAGATTGCTGTGCAGGAGACAGCTCTGGCAGATGGAAGGACAGCCATCGCCGATGCCAGGGCACAGATTGCTGCAAATGAGGCAGATCTTATTTCCGGGGAAAAAGAATATACAGATGCCAAAGCGGAGTCGGAAGCTAAGCTGGCTTCAGCCTTGGCGGATCTGGAACAGGGACAGAAGGATATCGAAGCTATCGAACATCCCAAATGGTACGTGATAGACCGAACGGATACACTCAGTCATGCCGGATTTAAAGCCAATGTAGACAAAATTGGGGCCGTGGGCAAAGTGTTTCCTGTGTTTTTCTTCTTGGTTGCAGCCCTTGTCGCACTGACGACGATGACCAGGATGGTGGATGAAGAGAGAGTGCAGAACGGCACCCTCAAAGCCCTGGGATATTCTAATGGCAGTATCATGCTGTATTATCTGGGGTACAGCATTCTTGCCAGCCTGATCGGGGGGGTCATCGGTGTCACGATAGGATTTTCTCTGCTTCCGAAGGTTATTTCCAACGCATATGCAATGATGTACGATCTGTCGGAAACCGTAACAGTATTCTGGTGGAATTATGCCCTGACTGTGGTGCCGATTGCCATTCTCTGCACGGTGGCGGCAACGCTCGCAGCCGGTATTGAGCAGACGTCCCACAAGCCTTCTGTTCTCATGCTGCCCAAGGTGCCAAAGCCAGGCAAGAGGATATTGCTGGAAAGAATCAGGCCTCTCTGGAGGCACATGAGCTTTACGAAGAAAGTAACGGCAAGAAACATTTTTCGGTATAAGAAACGTCTCTATATGACAGTAATCGGAATTGCAGGATGCGCAGCTCTTCTCGTTACAGGATTTGGACTCAGGGATTCTATCGGAGCCATAGTTGAAAAACAATTCGGTGATATTTACCGATACAATATGTCCCTGTACCTGGAGGGGGGAGGGGCATACGAGACGGATGAAATAATCAAGAGCTTCCTTCAGGATAAGAATACGGTAGAAAACTATGCTCTGGTTCATTCTGAAACAGGAGAGGCGTCCACGTCCTCAGGGACGCAGGATATTACGCTCTATGTACCAAAGGATACGGTGGAATTAAAGAAGCAGATAAATATACGGGAGAGGAAGACCGGGGCAGATATTCCGTTTGAGGACGACAGTGTAATCTTGACTGAAAAACTCTGTGAGAAACTAAATCTTTCCATAGGAGATATATTTACGCTTACAAATGCGGATGGGGAGAGCAGGGATTTTAAGGTCAGCGGCGTAGCAGAAAATTACGTCACTAATTTTGTGTTCATAAGTACCTCCAATTATGAGGAAACCTTTGGGGTAAAAGCGGATTACAATGTTATACTGGCTGGAATAAAGGATGAAAGCCAGCAGAGCCGGGATAAGATTTCAGAACGCATTCTGGGGAGCGACAACGTGCTTCTGGTTCAGTTTTCCCAGTCCATAAAGGAGAGCTTTGAGAACTCCATCAAGAGCATTGATTATATAGTCATAGTTCTTATTGTTGCGGCAGCGGCCCTGGCGGTCATCGTGGTGTATAATCTCACGAACATCAACATCTGCGAGAGGAAGAAGGAACTGGCCACCATAAAGGTTCTGGGCTTCAGGGATAAGGAAGTGGCGGCCTATATCTACAGGGAAACATCCATATTATGTCTGATTGGTATTGCGGCAGGGTTCTTTGTAGGCAAGCTTCTGCACATTTTTGTTATCCGGACGGCTGAGGTGGAGGGCGTAATGTTCGGGCGGAGCGTCCATTTTACCAGCTATCTTTTTGCCGCGCTTATAACGATCGGGTTCACCATACTGGTAGATATATTCATGCTGAGGAGCCTTAAGTCCATCGATATGGTTGAGTCAATGAAAGCAAACGAATAACTTGACATTGATTAAATGGAATGTATAATAAGAAGGGTGTCAAAACCATTTGCATATAAATTTATTCGGGTGAAATAATGAAAATCTTAAAACAACTGCTGATTATATTTGCGGTATGCCTGTGCGGAGAGCTGATTTCGGAAGTGCTCCCGGTAGTTATTCCCGCAAGTGTAATCAGTATGGTTTTGTTGTTGGCCTTATTGTCGGGTAAAATAATCAGGACGGAACAAATCAGGGAAACAGCAGACTTTTTACTAGCGAATCTGTCGCTTTTTTTTGTGCCGCTAATCGTGGATATAGTGGACAACCTTTATCTGATAAAGGGAATTGTATTCCCTATTTTCTTCATATGTATCTTTACGACGTTCCTGACCTTTGCCGTGACGGCCTTTACGGTTGCTGGAATGATAAGATTCTTGGACAGGAGGTCAGGCAAAAAAAATGCATGATATATTTTTAAACTTCATTTCCAATCCAATGTTTGGCATCTGTCTGACGGTTATTGCGTACTGGTTAGGCAATATTATCAGCAGCAGGATAAAAAATGCCATTTTCAATCCAGTAATAATCTCATTGTTGATTATTATCCCCGTTCTCAGAATCTTTAATATAAAGACGGAATATTATCAGAATGGGGGAGAAATCATCAAGATGTTCCTGCTTCCGGCTACGGCGGCCCTTGGTTACGCAGTATACAAGCAGATGGATTTATTGAAAAAATATCTAATTCCGGTTTTAGCGGGATGCTTGACCGGTTCCCTTACTGCCCTTGCATCCGTGTTTGCATTGGCTCACCTCTTTGGACTGAACGGGACTATCACAGCCTCTGTACTGCCAAAGTCTGTAACGGCTCCCATAGCGGTGGATATCAGCAGAGGACTTGGCGGCGTGCCTTCCATTACCTTTATATGCGTTGCGATTTCAGGTATGACCGGAGCGATATTCGCGCCTTTATTTGTTAAAATGCTGCACATCAGAAATAAGGTGGCGGTCGGTGTGGCAATAGGGACCTGCAGCCATGCGTTCGGGACCTCGCGGGCTCTTGAAATCGGAGAGACGGAGGGAGCAATGAGCGGGCTTGCAATAGGCATTGCCGGGGTCATGACCTCAATTCTGGTGCTCTTATTTTAATTTATCTAGAAATTTACATTCACAGGGGTTATAATGAAAGCAGACTAATCCTGATGCAGAATTTCTGCAAGAAGGATTTTTTAGACACTCAAAAAACAGATATTATTTTGATTTAAATAGAGGAAATTATGATTAAGAACAGAATAGACAGATTGAGAAGTTTAATGGCGGAAAGAAATATAGACACTTATATCATTCCGACAGCAGATTTTCATGAAAGTGAGTATGTATGTGCTTACTTTCAGGCTCGTAAATATATGTGTGGTTTCACGGGATCAGCCGGAGTGTTGGTGATTACCCGCACAGAAGGGTGTCTATTCACGGATGGCAGATATTTCATCCAGGCAGAAAGACAGCTCCAGGACACGAGCGTAGATTTGTACAGATCCGGAGAAAAGGGCGTTCCATCTCTGGTAAATCTGGTTGTTGATAAAACCCCGGAAAATGGCTGTGTTGCTTTTGACGGCCGGGTTATCAATGCAAAACTTGGACAAGAAATAGAGGAAAAAACTGCTCATAAGAGTATCAGAATACGGTTCGAAGAGGATTTGATAGATCTGATCTGGGAAAAACGCCCGCCCATTCATTTCTCTCCAATATGGCATCTAGAAGAAAAATACACCGGAAAATCCGTCGAAGAGAAACTGAAAGAACTGCGCTCGAAAATGCAGGAGCATGGTGCGGATGTCCATGTTCTCACTTCCCTTAACGATATTGCCTGGCTCTATAATATGAGGGCTGATGATGTTCCTAATAATCCGGTTGCCATGGCGTATACGGTGGTATATGCGGATAAGGCAGCCGTGTTTCTTCATAGTGGGAGCCTTGAAAAGGAGATGGAACAAGTTCTTGCAGAGGCGGGTGTTGCCATCTTTGAATATGAAGATTTCTATACATATATTTCTGAGCATAGGTCAGAATTTGAAAAGGTGCTTATAGATCCTGGAAATATCAATTATGTGACGTGGAAAATTTTAGAGACAGATACAGAACCTGTTCTGCATAGCAATCCGACCATCCATATGAAGAGTATCAAGAACCAGACGGAAATAAAAAATATAACTGCAGCACATATAAAAGACGGCGCTGCAGTGACAAAATTCATGTACTGGCTGAAAAGCAACATTGGAAGGATGAAAATTACGGAAATGTCGGCAACGGAGGAACTCTTGCGCTTAAGGTCCGGGGTGGAGGGCTTTATTGACCTGAGCTTTGATACGATTGCTGCCTACAAGGATCACGCTCCTATGATGCATTATTCGGCCACGCCGGAGACGGATGCGGAGCTAATGGAAGAAGAGATGTTCCTGGTAGATTCCGGCGGTCATTATTATGAAGGGACAACGGACATTACAAGAACTTTCGTGCTGGGAGATATCACGGAGGAAATGAAGCTGCATTATACGACAGTTGTCAAATCGATGCTACGTCTTTCAAAAGCCACCTTTTTATACGGATGCACCGGCTTGACTCTGGATGTTTTGGCCAGGGAGCCAGTTTGGAACCTCTATCTGGACTACAAGTGTGGCACAGGACATGGAGTTGGATATCTGTTAAGCGTACACGAAGGACCGAATCAGTTCCGGTGGAAATCTGCCGCTGGAAATGGGGCCGGATGTGTATTTGAACCCGGAATGATTACTACGAATGAACCGGGAATATATATAGAAGGAAGCCATGGAATTCGGATTGAAAATGAGATTCTGTGCATCGAAAAATTTGATGACGGGCAGGATAAATATCTTGGGTTCACACCGTTAACATTTGTCCCAATCGATCTGGATGGTGTGGATGTCCGGTATTTGGATGTTTCTGACATAGCCGCATTAAATGAATATCATAAAGCTGTCTACGAAACCATATCCCCGTATCTAAATGCGGAGGAAAAGAAGTGGCTTGCGTATTACACGAGACCGTTGTAAACCATTAAACAGTCAGGAGACAAATATAATGAAGCATTTATTATTTATATATAATCCAAATGCTGGGAAGGGCCTGGTAAAGAATAATCTGTCTGATATTGTGGATATATTTGTCAAAGAGGGGTATTTTGTGAGTATTTATCCCACGCAGGGAAGGCTGGATGCGAAAAAGCATGTGATGCGCTACGGGGAAAATTACAAACTGATCGTATGCTGCGGAGGAGATGGTACTCTGAATGAAGTGGTTTCCGGAGTTATGACGCTTCAGAGGAAACCCGGGATTGGATTTATTCCTGCCGGCTCTACCAACGATTTTGCCCAGAGCCTGGCGCTTCCGAAAAACATGCTCAAGGCAGCCAGAGTGGCAGTTACAGGGTCGGTGTTTCCAGTTGACGTGGGAGAGTTTGACAAGAAACCCTTCATATATATTGCAGCCTTTGGAGCGTTTACGGAAGTTTCCTATACGACGTCTCAGGACAAGAAGAATCTTTTTGGACACTCTGCATATATAATGGAAGGAATAAAAAGCCTGCCATCCCTGAAGGCCCATCATATGGTGCTGCGATATAGGGATACAGTCATTGAAGATGACTTTGTATATGGCATGATTACAAATACACTGTCTGTCGGAGGGTTCAAGGGTCTGACTGGACAGCGGGTGAGTCTTGATGACGGAATGTTCGAGTGTCTGTTCATCAAAGAACCTAGAAATGCCATGGAATGGCAGCAGATTATCAGCGCCCTCCTGGGAGTAAATGATAAAAACGACCGAATTATAAGTTTTAAAGCAAGCAAAATATTTGTTAAATCGAAAGAACGCCTGCCCTGGGTATTAGACGGAGAATACGGCGGTACCACGAACAAAGTCATAATAAGAAACCATAGAAGAGCCGTAGAAATAATAGCCAACTGGGAAAAGATGTTTTCATGATAGATGGAGAGGGAAAAGATTTTGAGTAAAGAAAAATTTTTAGCGAATTTATTGCAATTGGTGGAAGTAGGCAAGAAGAACAAAAATGAATTGGAGATAGAGCAGATACAGGATTTTTTCAAGGATGCTGAGCTTTCCGTGGATCAGATGGAGATGGTTTATCAGTATCTTGAAGATCATAAAGTGAAGGTTTTGAAGATTTCGGAAGATGTGCTGGCTAAACACGCTGATTCGGAGCCGGACCTGGAAGTGGAAATCGATTTGGATTTAGATTTTCTGGAGCCGGAGGATGAGGATCTTGCTGTAGAGGAAAGCATAGACTTGGATGCAGTCGATCTTCTGGATGCGGTCGGTACGGATGATCCGGTAAGGATGTATCTTAAGGAAATCGGTACAGTCCCTCTGCTTACACCGGATGAAGAATACAAGCTTGCAAAACGGAAAGCGGAGGGTGATGCAAGAGCCAAAGAAATTCTCATTGAATCCAATCTTCGTCTTGTTGTCAGCATAGCCAAAAGATACACGGGAAGAGGCATGAGTTTCCTGGATTTGGTGCAGGAGGGAAATCTTGGCTTGATCAAGGGTGTCGAAAAGTTTAATTATGAAAGAGGCTACAAATTAAGTACATATGCGACCTGGTGGATCAGGCAGTCAGTCACTAGGGCCCTGGCGGATCAGGCAAGGACTATAAGGGTGCCAGTGCATATGGTGGAAACTATCAACAGAATGGTAAAGGCACAGAGAAACCTGACACTGGAACTTGGCTATGAACCCTCTACAGCGGAAATAGCAGAAAGGCTGAATGTCACGGAAGAGAAAGTGCTCGAAATCATGCAGATAGCAAGGGAACCCGCCTCCCTGGAAACACCGATCGGAGAGGAAGATGATTCCAACCTGGGTGATTTTGTGGCGGATGTTCATACGCTCTCTCCGGAAGCCAGTGTGGAATCTATCATGCTCAGAGAGCATATTGACACTATGCTTTTAGATCTGAAGGAACGTGAGCGACAGGTAATCATCCTGCGTTTTGGCCTGGAAGACGGACATCCGAGAACTCTCGAAGAAGTTGGAAAAGAGTTTAGCGTTACCCGGGAGAGGATTCGTCAGATAGAAGCGAAAGCATTGCGCAAATTACGAAATCCAGTACGAAGCAAAAAAATAAAGGGATTTTTATAAGAGTCAAAGGAGCAGGTTGGAAATGGATGAAAGCATAAAAGTTCAAGGGAAAAACCCGTTAGGTTATGAACCTCTGGGGAAACTGCTGATGAAATTCGCGATTCCCTCAGTTATTGCAATGATCGTCAACTCCATTTACAATATTGCGGATCAGATATTCTTACAAAGAGGAGTGGGCTCACTTGGGAATGCGGCGACAACGGTCGCGTTCCCCATGGTGATGTTCACTCTTGCCATGTCCCTGCTTATCGGAAATGGAGGAATTGCCCTGGCATCCATTAAACTGGGAGAAAAAAACAAAGACGGGGCGGAGAGGATCATGGGGAATGTTTTTATTCTTCTGATTATCATTTCAATAGTAATCTGTGTCCTGGGCCTCATCTTTCTGGACCCTCTGCTAAGGCTTTTAGGGGCATCGGACAATGTATTTCCTTATGCAGAAAGCTACCTTCGGATTATCCTGCTGGGGACTCCGTTTATGGCCATCGGAACCGGGATGAGCGGATTTATCCGGGCGGACGGGAGTCCCCTGTACAGCATGATGTGTCTGGTGAGCGGATGCGTAATAAATATTATCCTGGCTCCGATTTTTATAAGCGTTTTGGGATGGGGCGCGGCGGGGGCTGCCTTGGCCACAATCTTCTCCCAATTCATTACGGCTGCGGTAAATGTCTGGTATCTGCTCTTTTTAGGGAAAATCAAGCTCGTTTTTTCAAATTTCAAGCTATCCTGGAGGCTTGTCAGGACCTTCTGCGCTCTGGGTTTATCCA
Source organism: Parasporobacterium paucivorans DSM 15970 (assembly GCF_900141895.1). Lineage (GTDB taxonomy): Bacteria > Bacillota > Clostridia > Lachnospirales > Lachnospiraceae > Parasporobacterium > Parasporobacterium paucivorans. The sequence goes on along the minus strand of NZ_FQYT01000015.1, from coordinate 55,557 downwards.
GCTTTATTACGCAGTTTGCCAATTCCATTGTACTGATAGTCACGAACAACTCCCTTAATCATTATGGGAGTCTGTCAAGCGTAGGAGGGGATACAGCCCTGACCGCTATGGGAATCGTCCTGAAGACAAACGGCCTTCTGATAAGCATCTGTATTGGGATTGCGGTAGGCGCCCAGCCGATTCTGGGATATAATACTGGTGCCGGGAATATAAAGAGGGTGAGGAAAGCTTTTTTGATGGCGTTGGTTGCCTCTTCGTCCGTGTCGTTCCTTGGGTGGATCCTGATCATGTTCTTTCCGAAGGCTATTTTGTCGATTTATGGCAGCAATGATCCAGCCATGTTCGAATTTGCGTCAAGAATCATGAAAATATTCCTGGGTCTCGTATTTGCGGCTGGTCTGCTCGTCGTATCCTCCCAGTATTTTCAGGCAGTGGGAAGGGCAAGAGAGGCATTTGTCATTTCCATGACGAGACAGGTGTTTGCATTGTTGCCGCTTCTGATCATTCTGCCCCTGTTCCTTGGACTGGAAGGGATTTTATGGGCCGGCTTTTTTGCGGATTTTCTTTCCTTTGTTGTTGTTGGAAGCATAGTATTCAGAGAAATACGCAGACTGAATCGTAACATAAAAAATTAATCTGACTATTTACAATGTCGGCGGATTATAGTATATTGACAAGAACTCAATATTTTCGAAAGGATGATTAGGATGGGTAGGAATGAATTATTAGAAACAGCTCATGTACAGGGACTTTATGATCCCGCATTCGAACATGACAACTGTGGAATTGGTGCAGTAGTTAATATTAAAGGTATAAAGTCTCACAAGACGGTTGAGGATGCATTGAAGATCGTTGAAAATTTAGAACATAGAGCAGGAAAAGATGCCGAAGGTAAGACCGGGGACGGAGTTGGAATTTTGTTACAAATTTCACATAAATTCTTCCAAAAGACGGTTTCAGCTTCCGGCATCTTTTTGGATACTGCAAGGGATTATGGTATCGGAATGTTTTTTTTCCCGCAGGATGAGCTTAAGCGGAATCAGGCGAAGAAAATGTTTGAAATCGTTGTACGAAAAGAAGGCATGGAATTCCTCGGATGGAGGGATGTGCCTGTAAATACCAAAGAGGCGGGCAGCCGCGCTCAGGAATGTATGCCATACATCATGCAAGGCTTTGTCAAACGTCCAGAGGGAGTTCCTCAGGGGCTGGAATTTGACAGGAAACTTTATGTGGCACGCCGCGTTTTTGAGCAAAGTATAGGTGATACGTATGTCGTATCACTTTCCAGCAGAACGATTGTCTACAAAGGCATGCTGCTGGTAAATCAGTTGCGTACGTTCTATCTGGATCTGATGGATGAAGAATATGAATCGGCAATAGCCATGGTCCATTCCAGATTCAGCACAAATACTTTTCCAAGCTGGCAGCGTGCCCATCCTAACCGCCTGTTAGTCCATAATGGTGAAATCAACACGATCAAAGGCAATGCAGATAACATGCTTGCTCGTGAAGAAAGCATGAAGTCCGAATATCTGGAAGAAGATATGGACAAAATTCTTCCAGTGGTCAACAGAGCCGGGTCGGATTCCGCCATGCTGGACAACACACTTGAATTTCTGATGATGAGCGGAATGGAACTTCCCCAGGCAGTTATGATAACCATTCCACAGCCGTGGGATAATGACAAGACACTGGATCAGAAAAAACGTGATTTCTATCAGTATTACTCGACGATGATGGAACCATGGGACGGTCCGGCCTCCATACTTTTCTCAGATGGTGACATCATGGGTGCTGTTTTGGATCGTAACGGGCTCCGTCCGTCCAGATATTATATTACGGATGACGATAATTTGATTCTTTCTTCTGAGGTTGGTGTCCTGGATATTGATCCAGCCAAAATCATCCTTAAGGAAAGGCTGAGGCCGGGAAGGATGCTTCTGGTGGATACCCTGGAGGGTCGCCTGATTGACAATGAAGAAATCAAAGACAGATATGCAGGAAGAAAACCTTATGGAGAGTGGTTGGATAGCAACCTTGTGCATCTTCATGAATTGAAAATACCAAACAAAAAAGTTGTGGAGTTTTCACCAGGAGATCTTAAAAAACTGCAGAAAAGCTTCGGATACTCATACGAAGATGTAAAATATACAATTATGCCAATGGCATCATGTGGCTCTGAGGCAACCGCGTCCATGGGAACAGATTCTCCCCTGGCAATCCTTTCTGATCAGCATCATCCGCTTTTTGATTACTTCAAGCAGCTTTTTGCCCAGGTAACCAATCCGCCTATAGACTCCATTCGTGAGGAGATTGTTACGTCCACCGCTGTGTACATTGGCAAGGATGGAAACATTCTGAAGGATGTTGCGGAAAATTGCCGTCTGCTTAAGGTGAATAATCCAATACTGACAAGCATTGACCTGCTGAAGATTAAAACCGCCAAGGTGCTTGGGATAAAGGCCTGCGTGGTTCCAATGATATACTACCGGGGTACAAAGCTGGAAGATGCCATCGGCCAGCTGTACGTGGCTGCAGATAAAGCCTATATGGACGGATGCAATATTATCATCCTTTCGGACAGGGGCGTGGACGAAAACCATCTGGCCATTCCATCCCTTCTGGCGGTGTCGGCCCTGAACCGTTACCTCGTAAATACAAAGAAGAGGACTTCCCTGGGGATTGTCCTGGAAAGCGGAGAACCGCTTGCAGTCCACCATTTTGCAACCCTTCTGGGATATGGTGCTTCAGCAATCAATCCATATCTTGTGTATGAGTCAATCCGGGAATTGATTGAAGATAATCTTCTGGATAAAGATCTGAATGCAGCTATAGACGATTATAATGATGCTGTGCTGCATGGCATTGTTAAGATTGCTGCGAAAATGGGTATTTCCACTATTCAGTCATATCGTGGTTCACAGATATTTGAGGCTGTTGGAATAAGTTCTGAATTAATAGCGAAATATTTTACCAATACAGTAAGCCGTATTGGCGGAATAACCATGGAAGATATCGAAAAAGAAGTGGAAAGAATGCATTCAAAGGCATTTGATCTGCTGGGATTAGATACCGACCTGACCCTGGACAGTGTGGGAAGCCACAGATACAGGTCTGGAAAAGAAGAGCATCTTTACAATCCAAGAACTATCCACCTTCTCCAGGATGCTGTGAGGACGGGAAATTACAGGAAGTTTAAGGAATATTCTTCTATATTGAATGATGAAATGCACGCGATGAATCTGAGAGGCTGCATGGAATTTAATTATCCGTCGGAGGGAATCTCCATTGACGAAGTCGAAAGCGTCGCCTCCATTGTGAAGCGATTTAAGACTGGTGCCATGAGTTACGGATCTATTTCGGAAGAAGCTCACGAAGCTCTGGCCATTGCCATGAACAGACTTCATGGAAAGAGCAACAGCGGCGAGGGCGGAGAAAGCCAGGACCGTCTGAAAACTCGGGGTAATGAAACGGACAGATGCTCGGCCATTAAACAGGTGGCATCCGGAAGGTTTGGTGTTACTTCAGAATACCTGGTCAGTGCCAATGAAATCCAGATTAAACTGGCCCAGGGCGCGAAACCGGGAGAGGGTGGTCATCTTCCGGGAACCAAGGTTTATCCATGGATTGCAAAGACCAGACATTCTACACCGGGCGTGAGCCTAATATCACCACCACCGCATCACGACATTTATTCTATAGAGGATTTGGCACAGCTGATTTATGATGTGAAAAATGCCAACAGAGCAGCCAGAATATCTGTAAAACTTGTGTCGGAAGCAGGAGTTGGTACTATCGCTGCAGGTGTTGCCAAAGCTGGCGCACAGGTAATCCTGATTTCAGGATACGAAGGCGGAACAGGTGCAGCTCCTGGAAGCTCCATCTATAATGCGGGACTTCCATGGGAGCTTGGTCTTGCTGAGACACATCAGACTCTTATTGCCAATGGACTTAGAAATAAGGTTGTATTAGAGACGGACGGAAAGTTAATGAGCGGCCGTGATGTACTTGCGGCAGCCCTGCTGGGAGCAGAAGAATTTGGTTTTGCAACAGCACCGTTGGTTGCCTTAGGATGTGTCATGATGAGAGTATGTAATCTGGATACATGTCCGGTCGGTGTTGCAACCCAAAATCCGGAGCTTCGCAAGAGGTTTGCCGGAAAGCCGGAATATGTAGTGAATTTCATGGAGTTTATTGCACAGGAACTCAGAGAATATATGGCAAAGCTTGGCATACGCACAATAGATGAAATGATTGGAAGAACAGATTTACTTGCTTTTTCCGATAAGAGAAACTGCAGGGCCGATAGACTGGACTTATCTGCCATAATAGACTGTGACCTCAGTGATAAGAAAATCCACTATGATCAGAAGAATATCTATGACTTTGAATTGGAAAAGACAATTGATGAAAAAATCCTTCTGAATACATGGGGAGAAGCATTAGAAAAAGGCGAAAAGTCCTCCATGGATATTGAAGTTACCAACACGGACAGAACCCTTGGAGCTATTTTCGGATCGGAAATCACCAAACGGTATGGGTCTTCCCTGCCGGAGGATACATTCACAGTACGTTGCAAGGGAAGCGGCGGCCAGAGTTTTGGAGCCTTTATACCAAGGGGTCTGACCCTCACGCTGGAAGGCGACAGCAACGACTATTTTGGAAAAGGTCTCTCAGGTGGAAAGCTTGCGGTTTATCCTCCGAAAAATGTAACATTTAAGCAGGATGAGAACATTATTATCGGTAATGTAGCCCTTTATGGCGCCACCAGCGGCAAAGCGTTTATCAATGGTGTGGCCGGCGAGCGCTTCTGTGTCCGTAACTCAGGTGCTTATGCCGTAGTAGAAGGCGTTGGCGATCACGGATGTGAGTATATGACTGGTGGAAGGGTTGTTGTACTGGGGCAGATTGGTAAGAACTTTGCGGCAGGTATGAGCGGTGGAATCGTCTATGCGCTGGATGCCAACAGGGACTTGTATATGAAGCTTAACAAAGAGCTGGTATCTTCTTCCGGGCTGGAATCAAAAAATGATATCGCGGAACTGCGCGAAATGATAGAGGAACATGTAGAGGCTACAAATTCCGTCAGAGGAAGGGAAATCCTGGAGAATTTTGATCAGTGTCTTCCATTCTTCAAGAAAATCATACCTCATGATTATGAAAGAATGCTTGTAACAACCGCCAGGATGAAAGAAAAAGGTTTAAGCGACGAAGAGGCAAATATTGAAGCATTCTATGCAGTGACCAGAGGATAGGAGGAAAACGGAATGGGAAAACCAACAGGATTTTTAGATTATAAAAGAGAAGACAATGAAGCAGTAGCACCCCTTGAAAGAATAAAAAATTATAACGAATTCCACGCTCCGCTCTCGCCAAAGGAAAGAAAAATCCAGGGAGCCAGGTGTATGGAATGCGGAGTCCCTTTTTGCCAGTCAGGGATTATGTTCGGAGGGGCTGTATCCGGATGTCCGGTAAACAATCTGATACCGGAATGGAATGATCTGGTATATAACGGAAACTGGAAACTGGCGTATGCACGCCTGAAAAAGACAAACAATTTTCCTGAATTTACGGGCAGGGTTTGCCCGGCTCCCTGTGAGTCGGCCTGCACCTGTGGAATAAATGACAAGCCTGTTACCATCAAACAGAATGAGCTGGCAATTATTGAAATGGCTTATCAAGAAGGTATTGCAGGTCCAAAGATTCCGGCCGTGAGGACAGGTAAGAAAGTCGCTGTTATCGGTTCCGGCCCTTCCGGATTGGCCGCAGCGGACCAGCTCAACCGCAGGGGACACGAAGTTACGGTTTTCGAAAGGGCAGACAGGGTCGGCGGACTTTTGATGTACGGTATCCCGAACATGAAGCTGGAAAAGCAGATCATTGAGCGTAAAACAGAAGTCATGAAGCAGGAGGGAGTCCGTTTTGTTACGAATGCCGATATTGGCAGAAACATGGAGGCCGATGACATCCTGAAGGAATATGACAGGGTAGTTCTGGCATGTGGAGCTTCAAATCCTCGTGATATACAGGTACCAGGAAGGGAATCCGGAGAAATCTATTTCGCCGTGGACTTCCTGAAATCAACCACAAAGAGCTTGTTGGATAACGGGCTTGAAGCGGGAACCTTTATAACAGCAAAAGACAAAAAGGTTATGGTAATTGGCGGCGGCGATACAGGAAATGACTGTGTCGGCACATCCATCCGTCATGGAGCGGCCTCCGTCATCCAGTTGGAAATGATGCCACAGCCTCCTGCAGAGAGGGCACAGGACAACACGTGGCCTGAGTGGCCAAGAGTTTGCAAGACGGATTACGGCCAGGAAGAAGCTATAGCGGTTTTTGGGGATGACCCAAGGGTCTATCAGACCACGGTCAAGAAATTTATTCCAGATGAAAAAGGAAATGTGGCTAAAGCCGTACTTGTAAAGCTGGCAGCCGAAAAGGATGAAACTACCGGAAGAATGTGCCTGAACCCAATAGAGGGCAGTGAATATACGGTCGAGGTTGACCTGGTGCTTATAGCGGCCGGATTTTTAGGAACCGAGTCCTATGTTGCTCAGGCCTTTGGTGTGGAAATGAATGAACGGACCAATGTGATGACTTCTGTCGGCTCATATAGGACAAAGCAGGAAAAAGTTTTTGCTGCTGGAGACATGCACAGGGGACAATCCCTTGTTGTTTGGGCAATCTGTGAGGGAAGAGAAGCAGCGAAAGCCGTGGATCTTGATTTGATGGGGTACACAAATCTACCCTAATAAAAGATGAAGAAGGTATCAGATGCTGCCAGAGGAATTTTCGGATAACAAGATAACAAAGTCAAACAAAAAAAAAGAACTTTTAAGCTTTATCAGGATGATAGTTATTGCCTTCCTGATTGCCCTGTTCATAAATAACTTTATTTTAATCAATGCTACCGTGCCTTCCGGTTCTATGGAGAAAACCATAATGACCGGAAGCCGCATGATCGGCCTGAGGCTGACCTATATGTTTGGACAGCCGGAGCGCGGAGACATCGTTATATTCCAGTATCCGGATGATGAAAGCCAGAATTTTGTAAAAAGGGTAATTGGACTGCCCGGAGAAACCGTGGAAATACGGGATGGGCTTGTATATATCGACGGAAGCGAGGTTCCACTGAATGAGCCATATCTTAAAGAAACACCGATTGGAAGTTATGGACCTTACGAGGTCCCGAAAGATTGTTATTTCATGATGGGAGATAATCGGAATGATTCCCTGGATTCCCGTTTTTGGAAAAACAAGTATGTATCAGATGACAGAATACTGGGGAAGGCCCTTCTGGTCTATTGGCCAAAGCCTTCCGTACTTCATTAACAAAGATATTCCCAGTAGTCTACCTGGTGAAGAATTTGAAAGCCGTTTGTCGTGTAAAGACGATAAGCGGCTTTGTTGCTTCCGGACAGGTGCAGGATTATATTATCCCTGCCGGAAGCCAGCAACTCTTCTAAGACAAGAAGCAGAGTTTCCCTGCCGTATCCCATGCCCCTCAGGGCCGGATGAATCTCGAAGCTGTAAATGGTTGAACTGCCCAGACTGTCGTCAATGAAGCACTCTCCAATATAGCGGCCATCCAGAAAAGTACGGTATCCAGTGACACCATCCTCCGTGAAAGGCTCAAGGTTCAGGAAATGACCGGGAACGGGGAGCTGTGAAGAGTCATATTTAAGGATATAGTCAGAATTATGGAAGGAAGCACCAATCGAAATCAGGGCCATTACACCTATCCTGCTTTCCGGACAATTCACAAACATGACAGTCGGGATATCAAAAATATCCAGCTGCTCTTTCACCATTCTAAAAAGAGTTTTGAAACAGCCTTTACCGCGGTAATCTGGCCGCGTGTATGCGTAAACTTCACATTCAAAGGGGTCAGGAATAAATACGGAAATAAAGCCGGCCAGTTGTGAACCATCATATATCAGAAAAAAACATGGAAAATCCGGAAATTCATTCATATCGGATTCCAGAAAAACAGGGGTTTCCATGTTGTCTTCTGATTTGCAGAGATTGATTAGATTGTTGATTTCGTCCAGTTGTTTCGGAGTCAGCGTGCCGGTTACGACAGTATCCATTGAGGCATTTCCTTTCGTTGAGAAATCTGTTGAGAATTCATTTTATCAGAGATTGTATTAAATTACCATAAAAAACGTGACGATTTGAAATAAAAATACCAGTATGGCAGCGCAGGATACTGGAAATATGTTTGCGGTTGTAGTAAAATTAAGGACATGTAGTTAAGGAGTGATGGCGTGGAAAATTTAATATTCAGTTTGAATGCAACAATCCCGGTTTTTCTTGTGATAATGATTGGTTACATTCTAAAAAAGATAAAAATGTTTAACGAAAACTTTTTGAATATCATGAACAAATTCAACTTCAAGCTCACCTTGCCAGCCTTGCTGTTTTCAGGCTTATACATGGTGCCAATCCGGGAAGCATTTGACATACGGTATGTCCTGTACTGTATGCTTGCGACCAGCATTGCGTTCTGGGGTTTGTGGGGGATTTCAAAACTGCTTGTGAAAGACAAATCCATAATTGGCGAATTCGTCCAGGTGTCCTTCCGGGGAAGTGCGGCTATTCTGGGAATTGCTCTGATACAGAACCTTTACGGGGATGCGGGGATGGCTCCCCTCATGATCATTGGCGCGGTACCTTTATTCAATTTATATTCCGTAATTGTTCTGACCTTTGAGTCGGGTGAAAAACAGCAGAATACCATCAAAAATGCATGTATCAGTGTTTGCAGGAATCCCATAATCATAGCTATTTTGGCAGGACTGCTGGTGTCTCTGCTGGGTTTGGATTTTCCACAGATGCTGGACACAACCATCGACAGCATTGCCAGAATAGCCTCGCCCCTTGCGCTCCTGGGGATTGGAGCTGGATTTGAAGGCAAAAAAGCGATAGCAAAGATGAAACCCACAGCGGTAGCATCCCTGGTCAAGCTTCTTATTCTTCCAGCACTGCTGCTGCCTGTAGCGGTCTGGATGGGATTCAGATATGATAAACTGATAGCGGTTCTGATCATGCTGGGCGCGCCGTCCACACCAAGCTGCTATATAATGGCCCGGAATATGGGACATGATGGTGTACTGACATCCAGCGTAGTGGTTGCCACAACGCTTTTATCTGCGTTTTCACTCACGCTGATTATATTTATACTGCGGTCATATAACCTATTATAATGAGAAAGGACGTAAAAAATGAAAATCAATTTTGATGACAGCGCAATGCTGGTAATCGACATCCAGGAAAAACTTCTTCCTGCAATGTACGCAATGGAAGAAATGTTTGAAAACAGTCTGACCTTAATCCGTGGGGCTGCCCAGTTGAAGCTTCCGACGATTATAACGCAGCAATACCCCAAAGGACTTGGATTTACTCAGAAGGAAGTCACGGATCTTCTTCCGGATTCAAAAATATTTGATAAGATGTCTTTTAGCTGCATGACGCCGGAAGTCGCCGGAGAACTGAAGGAAATGGGCAGAAAGAATATAATCATATGTGGAATTGAATCCCATGTATGTGTATTGCAGACCGTAATGGATCTGGTAAAGAACGGATATCAGCCGGTACTGGTGGCGGACTGCGTCTCCTCGCGGAAAAAGTCCGATCTGAAATTTGCCCTCCGCAGGGCTCAGGCAGAAGGCGCCATAATAACAACCTATGAATCTGTTCTCTTTGAGCTGATTGATAGCGCAAAGCATCCGGAATTCAAAGAAATATCAAAAATTATCAAATAAAATTTTTGGACAGATGCTTGACAAAAAAGGCACCTTATAGTATATTATCTAAGTGCTCAGCAAGAGCACTACGCACGAGTGGCTCAGTGGTAGAGCATCGCCTTGCCAAGGCGAGGGTCGCGAGTTCGAATCTCGTCTCGTGCTCTAAATAAAAGGTCCCAGCATTTGCCGGGATTTTTTTGTGATGTTGCAATGTTTCCTCGTTTCCTCGTATCGCCATCGTCTGTTCCGGATTCAAAGATGACAGGGTCTACGGCCAGTTCGGCCATATCATCTGTATATATGTTTACTGTAAGTACAAACTGGTTGCAATAAAAATAAGCTACGGGGAATTTATGATAAGAATGTGTAAAAAAGTCTGTTTCCATTCCTGCTCAAAGGCATCTGATGGAAATATTTGATTCCAAAACATCTGGCAGTTTTATTGACTTTGAATTAACGAAAGGGTATAATTTTACTTTATGGAGGTGATAGAAATGGAAGACAGTAGTGGCCATAGTATGCATACCGCAAAAATCAAAAAACATTCAAGGCATCAATTTTCCCTTTTCTATCATCAGGAGAGGATTATTTTGCCCTGAAAAGAAAAGGGGGAAAATATGCTCAAAATTTATAAAACTATACAAAACAGCATTTTGGAGATGACCTCATTGGAAGGCCAGAATCTTTGGGTTGATTTGGTGAATCCAACAGAGGAAGAATTGGGAAGAATCTGTGAACGCTTTCATACGGACATTGATTTGCTCAAGGCTCCTTTGGATTATGAAGAAAGACCCAGAATTGAAGCATATGACGGACAGGTGCTAATATTGATCAGCATGCCGAATTTTTTAACTGAGGAATCTCAAATATTATATAACACAATACCACTGGGGATTATTGTGACGGAAGAAGTGATTATTACAGTCGCTCTGACGAGCAGCATGCTCATAGACCAGTTCCTGAAATCAAAGATATTTCCGGTAACGCAAAAGAGGACGAGATTTGTCCTGCAAATGCTTTATAATAATGCAAGGTTATTTTTGAGCTGTCTGAAACAAATTGATAAAAAGTCCACAGAAATTGAAAAGTACCTGCATAAATCCTCAAAAAACAAGGAACTGATCAATCTTCTGAATCTGGAAAAAAGCCTGGTATACTTTACCACGTCCCTGCGCTCGAATGAAAGTGTATTAGAGAAGCTGCTGCGAACATATTTAAGAAAAGTGCATGATGAGGAAAGTGAAATTACAGTCCGAGTGCTGAAAAAATATGAAGAAGACGAAGATCTTCTGGAGGATGTAATTACCGAAAACAAGCAGGCGATTGACATAGCAGATATCTACAGCAACATTCTGAATGGAACTATGGATGCATTTGCCTCAATAATATCAAATAACCTGAACATCGTGATGAAATTTCTTGCCAGCATAACGATCGTAATGGCAATACCGACGATAATCACCAGCTTTTTCGGTATGAATGTTCTTCTGCCCTATCAGGACAGGCCCTTTGCATACGTTGGGATAATTATTCTGACCTTGGTATTGATGATTATCGGAGCCTTATTTATTACAAAAAAGAAAATGTACTAAACAATTATAGAGCAAGCCATCTTCCTGCGGAAGATGGCTTTTATTGTTTCAGGGAAATCTGTTATAATATGTACAGAAACTGTCAAGTTCGGTTGTTATCCGATTTCTTTTACCCTGCCAACGATGCCGTTTTCCAGCATTACTTTTATGCCGTGGGGATGGGTTTTGGAATTTGTAAGGATTTTGACCACCACCCCTTCGGTCAGCTTCCCGGTAGGCTGATCCTGTTTTTGTACGACCCTTACTTTTGCTCCTATAAAAACATTAGTACGTTTAGTGCCTGGCATATGATCCTCTTTCTTTCTTTTTTTTCTGCTTTTCAGTGTACTTTAAGAATACTCCGATTACAAGGGAATTCTGATTTAGAATATATTGCTTACTTATGCGCCAAATGATACACTTTCAATATAAGGATTCTGCAATAAAATCAGTGATATTTTGCAATGAAGGGACAGGGGGTATTGATTTTGAAAGTTCAAAAAAGGAGTCGGAACGGACAGCCGGGAGCAATCGTGGATTTTAACGGGCAATCCATCGTCACTGCCATAGAATCTGCAATGCGGGAGACAAAGGGAGGAATTGACCATGACCTTTCAAGTGAAATAGCCGAAAAAATCGAGAAGGATTTCGAGGATAAAAAAGTTGTATCTGTAGAAGAAATTCAGGATCAGGTGGAAAGCTTTCTTATGAAAAGTGCAAGACAGGATGTTGCCAAGAAATACATCATTTACAGGGAAAACAAGCTGAAGGCAAGAGAGGCGGAACCTAAGGGAGATACGCTTCTTACGGAGGAATTTGTCAGTGGATACAAGCACCTGGCCAATCCCATGGGACAGCTGGGTCAATTTGTTTATTACAGAACCTATTCAAGATATCTGGAGTCTGAGCAGAGAAGGGAATACTGGTGGGAAACGGTCAGGAGGGCCGTTGAATACAACTGCAGTCTGGTCAGGACTTCCAGAAAAGAAGCGGAAGAGTTATATGATAATATTTATCATATGAGGCAATTCCTTTCGGGAAGAACCTTGTGGGCAGGAAACACGCCGGCTGCAAAGGAATACCCCATGTCAAACTATAATTGCGCCTTTGAGATTATAGACGATTTCTCTGCGTTTGAAGATTTGTTTTACCTCCTGATGCTGGGGTCTGGCGTCGGGCTTAGGATACTGAAGGAAGATGTCGCCAGAATGCCTAAAATCCGTACAGACTTGGAAATTATTCATAAAAGCTATTTTCCACGGGCAAAATCAGAAAGGGAAGACAATACCAGCCTGCATTTCACATTTAACAATAGAGCTAAAATCACCGTAGGAGACAGTAAGGAAGGATGGATGCAAGCCTTAAGGTACTACGTTGACATAGCATACCGACGGGAATATCAGTATATCCGAAGCATCATAATCGACTATGATAACGTGCGTCCAAAGGGAGAAAAACTGAAAAAATTCGGTGGGACTGCCAGCGGCTATGAGTCCCTCCAGATTATGTTTGAAAAAATGGATGGCGTACTCAAAAGGGCGGGTGCAAGGAATGTTTCATCAAAAGTAAAGCTGCAGCCTATAGACTGTCTGGATATTGCCAATATTATCGGGGAAAATGTTGTATCGGGAGGCGTAAGACGCTCTTCGGAAATCATGCTGATTGATGAGGATGATAAGGACTGTATAGATGCAAAAAATAATCTGTACCAGGAAATCAACGGCAAGTGGTTTATAGATATCTCCATTGCTCACCGGCAAATGAGCAACAATTCCATATATTACAGCCATAAGCCGACAAGAGAAAAAATCCACTGGCAGATAGAAAAAATGAGATATTCAGGAGAACCGGCATGGATAAACGGAGAGGCCATGAACAGACGGAGCAGCGTGACCAGAAAGGGAGTCAATCCATGCGGGGAAGTATTGCTGGATGATAAGGGGATGTGCAATCTCACAACCATAAACGTACTTGGATTTGTCCGGGATGGAGTTCTGGATATACCTTCTCTGCTGAAGGCCCAGAGGCTGTCCGTCCGGGCGGGATACAGGATGACATGTGTGGAAATGGAGCTTCATAAATGGAATGAGGTGCTTCAGAGGGACAAGCTGTTGGGCTGTAGCCTGACAGGATGGCAGGATATGGTAAATGCGACCGGGATGACAAAAGCGGAACAGGTCCAGGTTCTCGAGCAGTTACGAAAAACTGCCCATGAGGAAGGGAAAGAATATGCCCATGAAATCGGACAGAATGAACCAATCCTGTACACAACCGTTAAACCGGAGGGAACCCTTTCCCAGCTGCCGACCGTGTCGAGCGGAGTGCACTTCTCGCATGCGCCTTTTTATGTAAGAAGGGTCAGAATCAGTGCTATGGATCCCTTGGTGAAGGTATGCGAGGAACTGGAATATCCCGTTTTCCCAGAAGTTGGACAGGAATGGGAAACCTGTAAAACAAAAGTGGTGGAATTTCCGGTGAAAGCGCCGTCCGGCCGCACGAAGAGCGATGTGTCCGCTATCGAACAGCTGGAAATATACAGGATGTTCATGAACCATTATGTCGACCACAACTGCTCCATTACGGTACATGTACGGGACAATGAGTGGGATGATGTCGAACAGTGGGTATGGGATAATTGGGATAATCAGGTCGGACTAACCTTCCTTTCATTTGAAGATGCATTCTATCAGCTGATGCCTTATGAGGCGGTCAGCGAAGAAGAATTTAATGAACGGGCAGCAAAAATGAGACCGTTCATACCGTCCCTGATATCACAATATGAATTGGACGAAGAGCCGGACATCGGTTCTGCCGATTGCCATACAGGGGTCTGCCCGGTCCGGTAAGAAAAGACAATAGAAAAGGAAACTAAATGTAGATGAAAATGACTACCTTATGTTATATTGAAGACAGTGAATGCTATCTTATGCTGCACCGAATTAAAAAAGAAAATGATTTTAACCGTGACAAGTGGATAGGCGTCGGCGGAAAATTTGAAAAGGATGAAAGCCCAGAGGAGTGCCTGCTGCGGGAGGTAAGGGAGGAAACAGGGCTCGTGCTCACCTCCTACAGGTTCAGAGGTATAATTACTTTCATTTCAGCTAAATGGGAAACGGAATACATGTTTCTTTATACGGCTGATTCATATGAAGGTCAGCTTGTACAAGACTGTAAGGAGGGGGTCCTTGAATGGATTCCTGTCAGGGATATCGAAAAGCTGAGTCTATGGGAAGGCGACCGTATATTCCTGAAACTCCTGGCTGAAGATGCACCATTCTTTTCCCTTAAACTCAGATATGACATGGAGGACAAACTGATTGAAACCGCACATTTTGATGGAAAGTATAATTAATTCACAGGAATTTATTATAACTATAAAACTTATGCTGGCGCTGGTCTGCGGAGGGATATTGGGACTGGAACGCGAGCAGAAAAAAAGACCGGCCGGATTCAGGACCTACATGCTTGTGTGTATGGGTGCCACCTTGGTTATGATTACAAATCAGTTTATGGTCACGGTCTATCCCAATATAGATCCATCCCGGATGGGAGCCCAGGTTATCAGCGGAATAGGCTTTCTCGGAGTTGGAACGATTATCGTCACGGGGATAAACGGCGTGAAAGGGCTGACGACGGCAGCCGGACTCTGGGCGACTGCCTGTGTGGGGCTTGCCATTGGAGCTGAAAACTATTATGCTGCAATTTTAGTGACAATTCTTGTCTATATTGTAATGGAATTTCTTCAGTCGTTCGATGAAAGGGTCAGTAAAAAGGCTAAAACGCTGAATCTTTATGTAGAATTCGAAGATGTTACAGATGTGGGGAAATTCATTAAGGAAGTCCGCAAGGACCAGGCGAGGATTTATGATCTGGAAATGAAGTCGTCCACAAGGATGTCAGGTATTTCCACAGCCGGGCTTATCACTCTTGCCTATCCCAAAAAAGTAAATCACTCGGAAATCATGGAAAGGTTTAATTCCATGGAAGGAGTGATTTACGCGGAAGAAATATAATAATGGACTTATTCTTCGATTTCTGAAGGGTCATACTCCATGATGACAGGCTCATCTGAATAGTCGTAGGCCATCACGATGGTTCTGTCGGGATCAGCTGTTTCAGCACGCAGATATGCCCCGAGAATGGTCACTATTAAATTATTGAGGGATCGGTTCTGATTCTTTGCCATCTCCTCTAATTTGCTTTTTAATTCTTTTGGGATCGTGATAGTTGTCCGGGTATTCGAATCTGAAATAGACATTGAATGCACCACCTTTCTGTCACTATGATTATACCATGCGGCAGTTATACGGACAATCCATTTAGAATCATATGAAATATGGGCCGAACATATGCGGAGAAAGAGGGAGAGAATGAAAAAGAAAATATTTATTAAGGAAGTAATAGGCAGGGAAATACTTGATTCGAGAGGAAACCCGACCGTTGAGGCGGAAGTTATTTTGGAGGATGGCAGCACGGGAAGGGCATCTGTGCCATCCGGGGCATCCACAGGAGCGTTTGAAGCCATGGAACTAAGGGATTGCGACGCAGACAGATGCCATGGAACAGGGGTCCTGAAGGCTGTTGAAAACGTAAATGGCCCTATAGCAAAGCTGGTGGTGGGCATGAACGCGCTGGATCAGGTAAGCCTGGATAGGGCGATGGTGGAAGAGGATGGTACACCCAATAAAAGCAGGCTTGGCGCAAATGCCATCCTTGCGGTATCCCTGGCCGTCGCAAGAGCAGCATCTGAATCCTTCGGCATTCCTCTGTTTCGCTATCTGGGAGGCGTGAATGCAAAAGTGCTTCCGGTTCCCATGATGAATGTGCTCAATGGAGGAAAACATGCGGATTCAAGCCTTAATATACAGGAATTCATGATAATGCCTGTTGGCGCAAAGTCGTTTACCCAGGCATTGGAGTGGTGCACGGATGTATTCCATACTTTGAAATTCCTGCTGAATGCAGACGGGTATGGTACGTCGGTCGGAGATGAGGGCGGTTTTGCTCCGAATTTTCCCTCGGATGAAGATGCCCTCCGGTATATCCTGAAAGCAATAGAGACAGATGGGTTTAAGCCGGGAGAAGATTTCTACATAGCCATCGATGCGGCCGCTACGGAGATGTACGATGAAGCTGTAAAAGCAGGACGTCCGGGGGAGTACTTTTTCTGGAAATCAGGTGAATATAAAACGACGGATCAGATGATTTCTTACTGGGAAGAGCTTTGCGGCAAATATCCGATAGTTTCTTTGGAGGATGGATTGGCAGAAGAGGACTGGGACGGATGGAAAAAGCTGGCAGTCAGGCTTGGAGACCGCATTCAGCTGGTAGGAGACGATCTTTTTGTCACCAACACGGAAAGAATTCAAAAAGGTATCGACCTGGATGTGGCAAATTCTGTTCTTATTAAGCTTAACCAGATCGGGACGCTGACAGAAACACTTGATGCCATAGAAATGGCCAAAAACAACAATTGGACTGCGATCATTTCCCATAGGTCCGGGGAGACTGAGGATGTCACGATTGCCGATATTGCTGTGGCAATGAATGCCGGACAGATTAAGACGGGGGCACCTTCAAGAAGTGACCGTGTGGCAAAATATAACCAGCTTCTCCGAAGTGAGCATGAGCTGGGGGAGGACGCCGTATATATGGGCAAAAGGGCTTTTGGGAAGGTCCTGAAAAGAAATGACTGAGTGATTGCACAGAAAGAACGTACAAAAGGACGGAGACGAATATGCAGATTGACGATGAACCAGGAATGAATACGGATGGAGACAGCAGCAGACTGAACAGACAGAAAGAACTGATCGGCCTTATAAAACTGATTGCAGCAGCATTCATAGTGGCCCTTCTGATAAAAAATCTGGTTATTATCAATGCCCTGGTGACTTCAGGCTCCATGGAGAACACCATTATGACAGATACAAGGATGCTGGGATTTCGTCTGGCGTATGTTCTGGACAAACCGGAACGGGGAGATATCATTTTATTCCGATATCCAGATGATGAAAGTCAGACCTTCGTGAAGAGAGTGATTGGTCTGCCCGGAGAAACCCTGGAAATAGTCGACGGCCTTGTGTACATCGATGGCAGTGAGGTGCCCCTGGAAGAACCCTACCTGAAAGAGGCAGCGGAAGGAAGCTTTGGGCCCTTTGTGGTACCCGCCGGGTGCTATTTCGTTATGGGCGACAACAGGAACGATTCGCTGGATTCCAGATTTTGGCGAAACAAATACGTGGAAGAAGATAACATCCTTGGTCAGGCTTTTTGGAAATACTGGCCGAAGCCGGCAATCCTTGAATAAACAATTTGTATTGAATTGTATGCACAGGAGGACTATAATGAAGGTGTAGCTAATGAACTGAATGCAGTGAAATGTAAAGAATCAAAGCATGAAGGAGGAATAGTTATGCTGGTACCAAGTATTTTCGACAAAGACTTCGTAGACGACCTTTTTGATAACGCCTTTTCTTTCCCAACCCGATTCAAGAAAAGCAGGCTGGTGACCATGAACACGGACGTCAGGGAAGCGGATGGAAAATATCTGATCGACATTGAAATCCCAGGATATGCAAAAGATGAGATCAAGGCAGAAGTAAAAAATGGTTACCTGATTGTAAAGGCCGACCATAAAGAAGAAAAGGAAGAAAAGGACGAAGCAAAGAATTATTTGCGTAGAGAACGCTACAGCGGACACAGTGAGAGAAGCTTTTATGTGGGACACGAACTGAAACAGGAAGACATCAAAGCTACATTTAAGGACGGAATCCTCAAATTAGAGGTGCCTAAAACAGAGAAGAAGGCGGAAGTAGAGGAGAAGAAGTTTATTCCAATCGAATAGCCTCGAAAATAAAATAAATAGAATGCCATGTCAGTGCCTGCTGCATGGCATTCTGTTTTTCAGGAGAAAAACCCGAGCTGGAGGAAATTTAATGAACACAGTGATTGAGACTCATAAGCTTACGAAATTTTATGGAAAGTCCAGGGGGATTTTGGACGTGGACCTTTCAGTATATGAGGGAGAGATATTCGGACTGATCGGGCCCAATGGCGCAGGCAAATCCACCCTCATCCGAACCCTGCTTTCCCTGATTTATAAAACAGAAGGGGAGGCCACGGTGTTTGGTCTGGACTGTCACAGGGATAAGACGAAAATACTTGAACAGGTAGGCTATCTGCCGGGAGAGGTTTTTTATTATGAAAACATGAAAGCAATCGACCTTCTCCGGTATTCTGCAAGCTTCTATAAAAGGGACTGCACGGACAAAATACAAGAGCTGGCTGGCCTTCTGGAGCTGGATCTCAGCAGAAAAATAGAGGATATGAGCCTGGGAAACAAAAAAAAGGTGGGGATTGTCCAAGGGCTGCTTCATTCTCCAAAACTGATAATCATGGATGAACCGACCAGCGGACTGGATCCACTTATGCAAAAGACATTTTTTGAACTGATCCGGAAGGAAAACCGCAATGGAGCAACAGTTCTTTTTTCCTCCCATATACTGAGCGAGGTGCAGCGGATTTGCAGTCGGGTGGGGATTATCCGGGAAGGAAAAATGATCGATATCCAGAAAATAAGCGATCTTCAGAAGAATACATATAAGAAAGTAGTATTTTCGGTAAAAGAGAACATAAATGATTTTGTAGTGGAGGGGGCGCGGGATATTGCAATCCGTGATAATATCGTCAGTTTCATTTTCAAAGGGGACTGCAATACGCTGCTCCGTACCATATCAGGATATCCTGTATTGGATGTGGAAATTTCCGAACCGACACTTGATGAGGTATTCCTGCATTACTATGAATAGGGGGACAGGATTGAACGTATATTTATTTGAATTGAGACAGCAATGGAAAACAGCCCTTATATGGACGGCAGCCACCATCCTCCTGTTTGCTTTTCTGCAATCAGGTGTCTATCCTATATTCTCCGACAGCATGATTGATGTAGAGGAAATATTCCGGTCCATGCCGGATGTTTTTTTAAATGCATTTGGATTTGATATATCATCCATGTCCGGTTTTGGTGAATTCTTCAAACTGACTTATCTGTACCTGGTACTTATGGGAGCAATAATGGCCATGGTTTTATCTGTTTCCGCTTTTTCCAGGGAAAAGAGGGGGAAATGCACAGATTTTCTGCTGACAAAACCTTACAGCCGCCGAAAGCTGTTTTTAATGAAATTATTGGAAGTGGCCACCCAGGTTACAGCCTCGTGGATTTTGATTTTCATATCCTCTGTCCCTCTGTACTTGCAATCCGGGGAACCGACAGAAGGGATGCACCGCTTTCTACTTTCTGTTTCCGGTATATATTTTACACAGCTGATGTTCATCGGGGTGGGGTCATTGTGCGGCATCTATGTGAAAAAGGTGCGCAGTGTTTCAGGAATTGCAATCGCAGCAGGATTTGCATCATTTATCCTGACATCCATGCATGGGATTACGGGGGAGGAGAAAATGAGGTATATTGCACCTTTGAAGTATTTTAATCCAGAGTCGGTGTATGGAAGCGGAGGATTTGAAATTAGATATGCAGCAGTCGCAGGTGTCATAACCGTCGCCTGTATTTTGGCAGCATGCCATGGTTATTGCAAAAGGGATGCACAGGCTGTCTGAAAGGAGAGCAGGGGATGAATATACTGAAAAAAGAGCTTCGAAGTGGAATTAAGGTGTTCACTTTCTGGATACTAGGACTGATTTTTATAGACTTCGCCGGATTGACTAAGTTTACGGGAATTGCGGGCAGTTCCGCCAGTGTGGATGTTGTGGAATTAATGGGTCGTTTTCCCAGGATAATTCTGGCCGTTTTTGGAGTTGTAAATCTGGACGTGAGCTCCCTGGGAGGATACTATTCCGTTTTACACTTTTACGTGCTGGTTTGTGTATCAATATATGCCATCCATATGGGCGGTGCTGCTATCAGCCGTGAAACATCCGACAGGACATATGAATTTATCTTTACAAAGCCCCGCAGCCGGAGTCATGTAGTTGGATATAAATTGCTTTCCGGCGCAATCTTTCTGGCTGTATTCTGCATCATACACGCGGTACTTTCCATGTTTGCCATTGCAAGTCTGAATCTGGACGGAGATATAGGGGGTCCGATTATTCTTTTTGGAACAACAGCTTTTCTGACAGGTATTTTGTATCTCACGGCTGGTGCTTTTCTGGCAGCCTTTAGTAAGAGAAACGGAATCGGAATGCTGGCAGGGAATATAATGTTTCTTGCAACATTTATAATTGGGGTTGTGTCTGATATGTTTGAAAAGGGAAGCGCAGTCAGATATCTGACTCCGTTGAAATATTTTTTGCCAAACGAAATATTGCAAAAAAATATGAGCATTCTGTTTTTTGTGATTAATATAGCAGCGGTGGGACTGCTGTTGTATGGGACGATGTTTTTATTTGACCAGAAGGATCTAATAGAAGGATAAAGATATGCGACCAGCCTTTAGAGACCGGTTTCTAAATGGCACAACAGCTTGACATTCATGATATCCGATGGTAATATATTTAACACTGCAATTAAATAACGTTGTTAAATAAAAATTAGGAGGCATATTAGTTGAATGAAATGCGAAACACTCACTTTGAAATTCTGCATTCGTTTCGAAAACTGAATATCTCATCACTTATGCCCAATATCACCCACTGCGAATTTGGAACGCTTAAGACAATCAAGCAATGCAGTTGGGAGAATATGGATAAGGGCGTAAGAATATGCATGCTTGCGGAACGTCTTGATGTGGCGGCACCCGCAGTGTCCAGGACCATACGGTCACTGGAGCAAAAGGAATTCGTCATAAGGGCGATTGATGAGAATGATCGCAGAAATGTCTTTGTGGAGCTCACCGCTGAGGGAGAAGAGATGCTTATGCAGATGGAAAACATCATGGAAGATTTTTCTAGTGCTGTCATGGACAAAGTCGGTTCTGAAAACATGGAGAAGCTGAATTACCATCTGAAACAATTATACGAAGTGTCAAAGGAAGAACTTGAACTTCGGAAAAACAATGACAGGAAGGAAAACACAGATAATGGGCAAAATATTTAAAAACCTAATTCCCTATTGGAAAATGCTGATTATTATACTGGTGCTGCTTGTTGTCCAGGCATGGTGCGACCTGTCGCTGCCTGGATATACATCCAAAATAATAGACGTGGGAATTCAAGACAGCGGGGTCGAGCACGTGGTGCCGGAAGCGATAACAAGCGAGTCGTATGAAATGGCCGAATTGTTCATGTCAGATAAGGAAACAGCCATCTGGCGGGAAAGCTATGATAAAGACGGAGATATATACCGGCTGAACGTTACCGATAAAGCAGCTCTCGACAAACTGGATACCGAGCTGTCCACTGCCCTGATTATGGACTATCAGATGTCTGCGGTGAATGAAACATCCTTCAAGAGAATGATGGCAGCCCAGATGGGTAAGGAAAAAAATGCATTCGATGATATGACAGTTCAGCAAATCGGCCAGATGATCGGGATGGACCTTAAGACTTTTACACGGATCGAGGATGATGCGAATGGAAATCCTGTCGAAGTACTCTGTGTGGATGTAAGGGAAATCTTTAAACATATGCTGGATACGGGCATCATGTCTAAGGACAATGTGCTCGCCATGCGTGGCACACTGGAAAAAACAATAGATGCCATGGGAAGTTCTCTGGCATCCTCGATGGGAGTTGCGTTTGCTGTACAGGCTTCCAGTGAGGCAGGAATTGACGTGGATGCGATTCAGATAGCCTATCTGTGGAAGGCCGGATTGAAAATGATTGGTCTTGCGCTGATAATGGGGCTGACGACGGTTGTGGTCGGTTTTTTTGCAGCAAAGGTAGGTGCCGGAGTCGGCATGAATCTGAGGAAGAATATATTCACCAAGGTTATAGGCTTTTCCAATGCAGAGATGGATAACTTTTCTACAGCATCCCTCATCACGAGAAGCACCAATGATATTCAGCAGATCCAGCTGGTATCCACAATGATGCTGAGAATGATTGCATATGCCCCCATACTGGGTATCGGTGGAATCATAAAGGTTACCCAGACTGGTGCGGGAATGGGTTGGGTCATCGGGCTTGCTGTGCTTGTAATGCTCGGCTTCGTAGGCGTGTTGGTTTCCGTGGCCATGCCGAAGTTCAAAATGATGCAGAAAATGGTAGATGGAGTCAATCTTGTTGCCAGGGAGATTCTTACCGGGCTTTCAGTAATCCGGGCATTTGGCAGGGAAAAAACGGAAGAGGAACGTTTTGACGTGGCAAACAGAGCCCTGACAAAAACTATGCTTTTTACAAACAGGGTGATGACATTCATGATGCCGGGCATGATGCTGATTATGTACGGCCTGACGATATTGATCGTCTGGGTAGGAGCACACCGTATAGATGCGGGAGTGATGCAGGTCGGTACCATGACGGCATTTATTACCTATGCAATGATGATAATCATGTCGTTTTTAATGCTGACATTTATGTCAATCATGCTTCCACGTGCGGCAGTATCCGCGGAACGTATCGATGAAGTGGTGCGCACGGAGAATACCATTGTGGAAATTAAGAACCCTTTGAAAATAAATGAACCAAAGGGTGTGATAACTTTTGAACATGTTGACTTCTGCTATCCAAAAGCGGAGGAAAATGCTCTGGATGATATTGACTTTACAGCAGAACCCGGTAAGACAACCGCAATTATCGGCAGCACGGGAAGCGGAAAAACAACCCTGATAAGCCTGATACCGAGATTGTATGATGTAACTGCAGGATCGATCAAGATGGATGGTGTTGACATAAGAGATCTTTCTTTGAAAGATCTAAGGGACGAGATCGGATATGTCCCCCAAAAGGGAATTCTCTTTTATGGGACAATCGCTTCCAACTTAAGGTTTGGAAACAGAAATGCGACGGATGAAGAAATCAGGGAGGCTGCCCAGATAGCCCAGGCTGTGGACTTCATCGAGGAAAAAAATGATAAGTACGAAAGCAGCATTGCCCAGGGAGGCTCAAATGTTTCAGGAGGCCAGAAGCAGCGTCTTTCCATCGCCCGTGCGATAGCCAAAAAGCCGCGGATTTTCATATTTGATGACAGCTTTTCTGCCCTGGATTTGAAAACGGATTCGGCCCTGAGGAAGGCATTGAAGGAGCAGCTGCAGGGAAGTACGGTGATCATTGTAGCGCAGCGCATCAGTACGATTTTACATGCCGACCAGATTCTGGTGCTGGATGACGGCCGGATTGTGGATAAAGGCACTCATGGCGAGCTTCTGCTCAGATGTGAAGTTTATCAGGAAATCGCGACATCCCAGCTGTCTGAAAAGGAATTGGACATGATGGAAGAAAGAAAGGAGGAAGCTATCCATGAGTAATGAATCCCAGCCAAAACGCCAGGGCCCCATGGGCTTCGGTCCAGGAATGATGGGGAGCGTAGAGAAAGCCAAAGACTTCAAAGGCTCCTTGAAAAAACTCTTTGCATATATGGGAAGATATAAGATCGCTATTTTCATCGTATTCGTATTTGCCATATGTTCCACCGTATTCAGTGTAGTCGGACCTAAAATATTAGGTAAGGCGACGACAGCCCTTGCGACCGGCCTTGGCAATAAAATTGCGGGAACCGGCGGAATAGACTTTACATATATAGGAAAGATCCTTTTTACTGTCCTTATATTATATATATTAAGCTCCGGATTCGGCTTTGTACAGGGCTGGATAATGACGGGTATCACCCAGCGGATATGCTACCGTCTCCGCAGGGAAATCACGGAAAAAATTAACCGTATGCCGATGAAATATTTTGAAAGCAGAACATACGGAGAAGTTTTATCCAGAATTACCAATGATGTGGATTCACTGGGTCAGGGACTGAATCAGAGTATTACACAGATTATTACATCTACTGCCACGATTATAGGTGTTCTGATTATGATGCTCAGTATTTCTCCACTGATGACACTGATTGCCATCATTATCCTGCCTGTTTCAGCCGGACTTCTGGCATTTGTCATGAAAAAATCGCAGAAATTTTTCAAGACCCAGCAGGAATACCTGGGGCATATCAATGGCCAGGTGGAAGAAACATATGCGGGTCACATGGTTATCCAGGTATTCAATAAAGAAAAAGAATCCATTGAAAAGTTTAATGAAACCAATGACGTACTATATGATTCAGCATGGAAATCCCAGTTTTTCTCAGGACTTATGCATCCGGTCATGATGTTTGTCGGGAACTTGGGATATGCGGCTGTAGCCCTTTCAGGCGGACTTCTGGCTATAAGAGGTGCAATTACTATAGGAGATATCCAGGCCTTTATCCTATATGTAAGAAATTTCACACAGCCGATTCAGCAGATTGCACAGGTGCTGACACAGGTTCAGTCCATGGCGGCGTCTTCAGAGCGTGTGTTTGAATTTTTGAGTGAGGAAGAAGAGGATCAGTTTGTAGAAAATGCGGTCAGCATGGACGATATACAAGGTGCCGTTGAATTCAAAAATGTTCGTTTTGGATATAAGGAAGACCAGACCATCATTCGTGATTTCAGTGTTTCTGTTAAACCTGGAAACAAAATTGCAATTGTTGGGCCGACAGGTGCTGGAAAAACGACTATTGTAAAATTGCTGATGAGGTTCTATGATGTTACCCAGGGCGAAGTGCTTGTGGACGGACATAATATAAAAGAATTTAACCGCAGGGAACTTCGTGAGGTCTTCGGAATGGTGCTTCAGGATACATGGCTCTTCAAGGGCACAATCATGGAGAACATCCGGTACGGACGAATGGATGCGACTGACGCGGAAGTGATTGAGGCGGCCAAGGCAGCCCATGCGCACCATTTCATAAAGACCCTGCCAGGCGGCTACTGTATGGAACTGAACGAGGATGCAAGCAATGTTTCCCAGGGACAAAAACAGCTCCTGACCATTGCCAGGGCTATTCTTGCCGACAACAGGATTCTTATTCTGGACGAGGCGACATCTTCCGTGGATACAAGGACGGAAATACTGATACAGAAGGCTATGGACAATCTGATGATGGGAAGGACCAGCTTTGTTATAGCGCACAGACTTTCCACCATCCGAAATGCAGATATGATTCTCGTCATGAGAGACGGGGATATTGTGGAACAGGGCAATCATGAAGAGCTCCTTGCAAAGAATGGCTTCTATGCAGACCTGTATAATTCGCAGTTCGAGCAGGCCTCCTAGCAGTTTAGGGACAGAGATCAGAAGAAACCATAATGGGGGAGGAATTCTTATTAAGGATCACAGAACAAATGTCATACTGATTATTGTATTGTCGGCTTTGTCATTCGCCATTTATTCCGTTCAGTACTTGATTTTTCACCAGACGGATAATACAGTATTTTATTTTCTCCAGGACCTTGCCTTTGTACCTATTCAGGTACTCATGGTAACGCTTATTATCAACCGGGTGCTAAGCATTATGGAAAAGCGAAAAAAAGTCAAAAAAATCAACGTCATCATCAGTGCCTTTTTTGTAGAAGCGGGAATCTCCATTCTGGCCGGTATGTCAGCATTCAACCGGAATAATGCGAAACTTGTGGAAATCATACAGGGGAAAGAAATAAGCAGGAAAAACCTGACCTCTCTGGTCAAGTCAGCCAGAGAGGTCAGGTTGGACATTCAGGCCGATGCGGAGTGTCTGCAGAAGCTTTCGGTGGTGCTGAGTAAATATAGCGGTTATACGCTGGACATGCTCGGCAATGACAATCTCCTTGAACATGATTCCTTTACGGATATGCTTTGGGCGGTTTTTCACGTGAATGATGAACTTAAAACAAGAGGTGACTGTAAAGAGCTCGGGGAAGCGGATATTGCCCACATAGAAAATGATATAAAAAGGGCATACTCGGCGCTGATACTTGAATGGATAAAATATATGGGATATCTGCAGGAAGAATATCCATTCCTGCATGCGGCGGCTCTGCGGAAAAACCCATTCAGTGAAGGAAATTAAGGAATGAATAATGATTTTTTACCAATAAACAGAGACGACATGGAAAAACGTGGATGGGAACAGTGCGATTTTGTATATGTTACAGGAGACGCATATGTTGACCACCATTCCTTTGGACCCGCCATCATAAGCAGGGTTCTGGAAAGGCACGGATATAAAGTGGGAATAATTTCCCAACCGGATTGGAATGACAGTACCAGTATTGCCATCCTCGGGAAACCCCGGCTGGGATTTTTGGTTTCGGCTGGAAACATGGATACAATGGTCAATCATTATACGGTTGCAAAAAAGAAAAGAAAACAGGATGCCTATACGCCGGGCGGAGAAATGGGCAAGCGGCCTGACCGGGCAACGGTGGTTTATTGCAGTTTAATACGTAAAGCCTATAAAAACACTCCGATTATAATCGGAGGCATTGAGGCCAGCCTTAGAAGAATGGGGCATTACGATTATTGGAGCAACAAGGTGAAGCATTCGATCCTGATCGATTCAAAAGCCGATCTTATTTCCTATGGCATGGGGGAAGATTCCATTGTGGAGATTGCAGATTCGTTAGACAGCGGTCTTTCCATCCGTGATATTACCTTTATAAATGGAACCGTATATAAGGCTAAGGATCTGTCGTCCGTATATGATGCAGTTGTGCTTCCATCCTTCCAGGCCATCCGGGAGAGCAAAGAAGAGTTCGCCAGAAGTTTCCTGATCCAATACAGGAATACAGATCCATACTCCGGCAAAAGGCTGGTGGAACAGTACAAAGAGGACGAGTATATCGTCCAGAATCCTCCGGCTAAACCGCTTGACCAACAGAAAATGGACTGGGTGTATTCCCTTCCGTTTATGAGGGCATACCATCCTTCATATGAAAAACTGGGTGGAATACCTGCTTTTAATGAATTGAAGTTCAGCCTGGTCAGCAACAGGGGCTGCTTCGGCGGCTGCAATTTCTGTGCGCTTACCTTTCACCAGGGAAGAATCATTCAGACTCGGAGTCATGAATCCATAATGGAGGAAGCAAGACTTTTAACAGAAGATAAGGATTTTAAAGGATATATCCATGATGTGGGTGGTCCTACAGCCAATTTCCGTCATCCGGCCTGTGAAAAACAGCTGAAGAAAGGGGCATGTGTAGATAAACAATGCCTGTATCCATCCCCTTGCGCAAATCTGCGGACAGACCATAAGGACTATCTTTCCCTGTTACGGAAGTTGCGGGAAATCCCGAAAGTCAAGAAGGTATTTATCCGTTCCGGAATCCGGTTTGACTACCTGGTGAATGATAAAGATGATACTTTCATGAACGAGTTATGTGAACATCATGTAAGCGGCCAGCTGAAGGTGGCACCGGAACATATCAGCGACAAGGTGCTGTCCTACATGGGGAAACCGAAACATTCAGTATATGAGGAATTTATTAGAAAGTTCAAGAAAACTAATGAAAAATTAGGGAAGAATCAGTTTGTGGTTCCGTACCTGATCTCCTCACATCCGGGATCCACATGGAAGGAGGCCGTTGCTCTGGCTGAATATCTGAGGGATTTAGGGTATATGCCCGAGCAGGTTCAGGACTTTTATCCTACACCCGGCACCATGTCCACCTGTATGTATTACACAGGTTTGGATCCACGAACGATGCAGCCGGTTTATGTTCCCTTTTCATCCCATGAAAAGGCGATGCAGAGGGCACTGATTCAGTACAGGAATCCAAAGAACTATGATCTTGTAAAGGAAGCCCTGACATTGGCTGACCGGGCTGACCTGATCGGATTCGACAAAAAATGTCTGATTCGCCCGCGGGAAATTCAAAAGAAATCTAATATTCAAAAACCGAAGGTCCAGAATGGTAAAAAAAACCAGAGCAGGACAAAGGTAAAAAGTGAAGGACGTACGAATGGCCGGAGGGGATCCCGTTGAGATTCCTCTGGAATATCAAATAAAATGCGAGGAAGAACCAATGAAATATGAGTATCTTTTGTTTGACCTGGATGGTACGCTGACGGATTCCGGAAAGGGTATAACAAATTCCGTTGCCTATGCCTTAGATAAATTTCAGATAAATGTGACCGATAAAGCTGAGTTGAACAGATTTGTCGGTCCGCCTCTGGTTGATGCATTTATGGAATATTATAGTTTCAGCCTGGAAGAAGCCAGGCTGGCTACGAAATATTACAGAGAATATTTTACCCGGAAAGGCATGTTCGAGAACACGGTCTACGATGGGGTAGAAGAGATGCTGCACAAGCTTAAGGAAAGCGGACGACACCTTCTGGTGGCTACTTCAAAGCCGGAACCCTTCTCAGTGAAAATTCTGGAATATTTCAAACTGTCCGCTTTTTTTGATGTTATTGCCGGAAGCACTTTATATGAAACCAGAGTGAATAAGGCTGAGGTCATTGCTTATGCGCTTTCGTCTGCCGGCATTACGGAGAAAGAAAAGACAGTGATGATCGGAGACAGAAAACACGACATCATTGGAGCCAGGAAGAATGGGATAGATTCCATTGGCGTTCTCTATGGGTATGGCTGTCGGGAAGAATTTGAAGCTGAAAATGTAAGCTATATAGTTGAAACAGTTGCAAAACTTTATGAGTTGATCAAGTGAGGATAGGATATTGGGCAGAGAGAAGGAAACTAAAACGAACGCAATGCGCATCCTGGAAAAAATGAGAATCGGATTCACGCATTATTCCTATGATTGCAATGAATTCATGGATGGTTTGGAAACTGCCGATATGCTTAATCTTCCGCACGAACAGGTTTTCAAAACGTTGGTGACGGTCGGAAATAGTAAGGACTACTTCGTGTTCGTAATCCCGGTGGAAGAGGAGCTGGATATGAAAAAAGCCGCCAAAGCGGCAGGTGAAAAGTCAATTTCCATGCTTCCCTTAAAGGATCTTACAGCAGTCACCGGATATGTGCGAGGAGGATGCACGGCAATCGGAATGAAAAAACAATTCAAAACCATTATCAGCGGTCTGGCAGAACGGCAGGATCAGATTTATATCAGTGCCGGGAAATTAGGGGCACAGCTGCGGCTGCGTCCGACAGATTTCTGCAGAGCGGCGGGAGCCGATTATGGAGATGTCACTGCGGAGAGGAATTAAGAACCACGGAAATACGGGTTCCTATATCCTTCCTGGATAAAATCTCAAAGTAGCCTTTGTGTCTGTCAACGATCCATTTTGCAATGGAAAGTCCCAGACCTGTTCCGCCCCTGTAATTGCTGCGGGCACTGTCGGCGCGATAGAACCGCTCGAACATATGGGTTACGTCTGCTTCACACATACCGATTCCGTTGTCCTGAACATAAAAATATGGCTCTTTTCTTTGGTTGATACCAGTCCTTATGGAGATGGTATCATTTTCTTTTGTATATTTCACTGCATTATCTATCAGTATTCTTGCCGTCTGCTTAAGCATCTCAAAGTCTCCATAAACCATAATGACTTCTGATTCTGCAAACTCATACTTATGAACGGGATCTATCATGACGGATTCTTCGTATACTTCTTTTATCATATCCGAAAGAGGAAAGGTCTTAAAAGTCATCTTGTTGCGTCCGCTGTCTCCTCTGGCCAGAAAAAGCAGCTGTTCAACCAGCTTGTTCATGTGCTCCGATTCCTGTTTCAGGGCTTGAATGGATTCTTCCATGACGGTTGCGTCCTGTTTGCCCCATCTGTCAAGCATATCAACATAACCCTTTATGACGGCAATGGGAGTCCTCAATTCGTGAGAAGCATCAGAAACGAACCGGGCCTGCTGCCGATAGGAATCCCTCATACGATCCAGCAGGTTGTTGAGCGCGATTTCGATTCCCTGCAGATCTTTGTCGCCCGTCTGGATTTTCACATCTGTTTCTTCGGGAATCAGGTTCGAGATGGTTTCCTCCAAGTGGTGAAATTTATTTTCATCAAATACCGCGCTGCTGAGGACCTCGGCCTTTTGAGCAATGTCCTGCAGTGGTTTCAGTTTGCGGCGGATTCTTCGGGTGCCGGATAGGAAAGAATCTGATAGTATGAGGAGCTGTATGACTCCGAGAATGACTGCAGTATTCATCAGTGTCCAAAGAAAAACGGAAGCATCGGTCTGGATGCTTTCGCCCCCGTCGATGGACACAATGTACAGAATATCGGAATTGACCGAAGTCCGAATGCTTCTGTGTGCATTCAGAAAAAAACCACCAAATCCGGAAACCTCAATATTGTAGCACCACCCCGCAGCCGCCATAACCAGAAGAATGACATCAAGGGACAGAAAAATAAAAAATAATTTTCCTGTCCAGGATAAATTCAGCTTTCTTGCCGTGGAAGACATTCGCTTGCTTTCGTTCATATTATTGTTCATCCTTTATAACATACCCAACGCCTCTTACGGTATGGATCATTTTTATTCCAAAACGGTCGTCTATTTTCGATCGGATGTATCGGATATATACATCTATCAGATTTGTTTCACCCATATAGTCATATCCGCACACTTTTTCCATCAGGGTATCTCTTGAGAGGACTATGTTCTTGTTTTCGAGAAGAATTTTGAGCAGCTCAAATTCTCTGTGGGTCAGTTCAATATCATTTCCGTCGCACGTAACATTGTAGGCGGCAGCATCCAGGATAAGATTTCCGAAAGAGCAGCATGTCCTTGATTTGTCAGCCATACCGCTGCGCTTCTTAAGGGCTGCACGGATTCTTGCGAGAAGCTCTTCAATGGCAAAGGGTTTGGTTATATAATCGTCCGCTCCGGCATCGAGGCCGGATACTTTGTCCATTACAGCGTCCCGGGCAGTCAGCATTATGACCGGCATGTCCGTAGTCTTCCGCAACCGGCGGAGTACTTCCAGTCCACTCAGTTCTGGGAGCATGACGTCCAGAAGCACCAGATCGAAACGGCTGTTTGTGGCAAGCTCCAGTCCCACCCTGCCGTTATTCGCCTTGGAAACCATATATCCTTCATGAACCAGCTCCAATTCGATAAATCTCGCGATTTTTTCCTCGTCTTCCACAATCAGTATATTTACAGCCACGATGGTTCCTCCCAGTAAAAAAGTTCTGGCGCAGCCTAAAAGACTGCGCATTCAGAACCATATTATTCGTTGAAATTATTTTTGATGTCGTTTTTGATGTTTTCGGCCGCTGCGGATGCTTTTCCCATGGCATTATTTATTGTGTCGGTTTTAATGTCCGGTCCCCGCAGACTGTAGTGGCAACCAAAGAACAAGCCTACAATCAGAAGTATGATGACCGCCCAGAATGCCACTAATATCAGAACGACCAGAATTGTGATTGGAATGCTGATAAGGCCTTCACCTTTCCGTTTGACGTCGAAATGATGTTCGTTCCCTTTCTTTATCATTTTTGAGCACCATTTGAAAAACTTCTTTACGGTGTTTTTAAACGAGGATTTTTCTTCCGTATACTGGGACGCGGTCTGCTCAAAGTGTTCTGGCTCTTCGTAATGAGTGGTGTGCCTGGTACTCTGAAAACCATGAACCTTACCCAGTTTTTCAAGATAAACGATTGCATCCAGCATGTCCCAGTTACAAGCGTCCAGGGCTGCTCTCGCTTCCTCATATGTGACGTCAGCCTTTTCCCTTAATTTTTCAACCTTTTCAAACTGATTCATTTTATAGTCCTCCTTGTTTGATCCGTGTTATCTGATGAGCCCATATTAACAGTCCTGGATTAAACAAAGGGGTGGGTTAGATTAAAATCAGATTAAAACTTTCATAATTAACGTTCCCATTGGTCTATCAGATCCAGAATCTGCCTTTCAAATCTGGACAGATCCTTATTGGCCCCGTCTCTGTTGGTTTGTATTACTTCGGATAGCCGACGGCCGGCTGTTACCAGGTGCTCGAAAACAGAATCCGTTCTTTGCCGCGATTCGGCTTTTTTGTCGCCGTGTTCGCCCTTAATGAGTTCTATGGCTGTGCCTTCCTTCAGCACGGCATCTGCCGCAAGGTCGTAAATGGCTCCACTGTAAGGGGCATAAACATCATAGCCGTATTCGGACCTCAGAAGTTCGGAAAAGGATTCGACTACATTTCCTTCTCCGTGGACAACGAATACCTTTTGAGGCTTTACTTTGAATTTTCTCAGCCAGAATATGAGACACTCCATGTCAGCATGACTGCTTATGCCGGCGAGGGTGCGAATCTCTGCATTGATTTTAATCAGCTCGCCAAAAAGCTTTACTTGAGGGACGCCGTCCAGAATCATGCGTCCCAGGGTGCCGCCGGCCTGATGGCCTACAAAGAGGATTGTAGATTCCTTTCGCCACAGGTTATGTTTCAGGTGGTGCCGTATCCTTCCTGCTTCGCACATGCCGCTGGCGGAAATAATGACCTTGGGATCATTATCCATGTTGATGGCCATGGAGTCCGCCGTTGTTATGGATGTAATGAGACCTTTGAAGGCGATGGGATTTTCTCCGGAACGTATTATGTCCAGAGTCGCCTGATCAAAATAACCGAACATATTTTCTTCATAAATTCGAGTTGCCTCATTTGCCAGCGGGCTGTCTACATAAACCTTGAAATCCCCATATCCCTTCACCAGCTGCGCATCCTTGATCTGGTGGATGAAATACAGAAGTTCCTGAGTCCTTCCGACGGCAAAAGAGGGGATTACCACGTTTCCGCCCCGGTCAAAGGTTGTCTGTATGATTTTGCTGAGCTCTGCTACATAGTCGGGATTTTTTACGTGTTTTCTATCCCCGTAGGTGGATTCCATAACCACATAATCGGCCTCCTCGATGTACTGAGGTCTTTTTAGGAGGGGTTTGTGGATATTTCCGATATCTCCGGAAAACACGATTTTCTTGGTGACATCGGCCTCTGTAATCCAGACTTCAATACTGGAGGAACCTAAGAGGTGGCCGGCGTCATTGTAGCAGACTTTTATTCCCTCGAAGGGCGAAACAATCTCTTTATATGATACAGATACGAACAGCCTGACTACTTCCCTGGCATCTTCATCGGTATAGGCCGGTTCAACAAAAGTGTCTCCGGAGCGCTTCCGCTTGCGGTTCTTCCATTCAGCCTCTGTCATCTGGATATGGGCACTGTCCCGAAGCATGATTTCACATAAATCATAGGTTGCACCGGTTGCATAAACTTTGCCGCGGAAACCTTTTTTATACAACAGAGGCAGGTTGCCCGAATGGTCAATATGGGCGTGTGTAAGAAGAACAGCATCGATTTCAGATTCAGGAACGGGAAGGTTTTGATTGACGTAGAAATCCATACCCTGTTCCATACCGCAGTCAACTAAGATTTTCTTTCCACAAGCTTCCAGGTAATAGCAGCTGCCGGTTACTTCATGTGCCGCACCAATAAATGTCAATTTCATAAGAAGTCCTCCAATCCGGTTTTTTGTTATGCTTTTATTATACACTTTTATGAGTGCAATTTCACCTGAAATATGGTAATATCTGCATATAAGAAAGCAGGGATAATTTATGGGGATAAAATATCTTATCACAGGTGCGGCAGGACATTTAGGCTATACTCTAGTCCGGATTTTGTCAGAAAAAGGAGCGGAGGTACGGGCTTTGGTGTTGCCATGCGACAGGGAAACTCTGTGCTTTCCAGATAACGTCGAAATTTTTGCAGGTGATGTCCGAGATGTTGATTCTCTGGAAGGTTTCTTTATTGTTGGGCCGAAGACGGATTCGGTACTGATTCATTGTGCCGGAATTGTTTCCATAGCCTCAGGATATCTGAAGGATGTCATTGATGTAAATGTACATGGCACCAGAAACATCGTCAGGCTCTGTATGAAACACCGGGTAAGCAAGCTGGTTTATGTCAGCTCAGTGCATGCAATTCCGGAATTGCCCGGACGGGAAGAGATTACGGAAGTTAAGGATTTTGAACCTGGAAACGTAAAAGGGCTTTATGCAAAGACAAAAGCGGCAGCGACGAAGTACGTGTTGGAAGCGGCTAAAAGAGGGCTGAACGCATCAGTGGTTCATCCATCAGGCATCTGCGGGCCATATGATAACGGTGCGGGGCACCTGACACAATTGGTTCTGGATTTTTACAAAGGGAGACTTGTGGCCGGAACGACCGGAGGATACGATTTTGTGGACGTCAGAGACGTGGCCGCCGGGATCCTTTCCTGCTGTCTGAATGGAAAAGCCGGGGAATGCTACATACTATCCAACCGGTATTATAAAGTGACAGAGATATTGGATATGCTCTCAGATATATCCGGAAAAAAGAAAATCCGGATTGTGATACCTATGCAGATTGCCCGTGCGACGGCGCCTCTGGCTGAGCTGTATTACCGTTTCCGAAAAAGCACACCACTATATACAGCGTATTCCCTATATACGATTACCAGCAATTCCAATTTTTCACACGAAAAAGCGGACAGAGAACTTGGATATAAGGTGAGACCTTTCCAAGAAACGCTGGCTGATACCGCAAACTGGCTGCAAAAAAACAATAGATGCTGATAAGGAGACTATATGCAGAAAAGACATTATGGCTTATTGACTGCAATCACCATGATCACCGGCATTGTAATCGGATCCGGAATATTCTTTAAGGCCGACGACATCCTTGTATATACAGGTGGCAGCACCATTCTTGGGATCATCGTTTTCTGCATAGCGGCCTTTGCTATAATTTTTGGATCCCTTACCATTTCTCAGCTGGCGATGCGTACCGACAGGCCGGGGGGGATTGTCACCTATGCGGAAGATTTTGTAGGGATGGGGGCGGCCTGTGCCTTTGGCTGGTTTCAGGTACTGCTGTATCTGCCGGCGCTGTGCGCGGTAGTGTCCTGGGTGACTGGTATCTATATCTGCCAGCTTTTTGGGTGGGAAGGTACAGTATTTAAATTCACCATTGTAGGATTTTTTGTTCTGGTATTCCTTTTTGTGGTCAATACCCTTTCCGCAAGGCTGGGAGGAATATTTCAGAATGCGACCATGTTCATAAAACTGATCCCGTTGCTGCTGATTGCGGTTCTGGGCCTTGTGTTCGGCAATCCGGGTGGAATGATGGCCGCCGATGCAGAAGCTTTTAAGGAAGCCACCCGTACGGCAGGATGGATGACGGCGTTTGCCCCGATTGCCTTTTCATTGGATGGATGGATTGTTTCTACATCCATCGGCCATGAAATTAAAAACAGCAAGCGCAATTTCCCGATTGCCCTTACCGTTGCCCCTTTGGTCATACTTGTGGTGTATCTGCTTTACTTTGTTGGAATCTCTTCACTGGTAGGAACAGAAACCATCATGGCGGAGGGGAATGACAGCGTGTTTCTTGCCTCCACAAGGATATTCGGAGATTTTGGGGCAAAGATGATCCTGATTTTTGTAATCGTTTCAGTCATAGGTACAGTGAATGGCCTGGTTCTGGGATTCATACGTATGCCTTATTCCCTGGCCATAAGAGGGATGATTCCGGGCAGCAAAAAAATGAAAAAGTTAGAAACAGGCGTCAACGCCATGCCTTTGAATTCTGCAATAACTGCCTTTTTGCTTTCTCTGTTCTGGCTGGTAATCAACTATATCACCCAATCCATGGGCATGAAGGGAGACGTGTCGGAAATAGCCATCTGCATCAGTTACCTTATATATGTGGTTCTTTATGTGGCGGTTATCCGTCTGGCCAGGAAAAGGGAAATCAAGGGTGTTTTTAAGGGATATATCATCCCCTGCCTAGCCATTGTGGGTTCGTTTATTATCCTGACGGGCAGCATAACCCATCCCCTGTTTCCTTATTATGTGCTGATCTGCCTGGCTGTGCTGGCAGCAGGAGCGCTCTATTACAGGAAAAACAGAGAATCTATCCACTGAAATACAACGAAACAGCCGTCTGGTCCCTGAGGGATAGACGGCTGTGATTTATCTTATAATACCAGGGATGGAGGAGCATACACCCGGGTTGCCAATTCGTTATCCAGCATATACAGACCCTTCGGATCACTGCCGAACAGTTCCATTTTGGAGATATTGTCATTGGCATTTGTTTCTTCTTCGCCCTGTTCCTTTATAAACCATTCTAAAAACTGCATTGTTCGGAAGTCCTTTACGGAAAATGCCACGTCATAAATGGCATGAATCAGGCCGGTCACATATTCTTCATGTTCCAGTCCGGCTTTCAGCGGACCGATCAAATCCGAAAAATCAGTATCCGGTTTGTCAATAGCTTCCAAAACTACTTTTTCGCTGTTGTTCTGAAGATATTGCATAAAAAGAAGTGCATGGTCACGCTCTTCCTGCGCCTGGATTTTATACCAGCTGGCAAAACCTTTCAGACCTTTTCCTCCATAGTAGCTGGCAAAATCCAGATAAAGGTAAGCTGAGTAAAATTCTTTGTTAATCTGGCTGTTGAGCAACGATGAAACGGTTTTATCTAACATAATAATCCTCCTTTCAGCATATCTTTATTCTACTCTATTATACAAAAATGTCAAATAAATAAGCTATTTGGAAGAAGGGAAAATCACTGTGAGAATCATTTTGAAATCTTCTTCCCCGTAAACGGAATGCGGCTTATTTGCAGGCATGACAAGGGACTGGCCTGTTTTTAAAATGTATTCATGCCCATCTACAATAAACTTGCCGGTTCCTTCCAGGACACTGACCATGGCATCTCCGTCAGAATCGTGAGTGCCGATTTCCTCGCCTTTGCCAAAAGCGAACAAGGTTATGCTTACCGCACTGTTCTGTGCCAATGTTTTGCTCACAATCTGACCGGGAATTGTCTGCACCTGTCCAACCAGCTCAAAAATGGATTCGTGTGGTATGTTTTTTAAATAAATCTGACTCATAATAATATCCCCTTTCGTATGACGCTTGTTTTTATGATTATAGCATATACTAAATATGAACAAGGTTGCGTACACAACGTTTTCAAAATTGTCTATATCTACCGAAATGGGATTTAACCGAAATCTATCTTGAAACACGATTTTGATTCTGATATAATAACGCGAGGCCTTATCGGAACCTTATTTGGAAAGGTGAGAAATACCGTGAAAATTATTATAAAAAATGGAAGAGTTATTGACCCGGCAACCGGAACAGACATGGTAACGGATCTGCTGTTGAAGGATGACAGGATTGTTGCCGTTGGCCCTGTCCTGAATCAGGAAGCAGACAGAATCATTCATGCTGACGGTTGTTTTGTTTTGCCCGGATTGATTGACCTGCACGTTCATCTGCGGGAACCGGGTTTTGAATATAAGGAAACGATTGAAAGCGGCACTGCGGCTGCGGCTGCGGGAGGATTCACAACTATATGTGCCATGCCAAACACCAGCCCGGTTACGGATTCCAGGGAAACAGTGGAATGGATCAAGGAAAAGGCGTCTCTGGTATCTGGTATAAATGTTCTGCCTGTAGGAGCTATCACCGTCGGACAGCTTGGCAAAGAGCTTGCAGATATAAAAGGAATGAGAGAAGCCGGCATTTGCGCAATTAGCGAGGACGGTAAATCAGTAATGGACACCGGGATGTACAGAAAAGCCATGGAGGCGGCGGTTGAAGCGGGAATACCTGTTTTTGCCCATTGTGAAGACAGAGACCTGGTGGCCGGCGGGGTAATGAATGCAGGGAAAAAAGCAGAGCTGCTGGGACTTCCGGGCATCACGAACCAGGTTGAGGATGTGATTGTCCGCAGGGACATAGAATTGGCACGCAGCACAGGCGTGAAGCTGCATCTGTGCCATTGTTCGACGGAAGGAAGTATGGAGCTTTTGGCCCAGGCAAAAGAAAACGGACTGACTGTGACCGCAGAAGTATGCCCCCATCATTTCAGTCTGACAGAGAATGATATTGAAGATATGGATACAAACTTTAAGATGAACCCGCCCCTAAGAACGGAAAAGGATAAGCAGGCACTCATAAATGGACTGAAAAATTCCCTTGCAGATGTAATCGCAACAGATCACGCCCCGCATTCAATGGAAGAAAAGGCACAGCCATTTTTAACCGCTCCTTTCGGAATCGTAGGACTTGAGACAGCCGTAACCCTGACAATCACAAATCTGGTTAAGCCCGGAATTTTGACACCGATGCAGATGGCAGAAACAATGAGCTATAATCCCGCACGTATTCTTGGAATCGACAGAGGAAGCCTTCGTCCGGGTGAAGTGGCAGACATAACCATAATAGATCCGAACGAGGAATATATAATCGACGCGGATAGGTTCGTATCCAAGGGCAGAAATACGCCTTTTAACGGCAAGAAGGTTTCAGGCAGGGTGAAATTCACCATTGCCCAGGGAAAATTCGTATATGAGGACCAGGATGGTCAGGAGGTAAATCATGATAAATAAGCTAATTGAAAAGATAAAGGAAACGCAGGCACCCATTGTGGTTGGCCTGGATCCTATGCTGGATTATATACCGGAGCAGGTGAAAGAGAAAGCATATGAAGAATTTGGGGAAACCTTGGAAGGTGCTGCCTGGGCCGCTTGGGAATTCAATAAAAATATTATTGACACAACTTATGACCTGATTCCCGCCGTGAAACCTCAGATTGCAATGTATGAGCAGTTTGGTCTGCCGGGGCTTTTGTCCTATCAGAAGACGATTGACTATGCAAGAAGCAAAGGCCTTGTTATTATTGGCGACGTAAAAAGAGGCGACATTGGAAGCACTTCTCAGGCGTACGCCACAGCCCATATAGGCAGGATAAAAATAGGAAGCAATGAATTCAGAGCCTTTGACGAGGATTTTGCCACCATAAATCCTTATTTCGGAACGGATGGAATCAAACCCTTCCTGGATGTGGCCAAGGAGGAAAACACTGGTATGTTTATCCTTGTCAAGACCTCCAACAAATCCAGCGGAGAATTTCAGGACAGGCTTGTTGACGGAAGGCCTTTGTATGAAATTGTAGGAGAACAGGTGTCGAAATGGGGCGAAGAACACATGGGGAATGAATACAGCTATGTGGGCGCAGTCGTTGGAGCAACGTATCCCCAGATGGCAGTGACCCTTCGGAAACTGATGCCAAAGACTTATTTCCTGGTACCCGGATATGGAGCTCAGGGAGGTACCGCAGCAGATTTGAAGCCGTGCTTTAATGAGGATGGACTGGGAGCCATCGTCAACTCTTCCAGGGGCATTATAGCGGCATATAAAAACGAGAAATATGCCGAATTTGGGGAAGAGAATTACGCAGATGCGTCAAGGCAGGCAGTAATCGATATGATAAATGATATAAAGAGCGTATTTTAGATGGAGGATATAATGGAGTATAAACGCGAATCCGTACTGATTACCAGTCAGGTAAAAATCACCAGCGATATATACCGGATAAGCTTCCAAAGCGTCACCATGGCACAGAACGGAAAACCGGGACAGTTCGTTACAGTATACTGCAGGGATGGTTCCAGGCTGTTGCCAAGGCCCTTCGGCATATCGGAAATCGATAAAGAGAAAAACGAAGTTTCCTTCGTATACAAGGTAGTCGGAGGAGGAACAGAAGAATTTACCACCTATAGGCCTGGTGAATTCATGGAAGTCATGGGACCTCTGGGGAACGGATTTTCACTGGATGGCAAAAAAGCCCTGCTTGTGGGGGGAGGTACTGGAATTCCGATTCTTCTGGAACTTGCAAAGCAGATTAAGCAGACAACGGGGCGGGAGGCTGTGACCGTAGTGGGATTCAGAGATGAGACCTATCTGACTGCAGAGCTGTCCAAGTACAGCAGAGTACTCGTTGCTACAGAGGATGGAAGCAAGGGAACAAAAGGAAACGTGCTGGATGTCATCAATCAGAGCGGATTGGAAGCAGACGTCGTTTACGCCTGCGGTCCTCACCCGATGTTAAGAGCACTGAAAAATCATTTTGGACCTCTGCAGGTGGAACTTCAGATTTCCATGGAAGAAAAAATGGCGTGTGGAATTGGGGCGTGCCTGGCGTGCACTTGTAAATCCAGGGAAACAGACCCATACACAAAGGTACATAACAAAAGGATATGCAAGGAAGGTCCGGTATTTGACTCGAATGAGGTGCTGCTATGATAAATACAAAGGTTAATATTGCAGGGGTCGAACTGAAAAATCCTGTAATGCCCGCATCCGGTACCTTTGGATCGGGAAAAGAATTCTGTGGTCTGATAGATCTGAACAGGCTGGGAGCAGTCGTTACCAAGGGCGTTTCAAACATTCCGTGGGAAGGCAACCCTACACCAAGAATAGCGGAGACCTATGGCGGCATGCTCAACGCAATAGGGCTGCAGAATCCAGGGATAGATACTTTTATAGAGAGAGATCTGGTATTTCTGAAACAGTTTGACACAAAAATCATTGTGAATGTCGTGGGGAAATCCATAAGTGATTACATTGAAGTTGTGGAAAGACTTGGCGATGAGGCTGTTGATCTTCTGGAAATCAACATTTCCTGTCCAAACGTAAAAGAAGGCGGAATCGCATTCGGACAGAATCCCGCTTCAGCGATGGAGATTACTTCGGAAATCAAAAAAAAGGCAAAACAGCCAATAATCATCAAACTGAGTCCGAATGTAACAGATATCCGGGAGATGGCGAAGGCGGCAGAATGTGGCGGTGCGGATGCACTTTCCCTGATAAATACTCTGATTGGAACGAAAATTGACATACATACGGGACGGTTTGCCCTGGCCAACCGCACAGGAGGTCTGTCAGGACCGGCTATCAAACCGGTTGCATTGAATATGGTATATCAGACAGCGAATGCTGTAAAACTGCCTATTATCGGCGTGGGGGGAATCCGGAATGCGGAAGATGCCCTGGAATTCATTCTGGCAGGAGCAACAGCCGTGGAGGTGGGAACCTCCAACTTTGTAAACCCGGCAAGTATGGAAAAATGCATAGAAGGAATCGAAAGATTCCTGGAGAAAAAAGGAATATCTGATATAAACAGCCTGATTGGAACGGTATGTTAAGGAGGAAATATGGAACAGTACAAGAAAGAATTTATTGAATTCATGGTAGATTGCGGAGTCCTGAAATTCGGGGACTTTGTAACAAAAAGCGGACGCAGGACTCCATTTTTTATCAACACCGGATTTTATAGAAGCGGAGGACAGCTGATAAAATTGGGCGAGTATTATGCCAAGGCAATTGAGGCGGCGTTTGGCCTGGATTTCACCATACTTTTCGGTCCTGCGTATAAAGGGATACCCCTGGCCGTCGCTTCGACCATGGCAATAAGCAGAATGTATGGGAAAGAAATCAAATACTGTGCGAACCGTAAGGAGGTCAAAGATCACGGCGATACCGGAATTCTTCTGGGCAGTCCGATGACTCCGGAGGATGAAGTTGTAATCATTGAGGATGTTACCACAGCAGGAACATCCATCCGTGAAACGCTTCCTATTATTGCAGCCCAGGGAGGGGCAAAGGTAAAGGGTCTTGTGGTATCTGTTGACAGAATGGAGAGAGGCACCACGGATAAAAGCGCATTGGATGAAATCGGGAACACCTACGGATTGAAAACAACCGCCATCGTCACTATGTCTGAGGTCATTGAACATTTATACAATAGAGAGTATAATGGGAAAATAATTATTGACGATGAATTGAAACACAGAATAGACGAGTATTATATCGAATATGGTGTTTTGGAAAATTAGAGGAATGCATGTGATTGGAAATGTCAGACGGCTGAAAATACTTAGCCGTTCATTATTTGTTTTATATCTGTTTGTGGCAATTTATTTTCTGTTTTTTTCAGAGGCCATGGGAAGAACCGTTGCAAGCCAGGGATACAGATATAATCTTGTTCTGTTTAAGGAAATAAACAGATTTCTATCCAACGTGGGTACCCTGGGGCTGTATGCGGTCGTTCTGAATATTGCAGGTAATATCCTGGTCTTTATTCCTTTTGGTTTGCTGGTCCCGGTCATATCCATCCAAAAAAGGGGATTCCTTTTCGTCGCATTCATGGCTTTTGGATTCAGCCTGCTCGTAGAGGCAGTCCAGCTTATCCTTAAAATCGGATGCTTTGATGTGGATGATTTGTTGATGAACACTATTGGGGGATGCATCGGATATTTGATATTTCTGGTTTATAGAAAAATTTCTTACAGGAGAAAGACGGCAGGATGAAAGAAAATAAAGCAAAGAACAAGCGGCATTATAAATTTACAGACAAAAAACATTCCATTCCCGGGATCGTATCAACAGGAATGGCACTTGTTGCAATTTTTCTTGTTGTCCTGGCCGTATCGATATCTTTCGGAGAGAGAGGCGGAGCCGGGATCGGGATCGGCCTGCTCGGCTTTTTTGCCTTTGTTATCGGACTGGCCGGATTCGTTGTAGGAATGAAGAGCTTCAAAAACGAGGACGTCTTCCATCTGTTTTCCTATGTGGGCACGGTCCTGAGCACCGCAGTTTGGTTTTGCATATTGTTCATCTATCTGATTGGTGTCTAGTATGCATCTTAATTTAATCAGTTCTCTTGACTGCGGAAAGTATTGTTAGTACAATGAATTTGTATATAAAAAAAGGAGATTTTGTAATGGCTAAAGTTGGAATTGTTATGGGCAGTGATTCGGATTTGGAAATAATGAGCAAGGCTGCACAGGTGCTTGATGAATTAGGAGTTTCGTATGATATGACAGTTATTTCGGCCCACAGAATGCCGGATATATTCTATGATTATGCGGGAAGCGCAGTAGAAAAAGGCATAAAAGTAATAATTGCAGGCGCAGGCGGCGCGGCACATCTTCCAGGCATGACGGCAGCTATTTTTCCCTTGCCGGTAATAGGGGTGCCTATCCACACTAAATCTTTAGGAGGAGTTGACTCTCTGTATTCCATAGTACAGATGCCAAGCGGGATTCCGGTTGCGACTATGGCAATCAACGGAGCAGCCAATGCAGCCCTTTTAGCTGCAAGAATTCTTGCAGTGTCGGATGAAGCACTTCTGGAGAAACTGAGGAAATATTCAGCGGACCAGAAGGAAAAAGTCGTCAAAAAAGCAGACAAATTAAATGAAATAGGATACAAGGCTTATTTAGAGCGCATGTAGGAGGATAACATGGATTACAAGATGGCAGGAGTCGACATTAAGGCTGGATATCAGTCAGTAGAACTGATTAAAAAACATATCGAAGCAACCAGAAGGCCTGAGGTGTTGTCAGGTATCGGAGGGTTTGCAGGTGCTTTTTCTATAGCAAATTTTAAAAACATGGAAAAACCAACACTGGTTTCAGGTAACGATGGAGTAGGAACCAAACTGAAACTGGCCTTTATCATGGATAAACACGATACGGTGGGAATCGATTGCGTGGCCATGTGCGTCAATGATGTTATATGTTGCGGGGCAGAACCTCTTTTCTTTTTGGATTATATCGCCTGCGGAAGGAATGAGCCGGCAAAAATCGAGCAGATCGTCAGCGGAATTGCAGAAGGCTGCAGGCAGAGCGGAGCATCCCTGATCGGGGGAGAAACCGCAGAGATGCCAGGCTTCTATCCGGTAGATGAATATGATCTGGCTGGATTTTCCGTCGGAATCGTAGATGAAAAAGATATCGTTACCGGAGAAAATATTAAACCGGGAGAAGTATTGATCGGCATTGCTTCTTCCGGCGTTCACAGCAACGGCTTTTCGCTGGTTAGACAGGTGTTCAACATGACACATGAAGCTTTATCCACGCGCTATGAATCATTAGGCAAAACTCTTGGGGAAGAGCTTCTCACCCCAACGAAAATATATGTGAATTCCCTGAAGGAACTGAAGGCGGCAGGCATCAGGGCAGGCGGCTTCAGCCATATAACGGGCGGCGGCTTCCATGAGAATGTGCC
Organism: Parasporobacterium paucivorans DSM 15970; assembly: GCF_900141895.1. Classification (GTDB taxonomy): domain Bacteria; phylum Bacillota; class Clostridia; order Lachnospirales; family Lachnospiraceae; genus Parasporobacterium; species Parasporobacterium paucivorans. The sequence goes on along the minus strand of NZ_FQYT01000015.1, from coordinate 11,503 downwards.
AAGAATGCTTCCCGAAGGAATCCACGCAGTGATCAACAAAAACAGCTATGAAATACCGGCTATTTTCAGGATGCTTTCCGTTGACGGAGATGTTCCGATGGAAGCCATGTACAATACCTATAACATGGGAATTGGTATGGTAATGTCTGTTGCACCTGCGGATGTGGACGCAGCAGTCGCGGCCATTGGACGTGCTGGTGAGAAAGCATTTGTAATTGGTGAGACCAAGGCAGGTGAAAAGGGCATTACCCTATGCTAAGAGTCGGTGTACTTGTATCCGGCGGAGGGACAAACCTGCAGTCGGTTATGGATGCGGTGGCGGAGGGCAGGATAAAGAATGCCTCGATAGAAGTGGTTATCAGCAACAATAAAAAGGCCTATGCCCTCGAGAGGGCGGCAAAAGCGGGGATCAGTGCAGAATGTGTTTCCCTGAAGGACTGCGGCAGCAGAGAATCTTTTAACCATAAACTGGAAGAAACGATAGACTCATATAAATTGGATCTTCTTGTTCTGGCTGGTTTTCTGGCAGTTTTGCCGCAAGAGATTATCAAAAAATATACGAATAAAATCATAAATATTCACCCATCTCTGATTCCGGCCTTCTGCGGTCCTGGCTTTTACGGGCTCAGGGTACATGAAGCGGCTCTTGAACGCGGAGTGAAGCTTACGGGCGCCACCGTTCATTTTGTGGATGAGGGGACGGATACAGGTCCCATTATCCTTCAGAAAGCTGTGGATGTCTGCGTGGATGATACCCCGGAAATCCTCCAGAAAAAGGTGATGGAAGAAGCGGAATGGATTCTGCTTCCTCAGGCAATAGATCTGATCGCCCGTGGGATGGTTACGGTTAAGGACAACAGAGTGATTATAGGAGGCTGAAATGAAAGTACTGATTGTTGGAAGCGGTGGAAGAGAACATGCGATTGCGTGGAAGGCTTCAAAGAGCAGACATGTGGATAAGCTGTACTGCGCGCCCGGAAATGCCGGAATCGCACAGGTTGCAGAATGCGTGGATATAGGTGCAATGGAATTTGACAGGCTTATTTCTTTTGCACAGGAAAATAAAATCGACCTTACAATTGTCGGTATGGACGAACCTCTTGTGGGCGGCATAGTGGATGCGTTTGAAAAAGAAGGCTTGCGGGTATTCGGTCCCAATGAAAAGGCGGCCATTCTGGAAGGCTCCAAAGCTTTTTCAAAGGATCTCATGGAGAAATACAATATACCGACAGCATCATATGAAACATTCAACGATGCCCAGTCCGCTATTGCATATTTGGAAAAAGCAGATTATCCCCAGGTTTTAAAGGCGGATGGACTTGCTCTCGGAAAAGGCGTTTTGATCTGCGAGACCCGCGAAGAGGCCATAGAAGGTGTAAAAGCCCTTATGGAGGATAAGAAATTCGGGTCAGCCGGGAATACCATCGTTGTCGAGGAGTTCATGACAGGCAGGGAAGTTTCCGTCCTTTCTTTTGTGGATGGAAAAACAATCCGTGTCATGACTTCCGCACAGGATCATAAAAGAGCCCTGGATGGCGATAAAGGCCTGAACACCGGAGGGATGGGAACCTTTTCTCCGAGCCCTTTCTACACTCCGGAAGTGGATGAATTCTGCAAAAAGCATGTTTATCAGGCAACTGTGGATGCAATGAAAGCTGAAGGACGGGAGTTCAAGGGGATTATTTTCTTCGGTATCATGCTGACAAAGGATGGACCCAAGGTTTTGGAATATAATGCAAGATTTGGAGATCCGGAAGCCCAGGTTGTTATTCCAAGAATGAAAAACGACATCATAGAGGTTATGGAAGCCTGTGTGGATGGAAAGCTGGATGGAGTAGAACTTGAATTTGAGGATAATGCTGCTGTATGTGTAATACTGGCTTCAAAGGGATACCCGGAAAGCTATGAAAAAGGCTTCCTGATTACCGGCCTGGAAAAATTTGACGGCAAAGAAGATTACTATGTCTTCCACGCCGGTACAAAGATGGGTAAGGAAGGCTTCCTTACGAACGGAGGCAGAGTCCTGGGCGTAACGGCCAAAGGGAAGAATCTGATCGAGGCAAGGGAAAATGCTTATGAAGCAACAAAACAAATCAATTTCGAAAATAAGTATATGAGGACGGACATCGGAAAAGCAATTGACGAAGTATAAACAAGGGGAGATTATATGGATCAATTTCTGAGTATGGGAGGAAAGAAAACTAAATTTTTGTATGCGGCAGTCTTCGCATTGATTATGCTGGGCGTGCTGGTTACGAATTTTATTGTATCGGAAGCTTATACGGAAAAGACCGGATATGTGAACGGGACAAATGTGCGGAGCAGAACAAGCCCGGACACGACAGCGAATACAAATGTTCTCACCTTCAACGGCTCCAATATCTATTTAAACACCGGGGATGTAGTGACAATTACCGGGGAGGAGACAGGTACAGACAATTACATATGGTATCAGGTCAGGTTCAATTATGCAGGAACGTCTTTCAACGGATATATTCGAAGTGATCTTGTCAGCCCGGCTTATGCCGCTGATGCGAATTTCGAACAGTATCTGAATGATCAGGGCTTTCCTGAATCCTATAAAGAATCTCTGCGTTCTCTTCATACCAAATATCCAAATTGGGTATTTGTCGCAGACAAGATAAATTATGACTGGTCGGCTGTGGTGACAGCTGAGAGCGTTGTGGGAAGAAGCCTTATTGCATATAATTCTATCAGCTCGTGGAAATCGCTGGCCGACGGAGCTTATGACTGGGGCACCGGAACCTGGTCAGCTTTTGATGGGGGAGCCTGGGCTGCGGCTTCTGAGGAGCTAGTGGCATATTGTCTCGATCCAAGAAATTTCCTAAGTGAAACGTCCATATTCCAGTATGAAGCGTTATCTTATCAGCCGGCCTATCATAATCTGTCAGGAGTTCAGAACATGGTAGCTGGATCATTTTTGGATTCGTCGGTTGAAGGAAAAACATATTCCCAGATATTTATGGATGCGGCTGTCCAGTCTGGAGTCAGCCCTTACCACCTGGTCGCGAGGGTGATTCAGGAACAGGGTAAAAATGGTGGCGGAAATGCAATTATTTCCGGTACGGTCAGCGGATATGCCAATCTCTTCAACTATTACAATATCGGAGCATATGCAAGCGGCGGAAGAACAGCTACTGTCAATGGCCTGATATATGCGGGCGGAACGGATGCTGCAACGCTCAGGCCCTGGAATACAAGATATGCATCACTGCTGGGCGGTGCCAGCTTTATTGGCCAAAGCTACATATGTAGAGGCCAGGACACTCTGTATTATCAGAAGTTTGATTTTGTGGAGAATCCATACACACATCAGTACATGACTCATATACTGGCACCAAGTAAAGAAGCAGTTAATGTTGCGAACGCCTATTCTTCAGAAGTCAAGAATTCAACAACTTTTACATTTAAGATACCGGTATTCAATAATATGCCGGTGTCGGCAGCTGGCTGTCCGACCGGGACTGGAAGTCCGAATAATGTACTGAATTCTCTCAGCGTCGGAAACAAAACATTGACACCTACATTCAGTAAATTCACGACATCCTATGACCTGGTGGTTGAAAATACAGTCTCATCCATGGACATTAACGCTGCTGCAGTTGATTCGTCTGCCAGGATTTCGGGCACAGGCAGTAAAAGTCTGAATGTCGGAGCCAATGTATTCCAGATAAATGTTACGGCTGGCAACGGAGAAGTAAGGACGTATACTATCACAATAGTAAGACAGAGTGCACCAGCTCCGGAAACTACTACTCCTGTGGCGCCGACGGAATCATCTGCTCCCGAAGGAACATCTGTCACCACTACCTACAATCTGTCCCAGGATGGTTTCCTGAGCGGGGTTAGCCTGGGAACCAGCACAAGTGCGGCATGTTCAGCGTTTACCCTGAAAAATTGTACCGGAAGGTTTTTGAATGCAGATGGAACACCCAATACCGGAATCGTGGGAACGGGCAGCAGCTATGTGGTTTATGATAATGCAGGAGGTATAATTAGCAAGTATCCAGTGATTATTTATGGAGACGTAAATGGGGATGGAAATGTGAACAGTGCAGATGCCCTGTATCTAAAAAGACATATCCTGAACATTTCTTTACTAAGCGGAGTATATGCCCAGGCTGGGAACGTGGACAAAAGCGGCAGTGGAATAAACAGTCTGGATATGCTGTATCTAAAACGTCATATTCTGAGCATATCTTTAATTGGCCAGTTTTAATCAGAGTCCCACTGTTACAATGGACATAAGAAAGGACAAGACTGAACATGAAAATTTTTAGAATAGCACCATTTTTTGCTTTGTTGCTGGTATTTATCTTTGCCTTTAATCCGGTACCTGTTAAGGCTGCATCAGCTTCCGTGAACATTTCATCTGCGACGGTTTCAGTCGGAGGCACCGCAAGTGTTAAAATCACGATATCTTCGGATGTAGAAATAGGCGTATATGATTTGATTTTTTCCTATTCGGGCGATGTGCTGGAGTATAGCGGAGGCGCTACAAGCGGCGGTAACGGAACATTCAGGTTATATGCGGATGGAAGCATTGGGACTTCAGATACATATACGGTTACCTTTAAGGCAAAAGCTGCCGGAGCAGGCAGGGTGTATTTGCAGGCACCAAGTCAGGCTAATCAGACGGGTGTGATATTTCCTTTAGCCGGAACAGATTCTGCGAGCATCCTCAACTCCTATAATGAAGGAACTGTTACGGTCCAGGCTCCTTCCAATGCATCCACGAACAATAATCTTTCCACCCTGGTGGTTTCAGCCATAACATCTGCAGGCGAAACCAGGCCGGTTACATTGTCCCCTGCATTTTCCCCGTCGGTTGTGACATACTCTGCAACGGTAGGAGAGGATGTAACCAAGCTTTCCATTTCGGCAACTCCTGCTGACGGGAAAGCAACAACGAAGGTTGAATGGGCTACGTTGGATCCAGGTGACAATAAAACTTATATAAAGGTTACTTCTGAAAGTGGAGCAGTAAAGACTTATACAATAAATACGACTGTATCCGGTGAAACAGTTACATCAACCGAGACAACTGCCGCAGCAACAGATCCAAATGCCATTTCCGTCGACGCAGAAGGAACAACCATGACAGTGGCAACAAGCCTTGAGGGTGTTGCTCTGCCATCCGGCTATACTGCTGAAACATATACATACAAAGGAACGGAAATCCCGGTAGCGAAGAGTGCTGACCTTGGTCTCATGCTGTTTTATCTGACGAATGCGGACGGGGTGGGGAGTTTCTATGTTTATGATGAACAGGGAGATCTTTTCTACAAATATCAGACGATTACAGCCGGCGGACTCGTTTATACTGTTATGCATGCGGATGATACCGTTACACCTCCGCTGATTTATGAGCGAACTAAGGTAACAATCGACGACCAGGAAATGGAAGGCTGGCTGAATGCTTACGAACAGGATTTCAGCCTTGTATATGTAATGAATCCTTCCGGTGAAAAGGGTCTTTACGTGTATGACTTCAAAGAAGATACTATCCAGCGGTTCAATGAAAAATTGTTTGCGGCGGCAGTATTTGGGGAAAACACGCAATCCGGAACAAATGGGGACGGAAATGCCCTGGTGGCCAAACTTAAAGGTGTCCTGGGAAGCTTATACGGACTGATAGCTTTCGCTGTATTGGCTTTGATATGCATCGTATTGATTGTTATATGCATCATACTGGCAGTTAAGAACAGCCGGCTGGCCGCCTATGAAGATGATACGGATTTGTCGGAAACGATTGATGAACCCGATGAATTTGATCATGATGATTTCCTGTCTGACGAAATCGAATCCAACAATGCAGTGCCGGCACCCAAAGTAGAAGAGCCAACTGTACCGGTCCAAGTGCAGAAACCTGAAGAAGGAGAAGCAAAAATTGCTGAAGATGTGATGACGGAAGCAGAATTGCTGGCGTTTAAAAAGCAGTGCGAAGAAATATTAAGTGCAGGAGATTCTTCTGCATCAGGAAATGCCAACGGATTTGACACTTCTGAAAAAAAGGACCTAGACCTGCTCAAAGACGATGATTTTGAAATCATGGACGATGACGATCTGGACAACAAATAAAAGCATAATTTTCAACCGGAGCAGATCGTGAAAACGTTTGCCCCGGTTTTTTTGAAAATAAAAAAATATTGACAAAATGATCATGCTGTTATATCATGCGTATAACAGATATAACTATATATCGAAAGAGGTGGGGAATGGGTCAAATGATAATTCATATAGATTTTAACAGTGAGGAAGCGATTTATGTCCAGCTTAGGAATCAAATCATTATCGGAATCGCGACATCCGATTTAAAGGAAGGCGACACCCTCCCATCTGTAAGGCAACTGGCGGATAATATCGGGATAAATATGCATACAGTCAATAAGGCTTATTCCGTGCTCCGAAAGGAGGGGCTGGTCAAACTGGACAGAAGAAAAGGAGCCATTGTATCGATTGACATCGACAGGATGCAGGCGATTAATGAAATGACTGGAATGTTGCGGATCGTCCTTGCAAAGGCAATCTGCAAGGATATAACAGAGGATGAGGTGCATGATATCATTAGCGGGATATACCGGGAGTTTATCATGTGCGAATGTAAAAAAGAAAAGGGAAAAGATACGTAAAATCGTTTGATTATAAAAGAAAGAAATGAGGTGCGTGGCATGCAGAGCAGATTTACGAGAATGGCTACAGAAACAATTCAATATGCCAATAAAACAGCAGCACAATTAAATCATAGTTACATCGGGACCGAACATATACTGGTCGGTCTGACCATGGCCAAGGAAGGTGTGGCCTCCGTCATCCTGAAAAATCATAAGGTTACAACGGAACGCCTTATAGAACTTATCCAGCAGCTGATTGCCCCAGTGAAGCCAATTGGATTGGCGGAACCGGCTGGCTTTACTCCAAGAGCTAAAGAGGTAGTGGAGAATAGCCACAACGAGGCTGTCCGTTTTAAATCCCAGTTTGTGGGAACAGAACATATACTGATGGCTATGATTAAAGAGACAGATTCTGTGGCTTCCAGGCTTCTCAATACCCTGGGAGTGAATGTTCAGAAAATATATGTGGATATACTGATTGCTATGGGCGAAGACATCAGCCTTTATAAAGAAGACTTTCAGAACGGGAGACCTGTCAAGGAGAGGTCAAGGACGGATACGCCAACTCTGGAGCGGTACAGCAAGGATCTGACACGGATGGCCAGAGATGGAAAGCTGGACCCTGTTATTGGAAGGGATATTGAAATCCAAAGGGTGATTCAGATACTTAGCAGAAGGACCAAAAATAATCCTTGCCTGGTGGGAGAGCCTGGGGTGGGCAAGACAGCCATCGTAGAGGGCCTGGCAACCAGAATCGTGGAGGGCAACGTGCCTGAAACTATCAAAGAAAAAAGAGTTATGACACTGGATGTATCTGGTATGGTAGCCGGTTCTAAATACAGAGGGGAATTCGAAGACCGTATCAAAAAAATCATTAATGAAGTGATGGATGACGGAAATGTGCTTCTGTTCATCGATGAAATCCATACCATCATCGGTGCAGGAGGAGCAGAGGGTGCTATTGATGCATCCAGTATCCTGAAGCCATCTCTTGCCAGGGGCGAACTCCAGATAATTGGAGCCACTACCATTGAAGAATACAGAAAGAGCTTTGAAAAGGATGCAGCCCTGGAACGACGCTTTCAGCCGGTGAACGTGGATGAGCCGGATGCGGATGAAACCATCCTCATCCTGAAGGGGCTGAGGGAGAAATATCAGGATCATCATCATGTAACCATTACGGATCAGGCTGTGGAGGCTGCCGTGAAAATGTCCCAAAGATATATTACAGACAGATATCTTCCGGATAAGGCTATAGACCTGATTGATGAGGCGTCTTCCATGGTAAGGCTGAATGCGTACGTCCAGCCGCCCGGAATAATTGCGCTGGAGGAAGAATTAGCCAGAATGGACCAGGAAAAAGAGGATGCGATCCGTGCTGAACGATATGTGAAAGCAGGGAAGATCAAGCAGCTTCAGGAAGAAAAACAAAAAGAACTGGATAAGGAAAAACTCCGGTGGGAAAATGAAAAAAGCACCAAGAGACTTATCGTGAATGAAAATAACATAGCTACGGTTGTATCGGAGTGGACCAAAATTCCGGTGCGGAAACTGGAAGAAGAAGAAAGTGCCCGTCTGCGGAAGCTGGAAAAAACACTGCACAAGCGGGTTGTAGGGCAGGATGAAGCGGTAGTTGCGGTTGCCAAAGCTATCCGGAGAGGCAGAGTAGGCCTCAAGGACCCAAAACGTCCAATCGGCTCCTTCCTTTTCCTGGGACCGACAGGCGTAGGAAAGACAGAACTGTCTAAAGCCCTGGCAGAGGCTATGTTTGGAACTGAAGATGCAATCATCAGGGTTGATATGTCAGAATATATGGAGAAACACAGTGTTTCCAAACTGATAGGATCGCCTCCGGGATACGTGGGATATGATGAAGGGGGACAATTAAGCGAACAGGTAAAAAAACACCCTTATTCCATCATTCTCTTTGATGAAATTGAGAAAGCCCACCCGGATATTTTCAACATTCTTCTGCAGGTACTGGATGACGGACATATAACCGACGCCCACGGAAGAAAAATAGATTTTAAGAACACAGTGATTATCATGACCTCAAACATCGGGGCAGCCAAAATCGTCGAACCTAAGAAGCTTGGTTTTGCCACAGAAGTAAGCGAAAAAGAGATATATAACAACATGAAAAACGGCGTAATGGAGGAGGTTAAAAAGCTCTTCAAACCGGAATTCATGAACCGGCTGGATGAAATCATTGTATTCTCATCCCTCTCCAAAGCGGATATTCGAAATGTCGTGAGTATAATGCTGGATGGGGTCAGGAAGAGAGCTCTTGAACAGATGAATATCGACCTGGTGTTTACCGGGCCGGCCAAATCATATCTGGCGGAGCAGGGATATGACAAGAAATATGGGGCCCGGCCTCTGCGCAGAAAAATACAGACACTTATTGAGGACGAACTTGCCGACCAGGTCCTGCGCGGGGTCATTAAGGGCGGAGATTCGGTGACGGTATCTGTTGCCGATAAACACTTGAAATTTAACAAGAACTAATTTCCGGAAGGGTAGAAATTCAGTATGGACTCATATTGCGTTTTTACCCTTTCTAACATATAATTGAAGTATATTACAAATTTAATTACAACCACCCTAGGAGGAAAAATCATGTCAGTAGTAAAAGGTTTAATACAGTCAGAGGATAACGGCACAATTAGTTTTGGGGACTATAACCTTGAAGAGAAGAGTAAACTGTCGGATTTTGGACATAAAGGAGATTTATATAAAGTAAAAACTTTTAAGGAAATTACCAAGCTGGAGAAGAACGGATCTTTTGTATATGAATCCGTTCCTGGCACGGCTGTGAATGATTTTGAAATCACGGACGAAGGCATGTCATTTAAGGTGGAAGGCACTGGCGATGCCCAGATTACAGTTGAATTGGAGGGGGATACAGAATACACTGTGTTTATTGATGATATGAATGCCGGAAAAATGAAAACGAACCTGGCAGGTAAGCTTATGTTTAGCGTGGAACTGGATAACAATGAACCATCCCCCGTTAAAATAGTGAAAAACCAGTTATAATCGGAGGCAGGATGGCTAAGGCGAAAGCAACCGCATTTTTTTGCAAAGAGTGCGGTTTTGAAACGACAAAATGGGCAGGACAGTGCCCGGCCTGCAGAGAATGGAATTCCCTGGTGGAGGCACCGGCCACTGTCTCTGTTAAGAAGGCGAATGCAAACAGAGAGATGTGCAGCTCTCGACCCCTTACACTGTCGGGAGTAAATCTGGAAGATGATGAAAGAACCAGAACAGGATTTGAAGAACTGGATGGAGTTTTGGGTGGCGGAATTGTGCGTGGTTCCCTGGTATTGGTGGGTGGAGATCCGGGTATCGGGAAATCCACCCTGCTTTTACAGGTTTGTAAAAATGTGTCGGATAATCATAAAGTTCTGTATGTCTCGGGAGAGGAATCCTTAAAACAGATTAAAATTCGTGCGAACAGGATTGGAGAGTTTTCGGATAATCTTTTTTTGTTGTGTGAAACCAGCATTGGTGCAATTGAGGATGCCATAACGGAACTTATGCCTGAGATCGTAATCATTGATTCAATCCAGACAATGTATATGGAAGAGGTCTCGTCCTCCCAGGGAAGCGTCAGCCAGGTCAGAGAGTCGACTAATGCCCTGATGCACATTGCAAAAGGGAAAGAGGTCTCCATATTTATTGTAGGGCATGTCACCAAAGAAGGTGTTGTTGCGGGCCCTCGGGTGCTGGAACACATGGTGGATACTGTGCTCTATTTCGAAGGGGACAGAAACGCGACTTACAGGATACTGAGAAGCGTCAAGAACCGCTTTGGCTCTACCAATGAAATCGGTGTCTTTGAAATGTCTGGAATCGGCCTGAAGGAGGTTAAGAATCCTTCGGAATTTATGCTGGATGGAAGGCCACATGATGCATCAGGCTCCGTAGTCGCCTGTTCTATAGAAGGGACCCGCCCGATTATGGTGGAAATACAGGCCCTGGTGGCAAAAAGTGGTTTCGGTATGCCAAGAAGGACCGCTGCCGGCACGGATTATAACCGGGTGAATCTTCTGATGGCTGTTTTAGAAAAGAGGCTGGGGATGCATCTGGGTGACTATGATGCGTATATAAATGTAGCCGGTGGAATGAAAATCAATGAGCCTGCCCTGGACCTGGCTATAGCTATGGCTCTTGTATCCAGCTATAAAGAGAAAGTAATGGATAGCGATACCGTGGTATTTGGGGAAATTGGTCTTTCCGGAGAGGTAAGATCGGTAAGTCAGGCCGCAAACCGAGTAAATGAGGCGATGAAGCTGGGGTTCAAAAGATGCATACTTCCCAGGAGCTGTGCCGAAAGTCTGAAGGCTGTCAAAGGGATAGAACTGGTCGGCGTGGCAAGTGTCAGGGATGCCGTAAATCTGCTTTAAAATGGGTAAATAATTTAAAATAAAATTTCTTGGAAATCTTGTTGACAAAAATAAGACCAAGTGATAATATATCTAAGTCGCTTGTGGGCGGCAAAGTAAATAAGCAAAAGAACATTGATAACTAAACAGTATAACCATCCCTGAAAATTTCAAAAGACAAACAAAAATTTTCAGCGAACATCGTCAGCGGAGGAGTCCGTTGGCGGTATCCAAAACAGAAACAGTAATAAAAAAACGGATGAATCAGCCATAGTTGATTCTGAAGGGAAAAAACTTTTAACGAGAGTTTGATCCTGGCTCAGGATGAACGCTGGCGGCGTGCTTAACACATGCAAGTCGAACGAAGCATGCAGGACGGAGTTTTTCGGAACGAAGGAATGCATGACTTAGTGGCGGACGGGTGAGTAACGCGTGGGTAACCTGCCTTATACAGGGGGATAACAGTTAGAAATGGCTGCT
>NZ_FQYT01000001.1 GCF_900141895.1 Parasporobacterium paucivorans DSM 15970 | reverse complement strand
CCCTGCGGCTCCGCACCTTAAGTGCTTAACCTTGCCTGCAAAGGCAACTCGCCGGACCGTTCTACAAAAAGTACGCGGTTCCGCCTTCAATGGCGGTTCCACAGCTTGTAAACACAAGGTTTCAGGTTCTCTTTCACTCCCCTCCCGGGGTTCTTTTCACCTTTCCTTCACAGTACTATGCGCTATCGGTCACTAAGTAGTATTTAGCCTTGGGGGGTGGTCCCCCCGAATTCCCACAAGGTTTCTCGTGTCTCGTGGTACTTTGGATCCCGCTTGCTGCCTTCCGTTTTCGTTTACGAGGCTTTCACTCTCTACGGCTGGTCTTTCCAGAACCATTCTTCTAACTTTCGGCTCACATATTGCGGTCCTTAACCCCGGGATGCACGCATCCCGGTTTAGGCTCCTTCCCTTTCGCTCGCCGCTACTCAGGAAATCGAGTTTTCTTTCTTTTCCTCCGGTTACTTAGATGTTTCAGTTCACCGGGTTCCCCCTGCATGGCTATGTATTCACCATGCAGTGACAGGTATCACTCCTGCCGGGTTTCCCCATTCAGACATCTCCGGATCGTAGGATATTTGCTCCTCCCCGAAGCTTTTCGCAGCTTATCGCGTCTTTCGTCGGCTCTTAGTGCCAAGGCATCCACCTTGCGCTCTTATTATCTTGACCCGTATGCAGTTGCATACCTTTCGGATACATA
>NZ_FQYT01000035.1 GCF_900141895.1 Parasporobacterium paucivorans DSM 15970 | reverse complement strand
TCGAAGGAACCTTCTCCTGAAAGATAAGATTGAACTACTGTGTTTTTGAATTCTAAACTATAGTTTTTGTTTCGACCAGTTCTATTAAAGGCCGTTTCTCCAAATGCCTTATAATTGTTTATCCATGCTGACAAAGACTTATGGTTAACATCATATTTCTTGGCTATAGATTCTTGACTTCCTTTTCCGGTAAGATACTCGATTACTGCTTGTAGCTTGTCCTGTGGCGATACATTTCTAGGTATAAAAAACACTCCCTCCTAAATAAACAAGTTTTTATTATTTCACTTGTCTACCTAGAAGGGAGCATATCATGCTTGCATTCATGGGGCTTTTGTTATACAATGTGAACCCTCAAACCCTCGAGCTTTGGCTTTTTTATTGCTGGGGGCGGTTGCCGAATTTTGGGGCATAAATGGATGTAGTCCAGGAATCAGAAATGTATTAAGAGCATATCAATCGTTATGTTTTCTTAAGGCAACGATTTTTTAATAGATACGCAAAATAAGTCCTTCCAGGACATCAAATAAAGACCTCCTGAGAAGTCTTTACATTGGATCATCATAAATGATATCAAAATCATTTACTTACCCTAACCAATTTTATGATAAAGAATATTATTGAACCAAACATTAAAATTAAAAATACAGGAAGAAATTGCATCGGCAATGGGATTGATTTTGATGAATTTATTGTTAAGTACACAAAAACGGCTGCCAGAATTAATTTCAATGTGCTCAACATATTTTTCAAAACTCGATATACACGTTCCTTGTTTTCCTCAGTCACCGTAACACCTGTATTCCAAATCTGTGGAAAGCTTCCTATTGCCGTCATTCCTAAGTACATCAGCCAGCTAATAATGGGAAGTACAAGCAATTCTCCCTTCCTCCCTATTCTGTCAATCTCACCCGCTGCATTATAATGACCTGATATTTCATCAGGAATAGTACTCCAATTTAGAAATAAATATATCCATACGCCTATTAGCAAAACCAAACATACAATTTCTGCAAAAACATCATACTTATTCTTTTTCAATTTCATTTCAATAGCCTCTCCGATTTAATACGCAATAGAATACAATTGCGGCTTAATTCATTTATAAGAAATTCAGTCTGAATTGTCAACAGAAATATGGGAGCAGGTATTGGTAGAAATATATTTAAGTAAAGAGCTATCACAGAATGTAGTTCAAAAATTTAAAGTTCCGGAAGTCCTAGGGCTTAATGTAAATGAAGCGCGGGAAGACCTTGAAGTCCTGGGTTTGAAAGTAACAGGAAAATTAGAAAAACCAGGTCCAACCTTCGCCAGTTTCGGAAAAGATGATTCTTATGAACCGAATGTAGAAGTTCGGATAGATTATTATGTGATTTCAGAATCGGGGAGCAGTTCAAAATCAAATTCCCAACTTACGGCGTATTATACCCAAAAACTTTTTATCCATAAGGATTTCCGGGGAAAAACTGATGAATAGTACAGCTTGTATTTGCTGCTGTTAAAGAATGGTATTTCATTTGTATATCCCGTATAATGGAACTATGTCGCAATTGTAGAAAATGGCGTACTTGTAGTATTAGTATGCAAATGTAAAAAAATATAAAGAGGTGCTATTTTGTTCAGAGAAATGAGAAGAAAAAAACAATTATTATCCAAAGAAGAGACAATTCAAATTCTAAAGGTATGCACATCTGGAGTGTTAGGAGTGATTGGCGATGACGATTACCCCTATACAGTTCCAGTAAGTTATACTTTTATAGACGACAAACTATTTATTCATAGTGCAAAACACGGACATAAGATTGACAGTATAAAAAGGAATGACAAGGTAACATTTTGTGTTATAGAAAAAGACGAAGTAATACAAAAAACTTTTACTACACATTTTAAGAGTGTTTCCATCTTTGGCAGAGCAAGGATTCTTACAAATGATTCTGAAAGACGATGCGCTCTTGAAAGTTTAGTTGAAAAATATTCACCTGACTATATTAAGGAAGGGCAACAAGAAATTGAAGGCGCATGGGATAGAGTGTGCTTGGTCGAAGTGAAAATCGAACATATGACAGGTAAAGCAGCTTTAGAAATTGTCAATGACAAAGAATAAACCAGTTCGCGTTTTTCTTATGTGACAAACCAATGTAAAGACTTTTTCGGGGGTTTTTAGCTCGCAAAAATGCGATATTAAGTGGCGGACTATACCCAAGCGTTTACCCATGCACTCGATGAAAAGTTTAAAAAATAAAAAATAATTAATCTGCAAGCGCAGTAACTGGAGGTTCGTTTTGCCATATTTGCTCCGGATTGACGAGGGTTTTTTGCCATTGCACGCATTTGAACTCTATTAATGCTTTCCATAAAATCACGATCTTTATTATTTCTTTCCGGATATCCGCAAATAGTAGTAATAACAAGAATACAGACTCGGGATAGCAACCCAGGTAATCAATCCCCATTTTGCAAATTCTTCAGTATCAACCAATAATCCACCAATAAGAATTATGATTACTATTGGGAATGTTAAATAGCCTAGAATTCGATGAGCAACTTTCCATGTCTCCTCATCTCGAATCGTCCACGGCAGCCTTAATCCCATATATCTGTTGAACGGAAGTTGGGGAGCAATGTTCCCTATACCAATTATAACAACAATGACAATTGCAAATTCAATAATTCCCTGATTGTCTTTAAGAAACGGGAACTCAGATGACCAATTTATAACTCCAAAACAGATTGCTACTAATACCAACGAGAACACATTCATTCTTCTCATAGTCTTAACCTTAGGGTTATCGGCTGATAAATTTGCAATCTTTGGTGTATTAACATGAAATATAATCAAAAGAACATATATAAATATCCCTATTATAATGAGGGTTATATTGGTGTCTGGCGCAAAGAAACCCAAAATCAACGTTATAAAAGACAATGTACCAATAATTAATTCGTAAACCCTGAAATTTTTATTCATACTCGACCTCATTTCTTTTCAAAAAATGTCATAAAGTTACTTTCTAAAGTTAACTATTTGGTTAAACGGTAGCATAGTATTATTATTGTATCAAGTACAATCGAATGTTATGAATCTCATATAGTAGCCTTCATATATAAATAAACCCGTATGAACGTATTTTAGATGTGCGATAAAGCATTCTGCTCGCACTGCAAAGGGGACGCTATGGAAATAAAAAAGGATAACTATTTCGAAAACGCAAGGAACTTTTTTCTCGTCGCTGATCAGGAAGAGCTGGTAAGGAAGCTTGGACTGCAGGCTGACGGGGATTTCATTTATTTGCGCGTTATGGATATTCAGTACCGAATTTCACAAAAATTGGGCGATATACAAAGGTCGAAGGACGGTATAAACTACATGTACGAAAAGAGTCATGACGCTGCATTGTCCATTTTTGATTATCTCACTTGGTCGAAAGATGACAGGAAGCTTTCTGGCGAATTTGTTTCGCTCAAGGGAATGGGCTTTAATTCCCATGCCTACCTTTTTGAAGGACACGGCGGCATTTACGAGCGCGGAGGAGCTATGTTCTCCGGCAAATCCGGGAAACTTAGTAAGGTTTTAGATCGTTTTGACGGCAAGAAAATGGGCAGCGCCGATGTAAGCAGTGTATTTGAGGTTTTCGACGGATTTCCTATCTGTTTTCAATTCTGGGAGGGCGACGACGAGTACACACCGAGGATATTCTTTCTATGGGATGCCAACACAGCGCAGTTTATACACCTTGAAACGACGTTTTATTTACTGAATATGGTGCTTGATAGGATGGCAGAGCTTTTTGAAGAGGAAATTAACTGAAGAATCCCATCGATCGTTTGTCCGGAGAAACAAAAAGTAACAGGGTATTGACGGCGAACCTACTAAGTGATACTATATACAGGTAGTAAGTGATACACAATACTGGCGGCACAAATAGTGAAGGGGTGATTCATTTGGAAAACATAACAGAAATGTTGAAAGGCGTACTGGAAGGCTGCATTCTCGAAATTATCAGCCGCGAGAAAATATACGGGTATGAGATTACGAAGAGGCTGAATACTCTCGGATTTGCGGATGTTGTGGATGGGACGGTCTATACGATATTGATTAGACTTGAAAAGAATAAATTGGTGGAAACTACAAAAAAACCATCTGACATAGGACCGCCACGAAAGTTTTTTGAACTCAATGATGCGGGACGCGAAGAACTGAAGAGGTTTTGGGAGAAATGGGAATTTGTTTCGACAAAAATCACCCAGCTGAAGGAGGAAGGCAAATATGTTTGATTATATTACGAAGCTGGTAATTGGAGACATGAGTGACAAAAAAGCCTATAAGCAAATGATGAAGAAGGTTGACTCATTGCCGGAAGAGTATAGTTTCGCCTTCAAAAAAATACAAAAATATATGTATTGTGTAGGCGTGCCAGTCGATAATATGACAATGTTTGCGGATTTATTGGATTTGTTTGAGGTGAGTGCGGCGGATGGCAGAAAGATTATAGATGTCATCGGAAGTGATGCGGGCATGTTTAGCGATGAATTCATGTCAGCCTATAGTACCGGCATGGAAACAGACAAACGAAAAGGAGATCAGTGATGTTGAAACATATCAGGAAAATGATGGATGACAAAAAAGAATATAGAGAACAAATGGAACGAGCAGAAGCGCTGCCAGAAGAATACAGAGCTGTATTTAATAAAATTCATAGACACATCTGGAGTTTTGCAGGAGGAGATGGCTCTGGTATGCTGGAAACACAGAAGGAATTACTGGAGTTGTTTGAGGAGAGTGCTGCGAATGGCAGGAACGTCCTCGAAGTGACAGGTGAAGACGTTGTCGGTTTTAGCGATGAATTTATACGAAATACGGAAAAATGGACAGATAAATACCGTAAAAATCTAAATCGGGACATTATGAATAAATTCCGAAAAGAACTGTAATCCGATGCATGAGCAAGCTGCATGGGAAAAGCCCGGAATAAGTGCATTCACGGGCTTTTGCGTATGTTTTTTGTTCAAGGGGGAAGCGGATGCCGACAGAGAAGATTTAGAATAATTGAATCAATGACTCCAACTCTTCGGATAAAATCTTTGCACGCTCGAAATCTGTATCTTTCAGGGCCAGAGCTATTTTTGTTTCAACTGCTTTTTTCTTTTGCTCGATTTCCAGATAATCTCTATCAAAATGTTTGGCATAAATCATCTGTCTGAATTTCCGCATGCTCATTTTTCTGATTGTCTTATCTTCTATGATCAAAACAAAATCCATACAGTTCACAATAGAATAGAAATCATGTGAAATCATGAGGACGGCGCCTTTGTAATTTTCTATGGCTTTTTCCAGCGCTATCTGCGAGTAGGTGTCCAGATGGCTTGTCGGCTCATCCAGGAGCAGCAGGTTTGTTTTGCCGGCGGAAATTTTAGCCAGCTGAAGCATATTTTTTTCTCCACCCGATAAAGAGCCTATCTTCTGGTCAAGGATTTCGCCCTCGAAACCATATTTGAGAACATAAGCCCGGATGTCCTGATACGTTTTAAACCCAGCGTCCAGAAACTCTTCCATAATCGTATTGGATTCATTTAATATTTCGCCCTGAAGCTGGGAGAGAAAAGCCACATCAGCGCCTTCGGTTATCTCGATCGAATCATGATTGTTTTTGAAGATTTCCCGGAGTAAAGTCGTTTTTCCGGTGCCGTTTGAACCAATCAGGGCGGCCTTATCAGTGGATTTAAGCTCAAAGTTGACATTTTCTAAAAGGATATCCTCAAAGGATGCGCTGTAGCCTCTGACCTTTAAGGCAATGGTTTCCTCTGCTCCAGTATCGGCATCCAAAAAGATTTCCGGCTGTTTGATATCCACGAAAGGGGCTTTGATTCTGCGTGCCTCCAGTCTTTCCAGGAGTTTAACCCGGGCGTTCAGTGATTTTCCTCGGGCAGCTTCCGTATGAACAGATGCTACGGCTCTCAGGTTATCGATTACAATCTCGTTTCTTGCAATTTCTTCCGTATCTGCAACGGCCAGTTCCTGCAATTCGATTTTACTTTGCAGCAATTGGAAATTGTAATCAATGTATCTACCGTCAAACTCCTGAAGCTCTGTGTTTTCAAGATGCACGATTTTATCAAAACAATGATTCAGCAGATACCTGTTGTGCGTGACGACCAGGAGTATTCCTTTGTGGGAATTAATCAGATTCCTGAGAGCGGCAAGGTTTTCAAAGTCTAAAAACACATCGGGCTCATCCATAATCAATAAGTCCGGAGCCGTGAGCATTTCCTTGATTACCTGTATAAGCTTGAATTCGCCGCCGCTGAGTTTGGATACCATCAGATTTTCATGCCTGCCCAGGTTTGCCAGGTTTAACTGTTTCATAATGTTGCTTTCAAAATCATCCCCGCCAATGGCATTAAAGGCATCCAGGGCCTGCTGGTACTTTTCCAGCAAAGGATCGATATCGGAAGAGGTTTCCATTTCCGTGCAAATTGAAGCAATTTCATTTTGCAGCTTAATATAATCCGCCCCAATATACTCAAAGACGGTAATCTCATCCGTTTTGTCCAGCTGCGAAAATTGACTCACATACCCTATTCTGCAGGGAGATGCTATATCCAGCGTTCCATCGAACATGTATCTTTCTGGATCCATTATCATGTCTATCAACGTGCTTTTTCCACTGCCGCTTGTCCCGATGAAGGCGCAATGCTGCCCTTCTTCTAATGTAAATGAAATTTTATCAAATAGATCCTTCTGCGGAAAGGAGAAGGATAGGTTATCAACTTTTATCATAATAGTACCTCTCTCTGTCACTAAAAAAGAGCTTAAAAAATAAGCTCTTCAGTAGATGAACGTCTCAATCGCGGTTTACGACTGATTTTATGTAGTAAAAGACTTCTTTTAGTATTCCTTGGTAGCATAACACTTTTTGCACCGAATATCAATCAGTTCATATTCTATTTCAGTTTTGTTCCGCAGTTTCCGCAGAAGTTGGTGCCTGGTTTGTTCAGGTGTCCACAGTTTTCGCAGACGATAGATTCGGAAGCCGATTCCGGAATGTCTTCTGCTGCACGGGCCGCCTTGGCTGCATCGGTTTTGTTCTTTATATTATCGAGTTCTTTTTTTAGTTCGTCGATTTTCTTGCTGGCGGCATCCAGATCCTCACAATAGGACTGCACGTTGCCGTCCATGCGTTCTCCCGCTTTGTATCGGTCGTAATAATATTTTCCGATTTTCTGGAAATTGACATTCATTTTTAATTTCTCGTCGTTGATCTTTGCATTCAGTTTTCCGAGTTCGATGGTTTCATTAGCCTTATCGCCTACACTTTTGGCCATTTCACCGAGTTTTTCAAACAGATCCATATAATTGCCTCCTTCATATTACTTGCATTTAGAAAATATTTTCATGCTGCAGGAATCTTACTGTATTCATGATAACATAACTCCAAAGAGTATACATCAAAAAAATAGAATATATGCTGACTAATACCAGCCCCCGGATAAGGTGATGATCTGTCCGGTCAGGTATTCCGGTGATTCTACGACTTTGAGAACCATGTCGGCTACCTCGGATGCAGAACCGGATCTGCCGGCAGGGATTTCATCTTCAATCTCTCTGCGCTCTTCTGTGCTTAAGTGCCGGTTCATGTCCGTATCAATGATCCCGCAGGCTATCGCGTTGACCTGTATGTTACTGGGAGCCAGTTCCTTAGCCAGAGAACGGGTAAAGCTGTTGAGCCCACCCTTTGAGGCTGAGTAAGCAACTTCATAGGAGGCACCGGAAGCACCCCATACGGAAGAAATGTTGACGATTTTCCCCTTTTTGTTCCGAATCATATCTGGCAGGACATATTTAGATAGAAGAAAGGCGCTTGTAAGATTTGTACTCAGAACACGGTTCCATTCTTCCATGGTCATATCCTGAAGGAGGCCGAAATGGGAGATGCCGGCATTATTGACGAGTACATTTATATTGATGCCCGCATATTTAAGCTCCTCAAAGAGGGCGGTTACATTTTCCTCACTTCCCATATCTCCCAAATAAGTATGGCATTCCATGCCCATTTTCTGTATTTCACATCGGGTATCCTCCAGCATGTCCCGGCTGTTCAGACTCGTTATGACCAGATTGTAACCGGCGGATGCGAAGGCAAGAGCGGTGGATTTACCAATCCCTCTGGATGCGCCGGAAACCAAAGCCGTTTTTTTCATATTCAACCTCCTCGTATATATAAGCTTGTTCATAGTATACCATAAATTTGCCATATTCAATTGACAACCCTAGTAGTATTTGCTATAATCAATTAGAAATGTAACAAATTCGTAACAATAGTAATATTTAATTAATTCTTTATATATATTAAATGATTGTGGAGGGAAGATGAACAGAAAACTTATCAGGACAACTTTGGCGGGAATCGTCGGTGCAATAGCTATAAGCGGAGCAGTAGTTGTAACCGGAGCGAATGTTCCGAATACTGAGGTTCCTACCGCAGGAGCGGCCGTGGAACTGAACCATTATTTGACAAACAGCGAAAAGGTCCAGGCAGATCTGCTTGGAATACTAAATACACCTGTACAGCCAGCAGCTGTCCAGGAAACACAGGCGCAGGCGGAACCAGCGCAGCCAGCTTCCGTTTATGACAATGTCGCGATTTCACAGGTTAACGACTATGTAAATGTAAGAAGCGGAGCGGGCACAGAATATGAAGTCGTAGGAAAAATATACAACAATTGTGCAGCTACTATCCTTTCCGAAGAGAACGGCTGGTATCAGATTCAATCCGGAAATGTTACCGGATATATTAATTCACAATACTTTTTAGTTGGTGATGCAGCGGAAGCAAAAGCCATAGAGATAGGTTTTGTAAATGCCACAGTCAATACGATGACGCTCAATGTAAGAGAAAGCCAGAGTACAGACTCCCCGATTGTTGCACAGCTTCCTGAAGGCGAAGTTTATGATGTAATCCAGTATGGTGACGGATGGGTATATCTGAATGTCGACAGCAGCACGACCGGCTGGGTATCCATGGATTATGTTACCATCGATGTGGATTTTGATACAGCAGTTACGTTAGAAGAAGAGCAGGCAATGCTGGCAGAACAGGAAAGACTTGCAGCCGAGGCGGCTGCGGCAGAAGCAGCGGCCAAAAAGGCAACAACTGCTTCCAAAAGCCGTACAACCACAACCACAACCGCAGCTGCAACCAATTCAGCAGGAACGGTTGACACCTCGGATAAGGCAGCTCTCAGGGCGGCAGTAGTAGCATATGCAATGCAGTTTCAAGGAAACCCTTATGTTTGGGGTGGAAGCAGCCTGACAAATGGAACAGACTGTTCAGGATTTACGATGTCCGTGTATGCACATTTTGGTTATTCACTGCCACACTATTCAGGAGCCCAGGCAGGCGTTGGTATTGCCGTATCTTTTGATTCTCTGCTTCCAGGAGACATTATCTGTTACTCAGGTCATGTAGCTCTTTATATCGGTAATGGACAGATTATCCATGCAAGTACTCCGTCCACCGGTATTATCGTCAGCAGCAACCTGTATTACAGAACGCCGATTGCTGCAAGAAGACTTATTTACTAATAATAATGAAAAGCTGAGAGCTGATTTCCGCTAAGCGGAGGTCGGCTCTATTTTTATGAACGGGCTTTTCCCCAGAAGTACAAATAAGTTCGTGGAAAACTGACGGCCGTTCAAAAATGTGAAGATAATGTTAATAAATAATAAAAAATGTTGAATTAAACGTAACAGTTGTGCAACATTTACAAAAGAGCTAATTTTTAGCACGAATTATTAACCAGGATTCACAATTGGAAATGGAATTGCACAAAAAGTTATCCACAATGAAAAGTACGTTTTTTTGATGGTTTTGAGTTATACACCGAGTTATACACATTGTCCACAGGTGAAAAATGAAAAATCTGTTGATTTCTGCAAATAAAAATAGAACATTTGTTTTGTAACAAAATCATAAATCGTAAAAATACGCTGTCTTTTTGCCGGAAAAACCTTGACATCCAATTGAGTTCTATTTGTCTTGAAAACCATACATTATATGGTATAATAAATATAGCTGATAGATTCATAGTCGGCAATTAACCGCAACTCGTTGCGGGAGAAAAGGAGTTGGACACCATGCGGTATGTTATTAAAGGTAGAAACATCGAATTGACAGAAGGATTGAAAGCAGCTGTTTATGAAAAAATTGGAAAATTGGAAAAATACTTTAATCAGAACACGGAGGTCAACGTAACTTTAAGTGTCGAGAAAGGCAGGCAGAAGATAGAAGTTACCATACCGGTCCGGGGGACTATCATACGCTCAGAGCAGGTAAGCAGTGATATGTACGTATCGATTGATCTTGTTGAAGAAATAATAGAACGGCAGTTAAAAAAATATAAAAGTAAGATTACAGATAAGAACCAGGCACGCGAGAATTTCACGAAGGAATACATGGATCAGGAGTTTGAAGAGGACGAGGCAGTTAAAATCATCCGAACCAAGAAATTTGCTGTTAAACCCATGGATCCGGAAGAAGCATGTATCCAGATGGAGCTTCTTGGACATGGATTCTACGTATTTTCAAACGCAGAAACTGGCGAAGTAAATGTTGTTTATAAGAGAAAAGGCAACACATACGGTTTGATTGAACCAGAAATCTGACAACAAAAAAGGCCCTCCGTCAAGGGCAATGTCATTAAGTTAAGAATGACGCATGAGTAGAGTATGTAGAAATACATACCCTGCTCTTTTTTTATGTAATAAAAACCAAAAAACTCTTGACAAATAATGAGAAAAATGTGGCGAAGCCCTTTGATTATATATTTCAAGGAGGAAAACCACATGCGAGACCATATTTCATTTGTAAAACAAACACTTTCTGAATCAATTAAAGAAATGAGTACAGTTCCTTGGCTTTTTGTAAAGAATCCAGAAAGTGATTTCTCAAGGAAAAGGAAATTGGATTTTGATACATTTTTTCATTTTTTTATTTCTATGGAGGGACGCTCACTAGGAACGGAACTATTAGATCA
>NZ_FQYT01000023.1 GCF_900141895.1 Parasporobacterium paucivorans DSM 15970 | reverse complement strand
AATCATATGGCGGAGCTTGGTATCCCGAACCCTTAAGCTGCCACTGCAGACCGGACAGCAGGAAACTTCTTTACTCTTGATGAAAAATATGTGTATCTGTATTGAAGAGTTTTTCGTATTGTGCTACTATAATCATGTTTATTGGGACCACAATACGAAATCAATCTTTGGTAGGGGAGAAATCGTATTGTGGTTTTTCCTGTTCACCTCAATGCCTATTTGATAATGGCATTATAATACGATATCAATGGACAAAACAAGAGAGCAAAAATATCTGACCATGGACAATGTGAGTGAGCAGTGGCAGGTCAGATCAAGGAGTCAAAAACAATAATAATTATTTTCTCCAGAGAAATTATTATCTAATATATCTGCCTGATAAGATTGATTATTTGGCTCTGATTCATAAAAATATTGAGTATTTACAGCCTCTGTTTTAACTGAATTTATTAATTCTATTTTTTCAAAATCAAGGCTATTGACATTTTGTGTCGTATTAATTGGCTGTTCTTTAAGTTGATTTACCATAGATCCATAATTTGCAATATTATTATTTTGTTCATCAATTACAGGATCAACAGGATTTGCTGCAAATGCCTGGTTTGATGAAAAAGCCATAGTTAACGTCATAATCAAACACACTGCTAACGAAATTTTCGCCCTTATTTTTGTACCTTTCATTTATTATCCCCCATTTTTTTATTTAACAAACTCCCCATTTGAATATTCGTTTTTTATACAAAACCCTCCTTTCCCACTCATTTTTCATTAAGAATTTCACTGTACTTCCAATCACAATTAATAATACTATTTTATACCATATTTTTATGAAATGCAATTTTCTCACTCGAAAAAACTCAAAAAAAAAGCTAATGCTTTATTAAATCTGTCATTAGCTCATTTCTATATAAGGCTTTTATTATAACTGCTGTGAAGTTAATTACTGGCACCCTCTAGACAACATGCTTGGTCGTCTCATTCGTTGCGCCCTCATATAAATCCAGTGAGGAATTTAGATTCAGCACAGATCTATTTTTTCCGAAAGCTTTGTCGCAATTTTCTTATAGGTTTTGTTATTCTCCAGCTTATTGAATTCCGTAAATCATTATATTTTTGGTCTAATCCATCTTTTTCATGCTGCAGTTGCTCATATTCTGTCCGCAGCTGCTCATGTTCTATCTGCAACTGCTCATGTCTTTCTTTATACAAACTACTTTGTCCGCTTAAGTACTCCATGTTACTGTTGTAATTATCATGATATTCCTTATAAACACGATATTGCTTTTCAAATTCCTTAGCAACCGGATCGTAAAAATTATGGAGAGTATTGAGCTCATAGAAGTCTTTAACGGTAAAATCGTACTCTTTTTCCAAAATGATCCTCATATTGTCTTCATTGATATATTCCTCAAGTCTGTTCGCAAGTGGTAGGTCAAGTCCATGAATCTTAAAAGCATCTCTCGTAAGCATGGCCTTTTCTATATCTAGTTCTTCTTTTTTTTGGGACAGTTTATTCCTAAAAAAAGTTCCAAATACTTCAATGAATTTTTCATCGGACATGTCGCCCAGAAAATCGCATTTTATACTCCGGATTTCATTAAACATCCTGATTGATCTCGGAATATTGCTACCACTTAAATTTTTTTCGGGATCCGAGTCTCTCCTGTATTTCACAAGTTTTTCTTCATAAACATAAATCGGATGCTTTTTAACAATTCTGGTCCAATATTCATAATCCTGCAACTGAACCATGGCATAATTATAAAGCCCTACTTCTTTGACCACTTTCATTGGAATTATAACCGACGGATGACATAGGCTGTTTTCTCGAAAAAAAAGCTCCTTTATCCATCCGTTCTGAGATTTATTTCTGACATTCAAAAGATTCTCATTAACATGCGTATATGCGCCTCGCGTAAAATCAGTAACCTCAACATCGTTTTCATCTATGATAGAGACCCACGAAAAGCAGGCCCCACAGTCCGGATTATTTTCCAGATATCTGATTTGTTTTTCAATTTTTTCCGGTTCCCAGATATCATCACTATCGATTCTCGCAAGATATTCTCCCTTTGCAAAACCAATGCCAGTATTGAGCGCAATACATATCTGACTGTTTTTTTCGAGATACACCTTCTCTATTCTTTCATCTAAATAACCATTGATAATTTCTCTCGATGAATCCGTTGATCCATCATCTACAATGATAATTTGTAAATTCGTGTAGCTTTGGTTCAACACGCTTTCAATTGCTTTGGCAATATGCCTCTCACAATTATAATTTGGCATCAATACACTGACCAACTTGTTCATAAGTAATTTCTCCTTAGTCATACAACTTCTTTCAATAATTTA
Source organism: Parasporobacterium paucivorans DSM 15970 (assembly GCF_900141895.1). Lineage (GTDB taxonomy): Bacteria > Bacillota > Clostridia > Lachnospirales > Lachnospiraceae > Parasporobacterium > Parasporobacterium paucivorans. The sequence goes on along the minus strand of NZ_FQYT01000023.1, from coordinate 46,817 downwards.
CATTTTCCATATACCATTTTTGATTGTCACCGCCATTTGCCGGCCACTGGATAATGGCAGTTCCTTCATTTCCACTTCCTCCATATACGTCCAAAAAACATCCTGAAGCCGATTCCTTAGCCAGTTTGGACATAAAGGATACTGTACCGTCTTCATTCTCAATAATCTCCCATTGTTGGTTAGTGCCGTCGTGATAGGTCCACTGAATGACTCTTGATCCTGGATCGGACGTACCGCCATATATATCCAAAGAATACGTCTCGTCCACAGCAGGAACAATCTTGTAGTACCCTTTTCCAAGAGACTCCACTTTCCAAAATTGATTTGCACTTTCCCGATGGGCCGACTGAATGATCCCTGTTCCAATTTCGGTTTTTCCTCCATCAGCCTCCAGAACAAGGTTACTGCTCTTCGATCTGATAATATATGTTCCGCTGTAATCATTAATCCATCTTGCATACAGCACCATATCTTCTGCCGGCATTCTGTCTGAATTGAAGTCCCAAAGAGTTGTATACGTATCATCTGTATACCATCCGGCAAATAGCAGGCCTTCTTTCGTTGGCTCCTGTGGCTCAGTCAACTGACGTCCCGTCATTACGCCTGCTGCAGTGACAGGACTTCCACCATTGCTGTCATAACTGGCAACATAGTCTTGAACCGGCTCAAGCTGCCACTTTTGATTATCTCCGTTAGTATTTGACCACTGAATCACACTAACTCCTGCATCCCTACCTCCTCCATATACATCCAAAAGATAATCAGAACCATTTTCTTTAGACAGCCTTGACATAAAAGAAATGTATCCATCCGTATTTTCAATGATTTTCCATTGCTGATTTGTCCCACCAAGATATGTCCACTGAATGACTCTGGTTCCTGCAATGGTTCCTCCTCCATATACATCCAGCGAATACACCGGATTAAGTTCGGATGTGATTTTATAGTACCCATTCCCCAAAGACTCAAGTAACCACTGTTGATTAATTCCTCCATGATAAGGCCATTGAATGATATTGGTTCCAATTGCGTCTCCTCCTCCATATACATCCATGACTTGATTGCTGTTTTTAGAACGGATATAATATATTCCGCTGTAATCTTTTGATACCGTCACCTCACAAGTTACCGGTAAATATCCTTCCAGTGATGCCGTGATGATTGCAGTCCCATACCCATTGGCAGTTACTTTTCCTGTAGCGTCGACCGTCGCCACCGACTCATTGTCTGATGTCCATATCACTCCACCTAATGTTGAATCCGCTAAATTTGAAGTTGCAAAAAGCAGGTCTGAAGATCCGATGGATATCAAATCCAAACTTGACTTATTTATAACCATTCCAGTTTCAGATGTCAGTCTGACATTCAAATCTACATTTCCTATTATTCCTGGTATTGAACCATCGCTTGCGTACTGCCACATTACAAAATCCTCACTATAGGTACACGTATCGTTCCATTGGGCAACCCACTTATCAAATCCATTTAACTGTGGGCTTGTCAAAATATTGGTAAGCCAGTATTTACTCGCATACAATCCAGTTTGATAACCCATATTTGAAATCTGAGTCATATATGAAACACAAAACTGGCTTAACATGTCATTCGTAGGCATACCATATTTTGCTTTATATCCATCTGCATCCTCCATGTCATAATAAACGCCCATTACCGGATTTCTTCCATTAATCATTCTCAATGTATGCTGTACTTCACTGTTAACATTATCAAAATTCAAAGCATACGAATATAGATAAACTCCATATGGAATTCCCAGCCGCTCACATTCACTCATGTTATAGACTGCATATCTGTCATCCTGATTTAGTATATCATCTCCATATCCAATCCTGATAATCGCAAAATCAACACCCGATGACCTCACTTCACCCCAGTTGATATTTCCCTGATGACTCGAGACGTCAATGCCTGATAACGAAGATTTTACACCGTACTCATTTAAATAACATTTAAATCCATCAATATTCTGCCAACCAGTAAGCTTATTTCCAAATTCATCATAATAGTAGGTAACGTTATCCGAAGCACTTACTGTGGCTAACATACCTATTGTTAATATAATTGTAATAATTACACTAGTAACCAATCCACTTATATTCTTCATTCGTCAATCTCCTGTATCATCTAATGTTTATATTTTATCATAACAAATTGCATTTTACATCTTAAATTGCCGGAATCATATGTTCGGAAATGAATGCAGAAGAAGCTGCCATCTGGCAGCTTCTTCAAAAGAAATTTTATTGCGTTTTTGCTAGCTAAGAGAAAATCCGAATTTTCTGCTCAAGCTCTCCAATTTAGATTTTATTCCATAGATATCGTTGTTAATAGCATTATTAATTATTGTTTTTATCTTCGCATTGTTTCCGTAAATCACCGGTGAATCGTATTCCCTGTCAGGGTATGCGCCATATTTCAATTTGATTTTGAGTTCATTATTCTGAATGAATTCTTCAACTTTATCCTTCAATGCCACCGGTTTTCCAATGCAGCAGTTTATGGTGCCTAACACCTCATCCTGCAGAATAGACATGGAAATCTCCAAAGCAAGTTCATCCACATTTATGAAGTCATATTTATTGAGCCCTGAGGTAAAAGGGAACTCTTCTTTACCTTCTTTTTCACTCATAAGTAGTTTTGTGAATATCGAATTATTTCCCAGATCATCCCCATATATATAAAACGCCCGCAACCACTGCATTTTAAAATTCTTTGACTGATTTACAACTTCCAGTGATTCCCTTAGTGCATTTTTAGCAATTCCATATAAACTTCTTGGTCTTGAAGGTGTATTCTCATCTATAGCACCTTCATGATAGCCTACTTCATGCATTGAACCCAAAACTGCAATCTGCCTGAGTCCGCCATCAACCAAATTATTAATGAATTTGTAATGAAGCGGTAAAAACTCAATATGAGCGTCTGAATTATGAACAAAACCGTCCTTCCAAGCCAGATGTAGGCAAATATCAGGTTTTCCTAATTCTTCAAATATATTCCCGGATGGGTTAAATATATCATAATTCATGATTTCGGCTCTGGCATCAACATTTTTTGTGTTAATGTCAATTGCAATAACGTGGTGATTTAAATCTAAAAGCTGCTTAACCACATGACGTCCTATATACCCTCCGGCTCCTGTTACAACTATTCGTTTCCTTGACATAATTACCTCCTAGTTTTTGCGCTTTGATTAATTCACAGAGTGAGCAGCGCACACCTCGCCTTGTATCAGATTTTTTTGATCAATCCATTCATCATATGACTTATTCTTTCTTAACATTTTCCTCTAAAATAAAATCTCCGACTAATATCGTTTCGTCAACAATTGATAATCCAAGTCATGCCATTATATCATGGAAAAGCCAAGATTTGCTGTAATTCATTTTGCAATAACTATTTCTTATTATTTTAAAGAGAACTTGAATTATTAAAAAATGAATGTTTTTTCGTTGAGATGTTAATGACTTTTCATTTTATTCTGACAACATAACCTTTTTCATTTTCATATATTTTGGTTAAGCTTTCATAATAATTCTGATTTTCCAAATAATATGTGCTATCTGTTAGTACAAGAAGATATCTAACAGAATTATCATTCTTAATATATTCAAAAAAATTGTAATTTCCCATTATCCATGGATAAATTTCATCGTGTCTCTGATTCGATATCCCTTCAAACCAGTAATAATCTAACCATTCTCCAACCACGGGAATCTTTTCACCTTTTGATGTAAGATTTTCGGCAACCCAGGAGAACAGATCCACTTTGTTCTGATCAAGTTTCCCACCCTCATCCACGTTTCTTTCCATATTAAAATTGTAAATGTTAAAAAGGCTGTTAGATACGTAGTTTGAATTAAACAACGCATTTTTTTCTGATATTTTTTTTTCAACATTAAATATATTGATTGCAAAAAGAATCAATATACAAATCATCACCGCTATTGTCAATAATGCATCTTTTTTATATATTATTGACAAGCCATAAACAAATAAATACATTGCAAGCAACCACATAAAATAATAATTTTTATAATAATAATATGATGATACATGCCCCCCCAACCCTCTGTATAATAAAAAAAGCATGTATAAAGTGAGTATTGGCAACATGTATTTTACTAAGTTATGACTTCTATTCCTAAACAAAGTAAATATACCAAACAAACAGACAGGCAAATATAAAATAAAATTAGAAAATAAATCTTTATAAATATAACCCTCAAGGTTTATTGCTCCACTTACACTAGTACCTGTCGAAAAAAACACATCAAAGAAAATATATATAAATCCAATGATACATGGTATTAAATACATTATAAAATAATTTATAAATGTACTGATTTTCAAAAGAGATTTTTTATTCAAGTGATATATGGATACGCAAGCGAATGTTGAAACTAATACAACTGGAGCAAAAAGTACATAACATGTTAAAATACCTAAGCTTCCTAATCCCATAAGTAAGACATTGAATCTTTTCGAAATTTCATCATTTATATACATCTCAGTCACGCAAATGATGAATCCAATTAAGGTTATTCCAACTCCCAAATATCCAAATCCAAACACCATATTATTCAATGGATATCCCAAAACATATATTAATACTGCTATAAGCCCACTTATTTTCATTATGCCGTTATTTAGATATTTTCTTATACATGCCAGAAACATAAGGCCTGATAATAATAGCATAATTGATTCCGTCAAGATATAAGCCTTATAAAGGAGCGTGGCATTTATAAAATTTGAGGCTACACTTAAAAACATTCCATTATTTAATGGTGCAAAAAACATCCCCTTAACAGATTCCGAATTCACTATGTCCATTGCAAACTGAAAATGTTGTGATGGATCACTTGTTTCATAATTAATTTTTAAGTCGAGGCCAAACTGCCTAAGAAACACAATACATACGGTAGCAAGTAATACAACGAGACAAATAATGTCAAAAATGCTGATTTCATATTTCTGATAGTTTTTAACACTCCCACACTTAACGAAAATAAATATTGACAATATTGCGTTGCACGCTGAAATACTAATCAAATTTATTGGGATACCGACCCAGTTTAAAATTGCTGCAGTAAATACTTGATAGCAGAATACCGTTACAATCGAAATTGTTATCCATGTCAGAATATTTAATTTTCTGTCAGTCTTTTTTACACACAAAATCCCGATAACAGTAATAAGAAAAATCAACACAAAAAAAATCGATTTTATGATTTCCAAAACGCTTCCCCCTAGCCAATTGTCTGCACCTTTGACCTCGTATCACATAGGCTGGTCAACCCCCGGCACAAACTAATTCTTCGAATACATATCACATACTTCAAATACATCACCATGCATTACCATAGTCCCATGATCCAGCCAAGCGGCTTTGTTGCATATTTTTTTCACCTGCTCTATTGAATGTGAAACGAAGAGAACGGTTGTTCCACCTTCCATCATCTTGGCAATTCTTTCTTCACATTTTTCCTGGAATTTAAAATCACCTACTGACAAAACTTCGTCGATGATAAGTATATCCGGTTTTGCTATTGTAGCTATTGCAAAGCCAAGTCTAGCATACATTCCAGACGAAAAGTTTTTTAATGGAACGTCAACAAATGGTTCTAGTTCAGCAAAACTAATAATATCATCATATTTTTCATCTAACATTGAACGTGAATATCCAAGCATAGCTCCGTTCAGATAAACATTTTCACGGGCAGTCAGATCCGGATCAAAACCGGCACCGAGCTCAATCAGTGGAGCAATACTTCCACTCCTTTCCACTGTTCCTTTTGTCGGTTTTAAGACTCCTGCAATGATTTTTAGCAATGTACTTTTACCAGAACCATTCCGTCCAATCAAAGCCATTGAGTCCCCTTTTGCTATTTCGAGGCTGATATTTTTAAGAGCCCAGAATTCATCGTGTGATAATTGACGTTTTAAGTATTTAATGAAATACTCTTTTAAATTATCCACATTTTCTTTATATAGATTAAACTTCATTGAAACATCTGTAATTTCAATTGCATTCTCCGGTTTCATGAATACCTCCTAAATTTTCAATACAAATTCATCCTGTTGTCTTTTAAAAACAAAAACTCCCAGTACCAAGACAATCAGGCAAGGTACAAAGCACCTCAAATGAAGGCTCCATGAAGGTATGTTCCCATATAAAATAACATCCCTAAACATTTCAACAAAACTCGCTAACGGATTAAACATAATAATTGTTTTTAAAAAGTCTGGCAACATTGAAATCGGATAAAATATTGGTGTCAAATACATCCATGCAGTTATTAAAACTCCATAGAGGTGCATTATATCCCGAAAAGAAACCGCCAGTGATGAAAGAAGAACCCCCATCCCAATGGAGAACACTAAAGCATAGATTACAGGGATGAAGAACAAGACCACAGTGCCTGTGATTGGAGTTTTTGTAATAAACATTACGATTACAAGTGCAATCACAGACGAAACAAGGTTTACAAAGCATGATAAAACTTTGGATAATGGAAATAAATATTTTGGAACATATATTTTTTTAATCAAAGGTGCATTGAAAATTATGGACGACATAGCTGTTGAACTTGCTTCACTAAAAAAGTTAAAAATAACCTGTCCACACATCAGATACACTGGGAAATTATCTATATCGAACCTGAACATATTCGAAAAAACAATAGTAAGGACAATCATCATCAGCAACGGATTTAACAACGTCCATAATAGCCCCAGGACTGATCTTCTATACTTGATTTTCACATCTCTTAAAACGAGTTCCTTCAAGAGAAGCTTATATTGCATAAAATTACTTATATAAACTTTAATCTTCAAAATTGCACCTCTGTTATCTATTGATAGTATCGATTCCACTTCATTTCTGATCTTTTTTCAGAAATGATTAATTACAAATTTTTCAATACGGATCACACAACTCCAACCTCTGGGTCTTTCCAGAAAAGTATTCCGAACCATTTCCCAAGAGGATTGTGAGAAGCGGACATCGCTCTCGTAATATCTGGACTGATGAAATCTATTGGATGAATATATCATAGTTGTATTTCGTTGTCATCCTACTTTTCCCGTTCAGTTGGTTGAATTTGTACATTGCGAAAGGAAACAATCTTAGTCCTCATGTAATTTCATTTCTAATAATGCCAAATTCTGAGCCAATTTTTTCAAACGTTTTGCCGTTCTCGATAAAGCAACCGTCAATGTAAAAATAATTACCATCGAGAAACAAAATCCACAAAAAATCAACATATTTATTGGTGTCTCAATTCCCATGACTGTAGAGATAAATCTCATAATATCCGGGAAAACATCCAGAATTAACAATGCTACTATTACACTAATCCATGACAGTGCATACTTGAGCTCTAATCTTTTTTTATGTATCATATTCACTATTACTACAAGTGAAACCAATAATACCAAACCAACAATCAATTGAATTCTTAAGGTCATATCTACTCCAATCTGTTATATATTATTAACAACTTGCCAATCCGTTTTTTTCGCCGATGCATTCTATCAATATTGCCAGGCTAACTTTTGCCATATAATATATGGATTTACGAAAGCAAATAGACGAAACTCCTTCTTCGCGTTCATTCATTATTACCGGAATTTCAACGACTTTCTTACCTCTTCGTAAAATCGCAACAACGCTTTCGGGTTCTGGATAATCAACCGGATAGTCATTCGCAAACATTTTTATTGTATCTCTGTTTATCATACGTAGACCTGAGGTCGGATCCGAAATCTTTGTACCGGTTAAGACCTTAATGAGCCCAGTGAAGTATTTAATCCCTATTCTCCTAGCTGCTGATGACTGAAATCCCTCCAATTCAATGAATCTTGATCCGATGACCATGTCAGCTTTATTACTTTCCATACATTCTACCATTGTCTCCAAATATTTGGCATTATGCTGTCCGTCTCCGTCAAATTGAACAGCTATATCATATCCATTTTCCCACGCATACATATAACCGGTTTGAACGGCACCGCCTATACCAAGATTCACTGGAAGATTAATAAAGTTCAATCCATTATCTCTGCACACTTGCATTGTATCGTCAGTAGAGCAGTCATTAATAATAACATAGTCGAACTCTTGGGCATTCTCTCTTATATCTTCTACAGTTTTTCTTATGCTTGCGCTTTCATTATAGGCTGGAATAATTACTAGTTTTTTCATATTTTTTCCCCTTAATAATTCAAATATACTTATAATTCAAACGATACATGACAGACAATCTCCCCGACCAATATTTGTCCACCCCGTAATTCCAAATCTTTCCGTTACTTATTTTCGAAGGACGAACTCCATAACTTTTTCTTTTGATCCGTCTTGTATTCAAACAGGATTAACGTCACAAAAATCAAGCATAAATACATTACTACAATAAAAAAGCTCCATGCTGCACCGTTTATTCCATGCAATTTTACTAACGGTGAAGATGCAAAAAATGCTAAAAGCGCAGCTGAAATATAACCCAGCAAAATGCTTTTTGGTTTACGCATGATGGTGAGAATGTAATACATAAAATACGAAATTGCATTGAACCCACCTGCAAATAACAAGAATACAAGTACACCCCTGTAAGGGCTCAGATCAATATTAACCATAGAAGATAAAACGGGTATTCCAATCATGTATGCACCCATCATACAGATTCCTGTAACGGCAATCACCAATAAAATAACTTTCAATATTTCATGAACAAGTTTTTTTATTTGATAGCTGTTGTAGAGATGTGCAAGTTTAGTTAATACAGGTCTAAAGAAAAATATGGCAAACAAATTAATAACCGAAACTGGCATAAATATTGTCTGATAATATGCTTGATATTCACTCGACATATTTGCATCAATTGCTATTCTAGAAGCGCTTAAAATATATGTCCATAAAAAAGCTCCAATAAACAAGGGAAAGCATGCTTTTATAATCCCCCTTACTTTCGTCCAGCTTATAGCCAACCTCAGACTATGCCATTTGCTTATAATTAGCATATCAAATATGATTACCCCCACCACCGCAGAAACAACTGTAAAAAGCAAAGTGATAATCATGTTCCTAGTTATCCACAGTGAAATAAAAAACACTCCTGAAGACAATATAGTTCTGAATGTCATCGTCTTACCCGCCAAATCAAGTCTACCATCGATTTGGAACATGCCTTCATATAAATCAGCATAAGCATCTAGCATTCTGTAAACACATAGAAGCAATAAAATTATAGCTTTTTCAAAAGTATATCCTTTTTCCAGGACATATATAACACTCACCACCATCATCATAAAGCAGACTATGAGTTTGACCGTATGATATTCTTTGAAACTGTATTTTCTGTTTATGTCAGTCACCTGGTAGGTTCTCAATTCAAAATAGCCAATATACATGAGCATCTGGCTAATTGTGATAGCAATCGCGAAAATCCCTCCAGACTTTTCACCTAGAACCCTTATTACATAAAATGAAAAAAACATGGATACTGCCGAATATAGACCACAACCTATCATATTCCAAATAAAATTCTTTTTATCATCAGTTGTAGTTTGTCCTATTACAATTTTTCTTATAGCTTCAATCATTTTTATTTCCCTTTTCAGCCAAAACTAGCCTTCCAATAGGCGTTTTACCAAATCTATCCATTAGTTTTTCAATTAGTCCCTACAAAATAAAGTCTCCAGCAATTGAAATCGGAATTTTGATTACTGTATTCCATATTTAGGATAAATCATTAGGTATGGGGAAACGTTCCAAACAGGTCAAGCAGTTCTAGTTATAGTATCTATCCCATCCCATTTCTGATCTTTGTCAGAAATGATTAATTCCATGTCTTCCGGGATAGGCCATTTAATACCGATTTTGGGGTCATTCCAGCTCACACCGCCTTCATCATTTGGATGATAAAAATCAGAACATTTATAAACAAATTCAGCAGATTCAGACAGAACAACGAATCCATGTGCGAAGTTTTTTGGAATAAAAAATTGTTTTTTATTTTCGGCAGATAAGATAACACCGAACCATTTGCCGTATGTCTCAGATCCTTTTCTTAAATCAACTGCTACATCAAAAACCTCACCACTTATAACTCTGACCAGCTTATCTTGTGGAAAGTTAATCTGAAAATGGAGTCCTCTCAGTACACCTTTTTTTGACATAGACTGGTTGTCCTGCACAAAGTCAACGTCTATTCCGGCCTCTGCAAAATCATTATAATTATATGTTTCCATAAAATATCCACGTTCATCACCAAAAACAGCAGGCTCAATTACTTTCAAGCCATCGATTTCACATGTCGTAACTGTAATTTTTCCCATTATATCCTCCTTAAAATTTTCTCTACAATCCCTGAGCGATCTCCATTAAGTACTGTCCATACTCAGTTTTTAAAAGAGGCTGGGCAAGTTCAATCAATTGCTCTTTATCAATAAATCCTCTTTTGTAGGCTATTTCTTCTATGCAGGAAATATATAGACCCTGTCTTTTCTGGAACGCCGCAACGAAATCCGAAGCTTCCAAAAGGGCGTCATGATTCCCCGTATCGAGCCATGCAAATCCTCTTCCAAGAGTTTCTACGTGAAGAGTCCCTCTTTTCAGATATTCATTATTGACCGCTGTGATTTCAATCTCACCCCTGGCCGAAGGTTTTATATTCTTGGCAATCTCAACTACGTCATTATCATAGAAATACAACCCTGGTACAGCATAATTTGACTTTGGATTTTCAGGTTTTTCCTCTATAGAGAGAGCTTTACAATTCTCATCAAACTCTACAACGCCATATTCCCTGGGGTCCCTGACATAATATCCGAAAATTGTTGCACCTGTTTCTCTTGCAACTGCGCTTTTGAGCACCTTGGAGAAGCTCTGACCGTAGAAAATGTTATCGCCTAATACCAGTGCGACATTATCGTCACCGATAAATTTTTCACCGATGATAAAGGCATCTGCCAACCCCCTGGGTTCTTCCTGGATTGAATATGAGATTTTTAATCCAAGCTGCTCTCCCGTTCCAAACAATTCCTCAAACACAGGTAAATCCCTAGGAGTAGATATAATCAGTATTTCTCTAATTCCTGCCAACATTAATGTTGACAAGGGATAATAAATCATTGGCTTGTCATAAACCGGCATAATCTGTTTTGATACCGCTTTTGTCAATGGGTACAGCCTGGTACCTGAACCTCCTGCTAATATTATACCTTTCATTTGTACTCTCCTTAATTTTATACATACTTTATGGGAACATGATGAATTATCATGTTCCCATAATCATTATTTATACATTTCTGTATAATATTTCTGATAATCACCACTCGTTACACTCTTCATCCAGTCCTCATGCTCGAAGAACCATTCAATTGTAAGCCTGATACCTTCTTTAAACATAGTTTCCGGGTACCAGCCCATCTCTGCTTTAATCTTATCTGGTGCAATCGCATACCTTCTGTCATGACCTTTTCTATCTTCAACATAGGTAATCAGATCCTTATTAATATGTGCTTTTCTCGGGTCTGAATCAGGGAGCATCTCCTGTAATGTTTCAATTATTATATTAACGATCTCAATATTCTGTTTTTCATTATGTCCGCCGATATTGTAGGTTTCAAACAGTCGTCCCTGTTCCTGCACCATGTCGATTGCTTTTGCATGATCTTCTACATAAAGCCAGTCACGGACATTCTTTCCGTCTCCATAGATTGGGAGCTTCTTCCCTGATAAAGCGTTGTTGATAATCAAAGGAATCAGTTTCTCCGGAAACTGATATGGCCCGTAGTTGTTGCTGCAGTTTGTTATATTAGCCGGAAATTTATAGGTATCCATATAGGATTTTACCAGCATGTCTGAAGATGCCTTGCTTGCTGAATAAGGACTGTGTGGATCATAAGGAGTCGTCTCATAGAAGTATGTGCCTTCCTCTTCCAGTGACCCGTACACTTCATCCGTTGATACATGCAGGAATTTCTTGCCCGGTTTAAAGGAGCCATCTTCCAGCTCCCAAGAGTTTTTTGCACAGTTCAACATTACCAGTGTCCCTAAAACATTGGTCTGTACAAAAACCTCCGGATTTTTGATGCTCCGGTCAACGTGGCTTTCTGCAGCAAAATGAACCACCCTGTCGATTTCATTCTCTGCAAATATCTTTGCGATTGCTTCTTTGTCACATATATCGGCCTTTACAAAAGAGTAGTTTTCCCGATGTTCAATGCTTTTGAGATTTTCAAGATTGCCCGCATAAGTCAGGCAGTCAACATTTATAACGCGGATATCGTTATCATATTTTTTGAACATGTAATGAATATAATTTGACCCGATAAAACCTGCGCCACCTGTTACTAAATATGTTCTCATCGTACATATTCCTCCAAAAATATTTCATTAAATCTGTAATTTATTCATTAACCGATGTATTATAACACCGTTTTTCATTCGTTACAAGTTTATTGTTTATCCATGTACATCTTAAAAGCATCCTGCCAGTTCATAAATTTATATCCGCAGGTAAGATGAAACATATTGTTTTCCAATACAGAATACGCAGGCCTATCAGCAGGAGTTGGATATTCCCTGCTTGTTATACGTTCAACCTTGGTGGTCTTACCTGCCAGCCGAAATATTTCTTCTGCAAAGTCTGCCCAGCTGCAGCTTCCCTCACAAGTTCCATGAAAGATTCCATAGTTATCTGAACGCAAAAGAAAATCTATTGACTTAACCAGTTCATCGGCGCTGGTTGGGGTTCCATACTGGTCACTTACCACCCTCACTGTGTCGTTTGTTTCAGATAAACGAAGCATCGTCTTTACAAAGTTTTTTCCATCCCCGTACAGCCATGCCGTCCGGATGATGAAGAATTTATCTGCGAACTGCCTTACAAAATTTTCCCCTTCAAGTTTTGTCTTACCATATATTCCCTGAGGATTTGGCGTATCAAATTCAATATATGGTTTATCAGTCTTCCCATCAAAAACATAGTCCGTTGAGATGTGTACTATTTTAGCACCTATATCCTTTGCCGCTATGCTTAGGTTTCTAGGTCCAATCGCATTAATCTTGTAGGCGTTGTCTATGTCCGTTTCGCAGGCATCCACTCCGGTATGGGCGGCGCAGTTGATTATTGCATCTGGGTTAACTTCCCTGACCAATTTCAACGTATCCTTGATAGATGTTATATCCAGCTCGGTCACATCCGTATTTACTAACTCTATCCCGGTCTTATTGGCATAGAATTCATTAATTGCTCGGCCAAGCTGCCCATTGCTGCCTGTGACTAATATTTTTTTCATGCTTCTCCTCCGGGATTTTAAATATAATCTCCCATTTTCTAATTTCGTCTTTCCGGTCTGAATGCCCAATGCTTATTCATAAAAAAATTCAGCGGAATGGTAATGATCATAATCAAAAATGGTGCCAGGTACTCGGACAGGCCCCCTGTCTCTACTAATAAATACAGTAAGACGGGAGTGATGACCAGCCCTGAAAAGGCATAGGATAAATAGGTCCTAAGCAGTGCCTTCCATTTGACGCGGCTCTCCCCTTCCTGCTGCCGGAAAACATATCGGTTGTTCCAGTAGAAGGAATTCAGCACGCTGATCAGAAAGCCCAGCACATTTCCCACCTGGTAATGAAGCCCCAGAAGGATGACTATGGCATATACCGCATAGTTTACGAAAGTGTTGCCCAGACCCACGATTCCAAACTTGACAAATTGTATGAAAGCCTTGTATTTACCGTTCATTTTCCAGACGCGCCAGTCGGTTCAGAGCGCTGAACATGGCCCGGACTGATGCCTTGGTGATGTTGGCGCTTACGCCGACTCCAAAGGTGGTTATGCCTGTGGATACGTCCATCATCTGTACGTAGGCGGCAGCTTTCGCCTGGGCGCCTTCGCTTAAGGCATGCTCGGAGAAGTCAAGCAGCTTTACGTCGGTACCGATTTTGCGTTTCAGGGCAGTACGGACTGCATCCACAGGACCGTTGCCGATTCCCTCCGCGACCATTTCTTCTCCCAGGTACTTGAACGTGATGTTTGCCTTGGTATCTTCTTCATTTATATCGGCGACCTGCATCCGTATGAATTCATACGGTGTCTGCAGTGCTAGATATTCCTCGTTAAATTTCTCCATAATGACTTCCGGTGACACTTCGCCTGTCTGTTCCGCAATCTTCTGGATGACATCCGCAAATTCCTTATGCATCGGCTTAGGCAGTTTGTAGCCAAAGTAGGTGTCCATGACAAAGGCTACGCCGCCCTTGCCAGACTGGCTGTTGATGCGCACCACCGGCTCGTATTTGCGTCCCAGGTCGCTTGGATCGATTGGCAGATAGGGCACCGCCCAGATTCCGTCTTCCCTGTCCCGAAGCATGGTAATTCCCTTGCTGATTGCATCCTGATGGGAGCCGGAAAAAGCCGTGAATACAAGCTTGCCTGCATAAGGATGGCGCATGTCCACCGGCATCTTGCAGCATCTTTCATATACATCTATGATTTCATCCACATTTTCCAGGTTCAGCTGCGGATCCACTCCGTGAGAGAACATATTGTAGGCAACGGTCAGGATATCCACGTTTCCGGTTCTCTCACCGTTTCCAAATAAAGTTCCTTCCACACGGTCCGCGCCTGCCATAAGGGAAAGCTCCGTTGCCGCAACGCCGGTTCCCCTGTCGTTGTGGGGATGGACACTGAGGATTACATTTCCACGGTCCTTGAACCGTCTGTCCATCCATTCGATCTGATCCGCATAGACATTCGGGCTGGTCATTTCCACGGTAGCCGGAAGGTTGAAAATAATCTTGTTATCCGGGGTCGGTCCCCAGGCATCCTGAACTGCCGTGCAGACATCCAGCGCAAACTCCAGTTCAGTTCCGGTGAAGCTTTCTGGAGAATATTCCAGCTGAATTCTTCCATCGAAATTCATGGCATATTTCTTGACCAGCTGGGTCCCTTCGATAGCGATTTTCTTGATTTCTTCCTTATCCATCTTGAAGACCACTTCTCTCTGCAGGACGGATGTGGAATTATAGATGTGCACGATGGCGTTCTTTATTCCCTGCAGGGATTCAAACGTCCTTTCAATCAGATGCTCCCTGCACTGGGTAAGCACCTGGATGGTGACATCATCCGGTATCAGCTTCTTGTGAACCAGTTCACGCAGGAAATCATACTCTATCTGGGATGCGGATGGAAATCCGATTTCTATTTCTTTAAAGCCTAGCTTAACAAGGAGATTGAATAGTTCCACTTTCTCTTCCACCAGCATGGGTTCAATTAGGGCCTGATTGCCATCCCGCAGGTCGACGCTGCACCAGATCGGAGCTTTGGTTATTTCCCTGTTCGGCCACTGTCTGTCAGGAAGGTCGATTGTGATTCCTTTTTGGTACTTCTGATAGTTTCTCATAGACATTCTCCTTACATATTTCAATGCATTTTCCAAGAATTATACCATTTACTTTTCTGTATTGCAAGGCGTTGCGTACCCGTCCGGATTTTTGCTTTGCCATCTCCACGTATCCTCGCACATTTTTCCGATGGAATATTCCGCTTTCCATCCCAGTTCTTTCCAGGCCTTCTCGGGATCCGCATAGCAGACGCCGATATCTCCGGGACGTCTTGGGGCAATCCGGTAAGGCACTTCTTTCCCGCAGGCCTTCGAGAAGCTTGCGATGACCTCCAGCACGCTGTATCCCGTGCCTGTTCCCAGGTTATATACTTTTAGCCCCGGATTCTCGTCCAGCTTCCCGATGGCGCGGATATGGCCTCTGGCCAGGTCCACCACGTGGATGTAATCCCGGACGCCCGTTCCATCCTTCGTGTCGTAATCGTTGCCGAATACGTTGACCACCGGCAGCTTTCCGACGGCCACCTTTGCTACATAGGGAAGTAGGTTGTTGGGGATTCCGTTGGGATCTTCCCCGATCCGCCCGCTCTCATGGGCTCCAATCGGGTTGAAGTACCGGAGAAGGATGATGTTCCACTGTTTATCTGCATTCTGGATGTCTGTCAGGATATTTTCAATCATCAGCTTGGTGGAGCCGTATGGGTTTGTTGTGGATAGCGGAAAATCTTCCCGGATGGGAACCGACTTCGGATTCCCGTAAACAGTGGCAGAGGAGCTGAACACCATATTCTTTACCCCGTATTCCCGCATGACTTCACACAGAACCAGGGTTCCGGTGATATTATTCATATAGTATTCCAGTGGCTTCTCTACGGATTCGCCCACTGCCTTCAATCCGGCAAAGTGGATTACGGCATCTATCTTATTTTCGGTGAATACCCTCTGTAAATCTGTTCTGCTGCAGATATCCCCTTTATAGAACCGGAGTTTCTTTCCGGCAATCTCCTCTACCCGGTTTATGGACTCCTTCGATGAATTGCTCAGGTTATCCAATACGATCACTTCGTATCCGTCATTAAGCAGTTCCACGCAGGTATGGCTCCCGATATAGCCTGCGCCTCCTGTTACCAGTATTGTCATAGCATTTCCTCCCAATATTGTTTATTCATGGAGCATTTTATCACGAGCCCTTTGGGAAGGCTGTCATATTTTTTCCCCAGTCTGTAACCTATATATTTCCATGCACTGTCCCACACCAGCCCCGGAATCAGCCGGGTCTTGCGTATGGAGATAAGGTGCTTCATGGTGTTTTTTACCAGGCGGATTCCCTCGCCCTCTGTTTTGATGCCTTCAAACACTTCCCGGTATTCCCTGTGGGACACGCCCAGGTCAAAGTTTCGCCGGAAATATTCCATGGCGCCATAATTGTGGGAATGGATCACCCTGGCTTTGGACGCATAATATACCTTATATCCATTTTTCAGGGCCTTGGCAGCGTACAAGGCGTCCTCGTTGAAGATGGTCCTTGGCACGAAACCGCCCAGGCTTTTATAGCTGCTTACCCGGTAGGCTGCGCATACATCAGAACAGAAATAGGCCTTTATTCCCAGTCTGGGAATGTCTTCCTTTGTTTTCATCATATCCTGAGCCGGATAGTTGAAGGACCGGGTGTAACTTTCCACCGGGTTGCAGTCCTCCCTGGGCAGCTGTCTCCCGTAGGTGAGGACGACCTCCTCATCCGCAAAAGGTTTTATCAGCTCCTCGATAAGCCTGTCATCCGCCGGGATGGCGTCCTGGGTCATCAGTATGACATACTCAGCCCCGGACATCCGGATTGCCATATTCCTGGTAGCTGCATGATCAAACTCCGACTGGGAGATATGGTGCACTTTGACATTAGAAAAACCTGCATAGTCTGTTTCCTGCAGGCATTTCTCGTCTGTATTGATGATAAATATATTATCCGGCCGTATCGTCTGCCGGTTGAGTGCTTCCAGCAATATGCCAAGAGCTTTTCCTGGTTTATATGTGGGTATGATTACGTCTGTCATAATGATTCATATCCCTTTTTCCTGATTACGTCTGTCACTTTCTCTATGGATTCATTGCACAGTTCTTCGCTGCCGGCTTCTGCCATCACCCGGATCAGGGATTCTGTACCGCTGGATCTCAGAAGGATCCTGCCGTCACCCGCCAGGTCTTCCTCCGCCTGCTTCGCGGCGGCCAGCACGTCGGCGTCGTTCATTACCAGATTCTTGTCCTTTACCCGGATGTTCTTGAGTATCTGCGGGTAAAGTTTGAGATCCTGTGTCAATGTTCCCAAGGTGGACTTGCCTTCAATTACGGCCTCCATTATTTTCAGGGAAGTCAGTATGCCGTCTCCGGTGGTGGCGTGCTTCAGAAAAATCACATGTCCGGACTGCTCTCCGCCTAGACTGTAGCCGTTGCTCACCATGTTTTCGGTGACATATTTGTCGCCCACCCCGGTCTGTTCGTAGCTGATTCCGGCTTTGTCAAAAGCCTTGTATAATCCTATGTTCGACATTATGGTGGTTACAACCGTGTTTTTCTCCAGCTGGCCACGGTCCTTCATGTGTTTTCCGCATACGTACAGGATGGCGTCCCCGTCCACGACCTTGCCGTGTTCATCCACCGCCAGGCAACGGTCCGCATCCCCGTCATAGGCAAATCCGATATCCAGCTGATTCTCCACCACAAATTTCTGCAATGGTTCCATATGGGTGGATCCACAGTCCCTGTTGATGTTGGTTCCGTCCGGTTCGCAGTGGATCACATAGGTTTTCGCACCCAATGCGTCAAATACACTCTTGGCGATCGCAGAGGCGCTGCCATTGGAGCAGTCCAGTCCTACCTTCATATTTTTGAAGGATCTGGTGGCCAGGGAAATCAGATATCCGATGTACCGGTTTCTCCCCGCGGTATAATCGATGGTTCTTCCGATTTCTTCCCTGGTAGCATAGGGAAGAGTCTCCTTCTCTGAATCAATATAGGCTTCAATCTTATTTTCAATCTCTGCCTCGATTTTTTGTCCGGCTCCATTGATCAGCTTGAGTCCATTGTCGTAGTACGGGTTATGGCTGGCCGAGATCATGATGCCGCAGTCAAACCCTTCCGTGCGGACCACATAGGAGACACTGGGCGTGGTAGTTACGTGCAGAAGGTAAGCCTCCGCTCCAGATGCGGTCAGACCGGCTGCCAGAGCGTATTCCAGCATGTAGCTGCTTCTCCTGGTGTCCTTTCCAATGACTATCCTGGCCTTTTCACCATTTCCAAAATAGGCTCCCAGAAAACGGCCAACCTTAAAGGCTTTCTCCGCCGTCAACTCCACATTTGCTTCTCCCCTGAATCCGTCCGTTCCAAAATATTTGCCCATATTACTTTTCTCCCAATCCATTTTTTATCAAGTCAGATATTGCAAGGAAGGCCTCTTCTTCATCAGGCCCTTCGCAGATTAATTCTATGTCATCGCCGCACTTTGCGCATGCACCCAGGACGCTCAGGATGCTCTTCGCATTGATGGTATTTCCTTCCGCACAGCAGATTTCAATCCTGGACAGGAATCTCGTGGCCGTGTGGCATAGCAGTCCCGCCGGGGCAAGATCCAGTCCGGATGGGTTTGTTATGTCTAATCTTTCCCTAATCATTCTCATCCTCCCTGAGTCAGTTCCACCGTTATATCCACGGCCTTCTCCATTGTCACCCCGGCTGGCAGGTTCAGTTTCAGATTTACCTCATTTGCTCCTGCCTTGGCGGCAGACAGATCCAGATAGCCGGTCAGCCCGCTCTTGCTCAGCTGGTCCAGGGTTGTGGCAGTCCCCTGCAGGGATGCCTGGATGGAAGATGTGGTAATCTTTGCCGTATATCCGGCAGGTGTATTCTGCAGGGTTATAGCCGATGGATCCAGCGTAAAGATCTGACTGACAGGTCCCTGAATCACAGCCGTCACATTTATCATCTTCTGGTTTTCATCCTGCAGCATCACCCCTGCAGGAAGATACTGGCTTATATCTATCTGAACCGTAACGTTTTCCCTGGCACCCTCTATGTTTATAGGTGTTCCAGAAATCACCAGGCTTGCCAGTCCATCCAGACTCTCCTGGAGTCCATGGACACTGACGGATGTCGGTTCATAATCCAGTTCCAGGAATGCATATCCTTCTGCAGGCGTTCCGACTGTCTGGAAGACAAGGGGTACTTCTTTAATGCGGTGCATAATGACTTTTGCGGATATCCGGCTGCTGCTTATGGTTACATTGTCGCTGTAATCTATGGTTACCCCGTCCGCCGTTTTAAGGACCGGTTCCTCATAGGTCGTAAACTCTGCATTTTTACCAGTCGTATCTATATTGATTTCGACGCTGGAAATAGTCTTAAGGATGGATTCCGGTGCAGATACAACCACGGAAGGAACGGATAGTTCCTGGGTACCCACAGCAAAACCTTCTTCCGGGTTCCCGCTGTAAGTGACTGTCACATTCATCTCTTTGGTCTGGATGCTTTCCAGCTGGATGCTCATTACGCTTGAATTCCTTAAGAACTCGATCTTGCTCGAATATTTAGCATTTTCATCCGTCAGCTCCACAGTAGCATACACGGAGTTGGTGATGGACATTTCTGAAAAGTCTGCCGTGGCCGTAAAATCGGTCTTATCCAGATTATCCAGTATGGAACGGGGACCCTTCACACGGACCGTGGCGGTCTCCCCGGATGTCACCGTGTAGACATAATCATGTGCGGTAATGGAATCTTCGTTTAGTATTGTAATCGGAATCCCCGTTATGGTCTTCGTAACGGAAGGATCGTCAATATTCACAACCACCAGCCAGAGGATAACCGCAAACACAATGGACAGCAGCTTAATACCGATATTGTTAGTCAGGAGTTTTCTCATGGCCTCTTCTTCCCTTCCAGAATCTGAAACGTTTCACGTCAATAGACTTGTTCTGCACATAAACCAGTTTCTTTTTCAGGCTCTCCCCGTCCAGATCGCGCAGCAGCTTTCCGCCCAGTGTAATGGAAATTTTGCCGGTCTCCTCCGAAACCACGATGGTAAGAGCGTCCGTTGCCTCGCTGATTCCCACAGCAGCCCGGTGACGGGTTCCCAGCTCCTTGCTGAGCTCCATGTTATCCGACAGAGGAAGGTAACAGGTCGCAGACGCGATCCGGTCTCCCCGGATAATAACCGCCCCATCATGAAGCGGAGTATTATGTTCGAAAATATTGACCAGAAGCTGGCTGCTCAGTGCTGCATCTATGGTGATTCCGGTACGTTCATAATCCGTCAGGATTACCTCCTGCTCAATGACTATAAGCGCCCCCGTCTTATCCCTGCTCATTTCCAGGACAGCCTTTACGATTTCGTTCACGGTAATGTCCTTAAACCTCTGGCTTACATTTTTGGATTCATCGCCGGGAAACAGAGTACCGAATATATTTTTCCGGCCCAGCTGCTCCAGGACCTTCCTAAGCTCCGGCTGGAAAACGATTATAATGGCAATGACGCCCACATTAAACGTTTTTTCCGCAATCCAGAGAATGGTCGTCAGATTAAAAATTAAGGCCAAGAGCGTGAAAATAAGGACAACTGCGATACCCTTAACCAGCGTCCACGCCTTGGTCCTTTTTATCCATATAATAAATTCATAAAACAAAAATGAAATTATGACAATTTCAACAATATCCGTTACAGATATAGAAGGAAATGCAAAATATTTTTCAAAAAAATATGTGATTGCGTTAAATATTTCCATCGGTTATCCTTCTTCCTTTAATGCTGCTACCGCTTGTTTCTTCCTTTGATTCTCTGTACATTGATTCTCTGTACATTGATCCTCTTGACGTTTACCTTCTGGGCGCCCAGGGATACCTTGGGAACAGCCTTTACATAGTAAATGAAATCCTCGTCTTCAAACTGGGTGTATTCTGTCCTGGAATAATCTACAGAAAACACCACCGCCTGTATCACATACCCCACACCGACAGCTACGATGGAGCCCACTATTACTGCCGCAATTGAAATCTGTTTTGACAATCCAAGGGCAATATAGCCTCCCAGCATGATGATGACATTTGCAAGCCCGCCTGCGGACACAGCAACCAGAGGAGCGTAATTCACCGACATTCTCCGGATGGCATAAACTACCGTCAGGGCGGCTGCAAGGGCGATAACGGTCAGGTAAAACACCTGGTTGGAAAATACCGCATCGAACAGCATCGTCATCTTCGTGACTCCTGAGCCGGAAGAAAGGCTGTTGAGAAGAGAGGCACTTTCCGAGGCGTACTGCAGCATAAAATATATGATTGCCCCGAATATGGTAGGAATAATCGTAACCGGTGTGGCCACACATCCCAGAATAAGGGGTACTACCAGCGGTATCTTGAGAAAGAACAGGACTGGAAGCAGCATTACAGCCAGGCTGTATTGAAACGTGTACCGGAAATACATAAGATACATTACTATAAAAATCAGTATGGCGGCCAGGGCAACCTCAGGCGCGAGTGCATAAAAGTGCGCAAGGATCACCAGCAGAATCACCAGCAGATCTATATTCATTGGTAAAAACGCGCATACGATGGCAACCACCACTATTATAAGCGGATTGGAAAATATTGAACTGAACCCGGCAAAAAAGCTGATAACAAAAAGTGAACAAAGCACCAACAGAAAACGGAGCCCCATTGTCACATATCTTTCATGTCTGTTGTATATCTGCTTGGCAAGTTCCTTAATCATTAAAATTTTCGCCATCAATGTCGTACCCTCCCATAAGCTTTTCTTTCTTTGCCTTTTCTTCCTTATTGTTTATCTTATGGAGTTCTTTAAGATTTTCGTTATAAGAAATCAACTCGCTCTTTATGTCCACATACTTCTTTGTAAATAAATAATACGATAAAACCATATAAAAAATCAACAATATTACGAAAATTACCGCAGCTTTCACGCCCATGGACACAATGTTCAGGTTCGTCAGGTTCTGCATCAGATAATCCACTTTCACTATCACCCAAATAAGCAACAACAGCAGAAAGCTTATTGTTGCCGCAATGGCTGATGCTATGACATGCAGAGTGACAAAGTCAGCCCTGTAATACTTATTCGCCCGAAAGGCGGCACTGCCTTTTTTCTGTTCATATAAAGCTAATTTTGTCATTAGTTTTATTTTCTCTTCATTAAGCATGGTCATCCCTCCCGGAATTACGGTCTACTCTTTTGTCTTCATGGTCGGGAAGAGAAGCACATCCCTGATTGCGTCAGAATCCGTAAACAGCATGACAAGACGGTCAATTCCGATTCCGATTCCGCCTGTCGGAGGCATGCCGATTTCCATGGCGTTAAGGAAATCCTCATCCACGCTGTTTGCTTCCTCGTCCCCCTGGGCCTTCAATTCTTCCTGGGCTTCAAACCTTTCCCTCTGGTCAATCGGGTCATTCAGTTCTGAGAATGCATTTGCCATCTCCCGGCCTGTGATGTAAAGCTCGAATCTTTCGGTGTATTCCGGATCTCCCGGCTTTTTCATGGCCAGTGGGGATGTTTCCACCGGATGATCCAGTATGAATGTAGGCTGGATCAGCTTATCCTCTACAAATTCATCAAACAGAATGTTGAGGATATCTCCTTTTTTATGTCTTTTTTCGTAGTGTACGTTGTTTTTGTCGGCCAGGGCTTTTGCTTCTTCCTCGGTCTTTATCCCGCTGAAATCAATACCTGAGTATTTCTTTAAAGCTTCCGCCATGGTAAGGCGTTCAAAAGGCTGGGATAAGTCGATTTCCGTGCCCTGATAGCTGATAACCATTGAGCCCAGGACGTTTTGTGCCACGGCCCTGAAAAGGTTCTCGCACAGATCCATCATGCCGTAATAGTCGGTATAAGCCTGGTATAATTCAAGAAGTGTGAACTCCGGGTTATGTCTCGTGGAGAGTCCTTCATTTCTGAATACCCTTCCGATTTCATAAACCTTTTCCAGTCCTCCGATAATCAGTCGTTTCAGATATAATTCAAGAGAGATGCGCAGATGCACATCTTCATCCAATGCGTTGTAATGGGTCAGGAACGGTTTTGCGGCCGCTCCGCCGGCATTCTGCACCAGAATCGGCGTCTCTACTTCCATAAATCCCTGCGCATCCAGGTGTTTCCTGATTTCGGTGATGATTTTCGAACGGCGGATAAAGGTCTCTTTGACCTCCTGGTTCATTATCAGATCCACGTGCCTCTGTCTGTAACGTATATCCGTATTGGTCAGGCCATGGAATTTCTCCGGCAGAATCTGAAGGCTCTTTGAAAGAAGAACGATTTCTTCTGCGTGGATGGAGATTTCTTCCGTCTTGGTCTTGAAAACCTTTCCTTTAACGCCGATGATATCGCCGATATCATATTTTTTGAAGTCAGCATAGGAATCCTGTCCGATACAGTCTCTTGCCACGTACAGCTGTATGGTTCCCTGCACGTCCTGAACGTTGGTAAAGGATGCCTTTCCCATGATTCTTTTGGACATGATTCTTCCGGCTATGCTTACTTCCGCATCCGCAAGGGTGTCAAAATTCCCCTTGATATCCTGGCTGTGGTGGCTTACATCGTATTTCATTATTTCAAAAGGGTTTTTTCCCTCTGCGATAAATTCTGATAATTTGTTTCTGCGGACCATCAGCAGTTCGCTGAGCTCCTGCTGCTTAGTTTCGTTATTTTCCTGTGCTGACAAAATTTTCACTCCTTTATTTTACCCGCTGTATATCGAGTACTTTATATCTCAAGGTTCCTGCCTGAGTCTCCACGTCCACCACCTGGCCGACTTTTTTACCGATAAGGGCTTTCCCTACCGGTGATTCATTGGAGATTTTACGCTGTATGCTGTTGGCTTCTGTTGATCCGACGATTCTGAAAATTACTTCTTCCTGGTCAATTTTGTCCAGAAGTTTTACCATGCATCCGATGTTGATTTTACCGAGATCCACTTCGTCCTCGTCAACCACTTCGGCATTTTTGAGGATTTTCTCGAGTTCCTCGATTCTTGTCTCGATATCTCTCTGCTCGTCCTTTGCAGCATCGTATTCTGCATTCTCGGAAAGATCGCCCTGCTCCCTGGCTTCCTTGATTTTCTCCGCTACCTGCTTACGTTTTACCACTTTCAGATCCTGCAGTTCGCCCTCCAGTCTCGTGAGTCCCTCATACGTCAATATATTTTTCTTCTCTATCATGTTCATACATCCTTCCCTATTATATATTATCCCGCACATATTGTTTTTTTCATTAAAAAAACAAGCGCAGACGGTTCTGCAACTTTCAGAGTATTATAATATACTCAATGTATTATGTCAAGAATCCCAACCAGCTCCTCGAAGGTCTCGACTGCGTTTACCTGGCTTCTGAGTCTTGCGGAATGGGGAAATCCGGCAACATACCAGGTCATGTGCTTGCGCATCTCCCGGATTCCGATATATTCGCCCTTATACGCAACCTGCATCCGCGCATGGCGCAGAATGGTGTCTTTGACCTCTTCCAGGGAAGGTTTTTCCGGCTCCGTGCCCGTTTCCAGATATTGCCTGATCTGGGAGAATACCCATGGATTTCCTTTTGCCGCCCTGCCGATCATGATTCCGTCGCATCCGGTGACTTCCTGTATTTTCCGCGCGGAAGCCCCGTCCCGGACGTCTCCGTTGGCGATAACGGGAATGGAAACCGCCTCTTTTACCTGCCGGATAATTTCCCAGTCTGCCTCCCCCGAATAGAACTGCGTCCGGGTCCTGCCGTGGACCGCAACCGCCGAGGCACCTGCACCTTCAGCGATTTGGGCGATTTCCACTGCGTTTATGTTCTCATCATCAAAGCCCTTGCGGATTTTCACCGTGACCGGTTTGGAAACGGCACGCACCATGGCTGATACGATTTCCCCCACAAGCTTCGGGTCCTTCATCAGGGCCGAGCCCTCCTGGTTGTTTACGATTTTGGAAACCGGGCAGCCCATGTTGATGTCAAAAAGCTCGAAGCTGTCATCCTCAATCAGAGCCGCAGCCCTGGCCATGATTTCCGGTTCTGATCCAAATAGCTGGATTCCCAGGGGACTGTCATTTTCGTTTGTCTTAATGAGCTCTATTGTTCTTTTGTTTTCATATACAATGGCCTTGGCGCTTACCATTTCCGTACAGGAAAAGCCGCAGCCCTGTTCCCTGCACAGCTGGCGGAAGGATAGATCCGTTACGCCAGCCATGGGCCCCAGGAATAGATTGTTCTTTACTTCTAAATTGCCTATCTTCATATCCGCTCTTATTTCTTGTTTTTATTATAGATGAGACGCAGGCCATGTAAGGTCAGGCCGCTGTCATATATATCGATTTTATTGGTTGCATCCGCGATTATTTTTCCAAGTCCGCCGGTGGCCACCGTTTTTATCCCCGGTATGCCGGCCTCTTCCTTGATTTTGTCTATGATGTATTCCGTCTGGCCGATGCACCCGTACACAAGGCCTGCCTGTATGCTGGTCACCGTATCCTTTGCCATGATGGAAGTAGGTTTTTTTATCTCGATTTCCGGTATCTGCGCCGCATTCTGCCACAGAGCCTGGGCGGCCGTTCGGATGCCCGGACAGGTTATTCCGGTCGCGAAGGTTCCGTCTGCTGTTACGAAATCATAGGTTGTCGCGGTGCCAAAGTCCACCACGATGAGAGGCCCTCCGTATATCTCGTAGGCCCCAACCACATCCGCGATTCGGTCCGCCCCGATTTCATGCGGATTCGCACTGGTCAGTTTGATGCCGGTCTTTGTCCCCGGTCCCAGGATCAGCGGTTTGGTCTTCAGATAATGGGTAATCCCATTGTTCAGAGAATGCATGATGTTTGGAACGACAGAGGCGATGACGACACTGTCAATCTTTGTTGCATCAATTTTATTATGGGCAAGCAGGTCCAGCATCAGCAGACCATATTCATCCGAGGTTCTTGGGATTTTGGTTGTCAGCCGGAAAGATGCGACCATCTTTTCTTTTTCAAATACCGCAATCGTTATATTTGTATTCCCTGCATCTATCGCCAGCAGCATATCTTATTCCTCCACAAATCATTCAGCATCCCGGAAAAAAACCCGGTTAAATTCTTCCAGGGACTCGAAAAGTTCCTGTTTTTCCTGTTGCAGTTGCTTTATTTTCAATTCACAGCCAATCTCATCGAAGAACAGATCTTCTTCATCAAAGTTGACCTGAAACTGCAGGCTGCCTTTCTTATCAAACTCCAACGTCAGTATCCCGCCGATATCCTCCGTGAAGGTAACGCACATAATTTTGAGTTCGTCCCTTACAATCTGCGGCAGCAATGCGTAATCCTCGTTAAAGTAATATTTCTTTTCATAAAAATTCGATGCGCAGAGCACCACATTTTCCCTGTTCATGATTGTTCCTCCATCAGACTGCAATAAATCCTAAAAATGTGACGCAAAGAAGAAATGCGCTGATCACAAGCTGGATTATATATCTTCCTTTATTGTCATTGAGCCAGGCTCTGAAGGCGATTGAGAGATTCAGCACAAACGCCATCAGAAAGAGTACGGGAAAAAGCGCCTTATTTCCGCTGATATTAACAAATATAAATATCCCCAGTACTATGATCACTACGCTCAGAACTATATTCACCAAATCCAGCACGTTAAAGATTTTCCGGACCAGTCTGATATTCCTCTTAATATTCATGGTGTCCCACCGTTATCTTCCCAAAGTCGCTACCATAACTGCCTTAATAGTATGCATGCGGTTTTCAGCCTCATCGAAAACTACGGATTTCTCTGATTCAAATACTTCTTCCGTAACTTCGTTTCCTTTTACAGCAGGCAGGCAATGCATGAAAATCGTTTCCTTCTTGCCGGTCATTTCCATCAGTTCCCGGTTTACCTGGTACGGCTGCAGAAGCCCGATTCTTTCCGCTGCCTTGTCCTCTTCACCCATGGAAGTCCAAACGTCCGTATAGATTGCATCTGCGTCCTTCACGGCAGACACTTCATCCGTGACAAGGATCTGGGCTCCGGATTCCTGGGCATATTCCTTGGCAACATCCACGATATCCTGGGTCGGCCACAGCTCCTTAGGCGCAATGATTGTGATGTTTACGCCCATTTTTCCGGATCCGATCAGCATGCTGTTGGCCATATTGTTTCTTCCGTCGCCTATATACACCAGGTTGAGCCCCTTCAGATGCCCGAAGTTTTCCATCAAGGTCAGAAAATCCGCCAGAATCTGGGTAGGGTGGTATGTGTCCGTCAGGCCGTTCCATACAGGCACACCGCTGTATTTTGCAAGTTTTTCAACGGTTTCATGGGAAAATCCCCTGAATTCAATACCGTCAAACATTCTTCCGAGAACTCTGGCTGTATCTTCCACGCTTTCCTTGTGTCCAAGCTGGATATCGTCTTTTCCCAGGTATTCCGGATGGGCTCCCTCGTCGATGCAGGCAACCGTAAAGGCACATCTGGTTCTGGTAGAAGGCTTTTCAAAAAGCAGGGCCACATTCTTTCCCTGCAGAGTGGTTCCCGTTATTCCCTTTTTCTTCTTCGCCTTCAGGTTTGCAGCCAGATCCAGCATATATTGGATCTCATCCGGCGTAAAATCTTTCAGTGTCAGAAAACTGCGTCCTTTTAAGTTTTTTCTTGTGTCCATGTTGGTATTCCTCCTACTCACTATTTCAACGTTGTGAAAGAATGGCTTATACCCCGCCGGATATAAAACCATTCTTTCACGGATCTGGTATCTTACTTTGCAACTTCCGTTATGGCTCTTACCATGCCGGCAATTCCCTGTATATCGGATGGGATAATAATCTTTGTCGCCTGACCGTCCGCTGCTTTTGCAAACGCCTCCAGGCTTTTAAGCTGGATTACCGCCGTATCCGGTGCTGATTCTTTAATGTACCGGATACCGTCCGCCAACGCCATCTGGACCATACGTATGGATTCCGCTTCGCCCTGTGCTGCCCTGATGGTAGCTTCTTTCTGGGCTTCCGCTTCCAGGATGACGGATTGTTTGTTTCCTTCGGCCACGAGAATGGTGGAGGTCTTCTCTCCTTCAGCCCTTAGAATGGATTCTCTTCGTTCTCTTTCTGCTTTCATCTGCTTCTCCATTGCATCCTGGATAGCTGCAGGCGGGATGATATTCTTAAGTTCGACCCGGTTCACCTTGATGCCCCAGGGATCCGTGGCCACATCCAGGGCAACTCTCATCTTTGTGTTGATGACTTCCCTTGAGGTGAGTGTTTCATCCAGTTCCAGGTCTCCGATGATATTCCTGAGTGTGGTTGCCGAAAGGTTTTCGATCGCCCTTATGGGATTTTCCACTCCATAGGCATACAGCTTCGGGTCCGTAACCTGGAAGAACAGCACCGTGTCTATCCGCATGGTTACGTTGTCTTTCGTGATGACCGGCTGGGGTTCAAAATCTGCCACTTGCTCCTTCATGTTCACCCTTCGGGCGATCTTGTCAATGAACGGGACCTTGAAATGCAGTCCTACGGACCAAGTTGACTTATACCCTCCGAGCCTCTCGATAACGAAAGCATTCGCCTGGGGCACTATCTTGATGCAGCTGATGATTATCGCCAGAATGATTATAATCAGAACTACCAGGACGGAACCGCCTGTTGAAAATATTCCACTATTGGGACTAAGCATTTTTATCTCCTCCTTCTGTTTTTCTTACAATCAGCTTAACGCCTTCGATTTTCTCTATCGTTACGATACTGTCCTTCACAATCACGTCGCCCTCTTCGGATCTGGCCATCCATTCCAGTCCATTGATATATACTGTACCGGCAGGTTTCCGATTATCGATAGTCTCGGATACCCTTCCGGTCTTTCCGACAAGACTGTCTACATTCGTTTTGATTGACCGGCCATTCACGTATTTTTTTGCAAATGGCCTCGTAAAAAGGAGAAGAACCGCCGAGATCAACAGAAACAGCACAACCTGAACAACAAAGTCCGCTCCCGCAAAGGCCGCCGCCAATGCTGCCAGCGCCCCTCCCGCCATCCATATGGACGTGAGGCCCTGGGTAAAAATTTCAACCAGCACGAATACTGCAAATAACAGAAGCCAATATACAAATTCCATTGCATAACCCCCCTGTTCATGAGCTTATTTAGACCTATGATACATTATCTCAAAGGGTTTGACAAGCAATTCTGGCACACAACTAAAAATCAGGCTCCCTGCGGAAGCCCGATCAAATATGTTTATGTATTATCTGTGATAAAATACCTGGTTTCCTATTACGGCGTAATCACTGTATGAGCCGTAATTGGCTACACTTGTTGCGCAAAAGCTGGTAAAGCCGGGTACATTGTTCACTCCGGATAAAGCATCCTGTGCTGCTCTCAGGGATTCGGAATTTGGTCCGGACTGCAATTTTCTGTCCAGGGCTCCCGATGCGACAATAGAAAACTGTCCGCTGGCATATACGACGCTGGAGATGGTGCTTCCATAACGTCCGCTGTTCAGTCTGTTCAGTACAACGTTTGCCACAGCCAGCTTTCCGTCGTACGGTTCGCTGCCGGCCTCACAGGCAACGACACACGCCAGGAGATATGCATCATTTTCGGTAACGCCGTATGCAGATGTCTGCACGGTCATCGGAAGGGAACTTGCTGCTATAGCCTGCTGTATCTTGGCCTGTTTTGCTGCTTCCTGTCTTTGCTTCTCTGCCTCGATGGCTGCCAGTCTTTCCTGTTCTGCCTGGGCGGCTGCGGCTTCTTCTTCCACAGTTACGCCTGTGCCGATTTTCTGCGCCAGGGTTATGAATTCAGTAGACAGGTAACCGGTGTTTCCGTTATAGTCGACGGCAACCCATCCGTCAAGGATCTGGGTAACCGTAAATGTTTCTGCGCTGCTTGCCAGTCCCCATACACCGGAATCGGTTCCTGGTTCTTTGCGGACCTTCATGGTCTCTGTGTTCACCGTTGCAATCCATGGACAAATCTGGTTTGCCAGGGCCTCTGCCGCTTCATCAACTGCGATGAACTCATTCAGGACATATCCTGTCAGGTTTCCAGAACTGATTTTTGACCACTCGTCTCCCCGCTCGAGGACAACCCCGCCGGAACCGGCATAAAGCTTGCCGAGCAGCTGTGCGTCTGCGGATGCTTCTGCACGGACATTCACGTAGTCAGAAATATTCGTGATGAATTTACCCATAAAAGGGGATACCGGTTTTGTCTCCAGAGTCGCCGCCTGGGTTTCGTCCAGGTTCGTTGCGGAAAGTGCTCTCGCTTCCACTGCGGTGCCGGCTGTCTGAGAAACAGTCTCTTCCTTTGCCGTGCTGGCCATACTGGTTCCCAGTGAAGTCAGCATAACGGAGAAGCCTAATACTATCGCCATTATCGTGAATTTAATTTTGTTTGTTTTCATTTCCATAAGCAACCTCCAACAATTACAAATTAGTTTTATAATTGTTACGAATTTGTTAAACATGTTGCAAAAGTAATATAACAAATTCAGAGGCGTTTGTCAACCCTTCAGGAATTCCAAAGGAAGTCGTACATGAGCAAAGCCGCACTGACAGCGGCGTTCAGCGATTCTACCCGTCCGCACATCGGTATCCGGATCAGGGCATCTGAGAGCCCTGCAAGCCCATTGCTGACTCCGGCAGACTCGTTGCCGATGATGATGGCCGCATCCTGTCTGTCACGGCTTCTCTCGTAGAGGCTTTCCCCCTTCAGGTGGGCGGTATAGATCCTGATTCCATCCTTCTTCATCTCCAGGATGGTTTCCGTCAGATTATCCGTATAGAGGAACGGCACACGGAAAATGGAACCCATGGTGGAGCGGATGACCTTGGGATTATAGATATCCACGGTCTCCCGGCTCATGATGATTCCAGAAATCCCGGCGCCCTCTCCCGTCCGTACCATGGTGCCCAGATTGCCCGGATCCCGGACGTTTTCCAGAACCAGATATATATTTCTATTCTTATTTTTCATGTCCTTCAGAGTATAATGTTTCATGCGGACCAGGGCCAGAATTCCCTGGGGGGTAACTGTATCCGAAATGGATTTGAACACCTTGTCGCTTACCGCTTCATAGGACAGATTCCCAAGCAGTTCCTGGTTTTCTCCCTCCTGTTCAAAGCCTTCCGATACATACACTTCCAGGATATCCTCGGGAGGGATTTCCAGAAACATCTTCTTCCCCTCCACCACATACGCATTCTGTTCGCTGCGGGCGGAGGATTTGGTTCTGATCTGGACAATGTTCTTTATCCTGCTGTTTGCAGCTGATGATATCAACTTAATTCTCCTTCACTCTGTCTAACTGTTTACTGATCCGGTAATACTCCTGAGGGAATTTCTTCTCCATGGCAAGGCCTTCCTTCAGGTCGATATCCACGAACTCTCCTTTTACACGGGCAATGACGCGGTTTTTCTTTCCCTGGCTGACTGCCTCCACCGCCATGGCTCCCATTATGGATGCATAAACCCGGTCCTTGCAGGAGGGGTTGCCGCCTCTCTGCATGTAGCCCAGTATGGTGGCCCGGGCAGAGATTCCTGTGGCTGCCTCCAGCCGCTTTGCCATCTTTTCCGAATCCCCCACGCCTTCTGCGTTGATAATGATATGGTGCCTCTTGCCCTTTTTCCTGCTTTTGATTATGTTTTCGACGATTTTCTGCTCATTGTAATCATAATTTTCCGGAAGCAGAATCTCTTCCGCCCCGTTTGCAATTCCGCACCACAGGGCAATCTGGCCGTTGTGTCTTCCCATTACCTCGATAATGCTGCACCTTTCGTGGGAGGTGGAGGTATCACGGATTTTGTCGATGGCCTCCATGGCTGTATTTACTGCCGTATCAAACCCGATGGTATATTCCGTACACGAAATATCCTGATCGATGGTGCCGGGTATGCACATCACATTGATTCCCAGATCTGAAAGATCTGCCGCCCCCTTGAAGGAGCCGTCCCCGCCGATTATCACGAGAGCATCCAGATTCAGCTCCCTGCAGGTTTTTGCCGCTGCTTCCTGGCCAGCCCGGGTCATGAACTCGTCCGAACGGGCTGTATACAGGATTGTTCCGCCTCTCTGGATGATTTCCGACACGCTTCTGCCCGTCATATGCTCGTGATCATTATCAATCAGGCCCTGAAAGCCCCTGCGTACTCCTACAACTTTCATACCCAGAGTAATAGCGGTCCGTACGACACCCCTTATGGCTGCGTTCATCCCCGGGGAATCTCCTCCACTGGTCAATACGCCTATTGTCTTCATATCGGTGCTCATCTGCCTTTCCTCCTGTCTGCGGTCTTGAGGGCTTTGTCCACCACACGCACCGCATCTTTTTCAATTATATCCCGGATTCCAACCTCCAGAAACTCCTTTGCATTTATCTGATAAGCCGACGGATATACTTTTTTCTGGCGTTCCTTTTCAATGTAAACGATCAGTGTATCCGAACCCTTATATATGCTGATTATCCTGTCCAGCTCCTTTTCGCTGTTCATGAATTGGTCCATATCGGTAAATTTTACCCAGACCTCTTTAGCGATTTTTTCGAAGGGGATGACCTCCCTGGCAATCAGTTTTCCCTGCTCGTCCTCCGAGGCAGAAACCCTGCCGCTGACGAAGACTTTCCCGTCCTCCAGCATGAAGTCCCGATATTTTTCATAATCCCTTGGGAACACGATAACCTCCACGGTACCTACCAGATCTTCGATGGTCAGAAAAGCCATCATCTGGTTGTTCTTGGTTATTTTTCTGGAAATTCCCGAGACGATCCCTCCGATTACCACATCCGCGCCGTCCGTCACGTTGCTGGCACCGTCCTCATTCACGATAAAGTCCGAGCTTATGGCAGTTACATTCTTCCTCCATTTGCCTTCCTCTTCCTGAAGAGGATGTCCGCTTATGTAAACGCCAAGCACCTCTTTCTCTAAAACCAGCTGCACATCCTTGGCAAATTCCCCTATGTCCGGCAGCTTGATTTCAAAATCCGCCTTTTGTTCCTCGCTGACCAGATCGAACAGGCTCATCTGCCCGGATATGGAATTTTTCTTCTCCTGGTTTACGTCATCCAGCACGGCCGCGTAGACCTGCATCAGCTGTTTTCTGGTGCCTTCCAGACTGTCCAGGGCTCCTGCTTTAATAAAGTTTTCGATTGCCCTTTTATTCAGATTCATCCCGGATGTCCTCTCCAGAAAAACCCGCAGACTGGCGTATCTGCCCCTGATATCTCTTTCGCTGACGATATCCTCGATGATGTTTCTGCCTACGCCCTTGATGGCCCGCAGTCCGAAACGGATGGCATTTCCGGAAACGGAGAAAGCTCCCTCCCCTTCATTTATATCCGGCGGAAGTATGGCGATGCCCAGATTCCGGCAGGCCAGAATATATTCCGCGATTTTTGTGGAATTATCGATTACCGAAGTCATAAGGGCTGCCATGAATTCCAGCGGATAGTAGCACTTCAGCCAGGCCGTCTGGTAGGATACGACCGCATAGCTGGCCGCGTGGGATTTGTTAAACGCATATTTGGCAAAATCTGTCATCTCATCCCAGATCTTATGGGCGATATCCTCGCGAATCCCGTTTTGTATGCAGCCTTTTACATCTTCCTGGGGATTTCCATATACAAAATTCTGTCTTTCCGTTTCCATAACGGAAGCCTTCTTCTTGGACATGGCCCGCCTGACCAGATCGCTCCGCCCCAGCGTGTAGCCGCCCAGATCCCTTGCAATCTGCATAACCTGTTCCTGGTATACAATGCAGCCATGGGTAGGCTTAAGGATATGTTCCAGCTGCGGGCAGTCATAGCGGATCGCATTTCTGTCGTTTTTGCCCTGGATATATTTAGGTATAAAGTCCATAGGTCCGGGTCTGTACAGCGAAATGCCCGCTATGATATCCTCCAGGCTTTCCGGTTTCAGCTCTTTCATAAAGCTCTTCATTCCGGCACTTTCCAGCTGGAAAATCCCCTCCGTCTTTCCGCTTCCGATCAGCTCAAAGACCTTCGGATCGTTGAATTCGATTTTGTTGATATCCAGACTGATGTCCGGATCCTTATTGATCAGATAGACGGCATCCCGGATGACCGTCAGAGTCCGCAGGCCCAGAAAATCCATTTTCAGGAGCCCCAGTTCCTCTAACGTGGTCATGACATACTGAGTGGTGATGGAACCATCGGATGCCCTGGACAGGGGAACGTACTCGTCCACGGCCTTCCGGCTGATCACCACGCCGGCCGCATGCATGGAGGCATGCCTCGGAAGCCCCTCCAGCCTTTTGGACATGTCTATCAGATAGTGGATTCTTTCATCCATCTCATAGGCGCTGCGCAGCTCCTGATTCATTTTAAGGGCCTTTTCGATGGTAATCCCGAGTTCATTGGGGATCATCTTTGCAATGGCATCCACGGACGAATAAGGCAGATCCAGCGCCCTGCCTACATCCCGGATGACTCCCTTGGCAGCCATGGTACCGAAGGTGATGATCTGCACCACCTTTTCTTTCCCGTATTTTTCTATGACGTAATCTATGACCTCCTGCCGGCGCTCATAGCAGAAGTCAATATCTATATCCGGCATGGATATTCTCTCCGGATTCAGGAACCTTTCAAAAAGGAGGCTGTAACGGATCGGGTCGATGTCCGTTATATCCAGACAGTAGGACACGATGCTTCCGGCAGCAGAACCCCTTCCCGGACCCACGGCTATTCCATGCTGCTTCGCATAATGAATGAAATCCCATACAATCAGGAAATATTCCACAAATCCCATTTTTTCAATGGTATCCAGTTCATATTCCAGTCTTTCCTGCAGGGAATCCGCTTCTTCCCCATATCGGGCATCCAGACCCCTGCTGCAGAGCTCCCGCAGGTATCCGGCGGGGGTATATCCTTCCGGCACCTGGTATTCCGGCAGCTTCAGAACACCGAATTCAATATCTACATGGCATCTCGCCCCAATCTGGGCAGTATTTTCCAGCGCTTCGACGGCAAAGGGAAACAGGGCTTTCATCTCATCTTCTGACTTCAGGAAAAACTGTCCGCCTTCATAACGCATCCGGTCCTCGTCGGTCACTTTTTTATTGGTCTGCACGCACAGAAGGATATCGTGGGCTTCCGCATCCTCCGCAAAGGTGTAATGGACATCATTGGTTGCCACAAGCCCTATGCCGGTTTCCCGGCTCAGCTTCAGCAGCTGCATGTTTACATGCTTCTGTTCCGGAATGCCATGATCCTGCAGCTCCATGAAGAAGTTGCCTTTCCCGAAGATGCTCTCGTAACGCTGTGCCGCCTCCCGGCCGCCGTCATAAAGGCCTCTCGACAGATATCTCTGCACTTCTCCCGCCAGGCAGGCGCTCAAGGCAATGATACCCTCGTGGTATTTCTCCAGAATCTCATAATCCACGCGGGGTTTATAATAAAAGCCCTCTATAAAGCCCGAGGATACTATCTTCATCAGGTTTTCATAGCCGGTATTGTTTTCAGCCAGCAGAACCAGATGGTGGTACCGTTCTTCCCCTGCGCTGCTTTCCTTTTCAAAACGGGATCCGGGCGATACATATATTTCACATCCGATTATCGGATTGATTCCTATTTCCTTGGCGGCCTTATAAAAATCAATGGCTCCGTACATAACACCATGGTCCGTTATGGCCAGGCTGTCCATTCCAAGCTCCTTTGCCTGCCTGAGCAGCTCCTTGATTTTACAGGATCCATCCAAAAGGCTGTATTCCGTATGTACATGTAAATGCGTGAACGCCATTTCCTTTACCTCCGCTTAGTATTGTTACCATTATAGTACAAACAGGCTGTTTCGACAATCAAAAAGGGCACCGTTGACCGGCGCCCGTATACTTGAAAATTAATTGCTGCTTCCGCAGCTTAAGTATTCTTCTATTTTTTCGATGGCCTCTGTTTCGTCATTTCCATCGGCGATAACATGCACTTCCTCGCCTGCCGCAAGCCCTAAGGTCATCATGCCCATAATGCTTTTGGCATTCACCTTTTTGGTACCCACTTCCACATAAATGGAACTTTCAAACTGGCTTGCCACCTGTACGAACAGCGCGACCGGCCTTGCCTCGAGTCCTGTCTTAATTTCAATTGTCATGTTCTTTGTAACCATTGTGTACCTCCTTAACCTCTCTTAAACTATCAGCAATATCGCTTATCTTACGCAATCTATGGTTAACTCCTGATTTTCCAATCGGTGGATTTAACATTGTCCCTAGTTCCTTCAACGGCAGTTCTGGAAATTCCAACCGGATTTCAGCTATTTCCCTTAGATTTGCCGTAAGTGTGTGCAGATTCCCGGTCTCTTTAATATAGGTTATGTCTTCTATCTGTTTCAATGAAGCGGATACCGTCTTGTTGATATTTGCTGTTTCGCAGTTCACCTGACGGTTTACCGAATTCCTCATTTCCTTGAGGATCCTTATGTTTT
Source organism: Parasporobacterium paucivorans DSM 15970 (assembly GCF_900141895.1). GTDB lineage: Bacteria > Bacillota > Clostridia > Lachnospirales > Lachnospiraceae > Parasporobacterium > Parasporobacterium paucivorans. Next base: position 10,015 of record NZ_FQYT01000023.1, on the reverse strand, counting down.
CGAAGTTCATAAGAGCCACGTGGGCTTCCATGACATTCAGAAATTCAGCGATGCTGTCACTGTCTTTGATATAAACAACAAAATTGTTTTTTCTTCCGACGATTTTTGCATCAATTCCGAATGCGGTGATTACGTGTTGCAATTCCAATGCTTTTTCCATATCGGATGTCACTAGCTCAAGATGATAGAACTTTTCCGGGTCGCTTATGGATCCAGCTGCCAGAAATGCTCCTCGCAGAAATGCTCTTTTGCAGCAGGCGTTCATGACGATCGTCTTATCCTGCAGCAACAGGTTTTTGGATACATTACCTTCCCTGTCGATGTACTTTGCAGCCTGCAAAACGGCTAACGCGCCTTCATGCTTTCCTATCGTGATTGTGTAGGTTCTTGACTTCTTCAGGTAGGCATTGTTCTTAATTGAAATCACAGTAACTATATTAAATGTTTTTTTTATGATTGTAAAGTACTTTCTTGCCACTGCAATGTTTTCGGTATGAAGACTCAGTGAATATCTTCCTTCGCTGCTGACTGAAAGTCTGCCGTTCAAACCTATGATGGCAGATAATTCCGCAAGACGGCAATGCCTTGCTTTTACAATGTCCCTTGCCACTTCATCCCTGGCATCACTCGAAAATGACATCTTCCCGTACCTTTCCTTTTATCTGCTGATATCCCTGTGAATAATATTGATTCCATATTCCCGATTGTCATCCAGCCTGTCAAAAATCTCCTCTGCCATGGCAACCGAACGGTGTCTGCCCCCGGTACATCCAATTGCGATGACCAGCTGATTCTTATCTTCTCTTATAAACATCGGTACCAGATATCGGATCATTTCCTCCACCTTATCACAAAAAATCTGTGATTCTTCAAAGGAAAACACATAACCCCTGACTTCTTTTTCCAACCCGCTTCGTGGCTTCAGCTCCGGAATATAAAATGGATTCGGCAAAAACCTTACGTCAAACACATAGTCCGCATCCTGGGGAATGCCGTGTTTATATCCAAAAGTCAAAATCGTTATGAACATATTGTCAAATTCTTTATGCTGGACGAATATCTCTTCTATTTTCGACCGGAGGTCCTTCGCCTTGATCCTGCTGGTATCAACGATATAATCGGCCTTTTTTCTCAGGAAATCCATTTTTTTACGTTCCAGGGCAATGACTTCCCCTACCCGCATCTCTTCTCCTAAGGGATGCGCCCGGCGCGTCTCCTTGAAGCGGTTGATGAGGATTTCATCGTCCGCATCCAAAAACAGGATTTTATATGAATATTCACGCCTCTTGAGAATATCCAGCATTTCTTCCAGTTCATCCAGTGCGTCCCCGCTCCGTATGTCGATACACAAGGCAAGCTTCGAAAAACTGGCGATTTCAGTAAGCTTCTCAATCAGGGCAACGGGGAGATTGTCAATGCAGTTATATCCCTCGTCTTCAAATGCCCGCAGGGCCGTTGTCTTTCCTGCGCCGCTCATTCCAGTTACAATGACACATTCCGACATGCTGCCTTCCTCCCTAATCCAGTATTTTTACTTCCGACTCCAGGCTGATACCGGTTTTTTTATATACAATATCTTTTACTTCCTGCATCAGCGCAAGTATGTCCCCAGAGGTTGCATTCCCCCGGTTGATGATGAAGCCGCAGTGCTTTTCGGACACCTGGGCATCCCCTACTCTGCGTCCGGCAAGCCCGGCGTCCATTATCAGCTTTCCGGCAAAGCTTCCGGCCGGCCGTTTGAATGTGCTTCCGGCACTGGGGTATTCCAGAGGCTGTTTTTCCCTCCGGCAGTTCCCAAGCTCCTCCGTTGTCTGTTTGATGCGGTCCGGGTCTCCTTTTTCGAGCCGGATTCCCGCTTCCAGTGCAATATAATTCTCTTTGAGAATTCTGCTGTTCCTGTATTCGTACTCCAGCTCTTCCCTGGAAAGGGTCCGTAAATCCCCGTTCTGGTCCATGACTTTGACCCACTCGACTATCTGGCTCATCTCCCCGCCATAAGCTCCAGCGTTCATGCCCAGGGCTCCTCCCAGAGTGCCCGGAATACCGGAGGCAAATTCCATGCCTGTCAGCCCGGCTGTGCTGGCGGCTGCCGCGACCTTGGAAAGCATCATGCCGGCCTGGGCAGTTATCATTTCTCCTTCCAGCCTGATTCCACTGAAATTTTTATTTATGCGTATAATCAGCCCTCTGTATCCGCTGTCTCTTACGATTACATTGCTGCCATTTCCCATTACAAAGTATTTTATCTTGTTTTCCCTGCAGATTTTCAGCAGCTGGCGTATCTGTTCTATGGTTCCGGGTGAAACCATACAGTCTGCCGGTCCGCCCGTTCTGAAGGTTGTATATCGGTTCATGGGCGCATCCGTTTCCACGTTGTCTGTCCCTGCAATATCGCAAAATTGTCTTATAATATCTTTTTCCATATCAGTCTTAAAGCCTTTCATTTCTCAGCGATTGGATAATCTGTGCTGCAGCTCCGTATATGCCCGCATCCGGTCCCAGGGAGGCTATGCCGAATTTCACATCTCCGCAGGGCGTAAATGCTTTTTCCCTGAATTTTTCTTCCAGCATGTCCACAAGAAACATGCCGGCCCCGCTCATTCCTCCGCCAATCAAAAACAGGCCCGGATTTACCACCGACGCTGTGCATGCAAGCCCGGATGCAAGGTAATCCATTGCCCTCTCTATCACACTGAGTGACAGGAAATCCCCTTTTTTTGCCAGTTCAAATACATCTTTGGCCGTAAAGGATTTTATTCCCCGGAGCTGCGAATCCGTATCCGTGCCTGCCAAAAGTCTGTTCGCCTGCCGGACAATACCGGAAGCCGAGGCAGCCAGCTCCAGACATCCTTTTTTCCCGCATGTGCATGTGTCTTCACACTCCGGCACAAGAGGCATATGCCCAATTTCGCCTGCGGCTCCATTATAGCCCGTGACAAGGTGCCCGTCAATAATTATTCCGGAACCGACTCCCGTCCCCAGGGTTACCAGAACCATATCCGGGCATCCCCTGCCGGCACCCATCACATATTCACCCAAAGCCGCAAGGGAGGCGTCATTACCGGCCTTCACCGGTACGCCTCCCAACATATTTGAGAACTTCTTTTCAAGATGGAATGTATCCCAACCCAGGTTGACACAGCCGAGCACCAGACCGGCTTCCGTCACTGGACCCGGCACACCGATTCCCACACCGGCCAAAACGGTATTTCCGCTGATTTTCCCATGTATCAGCCCACTTATATCCGGAAGGATATCCCTTCCTTCCTCCTGTGTCCTTGTGGGAATTGTCCACTTTTCAAGCAGTCTGCCTTCCATCGTGAAGCAGCCTGCTTTAATAGTCGTCCCTCCGACGTCCACGCCAAATACGATTCGTTCCATTATCACTTTTTCCTGTTGATATTTTCCTGCACCCTTTTGTACAGTTCCTGGGCAGCATTGTAACCCATCTTCTTCTGGCGGCAGTTGATTGCCGCAGATTCGACGATGACTGCCAGATTCCGTCCCGGACGGATTGGAATGGCATGGGCTACGACCTTGTTCCCCAGAAATTCCATGTATTCATCTTCCAGCCCGAGTCTGTCATATTTTCTTTCCCGGTCCCAGTCCTCGAATTTTATGACAATATCTACCGGATGTTCGTCCTTGACGCTTCCAACACCGAACAGGGTCTTGACATCCAGAATACCGATGCCCCTGACTTCAATGAAATGCCTCGTAATATCCGGGGACCTTCCAATCAGCTGTTCCGGTGTAACACGGTGCAGTTCCACCACATCGTCCGCTACGAGCCTGTGTCCCCTTCGGATCAGCTCCAGGGCAGCCTCGCTTTTACCGATGCCGCTCTCGCCCATGATAAGGATTCCTTCTCCGTAAACGTCCACCAGAACCCCGTGAACCGTCATACTCGGAGAAAGCAGTCTGTAAAGAAGCGCAACAATTTCGGCAATAAACGGAAATGTCACCTTACCGGTGGAAAACACCGGTATGTTCTTGTCCCTTGCGATATCCATAAAATCCTGATCCGGGATAAGGTCACGGCAGAAAATTACGCATGGAAGATTGTGGCTCAGCAGCTGCTCATATCTTTTGATCCGGACATCCTTCTCCAACGTCTGGACGAAGGTGTGTTCCACATGTCCGATAACCTGGACACGTCCACTGTCAAAATGATCGAAGAAACCTGCAAGCTGCAGGGCCGGCCTGTTTATATCCGGCTCCACGATCTCAATATTCTCGATATTCATCTCTGGTGTCAGACTTTTCAGTTCCAATTTCTCTGCAATCGCAGTCAGTGCAATACTCTGCATATTTTACCCTCCAGACCCTTTACAGCCATAAAAGCTACTCAGCTGATTATATCAGACTAATGAAAGAATTCATATATTTTTCTGGCAGCCGCCATGTTCATTCCCGGCACCGCATTCAGCTCTTCCATATCTGCATTTTTAATGTTATCAATGTTTTTAAAAGCTTTCATAAGCTCCAGCCTCCGTTTCGGTCCGACTCCCTCTATGTCATCCAGTATAGAATGAAGCTGTTCTTTTCCCCGGAGTTTCCTGTGGTACTCAATGGCAAACCGGTGGGTTTCATCCTGGATTCTGGTAATCAGACGGAATCCCTCACTGGACTTCTTCAGGGGAACCTCTTCATTCCGGTAGTAAAGCCCTCTTGTTCTGTGATTGTCATCCTTCACCATCCCGCAGACCGGAATGTCCAGACCCATCTCTTCCAGTACACGCAGAGCAATATTTACCTGGCCTTTGCCTCCATCCATCAGGATAAGATCCGGAAATTTAGTGAAATTCCCCAGGTTCTGGCTGATTCCTTTTTCTTCCAGTTCCTGTGCTTCCTTGATGCCATGGGCAAGCCTTCTCGTCAGCACTTCTGCCAGACTGGAATAATCATCTGCTCCCTTCACCCACTTTATCCTGAATTTACGGTAATCATTCCTCTTGGGTTTCCCGCCTTCATAAACCACCATGGACGCAACGGATTCATAACCGCTGGTGTTGGAAATATCGAAAGCCTCTATGCGGTTCAGTTTCTCTAGTCCCAGCAGTTCCCTTATTTCCTCCATGGCTCCGGCTGTTCGTATATGTTCTATCCGGAGTTTTTCCTTGTCCTGGGAAATAATCAGGTCCGCATTCTTTTTGGCGAGCTCCACCAGCTTTTCCTTCCCGCCCTTCTTGGGGGTGGTAATCCGGACCTTCTGTCCGAGTCTGCCAGAGAGCCATTCCTCAATGACCTCTTCATCCTCCGGCTCTTCCTGGACTAAAAGCTCCTTCGGAATAAACGGAGTGCCTGCATAATATTGCTTGATGAAGCTTCCCAGTATCTGGCGTCCTGATTCCTGAAGTGCTATACGGAGATGAAAGTGTTCTCTCCCCAGAAGCTTTCCATTCCGGATAAAAAAAACCTGTACTACGGCATCCAGACCATCCGCCGCATACGCAATAATATCTTTATTCTCGTTATTGTCTGCTTCCATCTTCTGTTTCTGGAAAATCTGTCTGACGCTGAACAGAAGCTCCCTGTATTCGATGGCCTTTTCGAATTCCAGCTCCTCTGAAGCCTGGTTCATCTTGTCTTCCAGCAGATTCAGCACATCCTTGAAATTCCCCTTCAGAAATTCCATGGTGCTCTGGACAGCCTGTCCGTAATCTCTTTTGCTGATATATCCCTGACAGGGTCCATCGCACTGCTGGATATGATAATTCAAGCAGGGCCTTTCCTTCCCGATATCTCTTGGCAGGACCCTGCTGCATGTTCTTATTTTATAGATTTTTGTCAGTAGCTCTATTGTGTCCTTGACGGCTCCCGCACTTGTAAACGGGCCAAAATACTTGGATTTGTCTTTCTTCTGATCCCGAGAGAAAAGGATGCGGGGATAATCCTCCTGCACCGTCACCTTGATATACGGATAACTTTTATCATCCTTCAGCATGGTATTATAACGGGGCTGGTGTTCCTTGATCAGATTGCTCTCCAGAATCAAGGCCTCCAACTCCGAATCCGTTACAATATATTCAAAATAAGTGATCCGGGTGACCATCTGCTCTATCTTGGACGACACATTTCTGCTCTTCTGGAAATACTGTCGCACTCTGTTCTTCAGGTTTATGGCCTTCCCAACATATATGATTGTATCCCTGCCGTCATGCATCAGGTAGACACCCGGTGATGACGGCAGCTTTTTTAATTCTTCCTCAATATTAAACATTTTCCCCGTTCTGCACAACCGGTTCGCCTGTTTCAGTCTCCAGACCCTCAAGATTCTCCTGATTGAAGATTTCCATAAACTGGGCTCCGGTAATGGTTTCCTTCTCATACAGATATTCTGCTATTCTATCCAATGCCGCCCGATTGGCCAGTATCAGCTCTTTCGCTTTACCATAGCTCGTTCGCAGCATTTCCTGCACTTCTTTGTCCACTTCCGCAGCTGTGGCTTCGCTGCAGTTCAGGGATGCCCTTCCATCCAGATACTGGTTTTCGATGGTTTCCAGACTCATCAAGCCGAATTTTTCGGACATTCCGAACTGGGTGATCATGGCCCTTGCCAGTTTGGTTGCTTTTTCCATGTCGTTGGAAGCACCTGTAGTCACGCTCTCAAACACGATCTCCTCGGAAGCCCTGCCTCCCAGAAGGGTAACAATACGTGCCTCCAGATCCTGCTTGGACATAAGGTATTTTTCTTCCTCTGGCACCTGCATGACGTATCCCAGAGAACCCATGGTTCTTGGAACGATGGTGATTTTCTGTACCGGTTCCGCCTTTTTCTCCAAAGCCGTTATCAGGGCATGCCCTACCTCATGGTAGGCAACCACTTTCTTTTCTTCCTTATTAAGTATCCTGTCCTTCTTTTCCTTGCCCGCTACGACTACTTCCACGGATTCAAAAAGGTCATTCTGAGAAATGGCGCTTCTTCCGTTCTGGACTGCATTGATAGCTGCCTCATTTATCATATTGGCAAGATCCGATCCTACAGCACCGCTGGTAGCCAGTCCGATTGCCTCCAGATCCACCGTGTCATCCATGGCCACATTTTTGGAGTGTACCTTCAGGATTTCCACCCGGCCCTTCAGGTCCGGCTTGTCCACGATGATTCTCCTGTCGAAACGGCCTGGACGGAGCAGGGCCTTATCCAGTACTTCCGGACGGTTGGTAGCCGCCAGTATGAATACTCCCTTGGAAGAATCAAAACCATCCATCTCAGAAAGCAGCTGGTTCAGAGTCTGTTCACGCTCGTCGTTGCCGCCGAACTTCGTATCTCTGCTCTTGCCGATAGCATCAATCTCATCAATAAATATTATACAGGGTGCCTGCTGCTGGGCCTGTTTGAAAAGGTCCCTCACACGGGATGCTCCGACGCCTACAAACATCTCCACAAAATCCGATCCGGACAGGGAGAAGAATGGCACCTTGGCCTCTCCTGCAACCGCTTTGGCCAGGAGTGTCTTGCCGGTTCCCGGAGGTCCGACCAGAAGGGCTCCTTTGGGAAGCTTTGCGCCGATTTGGGAATACTTGCCCGGATTGTGCAGGAAATCCACGATTTCCGTAAGAGATTCCTTGGCTTCATCACATCCGGCCACATCCCGGAAGGTCACTCCGGTAGATTTTTCCACATAAATCTTGGCGTTCGACTTGCCGACGCCCATTACTCCGCCGCCTTTTCCCATTTTTTTGAATATGATCCCCATCACGAAATAGACTGCCACAAAGGGCAGCACCCATACAAAAACGAAATTCAAAAGAGTGGATTGAGAATCCGCCTGTTCACCCGTGTATTTGATATCCGGTTTCGTTTTAAGAAGGGGTATCAGCTCCGGATCATTCAGGTTGGTGGTCCAGTATGTATACCCCACAAGGGCTTCATCCATTCCTTTTGGCGTGATCATAATCTTGTTGTCGTTGCTGAAAATAATAGATTCAACTTTTCCTTCGTCAATCATGGTGAGGAATTCGTTGTAGGTAACTTCCTTTGAAGTAGCTTTTTCCAACATGCTGGATAAAGCACTTATTCCCAGAATGGTAATGATTCCCACAATAATAATGATCATTATGGTCGAATTATTTTTTGGTTTTTTGTCATCCCGGTTATTGTTATTCATATTAGCCTCTTTCTAAATACTAGTTTAAGAACCATTGTTCTATTTATTATAGATTCATCCGAATTATAAATCAATAAGGAACGTATATATTTCAAACATATTTCACAAACTCTCAAAAAAATGGTGGACTTCATGCTTCTATGGTGTATAATTAAGTTTATTTTATTTGGGAGGTCATTACATGGCAGTGAAGTACGTATTTGTAACCGGAGGTGTTGTGTCCGGTCTCGGCAAGGGTATCACGGCAGCCTCTCTGGGCCGTCTTTTGAAGGCCAGAGGCTATGCAGTAACCATGCAGAAATTTGACCCGTATATCAATGTGGATCCGGGTACCATGAATCCAATACAGCATGGGGAAGTATTTGTAACAGACGACGGCACCGAAACCGATTTGGATTTGGGCCATTATGAAAGATTTATAGATGAGAATTTAAACAAAAACTCAAATGTCACCACAGGCAAAATCTACTGGTCCGTATTATCCAAGGAACGCAGGGGCGATTACGGCGGCGGAACCGTACAGGTAATCCCTCATATCACCAATGAGATCAAGGGAAGATTCTACCGGAATCCAGGAGAGACCAAAACAGAGATCGCCATTATTGAAGTCGGCGGAACCGTCGGCGATATAGAAAGCCAGCCTTTTCTGGAGGCAATCCGTCAGTTCCAGCATGATGTAGGGCCCGAAAATGCCATCCTTCTGCATGTGACTCTGATTCCCTACCTCACGGCTTCCGGTGAATTAAAAACAAAGCCGACCCAGGCCAGCGTCCGGGAGCTCCAATCCATGGGTCTTCATGCGGATATCCTGGTTTGCCGTTCGGAGCACCCGATCAGCCAGCAGATGAAGGATAAAATTGCATTATTCTGCAATGTTCCTAACAACCGTGTCATCCAGAACCTGGATGTGGATAACCTGTATGCGGTTCCTCTGGCGATGGAAGAAGAACACCTGGCACAGGCAGCCTGCGAATGCCTGAAACTTCCATGTCCTGAACCGGATCTGGAGGAATGGAAGCTCATGGTTGAGGCCGCAAGGCATTTGACTGATACTGTAAAAATTGCTCTGGTAGGTAAATATGTCCAGCTTCATGATGCTTACATAAGCGTTGTGGAATCCCTGAAACATGCCGGCGTCGCCAATGCGGCCAATGTCTGTATTGAGTGGGTTGATTCCGAAAAGCTGAATGAATGCAATATTAACGAGGTTTTCAAGGATGTGTCCGGAATCCTGGTTCCAGGAGGATTCGGCGACAGAGGCGTGGAAGGAAAAATCCTTGCCATCAAATACGCAAGAGAACACAAGATCCCTTTCCTGGGACTTTGTCTGGGAATGCAGCTTGCCATTGTGGAGTTTTCCCGTGATGTGGTCGGATTCGCCGATGCACACAGTACGGAACTGGATCCATCCACAACCCATCCGGTAATCCATATCATGCCGGAGCAGAATGGAATCACGGACCTGGGAGGAACACTCCGCCTCGGCTCCTATCCTTGCGTACTGGATCAAAATTCCAAAGCATATATATTATACGGACAAGATGTTATCCATGAACGCCACAGACACCGTTATGAGGTAAATAACGATTTCAGGAACGTACTGAGAGAAAAAGGGATGATTTTATCCGGAATATCCCCGGATGGACGAATCGTGGAAATGATAGAATTAGAGGATCATCCATGGTTTTTGGCCACACAGGCGCATCCGGAACTGAAATCCAGACCCAACCGGCCTCATCCCCTTTTCAACGGATTCATAAACGCAGCCATTAAATTTCAGTCCTAGTATAAAAAAGATGGACCGCCGGATTTGAACTGACCCCCATAAGTTAGACCTAAAAATCTAACTTATGGGAGGTCAGTTTTTTTATGGCAAAATATAGTTTTGAATTTAAAAAGCAAAT
>NZ_FQYT01000010.1 GCF_900141895.1 Parasporobacterium paucivorans DSM 15970 | reverse complement strand
CGATATCTAAAGTGTATTAATGTAACGTCATTGGATGTCGTTACATTAATACAGAAATATATTTTACCAATACGGCCTGGGCGTCAAGACCCTCGTAAAGTCAAATCCCAGACCGCAGTTGGATTCCTCTACAGAGTAGCTTAATCCATAACAATAATACTATTAAAAATGGCAGATGACAATCTGTCTTTTTGGCATACATATAAATCTAATATACCTTCAAGAATATAGCAAAAAAGGATTCCGAACTCAGAAAAAGACTATATCTGAATTTCGAAATCCTCGTTGTATTATTTGTCTTCTCTTAACTTAATGACATTGCGTTTTCAGCGGTTCTTTTTTTAGTATATAAGCCACGGGTCATCACCCGGATTATAATTCTTGCATTCACCAATTACGGGACATGCGAAGCATTTTCTGGACAGCTTGTCTGCCTTGTAAACCACCTTCACAAGACTGCTTCCATCCATTTCTGTACGATGTTTCTGTATGGCTTCCTGTATCTGTTCCATCTCCTCTGTTTCAAATCCACACCGCATCAGGATTTCTTTGCACAAAACACTGCTGGCTTCGGCATGGTCCTGGCCGTTTTCAATCTGGACCCATCTCCCTATATCATGAAGAAGGCCAGCTGCATATACCAGCTCCTTCTCCAGGTGCAGGTCCTGTTCAAGGTTCAGGATCCAAGCAATCCGGCATACATCCAGAAAATGCTCGATATCATGACGGCAGAACCTTCTTTCAGCTTCCAGTATCTTGATTTTTTTAAGATGAGAGAGATATCCTTCATCTCTCAATATTCTGTTTACCCTGTCCATATCAGTCCTCCAGTTTCCTGACCTGCTCCCCTTTGAGGTTTTTCAATATATCAGCAATCGGTTCCTTACCTATCAGCAAATCCGGAGCAATCTCATAAAGAGGAACCAGGACAAAAGCACGTTCCTTCATTCTTGGGTGGGGAATCGTCAGCACTTCCTGGTTGATACTGAAATCTTCATACAACAGGATATCCACATCAATATTTCTGGGGCCAAACCGTATGGTTTTTACCCGTTTCATCTTATTTTCCACATCCTGGCAAAACGCAAGAAGTTCAAGCGGTTCCAGACAAGTGTACGCCTCCACCACGATATTAAGAAACCAGTCCTGATCTGTATAACCTACAGGCTCGGTTTCATAGAAGGAGGATACCTTCGTTATCTCCATTTCCGTCTTCAGGACATCCATTGCTTCTTTCAGGTTCGCCCTTGTATCACCCATGTTGCTTCCCAGACTCAGATAGACCTTTTTCATTATGACTCTCCCCTGGTTCTGGTTATCTCAACGCCCATGTAGTCAAATATCCCGGCCACTGGAGCGGAAGGTTTGCGAATTGTAACCTGTATTTTTTCCAGCGTGGAATACCCCTCCAATAACACGCTGCAAATCCTCTGGGCTAATGCTTCTATAAGATTATAGCGTTCTTTTTCCATTATTTCCTTGATTTTTTCGTATACTAACCCATAGTGGATGGTGTCATTCACATCATCCGAATCGCCGGCCGTTTTCAAATCCACAAAGAGGACAGCATCCAGATAGAAAAGCTGTCCCAGTCTCTGTTCTTCCTCCATGGCACCGTGAAATGCATGGAAAACCATGTTGTTTAATATGATTTTATCCATTCAGATTCCTCATTATCGCATCGGTAATCTTAGCCGCCTCTGCGTTTTCCCTTACGTCATGAACCCTTACAATGTCAATTCCCTGCATAATTCCCATTACAGTCGTCGCAACGGTTCCATTTACCCTCAATTTCGGCTCATTCAACCCCAGGATACTGCCAATCATTCTTTTTCTGGATGTACCCAGAAGAACAGGATACCCCAGTTCCCTGATCTGATCCAGATTGGCCATAACTTCCATATTCTGCTCCATTGTCTTGCCAAAACCTACACCTGGATCCAGAATTATATTTTCATTCTTCAGTCCGCCCTTAAGTGCGATATCGATGGACTGTACTAAGAATGCTTTTATCTCGCCCATCAGATCTTTATAAAAGGTTCCATCCTGATTGTGCATTATAATGACTGGCACCTGGTATTTCGCAGCAACCCTGATCATCTCCGGATCGCTCTGGAGGCCCCATATATCATTTATAATATGGGCCCCGCTGTCTATAGCCGCCACTGCAACTTTCGGTTTATATGTGTCTACTGAAATAATCGCATCGGTTTCCTCACGAAGACGTCGGATAACCGGTGATATTCTTCGGATTTCTTCTTCTTCAGATATCAAGGTATAACCAGGTCTTGTCGATTCCCCGCCTACATCAATCATCACTGCGCCATCATGAAGCATATCCTTTGCATGTTCAACCGCTTTGTCTGTATCCGTATAATCTCCACCATCCGAAAAAGAATCTGGGGTGACATTAAGTATCCCCATAATATAGGTCTGCTTTCCAAAGCATATTTCCTTTTGGCCGATCATCATTTTATAATCCTTAATGTTCATAGCTGTTACCACCACCCTATTTCATGTTAATGATGGACAGAACCTCTGCGCGGGCTTTTGCATCTGATGCAAACACACCTCTAACTGCAGAAGTAATTGTCTTGGAGCCAGGTTTTTTAACACCCCTCATAGTCATGCACATGTGTTCCGCCTCCACGACAACTATCACTCCATAAGGCTCCAAAGTGTTCTGTATGGCATCCGCCACCGAAGCTGTAAGCCTTTCCTGAAGCTGCGGCCTTTTCGCCACTGTTTCAACTACCCTGGCCAGCTTGCTCAAGCCGGTAAGCTTTCCATCCTTCGGAAGATAGCCCACATGAGCCTTTCCGAAGAAGGGAACCAAGTGGTGTTCACACACTGAATAAAAAGGAATATCCTTGATCAGCACCAGCTCCTCATATTTCTCCTCTTGAAAATATATTTCCAGATGTTTTGCCGGATCCTGGTCAATACCGGAAAAAATTTCCTCATACATTTTAGCAATTCTTCTTGGCGTGTCGATAAGCCCCTCTCGGTCCGGGTTCTCACCCACCGCATATAATATTTCTCTTACTGCTTTTTCTATCCTATCTTTATCCATTCAGGCTTCCTCCATTTTCTAAACCATCAGGTTTCACGGTTCTTCATACCGATTATAATACATAATGAGATTTACGACAATATTTTTGATGAATTATAGGCTGTCTGCCCTGTCAGAAATATTTTTTTTGAAGTTTATTACTTCGTGCGTGTATTCGCTGTTGAAGTATTTTGAAGTAATAATAAAATCAGCTGTCGCTTCATTGTTGGCAATCGGTATGTCATAGACCTGAGCTATGCGGAGGAGCGCCTTTACATCCGGGTCATGTGGCTGGGCGGTCAGAGGGTCTGAGAAGAAGATTACGATGTCGATTTTCCCTTCTACTATTCTAGCACCCACTTGCTGGTCTCCCCCCAACGGACCGCTATTAAAACCTCTTACGTGAAGACCTGATTTGTCTGTTATCATCCTCGCCGTTGTACCGGTTCCACACAAATTATGAAGGGAAAGAATATCATAATTCACCCTGCACCATTCTATCAGGCGCTGCTTGTAATTATCATGAGCAATAAGAGCAATGTTTTTTTGTTTTCCAATCGTAAAAGATATATAATCGGACATATTTTTCTCCTTTGTCTGTAGGTATCACACTTTTTATTAAGTATAAGACAAAAGAGAAAAATGTCAAATTATATATAACTTTATTCCTGACCAAAGTCCGCTGCGTTTACTGCTTCTACCTGCAGCTGCGTCATAGATTTAACCCTCGCGGTCATGGGTACGATTAGTCCGGCGCACATCAGTACGGCAATAATCATGATTATTATCTCGCTATATTTTTTTATTATCAGATCCATTTCAAATCCTCCCTATCTGGCGTACCCCTGAATCACGCCTTCTCCGCTGACCCCTAATAACCTGATTCCCGTATTATATGTAACCTCAACGTAATAACAGGGGGAAAGAATGTTGGCGCCATCCACACTCTTTACAAGCAGATTGAAACCATTTTTTTGGGCATTCTCCTCCCAGGCCTTTATTGTATTTGTATCAAAGGCGGCATTCTCAATATTATCCACACAGGCTGAATGGAATTCACGGGCGGTTATTATCTGCTTATTCATAATCACATATTCCAGGGACACAAAAAATATAAATACCAGCAGCATATAAATCAGGAAACTTTCAACTAATACCCTCATACTTCACCCCGATCCAATAAATTGAATCAATGCAGCACCTGAATGCATCGATGTGTCATGCAAAATATTCATGAATATCGCCATCAATATGATGACTATTATTGTGTTCAGACTTACAGCTCCATATTCCTCAAATATTTCCTGCATCATACCCCTCCCGTCACAATTTCCAGTAATTTTGCAAAAAACATGATCATTGTTACCGCAGCCGGAATAAACAAAATCCCTCCGAAATACTCCATCAGCATATCCATCGCAAGTCCCCCCTTCATTGAATAAAATTGCCTATTTGCGAGAATCCAGAAAAAAAAGAGTTTGAAAACAGGATAAGATCCGTAAAAATCTTACACATACTGAATATCATTGGCATATACAGCAATTGCTTGATGGTGGCAATCTTATTTTTGTCGTAGATTTTTTCAGCTTTATCTATCATGCTGTAATTTCGTTCAGTCAGAACATTCAGCATTTCCTGGGACTTTTCATGGGACAGTTCGCTCATACTATATAGAATCCGCATGGCAGAAGTGATCTCCGAGATATCAAATTCAGACAGATAATGATGGTATGGTTCTATACCTTTCGGATTTTCGTGCAGCTGCCCAATAAATTTTTGTAATGATTCCTTTAGCACTACGGGCGAACCGTCATAGGAAAATTGAATGGCCATCTGTATCGTCTGATATTGGAGGTTCAGCGTGATCTCGCGCAGCCACTCCGGAAAGGCCATCTTTATTTCTTCAATTGTGCTTCTCCTTGCCATTTTGTATTTCAGCGAAGGAATGCTGAATATGAAAAGAGCTGCCAGAAAAACCAGCACCGCCTGCCAGTATTTGCCGAAGAACAGAAGGACAATCCCCGCCAGGGACAACACACTCATCAGCGGCAGCAAACGTCGTACCGCTTTTCTTGTATCATATTTTGTAGCCGTTTTATAGTCTCCCAATATAATGGTTTCACTTTTTCGAAAATCCAGCCAGCTTCCTGTCAACTTTTTGTAAATCAAAACAAGGGACATCATGCAGCTCAAAATAAACAGCGCAGTCATCATCTGATATAGGCTGTAGCCCGTGATATCGAGGTAAGCCGCCAGATAATCACTCTGCCCCCTTGACAGGCCGGACATGATCATGGCCATCGTGCAGGATATAATGGATAGGAATAAAACCACCACATAGTTTACTTTTGTAGTTGCGATATTCCGCTGAAACAGAATTGTTCTCTCCATCCACAGATGCAGGTCTCTAAGTATGATGTTCAGGGAATTATGGTAATCACCCCCGGACATTTCCACTTTAACCATGAATTCATGCAGGGAAACCATTCGCCTGCATGAATATTCCTTTTCAATGATTTGGAAAGCTTCGGTATATATGTCTTTTTCATGGCATATCCCATTTTCAATGTATGCAGCCGCCTCATCAACCAGAATTCCAAGTCTCCCCTCAACTACTAAGCGGCTGTCCTTTAATGCATTTAGTATTTTTGCATCTTTCTGAAAGGAGGAACACATCTGCTCCAGATAGGAGCAGACGTCTGTAAATCTATTTTCTTCGTACCTGCTTATGCTCTTTGATTTGGTCAGAACAGGATATACCACAAGTCCCACAATCAGGAGCACAGCCATATACAGGACATTCAGTCTGTATAGAAGTGATGTGACCATTACGGCTCCCAGAAACAGGATAAGACCGCCGGAAAAATTCCGGATTGAAACGTTAGTCATCATCCGCTGCTTAAACTCTTTTACCGGACTGATCAGTTTCATGCCATCCTCCTTCCCGGAAAGGATCCTTTATTCCGTTTTTTTCGAAACGATGCCGGATCTCATATGTGAGTTTATCCGGATACAGCTGGCCATCCTCGTAAATTATGGACAGAATATTATTATTGTCTTCACGGCTGAAAACGCAAATCTGTTCAATCCTTCTTGTTATCTCCTCATCCTGTCTCACACTTGCATTGATATGGACTCCAATATCAAGAAATGCATAAATATTGTTTATGAATCTCTCGTGCACATACGCTTCTCCAACCATATTTGCTATCCTGTCAGGAATTTTCCTTACATTGTTCGCATGAAGGGTCGTCATACACCAGGTCCCATTGGATAAGTTATTCATCAGATGCACAACCTCCCTGCCCCTTGCTTCAGACAACAATGTCCACTTAACATTGTGTCTAAGGCAGGAGGCTATAGCTTTTTCAAATGGAAAGGATTCTGTAATTTTTAGTTCTACGCAATCATTACGGGGATTTATGTCCTTGAAGTGAATTTCAAGGTTGTCTTCAATGGTCGCTACCCTTTCATGTGCCGGGATATATGCGCTTAACGCTTTCAGATACTCCGTTTTACCTACTGAGGGGAGTCCGCAAATGATGGTGCTGCAATGGGCTCTGATGGCATTTTCCATAAAGTTGCATATTTCTTCTGGACAAAATCCGGATTCTATCATTATTCTTCTGTTTAAACGTTTCACAACAGGGGTTTTACGTATGGAGATGCTTCTGCCGGTTTTTGCAACGCTTTCATGAATTATGGAAATCCTTAAATCATCCGTTTCTGCTTCCAGGAGCGGATTATGCTTATTGAAATTCAGATTCATAAGATTCGCCAGCCTGATGGAAAAATTCTCAACAAAGCGGGCACTCAGTTTCTTATCCGACAGAAGCCTTCCCCTGTTCAAGTCATCTAACCACAACTCCCTGCCGTTCCAGTTAAGATCCGTAATATTCTCATCCATTAAATATTCGTTTATCTCATCCAGAACTACATTGTCTAATTTAATCTCCATTTTCACCTCATGAATTCACGTTTAGTTCATACCCAATTCTGCCTTGCTGACTTCTTCGGTTATAATTCCTTCCAGATTTGTAAACTGGGTTGCAGAACTTGTCTTAAACTGATTTCCTATCCCAACAGACACACCGATCAGGATAATTGCTGCAATAATCCCAATAATCATTCCACTGTATTTCTCAAAGATTGCTCCCATATCATCACCTCCTTTCCTTATATTTCTTCTTCAAGCAAAACGGCTTTTCTGCATCGGACTTTTCCTTTATTATTATTCTGATAGCTGAAATCAGCTATCACTTCAATAAAAACAAGTCCTTCGTCATAATTTGCTCCGATCAGATTAACCGTGATGTCTGCATTTGAGTTTTGTCCGGCGCAAAATCCGGCGCAAAAATCTGCCATCAATTCATCAGCATCCTGTATTTCATAGGATTTATTGACAAAAAGAGTTTCCAGCGTATCCGTAATGCTGTGATCTAACGACTCCTGTAGCTCCATTTCCCTCGAATTCCCGGCGGCAGCGTTGATATGCACCGCTCCGCTTATTACAAATGTCATTATCAGACAAAAGGTTGTTATGATTATTCGCATTTTATTTCACCCTGCATTCTGAAAAATTGTCAAGTATCCAGCGATTCGTTTCCCGTGATGGTCCATGCTCAAAAACATATGCCCGTATCCGATCCTTGTCCTGATTTTCAAAATACCATGACTGTTCATATGCTTCCTCCACTCCATATCTTTCCAGAATCGTGGCAAGGTCGGCCCTGAGCATGCGTGTATTCCATTTTGAATCCGCTGACAATGTACTCATGCTGTCCAGGCTTATGGAACGTACATGCCGTTTAAATATATACAGAAACCCCTTCTCATATCCGGTTGTGTTATGGCTGTCTGTTACCGCATATGTGATGGTATAGGTCCCATTCTCGTTGGCATCTGAATCCAGAACCAGACCGCCAGAGTCAGCAATCACAATCTGATCCGTAAGATCTCCGTCCCCCAGATCAAATGCCGTGACGTTTTCCAGAAGAAAGTCTTTCGTCAGTACTTTTCCATATCCAAAATTTTTGTTGCCTGCATAGATTCGCGGAATCTCGTTTTTTATGGTTATCTGGACCGTCTTATAGGTTTCGGCCATATTTGTGTCTGCGGCATGATATGTCACATAATATATACCTGTATCGTTTTGCGTGGAATTTAAAGCAAGATTTGTCGAATATATCGATGGGACAATCGTCCCGAATGAATGATCATAGGCTGAAACGCCATTTAGAAGAAGAGATGCATCAATCAATGTCCCTTCGGTTACCGCTATATCTTTCGCCATGATGACCGGAGGAGTGTTTTCTATTGTAATGACATACGGAGTTCCGCTGATAGAATCCAGAAACACGGAGGGAAGCCAGCCGTATGTGCCGCCCGGATCATATTTGGCCCGGTACCTTACACCGTCCAGATAAACACCTCCATACCTTAATCCATACCAGGTAACTTTTTCACTCCCCACGCTTACGGCGGCGTTATTGGATAGATCATTGAACCATTCTCCTTCCGCCCAATAGATATTTTTTCCATTGTATTTCATAATATTCGTTCCCCGTCCGGGGCCGGATCTTACATATCCTATAGAAGCATATACTCTCGAAGATAATGTGGAAAATCCGCTGTAAGGCATAACCGAATAGTCCTGAAACTTAAGATTTGAGAACGTTCTGCTGCAATATATGCTTTCCTGTTTAAACGGGACTTCAGTTCCTCTTCCCTTATAGGTATTAGTGGCAACACAGGTTAACTTCATATTCCAGGATGCGGCAAGGCCTTTAAAGTCGGTCAGGTCCGCCATCGGGATCCTGAACTGAAAACCTATGTCCCTGTACCGGTAATTGCAATCAGTCCTGCTTGGGCTGACCACGGCATCCTCTCCGACGCTGGCCCAGGGATAACCCGTTTTGAATTCCAGTTCCGTCAGATCCATATAGTAATTGCCGGTATCGTAGTACTTTTTTGTTTCCCCGTTGTTATTCAGCTCTAAATAATAATGGTGGGTCCCGGTTCCCCTTGAACTATCCGTAAAATTCTGAAGCTCATACACATAATAGAACCCTTCCAGCACAAGGCACCCACCTGAAATATACTGGTTATGGATTTCATAATGGGTTTGAAAACCGTCAATCTTCTCCCCATACGCCCATACAGTGTCTCCCCTTGCCAGACAAAAAACAGCAACCATAAAAACGGCGCTCAAAAGTTGTTTAACTGCATTTTTAAGTACGATAAAAACACCTCCTACAATATTCAATTAGTAAAGTTTGGGATTTTTTGAAATTGAAATAAGAAAATCAGAATTGATTCGATAAAATAATGTTATCATTTTTTAATTCTGTCGTCAAGACAAAAAATAAAAAGGCCCGATTAAAGGCCTTCTATTTCGATTATGCTAATTTGCTTTTGGCTGTCTCAGCAAGCTTTGCGAAACCGTCAGCATCATTTACTGCCAGCTCAGCCAGCATTTTTCTGTTGATATCGATTTCGGCTAATTTCAGCCCATACATCAATTTGCTGTAAGATAATCCGTTGATTCTTGCAGCTGCATTGATTCTTGCGATCCAGAGCTGTCTGAACTGTCTCTTTCTTTCTTTTCTGCCTGCATAAGAACTTGTTAAGGCCCTCATAACAGACTGTTTTGCTACTCTATACTGATTAGATCTGGCTCCTCTGTAGCCTTTAGCTAATTTTAAAACTCTGTTGTGTTTCTTCTTAGCATTTAATCCGCCCTTAATTCTTGCCATGTTAATTTCCTCCTATATAAATATCCATATTAAAGATATGGTAAAATTTTCTTCATGTTCTTTACGTTTGTTGCATCAGTCATTGTTGCATGTCTGAGATTTCTTTTTCTCTTAGCAGACTTTTTGTTAAGAATATGGCTTTTGAAAGCTTTCATTCTTTTCAACTTTCCTGTCCCCGTTTTCTTAAAACGTTTCGCTGCTGATTTATTGGTCTTCATTTTTGGCATTATGATATCCTCCTATTTCTTTTCAACTAAATACATCGTCATGGATCTGCCTTCCATTTTAGGTGCTTTTTCGACGACTGCAATGTCACTTAAGTTTTCAGCAAAATCATCCAGTATATGCCTGCTGTTTGCCACATGAGCCATTTCCCTGCCTCTGAATCTTAAAGTCACTTTAACTTTGTCGCCTTTATCAATGAACTTTCTGGCCATATTGGATTTGGTCATTAAATCATTCGTGTCAATGTTTGGTGATAAACGGACTTCCTTGATTTCGATAGTCTTCTGCTTCTTTTTGGCTTCTTTTTCTTTTCTGGTAAGTTCGTACTTATACTTTCCATAATCGATAATCCTGCATACCGGGGGTTTTGCCTGTGGGGCAATTTTAACCAGATCCATCTCGGCTTCCTTTGCCATTGCAAGCGCCTCTTTCACCGGAAAAATCCCAAGCTGTTCGCCATTCTCACCAATCAGACGGATTTCTTTATCCCTGATTTGTTCATTAATCATTAAATCGCTAATAGTAGTGCACCTCCTATAATCAAATAAATACATAAGCAAAAAAAGTGGATAGTCAGACTATCCACATAATATGCACACAAAACAAAATGCTTATATTAACCGCAGGTCACATAGTAAGTGCCGGGTGAGAGTGGATACTCTGCTTCTTTCTTTTTATTAACTTAGTTATACTATCACTTATTCCAGGTCCTGTCAACGACATTTTTGCCTGACAGCTTCCGCAAGGCTTTTTGCCAGATCCCCGATTTTCTGTAATTCTTCTTCGGATGGATTCCCATTGAACTCCACAGGTTCAATAAATTCCCACCCCATCTTCAGCCGTTCCATGATTTCATCCAGCTCTTTCTGGGCTCCTCCGGACCAACCATAGGATCCGAACCGGAAAGCAATCCTGTTATTGATTTTCTTCCTGCCCATCTCTTCAAGGGCGAAAGCCATCGGTGAAAACATTTTATATTCATAGGTCGGCATGGCCAGGATAACTCCAGTCGAGCTCCATGCGCAGGTCAGTATTTCTCCATAGGGTGTCTGCGGAACCCGGATCTCATGAACTTTTATGCCATCTTCTTCCAGGATTTTCCGGACATGGCCTACAGCTTTCCCGGTCATTCCATACATGGATCCCCAAAGCAGGAGAATCTCTTCGCGTGCAATTCCCTTTTGATACAGCGCAAAATTTTCATAGGTGTCAAATACATCTTCCGTGTTTCTCCACATCAGTCCGTGACCTGGAGCAATCAGCAAAGGCTCGAGTTTTCGGCACTTTCCCACAGCATTCTTGACCTGGGACGAAAAAGTTGCCAGTATATTGGAATAGTATCGGAGCATTTCCTTTTCAAAAAGCAGCTTCTCTTCCGGTTCCAGTTCATCAGCGTAGTGGGTGCCTTCCAGGCTGCCAAATCCTCCAAATGCATCACAGGAAAACAGGACTTTCGTCAGCGTGTCAAATGACGCAATCGTATCCGGCCAATGTACGTTCGGAATCTCCGTAAAGGTCAGGACATGTCCTTTTCCAAGATCCAGCACGTCTCCCTCCTTAACCACGATAATATTATCTTTTATCCCCAGAAAGGCGTCCAGAAGATTTTTGCCTCTTTCCGCACAGACTATCTGCACCTTTTTATTTATGTCAAAGAATTCCTTCAGCCATCCCGAATGATCCGGTTCCATGTGGTTAATGACAAGATAATCTACGTTTTCAGGCGGAACATTCTGACTTTCCAGACAGGAAATGATTTCCCCTGCCATAAAAGCACCTTGTCCTCCGTCTATAACCGCCGTTTTATCTCCCTTTATAATATATGCATTCAGGGAGACACCGTTTGGCATTGCCCAGGCGCCTTCAAAAAGGCCTTCTTTGATATTCTCGGTTATCTGGAATGTGTCGGCCGCAATATTTATTATCCCCATCTTCATACCCTTTATTTCGCTTCTTTGTCTTCGACTTCAATCTTTCTAATTTCCTTTATTCGTATCTCCCGGCTGATATCGTCAATGAATGCATTCAGATCCGTAGAACCTTCATCCCCTTTGTAACGGCTCCGTACGGACACCCTGCCTTCTTCCTCTTCCATCTGGCCCACTATCAGCATGTAAGGGACTCTGTCCAGTCTGGCCTGGCGTATTTTATAGCCGATTTTTTCCGACCTCTCATCCACCGTGCAAAGCAGGCTGTTTTCCTTAAGCTTTTCCTCCACCTTTTTTGCATAATCATGATATTTTTCTGATATTGGAAGCACGCGCACCTGTTCCGGGCACAGCCATGTCGGAAAATTTCCCGCATATTTTTCAATCAGCCAGGCCAGAGTTCTTTCATAACATCCTATGGAAGTCCTGTGGATAATGAAAGGACGCTTTTTGCTTCCGTCCGAATCAATATAGCTCATGTCGAATCTTTCAGCCAGTGCAAAATCCAACTGGATGGTAATCATGGTATCCTCTTTGCCATAGACGTTTTTGGCCTGGATATCCAATTTCGGACCGTAGAAAGCTGCCTCCCCTTCTTCCTCTGTAAAATCAAGATTCAAATGGTGCAGGATTTCCCGGACTTTGTCCTGGGTTCTTTCCCAGTCTTCCTCTTCTCCCAGATATTTGGACTTGTTGTTCGGATCCCATTTTGAAAACCGGTATGTAACATCTTCTTCCAGTCCCAGCGTCCTCATACAGCGCACGGCCAGTTCCAGGCATCCTTTAAATTCCTCTTCAATCTGATCCGGTCTCACAATAAGGTGACCCTCGGATATGGTGAACTGTCTAACCCTTGTAAGTCCATGCATTTCTCCTGAATCTTCATTCCTGAAGATAGTAGAAGTCTCGCCATAGCGGCACGGAAGGTCTCTGTAGCTTTTTGGACTTTCTTTATACACATAATACTGGAAGGGACAAGTCATCGGACGGAGTGCAAATACCTCAGCATTCTCATCTTCCTCGTTCCCAAGTACAAACATACCCTCTTTATAATGATGCCAATGGTCTGAAATGATGTACAAGTCCTTCTTAGCCATCAAAGGCGTCTTTGTTCTCATGTACCCGAGTTTCTCTTCTTCATCCTCAATCCATCTCTGCAGTGTCTGAATGATTTTTGTTCCCTTTGGAAGGAAAAGCGGAAGTCCCTGGCCGATAACATCGACTGTTGTGAAAAGCCCCATTTCCCGTCCCAGTTTGTTGTGATCGCGCTTTTTGATCTCCTCCAGATAAACGATGTATTCTTCCAGTTCCTGCTTCTTTACGAACGAGATCCCGTATACCCTTGTAAGCGTCTGGTTTTCGGATTTTCCTCTCCAATACGCCCCTGATGAGGAAATAAGTTTGAACGCTTTAATCTGTCCTGTTTTCATCAAATGAGGACCTGCGCATAAATCCACAAAATCTCCCTGAGAATAGAAGGAAATCTCTGCATCCAGCGGAAGTTCCCGTATCAGCTCCACTTTATATGGCTCATCTTTTTCCTGCATGAACTTTATAGCTTCTTCCCTTGGCAGGGTAAACTTCTCAAGAGGTGCATTTTCTTTTATAATCTTTTTCATTTCGGCTTCGATCTTATCCAGATCTTCTCTGGAAAAGGGATCGCACTCAAAATCGTAATAAAAGCCTTTCTCAATGGAAGGTCCTATGGTTAATTTTGCATTTGGATACAGTCTTTTTACTGCTTGCGCAAGGACATGAGATGTCGTATGCCAGTATACGGCCTTTCCCTTCTCGTCGTTAAAGGTCAGTATATTTATCTGACAGTCCCGGTCGACCACCGTGCGAAGATCAGCAACTTCTCCGTCGATTTCTCCGGCACAGGCCATTCTGGCAAGACCTTCGCTGATATCTGCAGCAATCTCATATATTGTCATCGCACTTTCATAAATCTTTTCACTGCCATCTTTTAAAGATATTTTCATATGTTTCCTCCTTAAATGTAAAAAGTCCCTTACTGTAATAGTACAGTAAGGGACGAGTTCTTAATTACCCGCGGTTCCACCCGGATTGCTTTTCAAAGCCACTTCATTAGATGATAACGTAATCACCGGACCGGATTAGGGCCGCTCTGAGTTGGTCTTCCATTGCACCCGGCAGGATATTTCCAGCTAACAATCCCTCTCTGTGCCTTATGTGTCAATCTACTCTTCTCTTCAACGCATTATTTATTTATTATTGAAATCATTATATCATTTTGCATTTGAATGTCAAGTTCATTTCCGGATTAATGCTTGAAGTGCCTCATACCGGTAAAGACCATTGCAATTCCATATTCATCGCATTTCTTTATTGAATCTTCATCTCTTACGGATCCACCCGGCTGAATAATGGCCTTGATACCGGCCTTTTGGGCAGCATCTACACAATCATCAAACGGGAAGAATGCATCCGATGCCATAACAGCACCCTCTGTTGCCCCTTCGCCCATAAGTTCCACCGCATGTTCAACTGACTGGCGGGCCGCCCACACACGGTTGACCTGCCCCGGTCCAATTCCCACGGACTGCCTGTTTTTTGCCAGTGCTATTCCGTTTGATTTCACGTATTTGACAATTTTCATTGCGAAGAAAAGATCCTGCATCTGTTCTTCGGTTGGTGACATTTTAGTGACTACCTTCACTTCATCCTGATTAAACAGCAGAGAATCGATTGTCTGGACAATCAGACCTCCGTTGACCTTCTTCAGATCATACGCTCCGGCAGGCTGGGGCACTTCAATGTCTTTTATTTTCAGTACTCTTAAATTCTTTTTGGCTTTGAGTATTTCCAGTGCCTCCTCCTCAAAATCGGGAGCAGCCAATACCTCAACAAAAACCGGCGCTATCTGCTCAGCCAGCTTCTTTGTGACCGTACGATTTGTGACAACTATCCCCCCGAATATGGAAACCTTGTCTGCATTGTAGGCTTTGTCCCAGGCCGCTAGAATATCCTTGTCAGAGCCGACTCCGCAGGGATTTCCGTGCTTGCAGGCTACAACCGTCGGTTCCTCAAATTCCTTAAGCAGTTCCAACGCGCCATTTGTGTCGTTTATATTATTAAAGGACAGTTCCTTGCCATTCAGCTGCAATGCATCCGCAATGGAACCCCTCAAATTACCGATTTCCCTGTAAAAAGCTGCCTTCTGGTGAGGATTCTCTCCATATCTCATATCCTGCACCTTTTCAAAAGTCATGGTAAGATTCTCAGGAAACGAACTGTCTCCTCTTTCCTTCTTGAGATAATCAGCAATCATCGTATCATAGTTGGACGTATGCATAAAAACCTTCTGCATCAGATAAAATTTGGTTTCCAGAGATACCTTGCCTTTTTCTTTCATTTCCTTCAGCACTACCAGATAATCAGCTGGATCTACAACAACCACGACATCCTGATAATTCTTCGCAGCGGATCTGAGCATGGTCGGCCCGCCGATATCAATATTTTCAACGGCATCTTCCCTGGTGACGTCTTTCTTCAGAATGGTCTGTTTGAAGGGATACAGGTTCACGATTACCATATCGATTGTGCCGACTTCCAGCTCTTCCAGCTGTTTCACGTGTTCGGGATTCGAGCGCATGGCCAGAATACCTGCATGTACTTTAGGATGAAGTGTCTTGACTCTTCCATCGAGGCATTCCGGAAAACCAGTCAGTTCTGATATCTCCATTACTTTAAGACCTTCGTCAGAAAGTTTCTGGTAGGTCCCCCCCGTGGATACGATTTCCACACCCAGCTGGGACAGCTCCCTTGCAAATTCAACAATTCCGGTTTTGTCCGACACACTAATTAATGCTTTCATATTTTCTCCTATTGTCCTGTGATATCTGTTTCTTACGCGTCCACACTGTAATTCGGTGATTCCTTCGTTATCTGGATGTCATGAGGATGACTTTCTCTCAAGGAAGCTGCGGAGATTTTAATGAATTGGGATTTAGTTTTCAAGGTCTCAATATCCGCTGAACCGCAATACCCCATTCCGGCCCGCAGACCTCCGATAAGCTGGAACACAGCATCTTCTGCCGATCCTTTATAGGCAACACGGCCCTCCACGCCTTCGGGAACCAGTTTTTTTGCATCTGATTGGAAATATCTGTCCTTGCTGCCATTTTCCATGGCGGCAATAGAGCCCATTCCTCTGTACACCTTATATTTTCTTCCCTGATACAGTTCAAATGTTCCCGGACTTTCGTCACAGCCTGCAAATATGCTTCCGAGCATGCAGACATTCGCACCAGAGGCAATCGCCTTTGTAATGTCTCCCGAGAACTTGATTCCGCCGTCCGCTATGACTGGAACACCATATTCCTTTGCTGCCTCATAACAGTCCATAATGGCTGTAATCTGCGGAACGCCGATACCTGCAACAACACGTGTGGTGCAGATGGATCCGGGACCGATTCCTACTTTGACCGCATCCGCTCCTGCCTCAATCAAGGCTTTCGTTGCTGCTCCTGTCGCCACGTTCCCTGCGATAAGCTGCAGCTCCGGATATCTGTCTTTGATTTCCCTGAGTGTTTTGAGGATGTTCTGTGAATGTCCGTGAGCCGAGTCAATTACAATAACATCCACTTTGGACTCCACAAGTGCATCCACACGCTCAAAAATATTGCTGGTAATACCAATGGCCGCACCACACAGCAGACGCCCCTGATCATCTTTTGCCGAATCAGGATACTTGATCTGCTTTTCAATATCCTTTATGGTAATCAGACCTTTCAGGTTGAAATCCGCGTCCACAATAGGAAGCTTCTCTTTTCTTGCATTCGCCAGAATTGCCTTGGCCTCTTCCAGCGTAATGCCTTCCCTTGCCGTAATGAGGCCCTCGCTGGTCATTCGTTCTTTAATTTTTTTCGTCATATCCGTTTCGAACTTCAAGTCCCTGTTAGTTATGATTCCTACCAGTTTCTTTCCTTCCGTTATAGGTACGCCCGATATCCTGAATTTTCCCATGAGGTCATTGGCATCCTGTAATGTATGTTCTGAAGATAAATAAAAAGGATCGGTGATAACACCATTCTCCGAACGCTTTACCTTATCAACTTCATCCGCCTGCTCTTCGATAGACATATTCTTATGAATGATGCCTATTCCTCCCTGTCTGGCCATAGCGATAGCCATCCTGTGCTCTGTCACCGTATCCATCCCAGCACTCATTAAAGGTATGTTCAGCTGAATCTTTTTTGTAAGGTGCGTTCTGATATCTACCTGATTCGGAATCACTTCCGAATAGGATGGCACCAGAAGTACATCATCAAAAGTAATCCCTTCACCGATGATTTTACCCATTTTATCTGCCTCTCTTTCTTATAAATATTGTTGCAATTCTAACAGATTTTAATATAGGTGTCAACATGGCAGGCGTTTAAAAAATCACAGCCAGATGGCTGTGATTTTGTGGGTTTTTATGAAATTACATCATTCCTGCGCCAGCGCCTGGTGCTCCCATAGGAGTATCTTCTTTAATTGTGGCAACAGCTGATTCCGTTGTCAGCAATGAGGAAGCAACGCTTGTTGCGTTCTGAAGGGCACTTCTTGTTACTTTTGCCGGATCGATAATTCCCGCTTTGACCATATCTGTATACTCTTCTCTGAGGGCATCAAATCCGATTCCGGGCTCTGATTCTTTGACTTTATTTACTACAACCGCACCTTCCAGGCCGGCATTTGCTACGATGCAGAACAGAGGAGACTCCAGTGCTTTAAGTACAACTTTTGCTCCGGTCTTCTCATCGCCTTCCAGGCTGGATGCAAGAATTTCTACCCTTTTAGACGCATGTACATAAGCAGATCCGCCGCCTGCGATAATACCTTCTTCAACTGCAGCTTTAGTGGCCGCCAAAGCATCTTCCATTCTGAGTTTGTTTTCCTTCATTTCTGTTTCTGTTGCAGCGCCTACACGGATAACAGCAACACCGCCTGATAATTTAGCGAGTCTTTCCTGCAATTTTTCCCTGTCAAAATCAGAAGTAGTTTCCTCAATCTGGGCTTTGATCTGTCCGATTCTGGCTTCGATTTCGGCCTTATTGCCTTCTCCGTCAACAATAATGGTATTTTCTTTCTGTATTTTAACAGATTTTGCACGTCCCAGCTGCTCTAAAGTAGTTTCTTTCAGGTCCAATCCAAGCTCTTCAGAGATAACCTGACCACCGGTAAGAATCGCAATATCCTTCAGCATTTCTTTTCTTCTGTCGCCGTAACCAGGTGCTTTCACTGCAGAAACAGAGAATGTTCCACGCAATTTATTTACAATAAGTGTTGTAAGGGCTTCTCCCTCAACATCTTCCGCTACAATCAGGAGTCTTGATCCAGATTTTACAACTGCTTCCAGCAATGGGAGTATATCCTGGATATTGCTGATTTTTTTATCTGTAATCAGGATGTATGGCTCATCCAGTATGGCTTCCATTTTCTCAGTATCTGTCACAAAATAGGAAGACAGATATCCCCTGTCGAACTGCATGCCCTCTACAAGCTCCAGCTCAGTCTGCATAGTCTTTGATTCTTCAATGGTAATTACTCCGTCATTGGAAACCTTCTCCATTGCATCGGCAACCATTGTTCCAACTTCTTCATCACCTGCAGAAATAGCTGCAACCTTGGCAATCTGTTCTTTGCCTGTAACCTTGCTGCTCATCTCCGCAATAGCCTTTACAGCTTCATCGCATGCTTTTTTCATACCTTTTCTGAGAATAATCGGATTTGCTCCAGCTGCAATATTTTTCATGCCTTCATTGATCATGGCCTGAGCAAGTACAGTCGCGGTTGTGGTACCATCACCGGCAACATCATTGGTTTTAGTAGCTGCTTCCTTGGCCAGCTGAGCTCCCATGTTTTCATATGGATCATCCAGCTCTATTTCTTTTGCAATGGTAACACCGTCATTTGTAATCAAAGGTGAACCGTAAGCTTTATCCAGCACTACATTTCTTCCTTTAGGTCCTAAAGTAACCTTCACGGTATTTGCTAATTTATTCACACCCGCTTCAAGGCATGCTCTCGCTTCTGCCCCGTATTTAATGTCTTTTGCCATTTTTATTTCCTCCTAATTATTCAACGATAGCAAGGATTTCGCCCTGTTTAACGATGATAAGTTCTTCTTCCCCGATTTTAACTTCTGTTCCGGAATATTTTGAAAATATTACTTTATCGCCTACTTTAACCTGCATGGTAACTTCTTTACCATCCACCATACCGCCCGGACCTACTGCAATTACTTCAGCCTGCTGTGGTTTTTCCTTAGCCTGTCCAGGTAAAACGATACCGGACTTTGTGGTTTCTTCTGCCTGAAGCTGTTTGATTATTACTTTGTCTCCTAATGGTACTAATTTCATTATGATTCCTCCTTAATGATTTCTACTAGCACTCAGTACAAGTGAGTGCTAACTCATGAAGTTATATTAGTCAATTTACCCTGATTATGCAAGCATATCGAATCGGCGCATTTCAACTGTTTTCTCTATATTTCTGCGTATCCCGTCTTTTTTCTCTGTTTATCTTGTTTTTTTACCAATTTTGTTGTCTCGGCCGTAATAAAATATGTACTGCTGCGCATATCCGCCATATTCCCCAAAGCGTTCTTCCGCCAGTTTCTGAATCTCGGCTGGAGAAGCTTCCCTGCCAAAATAGACCTCCCCCATGATGCGTTTTATCCATACATCTATAGGAAAAGCCGATCTGTAACCCAGCCCGAACAGCAGGACACAATTTGCAATTTTTTCCCCCACCCCTTTGATTTCCATCAATTTTTGCCTGGCTTCCTCTTCCTTCAGGCCCTTGAAAGATTCTACGTCCAGCTGTTCCTGATGAAGGCGGCTTACCGCATCGCAAAGATACGGTGCCCGAAAACCGGTTTTGCAGTTCCTGAAATCCTCTTCTTTTGCAGAAACCAGCTGGTTCACGGACGGGAAGCTGTGATATTTGATTCCATTGATTTCACCGATAAAGGTGCCGAATTTATCTGATATAGCCCTTACAATCTGTCTGATATGTGGAATCTGCTTGTTCTGGGATATGATAAACGACAGCAGCACCTCATGAAATTCCTGGTTCAATATCCGGACGCCGTGCTTTGTTCGGATAGCTTCCCGGAGCTCTTCATCCCGGTTCAGGAGATATCGTTTTATCTTCCCGTAATCTCTTCGGAGATCAAAATAGTCAATCCAGTCATTTGCCTGGGTTTTACCCTCGACGCCAAACAGAATCAGATCGACGCCTTCCTGCCTGGCATGAAGCAGCTTACCCTTAGCCGCCAGGATGTATTCCTTGTCTCCGATTTTGTCATAACGGAAACACTGTCCGCATTCCAGGGTCTGACCCAGATCAAAATCATCTATATTTTTAATCACAGTATTATTGTTATCTGATATAATTTCCAACTTGATCCTCCTATAGCAGCCCGCATTTGTCCAGACCGTTATAAATTCCATCGTTAAAAATGTCTGTTGTATGAAGGTTGAACAGCTTCTTCATTTCCGGGTCTGCATTGCCCATCAGGATTCCATGTTCTACAAAGCGCAGCATCTCCAAATCGTTGAAGCTGTCCCCGAAAGCATAGGTTTTCACTTTTTCGAGCTTGAGATGATCTAAAAGCGTTTGTATTCCAACTGCCTTGCTGTACTGTCCAGGCAGTACCTCAATCAGGTGATTCCCATGGTTTACGATGTTATATTTTCCGCCCAATTGCCTGTTCAGGCCCTCCCAGTCACTGATTTTTGTAAAACGTCCACTGACCTTTGCGGCCTGCATTGTAGTATAGTCGATAGGGAGAATCCTGTCCGGAATCTTGCTTTTATATATATTGTATATTTTCACAAACTCTTCATTTAATTCATGTTCATCAAAATACAGATAATCCCTGCCTTCCGGAAGTGGAACGAAGCCGTGTTTTCTGATGTTTATAATCAGCTCCTTAGCTTCTTCAGGTTCCATGTTATAATCCGCCAGTATTTTCCCCTGATGTTCCACATACGTCCCGCCGCCGGCGATGATTCCATCGAAGCCGATATTGAGTATTTCATCAAATATCATGGCCCTTGTTCTTCCGGTGTTTATAATAGCCAGAGCACCCTTTTCCCGGATACGTTTTATTGCGACTATAGTACTTTCAGGAATTCCTTTCTCATAATCATAAATTGTTCCGTCTATATCAAAAAAAACCATTTTCTTCATCATTTTTCCTTATTCCTTCAAAAACCAATTAAAAATCTTCTTATGTAAACGTAACATTTTTGTCGCAGATAATCAAGAGGGGCTTTCTTTTTGCCGTCAAAAGTATTATTATAGTAGTAACAATATTATAAATATTCATCAGACCTGCCAGGAAAGGAGTTCATTTATGAAAAATGTTTTTAAGGTTCTTTTGGGCACCGCCGTAATAGGGGGAATAGCCGCCGGAAGTATTAAGCTTTACAATAAATACAAGTCTTTTAACGATGACTACAGCGACGATTTTGATGATGATTTTGATTATGACTTTGACGATGATTTCGGAGAGGAAGACGTTGAAGAGGCTTCGGAAGATGCTGCTGTCAAAGATTCCGTCAAGGAAGATGCCGCTGCAGAAACTGCTGCCGCTGAGGAACCGAAAGAAGGGGAAGAGAAACCGCTTTAAATAAAAATCAAGTACTGGATGCCTCCGGATTAACGGACTGCTTCCAGTACTTTTTTAATTTCGGATACTCCCTTCAGGATCTGCTTGTCCGTCAGATTGGCATATCCCAGGATAAATGCAGATTTATAAGGCTGCGCCGGTGGTCTTATGTAATATTCAGAGAGTCCGTATATACGGACACCTTCTTTTAACAGCATATCCATTATGCATTCTTCGTTCAATTCGGAATCGGTTTCCAAAAGGATGTGAAGACCGGAATTCTCACCCAGGATGCGTACAGGCCTGTTTATCTTTTTCAGCTCATTTGCAAGCAGGTCATGCTTGTTTTTATATATGGAACGCATCCTGTTTAAGTGCCTTTCAAACTGGCCGCCGGTAATAAATTCGTTTACAATGGCCTGATCCATGGACGAAACACTGGAGGAATAAAACGACAGCTTTTTCTGGTAAATCTTCATAAGCCTGGCAGGCAGAACCATGTAACTCATTCTGAGTGCGGGTGAGATGGATTTGGAAAACGTGCCTATGTATATGACACTGTCTTTCTCATCCAGGCTCTTAAGGGCCGGGATCGGTTTCCCTTTGTAGCGGAATTCACTGTCATAGTCGTCCTCAATAATATACCTGTCCGGATGTCCGGCGGACCATTTCAGCAGCTCAAGTCTGCGGCCGATTGGCATCACAATTCCCATAGGATAATGGTGGGATGGCATCACATAGACAGTATCAGCCATCGTTCCTGCCAGTTCTCTGATATTTATTCCCTGGCCATCCATATCCACCGGTACTATCTTTTGTCCCAGGCTTAAAAAAACCCGGTACGCCTGGGTATAGGTGGGGTTCTCCATGGCAATGTTCCGTTCCCCCCCCAGAATCTGGTTGAGAAGGAGAAGAAGATATTCATTGCCGGCACCCAGAATAATCCTGTCAGCCTCAGTGCGGACCCCCCGGGCTTCAAAAAGATACCTTGCAATCGTCTGGCGAAACGCTCTGTCACCTTTTGGATTTCCCGTTTTGAAAAGTTCAGGATTATCCGCACTCAGTATATTCTTGGATATTTTCCGCCATGCGTTGAACGGAAAATAGGACAGATCAATTCCCCTTGGTGAAAAATCTATTCCGGCTTCACTCCGGATCGGCTTTTCCTCAAAAAGATTCCCTGGAAGGGCATCATGAAGTCCGTGCAAAAGATTTATATCGGAGACATAATATCCTTTTCTGGGGAGGGAATCGATATAGCCTTCTGATTGCAGCTGCAGGTAAGCCATATCAACAGTAGACCTGCTCACAGACAAATGTCTGGACAATGCCCTCGCCGATGGCAGCTGTTCTCCGTTTCTGATCCGGCCTTTCCGTATTTCCTCTTTTATATATGTATATATCTGCCCATACATGGGAATATCCGAGCCGGTGTTCAGGCTTATTGTCAATTCCTTCAATCCTACACCACCCCAGACATTAATTGATTTTAAAGGAACTTTTCAAGGATACGATTCTGTTGAACACCAGGTTATCCACTGTGGAATCTTTTGAGTCCACACAAAAGAATCCCTGTCTCACAAATTGGAATTTATCCTCCTTATCCGCTTCCGCCAAAACTGGCTCTACAAATGATGTCTCCATTATTTTGAGGGAATCAGGATTCAGATTCAGGGTTCCTTCCCCTTCCGTCGGTTCATTGTCTTCATTGATTAAATTTTCATACAGTCTGACGGTCGCCGGTACCGCATGTTCTGCAGACAGCCAGTGGATTGTGCCTTTTACTTTCCGGGCACTGAAACCGCTTCCGCTCCGGGTTTCAGGATCATACGTGCAGTGAACCTCCGCAATTTCTCCTTTTTCATCCTTTACGAAACTCTCACATTTCACAAAATACGCGTTCATAAGACGGACTTCATTTCCTGGGAAAAGGCGGAAATATTTCTTTGGAGGTTCTTCCATGAAGTCTTCTCTCTCTATGTACAGTACTCTGGAGAAAGGCACCTTTCTGGTTCCCATGCTTTCGTTCTCCTGATTATTCATTACATCGAAATATTCCACCTGATCTTCGGGATAATTATCTATAATCAATTTAATCGGATCCAATACTGCCATCATCCTCGGTGCCTTCAGTTTCAGGTCTTCCCTGATGCAGTATTCCAGCATCGCATAGTCTACGGAACTCTGGCTTTTGGATACTCCCACCATGTCTATGAACATCCGGATGGATTCGGGCGTATACCCTCTTCTGCGCAGAGCGGCAATCGTTACCAGACGGGGATCATCCCAACCGTCCACTATTCCGTCATCTACAAGCTTTTTGATGTATCTCTTTCCGGTTATGACATTGGTCAGATAAAGTTTTGCAAATTCTGTCTGTTTAGGAGGATTCTCATATTCAAGTTCTCTCACCACCCAGTCGTATAATGGCCTGTGGTCTTCAAACTCAAGCGTACAGATTGAATTCGTAATTCCTTCAATCGCATCCTCGATCGGATGGGCAAAATCATACATTGGATAAATGCACCACCTGTCGCCTGTATTGTGATGCTCCATATGCGCCACTCGGTAGAGAATCGGATCACGCATATTTATATTAGGAGAGGACATATCAATTTTAGCTCTTAGAACCCTTTCGCCGTCATTGTATTTCCCCTGCTTCATAGCTTCAAACAGTTCGAGATTTTCTTCCACGCTCCGGTCTCTGTATGGGCTGTTTTTTCCGGGACTTGTCAGTGTTCCTCTGTATTCCCTGATTTCCTCCGCTTTCAGGTCACATACATACGCTTTCCCTTTATTGATGAGCTTTACCGCTGCCTCGTACATTTGATTGAAATAATCGGATGCAAAAAACAGGCGGTCTTCCCAGTCTGCCCCCAGCCAAGACACGTCGCTCTTGATAGATTCGACAAATTCTATTTTTTCCTTTACAGGATTTGTATCATCAAATCGGAGATTGAATTTCCCATTATACTTGACCGCAAGGCCATAGTTCAAAAGGATGGACTTGGCATGCCCGATGTGGAGGTATCCGTTTGGTTCAGGCGGAAATCTTGTATGCACCTGCTTGATATGTCCCTCTTCCAAATCTTTCTCTATAATAAGCTCAATAAAATTTTTCGAAACAGCTGCTTCGTTTTCCATAAATTCAATTCCTCCTGTTTAATCTATTCTTCCGAAAAAAATACCTGCATCAGCCTGTTAAGGCTGTTTTGATCATCCGTTCCCATAAGTTCCCTTGCTGAATGCATTGCCAGCAGCGGTATTCCCACATCCATCGTCCGGATGGGAAGGTTCGTGGAAAAAATCGAACCCAGAGTGCTCCCGCTGGAGCCATCTGACCGGTTTAAATATTTCTGATAAGGGATATTGTTTTTTTCACATAATTGCATGACAGCCCCGCCTGCCTCACAGTCGCCGGCATAGGCCTGGGAAGCTGCGTATTTGATTATCAGACCCTTATTCAATATTACCCTGTTGGTAATATCATTCTTCTCAGGATAATTCGGGTGTAGACAATGCCCCACATCCACAGAAAGCATCATTCCCTCTGCAACATCCGCATGCATATCCTCCCTGTTCTTTCCCAGAGACAGATAAATCTTTTCCAGCAATATTTCAAAAAGTCCGGAATCTGCTCCCTGTTTGGTCCTGCTTCCGACCTCTTCATTATCAAAGAAAGCCGCTACATTTATTCCATTCTTTCTGTCTCCATTCAAAATACCGTGCAGGCATGCATGAACTCCTGTCACATTATCCAGTCTCGGGGAGGAGTACATGGTTTCTTCAAACCCGATTGTCCCGCCCTTCTCATACTGGTATACAAACAATTCAAAATCGAGTATTTCTGACTTTTCGACTCCAAGCTCCTTTGAGAGGTATTCCGTAAAGAACTTTTCATTCACGGAACTTTTTATCATATCCGCAATGGGAAGGACATCCTTCTGCCTGTTCAGCTCAATCCCTTTGTTAGCATCCTTATTCAGGTGAATGGCCAGGTTCGGTATAGTGAGAAGAGGTCTGTCAAAATCCAGCAGCCGGATTTCGGGCCTGAATGGATTTTGGCTCTTCAATGCAGCCTTTCCAGCAATTGACAAAGGCCGGTCCATCCATGTGTTGAGGAGGGGACCGCCGTACACCTCCGTATTTAATTTATAATATCCGTTTTCTGAAATCTCACATGCAGGCTTGATTTTAAAACACGGAAAATCCGTGTGGGCCGAAACAATCCGCAGACTGCAGTTTTTTGCGTCATCTTCGCCGATCGCAAATGCGAAAAGGCAGGATGAATAGGGGCTTACGAAAAATTTATCTCCTTGTTTCAAGTCCCACTTTTCATTTAGTTTTCTCTCCGCAAACCCTTCCGACTCCAGTTGTTGTATCAACGTCCTGACCTGGTGAAATGGTGAAACGGATTTTTCAATCAGCTGATGCAAAGAAATCATTTATACGGGACCTCTCTTTCTTCCATTGTATCATGAAAATATACGGAATATCTTATGATAAATATTGTTTCATGTCAACTGGTGCCTATATTTTATCAAACACCTTCCTTTTCGTATGCCGAAGAAAAAATACGGTCAGGATAAGTGCCGCAAATTCCGCAATTGGAAAGGCCCACCATACATTATCCACATTTCCTGTTTTTGCCAGAAGCACCGCAATTGGAAGAATAATAATCAGCTGTCTGGCTATGGAGGTGATCATGCTCAGATACGCCATGCCGACGGATTGGAATACGGAACTTAAAACAACCGTAATACCGGCAAATATGAAACATATGCTGATTATTCTCAGGGCGGGAACACCTATTTCCATCATCTGCTGCGAAGCGCTGAACAGTGCCAGTATTTTATCCGCAAACAGCTGCATGACTGCAAATCCCGTCAGCATAATTATAATCGCATAAATGATACTCTGTTTGATTGTCTTGATCATCCTGCTTCTTTCTTTTTTTCCATAATTATAAGAAATGATGGGTATCATCCCATTGTTGATGCCAAAAACCGGCATAAAGACAAAACTCTGAACCTTGAAGTATATTCCGAAAACCGCAACCGCAGTGGAGGAAAATGCCATCAAAATCTTATTCATCCCAAAAATAAGTATAGAGGAAATGGAAATCATTACGATGGAAGGGACACCGATGTCGTATATCCTTCTGATGACTCTCCGGTCCGGCCTGAACCCCTTTAGTCTCAATTCCACTTCGTTGTTTTTTACATGATTGAAATATAATGCCAGCAGGGCTGCAGATATCTGTCCGATTACGGTTGCCACTGCGGCCCCCCTGACGCCCATTTCCGGAAAAATTCCAATACCAAAAATCAGGAGTGGATCCAGTATCACATTAATAACGGCCCCTAACATCTGGGTTATCATGGTGTAAAAACTTTTCCCCGTAGAAATCAGCATTTTTTCAAAGGAATTCTGCGCAAACCATCCGAAGCTGAATATGCACACCGTGCTCAAATATTGTACGCCGTACTCGAGGATCCTTTCTGAATCTGTCTGAAGGGAAATATATAGACGGGAAAAAAATATTCCAATTATCAAAAACAATATATAGCTCAAGAGAGACAGAAACAGTCCATTAATTGCCGTCTTATTCACATCTGCCTGATTCTTTTCTCCCAGACTTCTGCTTAACAGCGCATTTACCCCAACAAAGGTTCCCACGGCTACAGCCACCATGAACTGCTGAAGTGGAAAAGCCAGACTGACCGCTGTAAGGGCATCCTCGTTGATTTGAGAAACGAATATACTGTCTACTACATTATACATTGCCTGTACCAGCATCGACAGGATTATCGGTGCTGACATGGATATTAGAAGCCGGTTTATCGACATAGTACCCATTTTATTCTCTTTCATATTTTCGTTTTTTATTTCCAATTTTCTCAATTGCTCCAATCTTTTTTCTTTTACCGGTCAATAGAAATACGGTTGCTATAATAAGCACAAAGGCGGTTATGTCTGCAGCAGTGAACCGTGTATGCATCCAGATAGCCGCAAATACTGCGGCAGAAACAGGTTCCGCACTGCCAAGCATTCCGGCCTTCACAGGGCCTATCTCGCTTACTCCCTTCAGATAAAGGGTAAACGCGGCTACCGTTCCGATCAGTATAATGGCTGCCATCGCAATTATTGTCACTGCGTCTGGTTGAAAAACATACTCCCATGGTCTGACGATTGCGGACAGGACGATTCCTCCTGCCAGCATGCCGTATCCTGTCACGACCATGCTTCCCCACCTGCTGATTAATCTGATGGGGAGTATGGAATAAAGCACCAGTCCCACTGCCGAAAACATGCCCCAGGACAGTGCCTGCCCGGATATATGAAGCTTGCCCGGATTCCCTTGTGTTGCCAGGAGAAAAATACCGGTCACAGCCAATACCAGTGCGACAGCCTCCAGACTTTCCGGACGCCTTCTGAACTTAACGCAGGTAACAATCATTAGGATTACCAGTCCTGTATATTGAAGGACCGTAGCTGTCCCGGCATTTGAATGGGATATCGCCGTCAAATATGTGTACTGGCAAATCATAAGACCGAAAACCCCGAACAGCAGGAGTTGTTTCCGGTCTTTTTTATCTTTTATGATTCCTGCCAGAGATTGCCTTTGCCTGAAAAAAGCAAAACCCAGAAGTATAATGCCCGCACTGAGCATCCTCACAGCCGACAGCCAGTCTGAATCAACACCTTTTTCACTGAAAAGGTACTGGCCGCAGGTCCCGGAGAACCCCCAGCAGATTCCGCCCGCCAGGGCGCTAGCCGTCCCACTTAAATTTTTGTTGTTTATGGCCATCCTACTCATTTCCTTCATTTACCAACACTTGTCTGTAAGGCACTCTTGCCGATGAGACTACTTCAGAAGCCGGATCCGTATGGATTGCCTGATCATCAAAGAAAATATGGGCACCAAATGCTTCCAGCACATCGCTTTTTGCGATTCCTCCCAGAAAGAAAGCCTCATCAATTCTTACATCCCAGGCGCGCAAGGTCCTGATGACCCTTTCATGGGCAGGGGCATTTCTTGCAGTTACCAGGGCCGTCCGGATTGGCGGCTCATTGCTGTCAAAGCCGTGCTGCAGGGAAGACAGTATTTTCAGAAATTTGGCAAAAGGTCCTTCCGGGAGAGGATTTTGAGCATTTTTGATTTCGTTCTCCTGAAATGCCTCAATGCCCTTCTCTTTATATATTTTTTCCGATTCATCTGAAAAAAGTACTGCATCCCCGTCAAAAGCAATCCGTATCTGATCAAGTCCATTGCTGCTGCCCCCTGCAAGGTTCTGGGTATAAATGATACCGGCTGCAAATCCGGCATTGACTGCCTGCTGTACGTCTTCTTCACTTGCCGACAGAAAGAGATCCGTCCGGAAAGCATTCAGATAGGGGAAAAGGAGGTTCCCTCCGGTCAGCGCCGCACGGGTTATGTCCAGATTATAGTGTTTAATGGAATTGAAAATTCGGAGGCTTGTATCCGCATTATTGCGGGACATTACGATTATTTCAACCTTACGCTCAAAGGGATTCATATTATTCAGATTCAGGAAGGCTTTTACCAGATTAAACGCAGGTCCGGGCGTCAGAATTACATCCTCATGCTCTACCTGGTACCTCGAGTATACAGCAACCCCTTCTTTTTCGTAAAGCCTGTTTTCATCCTCCAGATTAAATAAGGCCCTGGAAGACACTCCTATTACGAGACAATTTTCGAATTTATGCATACAACCTCCAAAATATAAATGTATTTATTATTGACAAAAGCACTTCCATAAAGTATATTATACAGGTATTTAACGCATTAAGCCCCCGTAGCTCAGCTGGTAGAGCGCTACCTTGGTAAGGTAGAGGTCTCCGGTTCAAATCCGGTCGGGAGCTTTTTTTGTATCCGCCCATTATATCAGGGTTTTCCATAATTTTCAAACTAAAAACACTCCCGTTTTCCGGAGTGTTTTTATTGTTTCAGCCATCTTCCTGGAACTTCCAGATTCCCTTAATTTACTATATTTATTGGATTTCCCGCAAAGAAGCTCTTCACGTTTTCGGCCACCAGGGCGATAAGCCTCTCCCTCGACTCTATGGCAGCCCATCCGATATGCGGCGTTATCAGGCAATTTTTTGCCGCGAGATACGGGTGGTTCTCCTTCATTGGTTCCGTTTCCAAAACATCAATGCCGGCTCCTGCGATTATTCCGTTATTCAATGCATTCACAAGATCTTCTTCTGTAATCACTCCTCCTCTGCATGTATTTATGAGAAAAGCGGAGGACTTCATCTGAGACAGAGTATTCGCATTCACAAGGTTCGCCGTTTCCGAAGTAAGCGGACAATGGAGACTGAGATAATCCGGCAGGGAAAATATCTCTTCCTCAGATACAAACCGGACAAAATCGGATGTTTTTCTGCTCTTGCTGTAAGCAATGATGTTCATGCCAAAGGCTCTTCCTATTTCAGCCATCTTCCTGCCTATATTTCCAAAACCGTATATGCCGAGCGTCTTGCCGGCGAGTTCTGAAATTGGATAAGAAAAATAACTGAACTGCCTGCTTCTTACCCAGTCCCCGTTATGGACCGATTCATTATATCGGCTGAAGCTCGTGGCAAATTCAAGAATCATTGCGAACGCGAGCATGGCTACACTATCCGTTGAATAACCCGGTACATTTGCAACGGATATGCCGTGTCTGGAAGCCGCCAGGAGATCAATATTATTATAACCTGTCGCAAAGACCCCCACATATTTCAGATTCAGGCACCTGGACATGATTTCTTCGTCGATATTTGCTTTATTGCAGATAATCGCATCCGCTTCTTTCGATACGTTAATGATTTCTTCTTTGCTCAGAATATCATAATATGAAGTTTGCCCCGCTGTTTCGATTTCCTGCAGGGAAACATCGCCATTAGTGATAGTGCATGTATCCAGTATTACAATTTTCATCAAATCCGCTCCTTTATTCTTATCTTTGTCCAATATTATACCATGCCTGGGTTTTCATGGGAATGCAACCTGCGGATTTCCAAAAAAGAAGAAAGTACCCCCTCCCGGATACCTCCTTCTTTTCGCTGCCCCTGCGGCTTCTCGCACAGCTTATTTTTTCAATCTTTTATAT
Organism: Parasporobacterium paucivorans DSM 15970; assembly: GCF_900141895.1. Taxonomy (GTDB): domain Bacteria; phylum Bacillota; class Clostridia; order Lachnospirales; family Lachnospiraceae; genus Parasporobacterium; species Parasporobacterium paucivorans. Next base: position 66,186 of record NZ_FQYT01000010.1, on the reverse strand, counting down.
TATATTTTTCCTTCATGTCGGCCATTCGTCTGTCGCGTTCCTCCAGGATATAAGCATATTCTTCATAATTGTCATTCATGACATCCAATGGAACTCCTTGTTCCTGGAGCATTTTGGTAACCTTTTGTTCTTCCACATTAACCCATTCCATAATATCCAGCATGTCATTATAAAATTTGTCGATATTCATTTATTGCCCTCCAAAATATCTGTATTCTTTCCGACAAGATTGTAGTATGATAATACCGCTCTTGTCAAGAGGGGCATTTCATTTACAGTTTCAGGAGGTATTATGATTTACGTAATTTCGCAGATTTTTTCAACCCTTGCGCTGATTATATTCTGTCTGAGCATGTGGCAAAAAGATCGAACCAGACTGATTAAATTGCAGTGCATAGAGCCTGCTGCCCAGATAGTTGCCCAGGTTCTTCTGGGAGGCTGGTCCGGAGTCTACGCCAACGCTGTATCCCTTTTAAGAAACTTTCTTTGCCTGAAAGGCGTGCGAAATGTAATCAACTTTGCATTTATAGGAATTGCGTTCACCTGGTTTCTGCTTTTTATAGACCATTCTCTGATATCGATGTTCCCGGTATTTGCATCCGTTGTTTATTCCATAGGTTTGCTGAGAGGGAAAACCGTAACATCAATTGCCGCCATTTCCATCCTGACTTCTCTTTTCTGGCTTGTATACAATATTTATCTTATCAATATCGCAGCAATCATCAATAATATAATCACCCTGACAAATACTTTTATGGTCATATATCGAAACCGGAAACCTGCAGCATCAAAAAAACAGGACATGACGCCGGATACAGAGCAGGGATGCATGTCCTGATTTATTTTAATATTTGCTTACCAGCCGGCTCATGAAATCGTTTGTTTTGGGCGCTGCACCCAACGTGCCGCTGAAATATTTGTTGAAACACTCCGCAAAGTACTCATAGGAATTGCTTGTTATATATCCGCTTCCAAAAATAGCTTTTTCTTCATTGAATATTGCTTTGAACTCTTCGGACTGGGAGGGAAAACCATTCATACAGTCGAATGCATGGCCAAATTCGTGGACGGCAGCCCTTTGTATTGAATTGCTGCTGGCCGCAAGATAAATCATGCTTCTTCCAGTCATGGTAAGACCCGCAAGTGTTCCAAGCGAAGTGCTTCCATAATATGTTGATGCGATATCATATGTTGTCACGGTTATGGCCCACCCGGAATTATAGAATGCATTCACGATGGAGGGAGAAATCTTACTGAGATAACTTTCTGTAAGGCTGGCAAGCGATGTTCCAGCTCCGCCTTCCAGCAGTACCCTTCCTGAATAGACCGGGGCAGGTGGCTGGACTGGAGCCTGGATTTCCTGAGCCTGCAAATAGGAGGCCTTAACATAACCTATTGTGTTGTTGTAATCAATCCTGTTCCAGCCATTGTCAGCCGTGCCGGTAACCGTGATGCCCTGCCCGTATGAAAGGGTGCCGATTACGGAATAAGAAGGTCCGCACCCTGAACGCACATTCACGGATGCCACAGACCACATAGTCTGATTGGTATCTGTGATGACAGGCCCCGAAACTGGAGCCTGCGTTTCCGCCAGTATACTTGTGTTATCAGTCGAGGCCACCGCCTGCGCCTGTTCAGCAGCAGCCAGCCCGGGCTCCTGCTGAACCTGGCTGATCACTTGACTGGCATTATCGATTGATGCCTGTTTTTTCACTTCCGTCAATTCCGAGAATAGTGATGAGTAACTTATATCCATTGGAGATGTTTCCGATATTTTCGCGTTATCCGCATACACATCGGTCACGGATTTCACACTGTACGCTCCAGCCGTTAAAACTGCAAGCGCGGCAATCAGTCCAATCATCACTTTTCTTCTACTGTTTTTCATGTCTCTCCTCCATAAATATCCCCTCTTGCCTCTTATCATGTGCAAAAAAAAGGCCGCCGATCTGGCGCCCTTAAGAATTCAACAATAAATATATATGTGCATATATCCATTATCCGTCTATTTTACCCATTGGCAACCTGACAATCCTGGCAGTAGAACTGCTTTAGACTCACGGCTTTGCGTCATCTTCTTTCAAAGACTTTGCTTTTTCAATTGTGTACTTGCATATTTTATTAATAAATTTGTAACTATTTCTTAATATATATGATTTTTTCATTGTTGTCAACATCATTTATTTTTTTCTATTTTCAAACTTTTTATGACAGACTCTATCCCAAAATCACGTTGACTTTTTTATTCCACTTTTATATAATGGGGCTACGATTACAATATAATATAGGGATGTGGCTTATATTTCCAGTCACGTTGATAGAGGCGTAGCGAACGTTCACTTTTGTGAAGCGCTGTCTGAGAGACCATTATTGATGAATAGTTTATCCTAAATTAATAAAACCTTAAAGCTTGCTCAAAAGTCTTTAAGGTTTTTCATTTATCTCTATCATCTGATGCCTATATAATATGTAAAAAAAACAAAAGGCGGGAAAAATCATGAAAAAAATTATCACAGCTTTATTATTGGTCACCACACTGCTTACCCTTGGCGCATGTGGAAACTCATCTGCGTCAGGCAGTAACGAAACTACATCAACGGCATCCGGGAAAGACAGGCCTGTGCTCCGGGTTGGTATGGAGTGTGCCTATGCACCGTACAACTGGGCCCAGTCTGACGACTCCAACGGCGCAGTCCCTATTGTGGATAGCAGCAATTATGCATATGGTTACGATGTAATGATGGCAAAATATATTGCTGACTACATAGGTTACGATTTGGAAATTTACAAAATCGATTGGGACAGCCTCCCTTTAGCCGTTCAGTCCGGTACTATTGACTGTGTTATCGCAGGCCAGTCCATCACAGCAGAGCGTCAGCAGACTGTTGATTTTTCAACACCTTACTATTATGCCTCCATTGTCGCCCTGACAACCAAAGATTCCCCCTATGCATCTGCAAAGGGCCTCTCTGACCTGGCAGGAGCAACTTGTACCTCTCAGCTGAGTACGGTATGGTATAATGATTGCCTTCCTCAAATTAAGGATGCTAATATTCTTGCAGCAATGGAGTCGGCCCCTGCTATGATGACAGCTCTTGATTCAGGCAAGGTCAACCTTGTTGTAACAGATATGCCGACAGCCCTCGCAGCATTACAGGTATATGACAACTTTACTTTATTGGACTTCAACCAGACAGATGACAATTTTTCAGTTTCTGACGAAGAAATCAATATTGGCATCTCTTTGAAAAAAGGCAACTCAGAATTGCTCGGACTGATCAATGGTGCACTTGCAACCCTCACGGAAGATGATTTTAAAACCATGATGGAGGAAGCGATTTCTGTTCAGCCTTTATCTGAATAAATAAGGAAAGAAGAACATTATGATTGATTATTTCAGTTCAGTACTTAACAGCAGTTCACTTCCTGCCGATTTTTTCGGCCGTATCATATTTATCCTGCAGAATTATGGCGGCTCATTATTGCAGGGTGCAGGAACTACCCTTCTTATCGCGATTGTGGGTACAATAATCGGATGCATTATCGGTTTTATTGTCGGAATCATCCAAAGCATACCTGTTACCAAACGCGATTCCATGGCAAAGAAAGTGATCATGAAGATTGTCAAAGGGATTCTGACCATCTATGTAGAAGTCTTTCGGGGCACGCCGATGATGGTCCAGGCAATGTTCATTTATTACGGGTCGGCCGTATTGTTTGACATAAACATGACCATGTGGTTTGCTGCTTTTTTAATCGTATCGATAAACACAGGAGCCTACATGTCCGAAACGGTCCGTGGAGGTATTCTGTCCATTGACAATGGTCAGATTGAGGGGGCAAAAGCAATTGGAATGACGCATCTACAGTCCATGACAAATGTCATCCTTCCCCAGGCGCTTCGCAATATTATGCCACAGATTGGAAACAATCTGATTATCAACATCAAGGACACCTGTGTACTTTCTGTAATCGGAACGGTAGAACTCTTCTTTGCGACAAAATCCGTAGCAGGTACATACTATACTTACTTTGAGGCAAACACAATCGCAATGGTTATGTATCTCATCATGACCGTTTTCTTCTCGAAAGTTTTACGATTGGTGGAGAAGAAGATGCAGGGGCCTGCCGATTACAATCTTGCAACCACTGACACGCTTGCACACACCAGCGGCATGGTTCATTTTCAGACAAAGCGGGGTGGCAGAAAATGAGTATTAACATTATAGAAATCAATCATCTAAGTAAAAGTTTTGGAAGCCACGAGGTATTGAAGGACATAAACTTTACCGTTTCAAAAGGTGATGTAACCTGTATCATAGGCGCATCCGGCTCCGGTAAATCCACTCTTCTGCGATGCATAAACCTCCTGGAAATACCTTCCAGCGGTTCCATCATCTTCAATGGCGTAAACATTCTGGATACCAGGAACATCCCTGCGTATCGTTCAAAGGTGGGCATGGTATTTCAGAGCTTCAATCTCTTTGAAAATCTGACCGTCCTGAACAACTGCACAGTTGGATTAAGAAAAATACTCAAAATCAAAAAAAATGATGCTGAAAAAGAAGCTTTACGTTATCTGGAAAAAGTAGGAATGGCTCCGTTTATCAACGCAAAACCCCGTCAGCTGTCCGGAGGGCAAAAGCAGCGTGTGGCCATCGCCCGGGCGCTTGCCATGAAGCCGGATGTTCTCTTGTTTGATGAACCAACTTCTGCCCTGGATCCCCAGATGGTTGGAGAAGTTCTTTCCGTTATGCGAACCCTGGCGGCTGAAGGCCTAACCATGATTGTGGTAACTCATGAAATGGCTTTCGCCAAAGAAGTTTCGAATCACGTTGTCTATATGCATGATGGACTTATCTGGGAGGAAGGACCTCCGGAGCAGATTTTCGTTAACCCGCTAAGACAGGAAACCAAAGATTTTCTATCAAGATTTATGCAGGGATAATAGGACATGAAAATGCAGGCGGTGCACTATGACCGCCTGCATTTTTATATTTCCGTTATTTCACGCCAAAAAGGATCATGCTTTCCACATACAGATATACGGTCTCCCCGCCGCTGGTATCTAAATTCATCGTCCTGATGATCAGGCTTAAGTCAGCTTCTGCATTTCTCTCCGTAAAGGTCGCCTCTTCCAGTGTCAATTCTTTTTTTGCTGCTCCCATCTCATACATTTTATCAATAATCTCTTGCAGATTCATAGAAATGACTTCCTTCATTTCTCCATTATAAAGGACCAGCCTTTTCGAGTCGGCATCCGTTTCCAGCCGCAGAGTATAGGATTTTCCTTCTACTTCCGTCTCAGTTAACGTAAGATTTCTTACCTCTTTATCATCCCCTTCAAATGTGAACGGTATCAGCCTGTCGTACCCGGAGATATCGATTACAGTATCTGAGGAAAGAAAAGCCGAATATCCCTCATACCCTCCCCCGTTAAATCCATTCGGCGAATATTGCTGCTCAAAGCCGAACGTCTTATAGAAGTTGTCGCGAGAAAGGACTCCACCCGACAGCCAGTCTATACCATCCTCGTATCCAAGACTGAACACATAATCGGTTATGAGCGTTATAAGCACCTTATCCTTGTCCGGAATACCCGGATTACTGATAATTTCCCCCTCCACCAGCATGTCGTTTCTTACAAGAGTTTTTTTCAGCAGGTTGAGCTGATAGCCTCGGCCCACCGTGAAAGCGTCTACAGGAGGGATTACCGACAAGAGGGACAATACAATCAGAATAATTATAACAATCCCGGTTTTTTTTACGGACAGGAAGCTGAAAAATATTCCTGCGATGATTGCGAAAGCGCCATACAGAATCACATAATACCGCGTATGTGGGAGTCCCATGTCTCCGACCTTTACAGCGGAAGCGATTGTCTGCAAAAGAACGATCGGTATCAGTACCTTCGGAAATATCCTTTTAAACAGGACGGCGGATTTATTCTGAAGGCTGCCTGTAAGAATGTAGACAAGTATGACAACAATAGAATAAGCAACCAGCATGGGCTCCAGGAGGCTGTTCGTCCAAAATTCATTTCCAATATTTATAATGATATATGCCAGCAGAATAAGCGTAAAAACCGCCGTCAAAGGGACTATTATATAAGAAATCAGGATCTCTAAAAGCTTCGGACAGGAAACCAGCTTTTTCGTTTCCTCTTCTCTTTTTTCGACCATGCCTTTCCCTGGATAATAAGGAATAAGCGAAAAGAAATACAGCGGGGCAAACAGGGAATAGATTATATTTGCGCTATGCATGTAGGACTTGCTCCCGACCGGAAACAAAAGGGAATTGATTGCGGCGGTTATCAGGGATATCCCGCCAAAAAGAATACTGGCAAAAAACACAGCAATAAAAAGCGCTTTGAATGCTGCCATAAAGGTCTGATTGAACGTGAAGCTGCCTTTTATGGATGGAACCAGAATGAATGCCATAAAAAGGGCAAAGCCTGTTACCAGGGTCTTTATCATCCACGTCCCATAGACAGATGTTCCCGGCGGAATAATGAACAGATAAAAAGCACCCGTAAGTATAATAGCGGCCGCCATGGTTATCAGCCTCCCTTTCGTGCCTTCCATAAATCTTTCTGACACAACCTGGGCCAGGGCGCCTAACAGGGCACCTGTAATACATGTGGAAATAAGCCTTGAATAGTCCCCTGTTTCGCTGTTGATACTGATGATGTTGCAAACCGCCAGGGCTATGAGAAACAATATAGTCAGAATAAATCTGCCTAACACATCATAGAATCCGGTAATCCTTGAAATAAGCCTGTTGATAACATTCATATAATTCCCTCCTTTGCTTTTTCTATCTTCATTTTATTCTCTGGTGTATAAAAATACAACATTAATTAAAATTTATTATTGCAAAAACACTTGAATTCCTATACACTATCATGTAAGACAAATTTCCACTATAATATGTAGAGATTATGTTGCCTGTTTTTTTAAGTTTATTACAGAAGGAGTACGCTATGAACCAACCTAATATCAAAAAATTCAAAAAAGTAATGGTCGCAAATCGTGGTGAAATTGCCATTAGGATTTTCCGCGCACTTAGCGAACTCGGAATAACTACCGTGTGCATCTTCTCAAAAGAAGACAAATACTCTTTATTCCGTACAAAAGCTGACGAATCATATATGCTGGACCCAGAAAAAGGTCCAATCGATGCATATCTGGATATCGACAGAATCATCAAGATTGCAAAAGCCAAGGGCGTAGATGCCATTCATCCGGGATACGGATTTCTTTCTGAAAACCCTAACTTCGTGCAGGCATGCGAGGACAATGGAATTGTATTTATAGGACCCACCGTGGAAATTATGAATGCCATGGGAGATAAAATCTCTTCCAAGAAAATGGCCGAAGAGGCAGACGTACCTACAATCCCGGGAGTGGATTATGCCATAAAAGATTTGGAAACTGCTAAAAAAGTAGCTGAAAAAGTTGGTTATCCAATCATGCTTAAAGCTTCTAATGGCGGTGGCGGCCGAGGAATGCGTATCGTAAGCAACCATGATGATCTGGAGAGAGAATACCGCGATGCAAGGGAAGAATCCAAAAAAGCATTCGGCGATGACCAGATTTTTATTGAGAAATATCTCAAACACCCGAAACATATTGAAGTTCAGATTCTTGCCGATAACTACGGAAACGTGGTCCATCTGTTTGACAGGGATTGTTCCGTTCAGCGCCGGCACCAGAAGGTAGTCGAAGTCGCGCCTGCCTTCAGCATTCCACAGGAAACGCGGGACCTTATTTTCAAAAGCGCCCTGCGTCTGATTGATCATGTCGGATACAGAAATGCCGGCACACTGGAATTTCTGGTTGATGCAGACAATAATCCGTACTTTATTGAAATGAACCCTAGAATCCAGGTTGAACATACCGTAACAGAAATGATTACAGGCATTGATATCGTTCAATCACAGATACTGATCGCAGAGGGCTACCCGCTGAACTCAAAGGAGGTCGACATACCTTCCCAGGAGTCCGTAAAAGTGAATGGCTACTCCATCCAGACCAGGGTGACCACAGAAGATCCTGCCAATAATTTCCTTCCCGACACAGGAAAACTGAGTGTTTACCGTTCTGGTTCCGGGTACGGAATCCGTCTCGATGGTGGCACAGCCTATACAGGCGCAGAGATTTCCCCTTATTATGACAGCCTTCTTGTAAAGGCCATCTCCCATGACAGACAGTTTTCAGGTGCCATAAGAAAATCCATACGTTCTTTGAAGGAAATGCGTATAAGGGGCGTCAAGACCAATATTCCTTTCCTGATCAACGTACTGAATCATGAAACATTTATGGCTGGAAAATGCTATACGACTTTTATTGAAGAAACACCTGAGCTGTTCCAGCTGTACATGAGCAGAGATCGTGCAACAAAAGTCATTGAATTTTTGGGAAATAAAATTGTAAACGAAAATTCGGCTTCCTGTGAAAAACCGTTTTTTGATGAAATCAAACCCCCTTCATATGATGTGAATCTTCCTGTCAGAGGATCCAAGGATCTATTTAGAGAACTGGGGCCGGTAGGCTTCACACAGAAAATTCTTCATGATGAAAAGCTTTACATCACGGATACAACTATGAGAGATGCACAGCAGTCGCTCATGGCAACACGCATGAGAACCAGGGATATTGTAGCGGCGGCCAAAGCAACCAATTCTCTGCTGCGGGGGGCTTTCTCCGTTGAGGCTTGGGGTGGAGCTACCTACGACACTGCCTATCGCTTCTTAAAGGAATCCCCATGGAGTCGTCTTGAGCTTTTAAGCGAATTGATGCCTAATACTCTGATTCAGATGCTTCTTCGCGCATCCAACTGTGTTGGATACAGCAATTACCCGGACAACCTGGTGAAACAGTTTATCCGGACATCTGCTGAAAAAGGTGTGGATGTATTCAGGGTGTTCGACAGCCTCAACTGGGTTGAAAACATGAAAATGCCTATCGATGAATCATTGAAGACCGGCAAAATTGTAGAGGGCGCCATCTGTTATACCGGCGACATCCTTAATCCTGACGAGAAGAAATACACATTGGAATACTACCTTAAGAAAGCTAGAGAACTGGAATCCTTGGGATGCCATATTTTCACAATTAAGGATATGGCTGGTCTTCTTAAACCATATGCTGCCAAAGAACTTTTTACGGCTCTTAAATCTGAGCTGAAGATTCCTGTAAACCTGCATACCCACGATTCAACCGGAAACGGAGTCAGCACTGTGCTTATGGCCGCTGAGGCAGGAGTTGATATCGCCGACCTTGCTATCGAATCCATGAGTTCCCTTACCAGCCAGCCATCAATGAATGCAGTTGTGGAGGCCCTGAAGGGAACCAAGCGCGACACCGGACTTGAATTTGATGACTTGAATGAATTGAGCCGTTACTATGCCGGAGTCAGAAAAGTATATAAACAGTTCGAGAGCGAAATGAATGCGCCAAATACAGAAATATACAAATACGAAATCCCCGGAGGACAGTACTCCAACCTTCTTGCTCAGGTCAAGGGAATGGGATCGGGAGACAGTTTTGAAGAAATCAAAGCCCTTTACAAACAGGCAAATGACCTTCTTGGAAATATAATCAAGGTTACCCCATCCTCAAAAGCTGTAGGTGATTTTGCAATTTTCATGTTCAAGAACGGCCTGAACAAAGATAACATTCTGACCGCTGGAAAGGACCTTTCCTACCCTGAGTCTGTGGTTGAGTACTTCAAGGGACTGATGGGACAACCGGAAGGAGGATTCCCTAAGGAACTTCAAGAAATCGTATTGAAGGGTCAGGAGCCGATTACGGTTCGTCCGGGCACACTGTTACCGGATACTGACTTCGAAGAGATTGAAAAGCACTTAAAGGAAAAATTCAACTTAAAAGATCTTTCCAAAGAGGAAATGGAACAAAAGGTATTGAGCTATGCCCTCTATCCGAAGGTTTACGAGGATTATTGTGAACACACTGAAACATATAATGATGTTTCAAAACTGGATAGCCACGTATATTTCTATGGCCTCAGAAAAGGCGAGGAAACCATCATCAATATCGGAGAAGGTAAAGATCTGATCATCAAATTCCTTGAAAGATCCGATCCTGATGAAAAAGGATATGTGAATCTGGTGTTTGAAATAAACGGTTCTCTTCGAGAAACAAAAGTACTGGACAAAACACTGGAAGTGAAATCAGACCGAAAACTCAAGGCAGATAAGTCAAATCCTGCCCACCTCGGTTCAACGATTCCAGGCACCGTATCTCAGGTTGCAGTTAAGGAAGGCGACAAAGTTACCGTAAATATGCCCCTTATGTCCGTGGAAGCCATGAAAATGGAAACCACATTCGTATCCAAGGTAAACGGTATCGTAGACAAGATCTATGTCTCATCTGGCGATATCGTCGCTCAGGAAGAATTGCTGATATCCTTCGTATTGGATGAAGCATAAACAATAAACCACTAACGGCGCAGTACGAAAAAGTACTGCGCCGTTTCTATTTAAATTTCTATATTATCTGCATTACCTTGGCCTTGATTCTCTGCAGGGCATTGTCAATGGATTTCGGGGATTTATCTATCTGTTCCGCTATTTCATTATAATTGCTGCCTTCCATGTATAATCGGAGGACCTCTTTTTCAAAACTGCTGAGTCTTTTTTCTATTTCCAATTCAATCCGCTCAGTATTTTCCTTGTCAATGAGTATTTCTTCAGGATTGCTCATTCTGCAAAGGGATACGGCTTCCATTATGGAGTTGCTTTCATCTTTTTCAAAATTTCCGCTCCCGTCAAATGATATATAACCATTCAGGGGTGCGTGCTTTTTTCTCTGAGATGCATTAATGGCTGTATAAATCTGCCTGTTTATACACAAATTGGCGAAGCTAGAAAAGGAAGCATCCTTATCTGACCTAAAATCCCGGATAGCCTTGTAAAGTCCGATCATTCCCTCCTGGATCAAATCGTCCGTATCCCCTCCGACCAGAAACATGGCTCTGGCTTTCTTCCTGACCATGTTTTTATATTTTTCCAACAGATAATCCATGATTTCATCATTTCCCATCCGCAATAATTCAAGTAATTTTTCATCGGCCATTTGTCTATGCTTTTCTTCTATGGGCATATCTGTCCTCCCACTTATTTCCCTAGTCTTTGTCTCACAATTTCATAGGAAAGTACTCCTGCTGCCACAGAGGCATTCAATGAGTCAATCTGTCCAGTATTCGGAATGGTTGCTATAAGATCACAGTTTTCTCTTACCAGCCTGCTTACACCTTCTCCTTCATTGCCTATAACAATCCCGATCGGCCCCTTCAAATTCAGGTCATACATGAGCGTTCCATCCATGTCTGCACACACAATCCACAGGCCTTCCTTTTGCAATTCTTTTATGGCTGTCGACAGATTCGTAACCTTTGCCACAGGTGTATAATTTATTGCACCGGCGGATGTTTTCGCCACGATTGCCGTCAGCCCGACAGCACGACGTTTCGGAATGATGACGCCGTGAGCTCCTGCCGTGTTGGCTGTTCTTATAATGGCCCCCAGGTTATGTGGATCCTCAATATTGTCCAGCAGGATAACGAACGGATCCTCATTTTTAGCTCTTGCAGCACCCAGTATATCTTCCATCGTTGAATATTCATAGGCAGCTGCATGCGCAACGACTCCCTGGTGTTTCCCTGTCGTGGCCATCTGATCCAGACGTTCCTTGGTCACGAAATTAATTATGCTTCCCTGTTTTTTTGCCTGACGAAATATGGAATTAAGAGGGCCATCATGACAGCCTTCCAGGATAAACAGCTTGTCAATGGTTTTTCCTGAACGGAAAGCCTCCATTACTGCATTTCTTCCTTCAATTACGCTTACTTCCAGATCATCATCCAATTTATTGTTATCGTCTATGTCCATTTCAATCCCTCTTTTTATTGTTGGTGAATTTTTCAATTCCAGTTTTAACAAGGTACATCATTCTTTCAAATTGTCCGGACAGATACAGATAGCCGACTAACGCTTCCAGTCCCGTGGCCATTCTGTAATCCGCAACGGTCGCATTTTTTGCCATTGTTACAGACTTGGCATTCCTGCCTCTTTTATATACGCCCAGTTCTTCCTGTGTAAGCTCATCCATAATCTGCCGGGCAATTTGCGCCTGACTGGCTGCCTTGGCCAAATCACTTGTCATCTTATTGATTCTGCTTACGGCTGTATTGTATTTTGCTACGATGACCGTCCTGATAATGAGCTCATACACCCCGTCTCCGATAAATGCCAGACTGAGGGATGAATAGGAGGAAGGATTCGTCTCACCAAGATGAAACATTTTTTTGGTATGTGACAGAAAGTCTAACTCCTTTTCCATTTGACTCCCTCGCGCGTATCTTCCAATATAATCCCCTGAGCAGCAAGCATATCCCTTATTTCGTCGGAGCGTTTGAAATTCTTCTCTTTTCTGGCTATCTGTCTTTCATTTATAAGGCCTTCGATTTCTTCATCCAGAATCTCTTTTTCTTTTTCCGTTATGATTCCAAGTATGCCGCAAAGCTTCGTAATCCTTTGCTTCAGTCCCTCCAGATATGAGGGAGAGGATTCCTCGGATACAGCTGTATTCGTGAATTTCACCAGTTCAAATACAGCCGCAATTGCATCGGCAGTATTGAAATCATCTTCCATCGCCTCTTCAAATTTTACAATAAAGGTATCTGAATCCCGCAGGCTTTCTTTTTCCTTCTCGGTTTCCACTTTGCCCTTCTCCCCGTTTGCAATCAGATATTCCAGATTTTCAACAGCCGTCAAAATTCTGTCAAGACCGTTTTTGGAGGCCTGCATGAGCTCTTCGCTGAAATTTAAAGGGCTCCTGTAATGGGCGCTGAGCATAAAGAAGCGCAGGACCTGAAGATCGTATTTTTCACCAACATCCCTGACGGTAAAGAAATTCCCCTCTGATTTGGACATTTTACGGTTATCAATGTTCAGAAAAGCGTTATGCATCCAGTATTTGGCAAAGTCCTTTCCGTTTGCCGCCTCACTCTGGGCGATTTCATTTTCATGATGAGGAAAGATCAGGTCCTCTCCCCCCGCGTGAATGTCAATTTGGTCTCCCAGATACTTTCTGGACATAACCGAGCACTCAATGTGCCAGCCGGGTCTTCCGTCCCCCCAGGGCGATTCCCAACATGGTTCCCCTTCTTTCTTCGGCTTCCAGAGAACAAAGTCCAGGGGATCATCCTTCTCCCCACCGCCGGCCACTTTGATTTCACGGTGTCCGGCTTCCAGATCCTCCATATTCTTCTTGCTGAGCTTTCCATATCCTCCAAATTTACGGGTTCTGAAGTAAACGGTTCCATTTACGTCATATGCATAGCCTTTTTCAATCAGGATGGCAATCATTTCTATCATCCCTTCGATTTCCTCTGTCGCCAAAGGCGTATGAGTAGCGGGAAGAACATTCATGTTTTCCATATCTTTCTTGCATTCAGCTATGTATCTTTCCGAAAGTTCCTTGGAAGAGACGCCTTCTTCGTTCGCTTTTTTTATGATTTTATCGTCCACATCGGTGAAATTGGAAACAAAATTCACCTCATATCCCTTGTATTCCAAATATCTTCTTACTGTGTCAAACACAATCATCGGCCTGGCATTTCCGATATGGATCAGGTTGTACACAGTTGGACCGCATACATATATCCTTACCTTTCCTTCTTCGACTGGTTTGAACTCTTCTTTTGATTTTGTCAGTGTATTATATATTTTCATTCAATTTCTCCTTGATTTTTCTAATCTCTTCCCTCATCGCCCTATTTTCGCGCATCAACTGATTAAGATCCGCTTTAACCGGATCTGGAAGAATCTGATCAAGATCCGTTCTGGGAATTTTTTCGTTCTTCATTTTTACGATTCGTCCAGGCACACCCACAACTGTGGAGTTAGGCGGCACGGCCTCCAGTACCACAGACCCGGCACCAATTTTGGAATTATCCCCAATCGTAAAAGACCCCAGTATTTTCGCCCCTGCGGCAATCATGACATTGTCCCCTATGGTTGGATGCCTCTTTCCCTTTTCCTTGCCAGTGCCGCCCAGGGTAACCCCCTGATACATAGTGACATTATCGCCAATTTCGGCGGTTTCTCCGATGACAACACCATGTCCGTGATCGATAAATAGGCCTTTTCCGATTTTTGCACCGGGATGGATTTCAATCCCCGTCTTTCTGGCAGTCCTCTGGGAAATCCATCTTGCCAGGAAATAATGCCCCTTTAAATAGAGTTTATGGGCTCTCCTGTACTTTATAATCGCCCAAAAGCTAGGGTACAGAAGCACCTCCAACGGTGATTTTATGGCAGGGTCACGTTCCCTGATGACGCTGAGTTCATCTTTGAAATTTTTTATAAAACCCATACTTAGTTTTCTCCTGTAAAATAAAAAAAATCGCCTCTAAACAAGAGACGAAATATCTTCCGTGGTTCCACTCTTATGAAGGTTGCCCTCCACTCAATGCATGTAACGTATGCCAGGCGTGCTTCACTACTTGGGTCACTCCCCTTTTGCAAAACAGGCTCCCGGAGGCACTTCATTTCCACTAGCTCAGGATTACTTTCAGCCGACGATAATCCTTCTCTTTCAGCTTCATAAAAACTACTCTTTCCGTTCACAGCCTCTATCATATCAAATATGTATAAGTTTATGCAATTCTCTTTCATTTGTCAAGCAATTATTCACTTACACAATTTCATTCAGAAACACACCTTTATTTCCAACCAGATCCGGGAGTCCGTCCATTGCCAATCCGGTCGTCAGCCATTTTGAAAAAGTTTCTATATCCATCTCCAAATCGGGGCTGCTGGCGCTTTTTCTGATACTGCAGGAAAAGGCGTCACTTTTTATAATGAACGTATTGTTATTTTCCCGAATGACAGGATCGTTGAGTTTGAGGCACAGGTTGATTTTTTCCTTTGTCCTTATATATGATGTCAAGGCTTCCGGCCTGATTACGCGCGCCATGACCTTTGGCTGGTCCTCACAACCATCCCAGGGGAAAAGCACACCATTGATGCGGATCTCATGGCAGCCCATCCGATTGCAGACGGCAGATATATAAGCATCTCTGGCCATAGGCAGGCACACAAATTCGCTGATTTGCAGAGATTCATCATTGCTCAGGTAGCCGTACGCACATATGCCCTGATTATTCTTCAGGATAGCCAGAAAACCATTTTCCGCCTCCAGCTGCTGAATCATATTACTGTAATATTCAAAATTTCGGGATGAGTACATACGGAGATTTTCGTGAAGCAGTTTATCCGAAAATCCGACAAGCTCTTCAATATCGGCCTCTTGGGCCGCTACCAGATTGTATCCCGTCGCCTCAACATATTTGTTTTTTTCCATACATCCATAGGCAGAGTAAACACAAGCAAACCCATAAGGCAGATATACCTTATAGTCCACCGGCGCCAAATAGGCCAGAGGAAGTCCGGCACTATTCATATCGCAGAGAGCCCTTCTCATCAACGCCCCCATCCGCCCACTCCTGCGGTGCTCCAGGCTTGTGGCTACGGCAAATACATATTCCGATTCTACTTCTTTACCATTGATTGTAAGAGAACGGGGACATCGATGCAGCATGGATACCACGCTGCCATCCTGCATGTCCGCCAGTATCGCGTTTCCACCTACCCTGGTATTGTAATAAAAATCCGTAAACTTTTCGGTATCCCCGAACACCTCTTCATAAAGGGGGCGCGAAAGCCGTTTTTCACTTTCCTGCAGATATCTGATCATTCTTTTTCCCTACTTCTGTATGATATTGAATTTCTTTACCAGGGCAATCGGCTGATATGACAGTTTGGCCTTTCTAAGGCCTTCCAGACCCATATCGTCCTCCCTGTTCACCTTTTCAGCCTCAGGAAACAGATTTATCAGGAACTGCTGGTTGATGAATGCATACAGGCCATTAATCCTTGGGTTTGCCTTTTCAATATGAATGTAAGCGGTTTTTTCTTCATCCGCATAACTTCCCATAGAAAAAGCCTCCAGTTTTCCATCCAGATAAATACCGCCCATCCTGAATTTCAGAATCTGGCAATTTTTGAGCACAGATTCGATCCCCAATAGTTCGTAATCAACCCGGTTATATTCGTCTTCAATATCCCTTTCTGCGTTCCATTCCTTTAAAAAAACCAATATTTCCAGAATATTCTCACAGCCAAGCCTTTTGAACTCGTATCGGCCTTCATATTCCTTTTTGAAAGAATTTACATGGTTCTTTTTCTTGTGGAACTTCCTGCCCGCAAGATTCCTCAGACTTTCGGCATCGTAAATATAGTCGAAATACCGTCTGTCCTCTTCCACAATATATTTATCTTCCGGCAGGTTGAGGATATCTACCGCTTCCTCATCAGCAAGATACACACGCAGCTTCATACCCAGCTTTGTGTTGAAATAGTCCTGGACATCCTCAAAACACTCCTGCAAATCTTCATTGCGGCAAAGCGGGATGTTGGTAAACACCTCATCTTTATTTGTAAATATCCACATCAGCCCTTTATCATTAAAATAATATCTGGTGTTATAATAATGTCTCCACAGATATGCATCCAAAATGACACTCTCACAGGTTCCCGGATGACGTAAGGAAAAGTACCACTTCAACATGTTATAATCCACAGATTTCAGTTCATGAAGCCTTCTGCTGTCACTTATGATCTCATCATAAACAACCTCCGGGCTGTTTTCAGTCAGGAGGGTAATTGCATGAGCAGAGATCCCTTCTCCATTACCTGTAAATCCCATCCCCTCTTCCGTGGTCGCCTTTATATTAATCTGGTTTTCCGGAATTCCGAGGGCTGCCGAGATGTTTTTTATCATTGCCTTCTTGTAAGGCGATAATTTAGGATGCTGCGCAATAATGGTCGCATCTATATTGCTGATCTGAAACCATTTCTTTCTCAACTTATCTCCGACCTTTTCCAGTAACCGTATGCTGGAAATATTCCTATACTGCTCATCTGAATCCGGAAAATGTTCTCCTATATCCCCTAGTCCGGCAGCCCCAAGCAAGGCGTCCATAACGGCATGCGTCACCACGTCTGCGTCCGAATGCCCTTCCAAACCCCTTTCATAAGGAATCTCCACGCCACCCAGAATCAACCGTCTGCCCTCCACGAGCCTGTGGACATCATATCCCATTCCTACTCTCATACTATTCCTCTTTCAACTGAATTTTGATGTAATTATATCATAATATTTTTAAGTTTAAAAGTTTTAAAAAAGGGTTGACTTTTTTTTTGAATGATAATATACTGTTTAAGCAGTTGGTTCTCAGGGATCTTAGCTCAGCTGGGAGAGCATCTGCCTTACAAGCAGAGGGTCATAGGTTCGAGCCCTATAGGTCCCATTAGTAACATAATTTTATATGGCGGAATAGCTCAGTTGGCTAGAGCACACGGTTCATACCCGTGGTGTCGTTGGTTCAAATCCAATTTCCGCTACTAAGAGAAAGCCTTGAATTTCAGGGCTTTTTTCTTTTTACCATAAAGCAAAAAACTCGCCTAAAATGATACTTCCCCAAATATAAAGGAACACATCAATTTGATGTGCTCCACTTTTAATATCAGGCTTTATTCTGTGCGTCTACCAGATTCAAGGCTCCGTACGTTGCCCTTAGCTTCGGTTTTTCAATTTTTCCAGTCGGGTTCCTTGGTACATCCGCAAACACGATTTTCTGCGGCCTTTTGAACCGGGGAAGTTTTTTGCAATATTCCAGAATTTCCTCTTCTGAACAGGTGTGGTTTTTCTTAATCTCGATGATGGCAACGGCCTGTTCGCCAAGCCTTGCGTCGGGCAGACCAATCACTGCCGCATCTTTTATGGCCGGATGTGCGCTCAAAAAATCCTCTATCTGGACAGGGTAGATATTCTCCCCTCCGCTTATAATCACATCTTTCTTTCGGTCAACAAGGAAAATGAATCCGTCTTCATCCTGCATGGCCACATCACCGGTAAAAAGCCAGCCGTCTTTGAGCACTTCTTCAGTTGCCTTTGGATCTTTATAATAACAGGTCATCAGGCCGGGACCTTTTACGCACAATTCCCCCACATCGCCTTTAATTACTGTCTCCTTGTCCTCATTGACGATTTTAGCTTCCCACCCATATCCAGGCACGCCTATGGCTCCCACTTTATGGATGTTTTCAATTCCTAAATGGACGCATCCAGGACCGATAGATTCACTCAGACCATAATTTGTATCATAATCATGATTTGGAAAGTATTCCTTCCATCGCTTAATAAGGCTTTGAGGCACTGGCTGTGCGCCGATATGCATCAGTCTTAACTGATCCAGCCTGTAATCATCTTTTTTTAGTTCCCCGCTGTCCAGCGCATTTAAAATGTCCTGTGCCCATGGAACAAGCAGCCAAAGAATTGTGCACTTCTCTTTGGATACGGCATCCAGGATATATTCCGGTCTCGTTCCCTTTAACAGCACAGCCTTCCCACCCGCTAGAAAGCTGCCAAACCAGTGCATCTTTGCTCCTGTATGATATAGCGGAGGAATGCAGAGAAATACGTCATCTTTTGTCTGGCCATGGTGGTGCTGTTCCACCCGGCAGGCGTGCATCAGGCTGGTATGCTTGTGCAATATCGCCTTTGGAAACCCTGTGGTCCCCGATGAAAAATAGATGGCTGCATCGTCGTCATCATTAATTTCAATATTCGGGGAGGAACTGGAGCAGTTGGCTGTGAGTTCCCTGTAGTCATCTGCAAAGGTTGGACAGGCTCCGGAACCCACATATATAAGATGACTCTTCTGACTGACAGAATCTGCAATATCCTCTACGCGTCCGATAAATTCTTCGCCAAAAATAAGGACATCTACATCCGCCAGGTTCACACAATATAAAATCTCATCCGGCGCATAGCGAAAATTCAGTGGAACAGCCAACGCCCCTGATTTGAGAATTCCGAAATAGATAGGCAGCCACTCCAGACAGTTCATCAGAAGAATCCCAACCTTATCTCCTTTTTTAACCCCAATGTTCAATAGCATATTAGCCAGTCGGTTAGCCTTTTCATTGAACACATTCCAGGTTATTTCTCTGCGATAATAATGGGTATGAGCGGGCTCAGTCAGCTCGAATTCCTTCCAGGTAACCCTTCTCATCTCTTTGAGCTCCGGGTTCACCTCTACCAGGCATGTTTTGTTTCCATACATTTTGCAATTATGTTCTAAAATTTCCGTAATCGGCATGTTATTGCTTCTCCTTTAATGATTAGGCGCTTTAAAGCGTGTTAGTGTTGAGGTCAAAAAAAAATCCTCGACTGATGATGGTTTTGCCTGTTTTAGTCAATGAAGAATAGCTCCTCTTCAAAATCAATCGCCTCATTTCCGGATTCATTCAGTATCTGAATACATTTCCATGCTTCCTCCGTTGTCAAAACACCCTGATTTTCCAGCTCTCTTATGGCATCCACCTTGTTTTTTACTGCTTCCATAGGCTTTACCTCCTGCAACTTTTTGTTTATTATATACCTTATCACTTTACAGCACAAGTGCAACTTTCTTTTTTCAGAATTCATCTATATCATTTTTTTTTATTGTGCTATACTGTATATATCTTTGAAAGCACATTGAGGAGGATTCCATGTACCATTTTATCGTTAATTCATTTGCCAAAAATGGACTGGGGACGTCTGTCTGGTCGCGACTGCGTACAATACTCGATCAGAAAAACATCCGTTATACTGCACATTTTATAGGAAAAACCTCAGATGCCCTTGATATTGCACTTGAGATCACGACTGTCCATACGGATAAAACCAAGGTAATCGTTGTTGTTGGCGATGATGGTACTTTGAATGAAGTTATTAATGGTATTTCACTCTCAGAAGAAATCGTCCTGGGATACATCCCCATTGGAAGCGGAAGTGGTTTTGCCCGTGCTTTAGGAATAAGCAATGATCCCCAAAAGGCCCTGTCAGCCATTTTGAAACCCGGTACCTATAAATTAATAGATTTGGGAACAATCACGACGGGGAATAAAGAACGACGTTTTCTGGCAAGCAGCGGAGCTGGGTATGATGCCGCTGTAAACAGTTCCTTGCATACATCCAGACTCGCAAAATATCTGAGTTTTTTTGGGTTGTCCAAACTCGCCTTCATCATAACCGGAATAAAGTTAGTGCTTACCTATAAATCCAGTGATTCTGTAATCATCCTGGACGGTGGAAAGAAGCTCGATGTACGGGATATGCTTTTCGCTTCCATACATAACACCCGTTTTGAAGGCGGCCTCATGTTTGCACCGAAAGCAGACTGTACGGATGATTTGCTTGATGTTTGTGTTTTTGCTGATATTTCCCGCCTGAAATTTTTCTTCGCCCTTCTACTTGCTGTTATCGGTAAACACAACTTAATAAAGGGCGTACGAATATTCCGGTGTAAACATGTGCAGATTGATTCTATGGAACCGATTCCATCCCATTCAGATGGGGAGCCGATAGCAAAAGCAACAAGTTTCTCCGCCTTCTGCTCAAATGAAAAGATCAGAATGGTAATCAAATAAATCAGATATGAAAGGTACTAATTCACGTGAAGTCTCTACTTAAAAAATATGGTCAGGCATGGACGCTTTTATATTTCTTTATATATCTTCCATGGTTTTTATGGCTTGAACAGCGCACAACAGAAGTCACAATCATTTCCTCCAGAATCGATGCATATATTCCATTCTGCGAATACTTTGCCATACCTTACTTTTTATGGTTCATTTATGTCCCGCTTGTGACTCTTTTTGTTTTATTCATAGGCACAAAGGAAGATTTCTATAAACATTCGGCGATGCTGTTTATCGGCATGACCGTTTGCCTTGTTATATACACACTGTGGCCGAATGCCCAGCTTCTGAGGGTAGCAATCGATACAGATAAAAATATTTTCACCCAGGCTATTGCCCACCTGTACCAAACGGATACCAGTACAAATGTATGCCCCAGTATTCACGTGTATAACTCTCTGGTCTGTCATACTGCCCTTCTTAAGAACGCAATAATAAGGGACAAAAAGCACATCCGCTTCTTATCCCTTATTCTTATGATCGCCATTTGTATCTCAACCTTATTCCTGAACCAGCACTCCATCGTTGATGTTGTTGCGTCTCTTGCACTGTTTTTAATCATGTATACATTCGTGTATTCAAAAATATTAATTAAAACCTATAAGTTTCTGAAGAATTCTGTATCCGAATATAGTGATTCTTCGTCCGGCTCTTCCAGGTAAATTGACACCTAAACCGATAAACGTCCACCTGGTCTTATTAAATAAGACTGGGTTTTCTTTTTTTAGGTAACCCCACAATTCCCTTTTTTTGATGGCATCTGCCTCATTTTCCGAGAGGACCAGGAAAAGGGATGTTATCCCCATCAGGATTGTCAGGTAATGCCGCATGTATTTTTCCAATCCCACACTCGTCATCTGGGTCTTATTATATGTATCTATGATGATTTTATTTACATTGATCTGCTGGTCGATCCTCCGGATCATTGTCTGTTCATTCACGGACTGATCAGACCGGCCGATATAATATCTGTAGAGATCCACATCCAAATAATAAAGTGTCTTAACGTACGGGAGCGGCGCATATACGAACACGTTATCCACATAAAACTGATGTTCTGGCATCACAACGCCGGAATCCCGCAATACCTGGGTCTTGAATATGGCCGAATGCATAAGTATATACTGGGTATATCGGAAATGCATCTTGTTTTCCCAGGTTATCATCCTGTTTCTTGGCATAGCCCTGCGGCAGTTCATCACCTTTTTATGAATCGAGTTTTGATTTTCGTAAACATAATTGCATACGATCAGATCCGCAGTCTGTTCTTTATTATTCATTTTCCGAATCAGCTTCAGCAGTTTTTCATAAGCGGAAGACTCTAACCAGTCATCACTATCCACCACTTTGAAGTACAGCCCAGTTGCGTTCCTGATTCCGGTATTCAGACCGGCACCATGACCGCCGTTTTTCTGATGGATTACCCGAATCATGTCCGGGTATTTTTGAGCGTATTCATCCGCGATTTGGGCTGTTGCATCAGTAGATCCATCATCCACGATGATGATTTCCACATCTTCGCCGCCAGGCAGCAGGCTGTCGATACACTTTCTCATATATTCCTGTGAATTATAACAAGGTACAGTAATAGTCAGCAGCTTCATTTTGCCTCCATTTATTAAACTAGTTTTTTGAATTTTGTCTGAATGATTTTTATCATCCACAATGCGATTGCAGCTTCAACCAGCATAAATATTATGTATGAATAAAGATTTGAACTTATTTTGTTGCTTATATCCGTATAGAATAAAAATATGGAAAATCCATTGGCAAAAGCATGAAGAATGACTGGCGCCATTATGCTCTGGTATTTCTCATATACAAACACCAAAAGCATTCCCAGAATGAATGCATATATTCCCTGAAGCAAATTCATATGATATATTCCGAATATTATTGAGGATATCACAGCTGCCGCCCTTCTTCCGGAATAACGGGACATACGCCCATACACCAGGCCTCTGAAAAGAATTTCTTCCAGAACCGGCACAATGATAGCTAAAGTCAGAATCTCCATGAAAATGTTTCCGCCAAAAAGTGTATTCTGAACCTCTGCATAATTTCCAAACAAATTATCTATTGGAAGCAGAGAAAGCAATCGGCTCAAGGAAACGCTTGCCATCATCCCAAGTAGAGCCGCATAACCAAAACTAATATTGACTTTTTGCATTTCTACATCTATCTGGATATTTTTTCTGTACTTGACAAAATAAAGCAATAATGTCGCAATTGCAGCTACGCACGTTATCAGAAGCGACTGATTCAACACCGCATCCTGAACTGCTTTTGAAAATTCTGAATAATTATCCGCCGTCAGGATCTTTCCCTGATCCGTGAACGCAGATAGCCGGCTGCTGATGTATATAAAAGAAAATACATAAGTAGCCAGAACATTAACTAAAAAATAATATATGGGAGGCGAAATAACCTTCCAGAATTTTCTGATATCCGTCTCATAGTACATCTTTCATATCCCCTTTTTTGATAACATTACTAGTATAAAAGCAATGCCATCTTTTGTCAATCCATCCTTCTTTGCTTGATTTTAAGCATTTCCGATGCTATAATCGTTAAATCTGTATCAAAATCCACATTCCGGAGGTGTGTAATGAACAACGCATCCAACCGCTCCGATTTCAGGGACGGGTTCTTTAAGGGACTTCCCATTGCGCTCGGATACATACCTGTATCCTTCACGTTTGGGTTTATGGCGGTCAGCAACGGTCTACCCGTATGGATGACTGTTCTGATATCCATGTCAAACCTGACCAGTTCCGGGCAATTTGCCGGTACAAATCTGATTCTGGCAGGAGCAGGCTATTTAGAAATCACTATAACCACCTTTATAATAAATATCCGATACATGCTGATGTCTCTGGCTTTATCCCAAAAATTGGAGCCAGCTGTACGCCTGGCAGACCGCCTTATCCTTGCATTTGGTATAACGGATGAAACCTTCGCTGTGTCGTCCATGGAAAACGGAACTATTTCCAAACGCTTTTTCTACGGCCTCATCTCTGCCCCCTATTTCGGATGGGCTCTCGGCACTTTTGCCGGAGCGACAGCCTCCGGAGTACTTCCAAAGGAACTTGGAGGAGCGATGGGAATTGCTCTGTACGCTATGTTCATAGCCCTGATAATTCCCCCTGCCGCTAAATCCCGTCCGGTTCTTACCGTTGTTTTAGCTGCAGTTGCAATCAGCTGTATAATCCGGTATATACCATTTTTCAGTTTTATTTCGACAGGTTTCCGTGTCATTCTTGCGACGCTTGGCGCGGCTGCACTTGGTGCCCTGTTTTTTCCACAGGAGGAAGATGTATCATGACAAAACCCATCATCGCTATATTTCTTATGGCTGCCGTTACGTATCTGCCCCGTGTTCTGCCGATAGCCATCCTCAAGAAAAATATAAGTTCCAGATATATCCGGTCCTTTTTACACTTTATGCCCTATGCAGTTCTTGCATCGCTGACTTTTCCGGACATATTTTATTCAACCACCCAGACTGCAAGCGCCATGTTCGGAACTCTGGCCGCACTTACGTTGGCATATTTCAACAAAAGCCTTGTCGTTGTTGCATTAGGTGCAATCCTGGCAGTCTTCCTGTTTGAATCAATTCATCTCTTGTGATTTTCATCTTATTGTAATACAATTGCCTTAGAATGCATCGTATATAAAAGGAGGAAACTACTTGAGCCAGGAGAAGGTCGACCATCACAAAACAGAAAAAATAAACAGAAAAAAAATTCTCAAAAGACAGAAACGCATTAAGCTCTTGAAGAGAGTCATATTTACCATTATCGTCCTCGCCATTATCGCTTTTTTGGTCTGGTCCGTTTACGATTATCTTGCATAGAAAAGAGGCTGCAAAATGTGCAGCCTCTTTTCATCTTCACTTCATACGACTTACATCCTGTCAGGAGCCTCAAAACCCAGCAGATTAATACATTGTTCCAGAATCTCTTTCACAAGCACTATCAGCCTGACATAACTCATCTGTCTTTCTATATCCTCTTGCGCAAGAATGTTTGTCTCATGATAGAATTTATTAAACGCATTGGCAAGATCAAATACATAAGCACAGAGTCTGTGGGGAGCCAGCTCCTCGTAGGCACTTTCTATTACTTCATTATATTTCAGCAGTTCAAGCATAAGATTTTTTTCCTGAATCTGTTCTGCAGGCAGAATATCTGCAGCTTTAGCGGCTGATTCCGGAAATCTTTCTTTGTATTTCTCCAATATGGACTTTATTCGAACAATAGTATAAAGGATATAAGGTCCGGTGTTTCCCTCAAAGGATGTGAAACGGTCTATGTCAAACACGTAATCCTTCGTTGCCTGATTAGATAAGTCACCATATTTCAAGGCAGACAAACCGACAATCTCTGCCACCCGCCTGGCCTCCTCTTCTGTCTCAACCCTGTTTTCCATTATCTTATTATAAACTGCCTCGTTTATGCTGGTAATAAGATCCTCCAGCCGCATTACGCCGCCATCCCTCGTCTTGAAGGGTTTGCCATCCTTCCCATTCATGGTTCCAAAACCGATAAAAGTGAAGCGTGTCTTATCATCCACCAGCTTTGTTTTTTTTGCGCATCTGAAAATCTGCTCGAAATACAAACCCTGTCTTTTATCCACAACATAAATGATATGGTTGGGATCAAAGAGTTTTTTTCTTTCAACAATCGTTGCCAGATCTGTGGTATTGTACAGTGTTGCTCCATCTGATTTTATTATCATGCAAGGAGGAATTTCCTTGTTGTCTGTCTCTTCTTTGACATCCACCACGAGTGCACCGTCGCTCACTCTGGTATACCCTTCCCTTTTCATATACTCCACCATTTCGGGAATATACGGCTGCGCATCGCTTTCCTTTTTCCATTCTTCAAAATGAACATCCAGATTGTCATAATTCACTTTCAGATCAGCAACCGACACATTCAGGATGTGACGCCAGAGGGCAAAATATCCCCTTCGTCCACTCTGCAGTTCATAGGTGGCTACTCTGGCAGCATCCTTAAAGGTTTCATCCGTCTTTGATTTCGCGTTGGCAGCCGGATAGATTTCCTCCAGCTCCCCAATGGTAAAGGGTGCTTCCTGAGGATATTCCCCTTCGAAATTCTCGTCAAAATACGGGAGCTTAGGTTGCCTTTCCTTAAGTTCCGTAATTATAAGTCCCATCTGCAAGCCCCAATCACCAAGATGCACATCCCCAATGACATCGTGTCCCATGAATTTGCAGATCCTTTTAATGCTTTCACCGATAATGGCGGAGCGAAGATGTCCGACATGCAGGGGTTTTGCAATGTTAGCTCCGCCATAATCAATAATTATCTTAAGCTTTTCCTCGCTTTTGTCCATTCCTCTGTCGGGTTCATCCTTCATGGAATTGACATATTCTGAAACAAAGCCTTCATGAAGAATAATATTGATAAAGCCCGGATTCACCACATTGATTTCTTTGAAAACCGTCTTATCCGTCAGCTTTTCAACAACACTGGATGCGATTTCAAAGGGGGCTTTTTTGTATTGTTTCGCAGCTGGCATCGACCCGTTGCATTGGTATTCACATAAGTCAGGTCTGTTGGAAATCGTTACTCCAGCATATTTGCTGTCATATCCGCTTTCTTCAAAGGCCTTCGATATCTTTTCTTCCAGTAAATCTATAATTTTTTTCATTTCTTACTCCGTTCCGAATCCCTTTAAATGTTTTTGCCATTTTGGATCAACATTTTCCTGGCTGTATCAAGGGAGTCCTGACCCTCTTTATTCTTAATCGGTGCAAATTCCTCTTCCCTGACAACCTCATACACAAGACAGTCATCCATCAGGTTGATCATGTCCAGTACCAGAGTCTCGAATTTATAGCCATTAGGCACATCAGGTCTTACCTGTGTTCCACTCTCATCTATGTAAGGAATCTTTTTTTCAACAATATGAACCGGAAGATTTTTGTTCACCTTATCATCAAGGTCCTTCAGCCGGAATAAATAATTAAGGATAACTCCGTAATTATAGGCTGGATTTCCGGAAGGATCTTTTTCGGAAATCATTTCAGGCGTCAATTCATAGTATTCCACGATAGAGGGCTTACCGTTTTCCTTGCACATGACCCCGACCTTTTCGTCCGGATATGCTTTCTTTATAACCTTGGAGCCGCAGGGGTAACCGGATTCAACGGTCGCTCCCACAAAATACGGATCTGCCATTTTCTGTAAAACATTATCTACCGAAAAAACGTTCAGCCATTCTATGCCGGAACACTCTTTCCGGTCAAGTATTCCATATTTTTTCAGAGAAGTGAACCATCCTCCATTTCCATTCGGTGAAACGGCAATTTTTCCCTTTTCCTCCAGGTAGATTTTCCCTTCAAAATCTACAGCAGGTGTCATCTCCTGTATAAAGAAGGTCACGTAATCCCTGTTGTAGCCAAAATATTCATTTTCTTCAAAGAAAGAAACAGTATCATCATTATTTATATCGCTTGTCATGACAAAAAGATGAATCCAGGTTCCTCCGGTGGCCCTTACTGTCTCCATAAGGTTCTCTATAAGGATCTCAAAGAGGTACAGTTCTCTGTCAATGCCCACGTTCAGGGTTCCCTTGGGCTTATCAAATCCCAGCCTTGTTCCCTGCCCCCCTGCAAGAAGCACACATGCCACTCTGCCTTCCTGGATAGTGTGTAAACCGGTCTGATAATACTTCACCCTGTTTGGTGCTATTTCATCTATTTTCAGTGCCTCGATTGGCTCTATTTTCCCTTTTTTATGTTCGGAATTACTTTTTACCAATGACAGAATCCCAAAATCTATCTCTTCAATCTGTTTCAGGAGCTTTTCCTTCTGCTCCTTCCCTAGTTCCTCGTAAAACCTCAGCAAATGCTGCTGTCCATAATCTTCCAGTTTTTGAATCATGGCCATTCTCCTCAAAAGAGCCGGGGATTTAACCCAGCTCCAGTTTTTATAAATATATATCTAAATCATCATCGTCGAATGAGTCATTCTCATATTGCTTGTTCCAATCAATATTGTTAACCCGCTTAGGCTTTACCTGAGGTTTAACACTTTTGACATCCTTACGATAATTATCAGTTTTTTTCTTCTGGACAGCCTTTTTTTCCTTCTCGAGCCTTGTTATAATGTCCATTTTGGCAATCTGCTGTTCTTTGCTTTTTGTATCCTTTGTTGCAGGTGTCTTTGATCTGTTATCCTTGGAATTGCCGTAATCGCTATCCTTATCTTTATCGTAAGGATTCCCGTAGCTTTTTTTCCGATAGTCTGATCTCTGATAATCCGATCTTTGACCATCCGGTTTCTGATATGGCGGTCTCTGACCATCTGGCCTTTGATATGGCGGTCTCTGCCCGTCAGTCCTCGGTCCGTCGTTCCTCTGGTATGGCGGTCTCTGTCCGTCGGTTCTTGGTCCGTCGTTCCTCTGATACGGCGGTCTCTGTCCGTCGGTTCTTGGTCCGTCGTTCCTCTGATACGGCGGTCTCTGTCCGTCAGTCCTCGGTCCGTCGTTCCTCTGATACGGCGGTCTCTGTCCGTCGGTTCTTGGTCCATCGTTCCTCTGATACGTCGGCCTCTGTCCGTCGGTCCTTGGTCCGTCATTTCTTTGATACGGCGGCCTCTGTCCATCGGTTCTTGGTCCGTCATTCCTCTGGTATGGCGTCCTTTGTCCATCAGGTTTATGGTAGTCTGTTTTCTGACCATCCGGTTTGCGATAATCCGGTTTTTTGTACTCTCCGGGTTTTCCATCCGCTGATCCGGGGTTTCTGTTATATGAGTTGTTATTATTCCTGTAATCTTTCCTCTCTTCCATATTCCTGTTATCATTGTCTTTACTACGGCCGTCTCCAGCATTCCCTGTAACCACTCAATTACTCCTTTCTAAATTTGAAGCTATATAGTGATATTTTAAAGCATTTTGGCGTAAAGTCAATGTTTTTTTAGCTTTACTTGTGTAAAAAGCTTGTCAAAATTATTAAAAGGGGTAAAATATAATTAAAACCATATTTATAGGAGAAAATTTTATGAACAAAGGATTGATTCATATATACTGCGGAAACGGAAAAGGAAAGACCACTGCCTCCATCGGATTATGTGTACGGGCAGCCGGAAGTGGACTGAGGGTCCTGGTTGCACGTTTTTTAAAAAACAACAAGTCTGGCGAACTCAGTATACTCAATCAGATTCCGAATGTATTTATTATGCCTTTCGACAAAGATTACGGGTTCACTTTTAAAATGTCCGAGGAAACGAAAAAGGAGGCTAAAATCGCGTATACCAATCTGCTTATAGATTCTTTCGAAAAAGCGAACACAGAAGAATATGATTTGCTGATCATGGATGAAATCATCGCTACGAACAACCATGGCTTTGTGGATGACGAGCTGCTGCTGGGCCTGCTGAGAAACAGACATCCCGGGCTGGAGGTTGTCATGACAGGCCGCAATCCCTCCGACGCCTTGATTGAGCTGGCCGATTATGTTTCGGAAATCAAAAAAATCAAGCATCCATTCGACATGGGAATTCCTGCAAGAAAAGGTATTGAAATATAAGTGATATTCTGATAAAGTCAGTATATAAATATTTTGAAACGAAAAGGAGACCTAATGGATAAAGATAAGAATTGCGGATGCGACTGCGGATGCGGTTGTGATGAAGAATTTGAAACTACGTTAACCCTCTCTCTGGATGATGGTACCGATGTCGAATGTGGCGTTTTGTCAATTTTCCCTGCCGGAGAAAAAGAATATATTGCTCTTGTTCCACTGGCAGAAGCAGATGACGAAGATGGCGAAGTATTCCTCTACAGATATGAGGAAACAGAAGATGGAGAGCCCAAATTATCCAATATCGAGGATGATGAGGAATATGAAATCGTTGCCGATGCTTTCGATGAGATGCTTGACGAAATGGAATACGATGAAATGGACGAAGATACAGACGAAGAAGAATAGCAAATATTTTCGGACGGCACCCCAGGTGCCGTCCGTTTTTATTTTATTCGTATTATATTATTTGAAACTGCATATTTTGCGTCAAACAGAAGGGGTTTTTGCAAGCCGGGAAACTGTACCTTCAATTTTCCTTCTGAATATTGCTCAATAATTCCTTCGCCGTACTTGGCATGTATTATATATCTTCCAGGTATAAGTTCTGCAAAATCGCAGATCATTTCCCCTACAAACCGGGAAACCTTCATTTCTTTGTTATGGATCTCTTTCGGCGAGTAAATATGAAGGCAGTCCTTTGTCCTGGTGACAGCTACATAAAACAGTCTCCTTTCCTCTTCCAATTCCTCCTCCGAGACAGCTTTTCGGTACGGAGTAATCCCCTCTACTGCATCTGGAATGAAAACAGCCTCGAATTCGAGCCCTTTGGCAGAATGCATGGTCGAAATCTGGACATAATTCTTTTTTTCCCTGGAATTCCCCTGCTTTTTTAAAAGTTCTTCCGAATATTTCCTTATATGTTCAAACCAGGCATCAAAGGTATTAAATTCCTTGGCGCCCTCTTGAATTTCTTCCAGCACATCAAACAATTCCTCTTCGTTGATACGCCTTTGTGCGGCATATTCCCGGAGGTATTCATCGTATCCGATACCCTTCCTGATGTAGTTTATTGCAGAAAACGGATTCATTCCAGAAAGCATCTGCAGATCCCGCTCCAGTTTTTCAATCCGATCCTGCATCCAGATCTTATCAGAATAAGAATTTTTCAAACCAGCAAATGATATGATTTTTTCATTCAGAATCGCTCTGGATACGAAACGATTCGGCCTGTTAATGATTTTCAGGAACATTTCCCTGCTTCTGTCTCCAAGTGCAAGTCTGATATAGGCAATCATACTCTGGGATATCCAGTGTCTGAATAGATTTGGAAGCGTGTCCTTGACATAGAAAGGGATGTTATATTCCATAAGCTTTTCAATGAGCTTTCCTGCACCGATATTGGTCCGGTATAATACAGCGATCTGTCCAGGTTCCATGCCATCTTCCATGTACTTCCGGATTTTTTCCGTAATGAAGAGATTTTCTTCCTTCTGCCCCGGAAAATTCCGTATATCAATATAGCCTCCCTCTTCCCTGACGGCTATAATCTGTTTCTCATACCTGGACCTGTTATTTTTAATCAGATTCAGAGATGCTTTTACGATCCTTTTCAGTGAACGGTAATTGATATCCAGAAAAACCTTTTTTGCATCCGGGTAATCTTTACCGAAATTCAGCATAATTTCAGGCTTTGAGCCTCTGAACCGATAAACAGACTGGTCATCATCACCCACTGCAAATATATTGTCGTTTCCGGATGCTATCATCTTGATGATATCATATTGGATTTTATTGATGTCCTGAAACTCGTCTATAAGGATATATGTGTATTTTTTCTGCCAAATTGCCAGGATGTCTTTCCTTTCCTTTAACAATTCATAACATATCAGCAGAATATCATCGAAATCAATCCGATTAATGGATTGAAGCTGGCTCTCATACTCGCCGTAAATTTTTCTGAACACATCATCGGAACAGCTTTGAGAATAATAATGATCCAGGCTGATTCTTTCACCTTTGATGAGGCTGATTTCTGAAATAATACTGGAAATCAAATCGTTTTCATCTTCTGTCTCTATTCCCTGCTGAATGATGATTTCTCTCAAATACTGTTTTTTCTGCTCTTCCTGCAGAATATTGGCAGACGAAAAGTTATACGCATGCTTTATGATATTAAAATAAATGGCATGAAAGGTTCCGAATGTGACCGCCGGGTACAGGCCGTCCGTGATTTTTCGGAATCGGTCCTTCATCTGGTCTGCTGCCGCCCTCGTGAATGTGATCACAAGAATATTGGATGGATTGAGGCCGTACCTTTCTATTAAATTCTGGATCCTGGCAGTAATGACAGATGTCTTACCTGAACCGGGCCCTGCTGCTACCAGCATAGGCCCGGTGTTATGGCTGACTGCGAGAGTCTGCGATTGATTTAGATTCATGCTATTTTTCCTGGCTCAATTTTTCAATTCCAATCCGGACCCTTTGCAGAGATTCTTCTTTTCCAAGAATCTCCATTATTTCGTACGCGCCTCCCGGTGTCGACTGTTTGCCGGAAACCGCTGTCCGCAGGGGCCATAATACGATTCCATTTTTAACACCCTTAACTGAAATAAAGTCCATAATCAGATCGTGAAGGCTTGACACGGTGTAATCCTCATGTTTCTCAAGCACAGGAAGCAGCTCCTCCAAAATCGCAAGAGCGATTTCCGGGTTTGTCTTCATTTTCTTATGGGTATACATTTCAATATCATAATCTGGAAGATCATCTAGGAAATCCACCATTTCTCTGATGTCAGGGAGTACTTCAATTCTTGTCTTAACCAGATCAAGAATTTTCCCCGAATCAAGGTCTTTGTGTATGGCTTCTTTCAAAACCGGTTCTGCCATTTCATAAAATCTTTTATTGTCCATAGCTTTGATATATTCGCCATTCATCCATTTTAATTTGACTATATCAAATACCGCCGGCGATTTACTGATATTGTGGTAATTGAAATCCCTGGCCAATTCTTCCAGTGAGAAAATTTCCCGGTTATCCTCAGGGCTCCAGCCTAGCATGGCCACATAATTAACTATCGCTTCGCTTAAAAATCCCTGTTCAATCAGATCTTCAAAGGAAGAATGTCCGCTTCTTTTGCTCAGTTTTTTGTGGTCTGAATCGGTAATCAACGGAAGGTGAATATATACCGGAACTTCCCAGCCGAATGCTGCGTACAGACGGTTGTATTTCGGGGATGAGGAAAGATATTCGTTTCCCCTTACAACGTGGGTGATCTTCATCAGGTGGTCATCCACCACATTGGCAAAATTATATGTGGGATAGCCATCCGATTTCATAAGGACCATATCATCCAGTTCGGAATTGTCCACGGAAATCTCTCCGTATATCTCATCTACAAATGTAGTCTGGCCCTCTCTCGGATTGTTCTGCCTGATGACGAATGGAATCCCTTTGTCCAGGTTTGACGCAGCTTCTTCTTTGGTAAGTCCCAGGCAGTGTTTATCATAAATGGATATCTCCTTGCCTTCAATGACCTGTTTAAGGCTGTCCAGTCTTTCACGGTCACAGAAGCAATAGTATGCCTCTCCCTTTTCCACAAGCATCTTGGCATACTCCATGTACATGCCGGTTGCCTGCCTCTCACTCTGAACATAGGGGCCACTCCCCCCGTCCTTATCCGGTCCCTCATCGTGTTCAAGACCGGCCAATGACAATGTATTATAAATAATCTCCAATGCGCCTTCCACATAGCGCTCCTGGTCTGTATCTTCAATCCTGAGTATGAAATCTCCGCCTTCATGCTTGGCAATGAGATATTCATATAAGGCCGTCCTTAAATTTCCGACATGCATCTTCCCTGTGGGACTTGGTGCAAATCTGGTTCTTATCTTTTTATCCATTCTTTACGCCTCTTTCTGAATATTCGAAAAATCTTATGTATTATATACCAATCAGACATCTATTTCAAGTTCGGAATCTGTTACATTCCCGGCCACTTGACTTTGATGACTTTAAAAACCGAATCCACTATGAAAATCGCCATTGCAATTGCCCCTGCTGTCATGAATGTATAGACCATTTCCACCACGGCATCCAGAATCAGTCCATCCATGAAGTTAGATACACTCTGATACATTCCCATACCCGGCACCAGCGGAAGTATGCCCGCAATCAGAAAAACCGTTACAGGAGCTTTATATACCCTGGCCTGGACATGTGAGAGCGCCGCAATCAGGAAAGCGGCCGCAAAGGTGGAAACAACGACCGAATAACCGGAGATTTCATTCAAAACGATAAATACGGTTCTTCCCAGTGCACTGATAATACTCATATGCAGGAAATATTTCTTGGGTACCTCGAATATGATGCCAAACCCGAAGGCCACGAAGAAAGAAATCAGTATCTCTACCAGTATGTCTATTGTCATGAGATTTAATTCCCCCCGAATATCAAAAGTCCAACAGCGACTCCGATTGAGATTGCCACGGCCTTCACAAAAGCTTCCAGTGTCCTGGCCCCTCCGGATATGTAATCTCCCATCAGGGTATCCCTAACCGCGTTTGTAATCGCAACACCTGGTACCATAGGCATTATTGTCCCCGTTATGATTGTGTTTACTGCAAAAACATGTCCGCTCCATCTGTCCGTCAGAAGGATCAGAATGGTTGCCAAAGCAATTCCGACTACATTTCCGACGAAAGAATTGATTCCCGTCTTGCGGGCGAGGTAGGTTATGGCTGAAAGCAGAATACCAGCCGCAAGACCAAGAACGCAATCGATATAATCTCCTCCCAGAAGAAGCGGAAAAAATGCCGGAAGTATGGCAATACAAATGTTTGAAAGCGCAGGCCTGAACTGACGTATCTGGTGGATACGGCAAAGCTCCTCATAGGCTGTCTCCAAATCCATTTCACCGGCACAAAGTTTTCTGGAAACATCATTTACGAGATAGATACGATTCAGAAAAATCGCCCGTATTCTTGTATCCTGAACCACAGTCATCGCATCCATCGAGCTGTCGGCTATGGATGCAATAATGCTTCCGGACAAAACGACGGCCTGCGCATGCTCCAACCCGCTGATGCGGAGGATCCTGGTGACTGTATCCTCAACCCGGTAAGTTTCTCCCCCGCTCTCCAGCATTATCTGACCCGCCAATACCGCCGTTTTTAATAAAAGTCTGTACTGCATTTTTATGGCCCTCATTTTTTTATGTAAGCATCCGTAAATAAGTGATATACTAAAGAAAACACTTTATTAGGGAGAGCGTATGGGCAGCAATCCGGCAACTCTGAGTTTTCTGAGTATCATAGTAATCCTGTCCGGCCTGATGATTGGCAACCAGTCGCCGGACATAAAATACTTGGCTGTATTCCTTTGCCTAATCTATTCCATCTATGGCACATATAAGCGAGGCGCCGCTTCTATTCGGGCGCTGCTGATTCCTTCTGCCCTTTTCCTGGCTTTTATGGCTGATTATTATCTTTTGTATACCCGCCAGGGCGGTGCGGGAATCATCCTTTTCATTTTGGTTCAGTCCTGCTATTTTCTGTACATCCATCCGGTAAAAAGGATTTTGCCCGTGATGGCGTATCTGCTGCTCTTGTCCCTGGCCGCGGAAAGATTCTTCATTTCTCCAGCCGGCCCTGTAATTATCCTGTCCATCGTTTATGGAACTATGTCTGTCTTCAATATAGCAGGTTATATTGGCACGTTCATATATCGGCAGAATATACCTGGAAAGAAGCTTCTCCTTGCCGGAATCCTTCTTCTGTTCTTCTGCGACATTCACGTTGCCCTATGGAATCTGAACAGCTATATCTCATTCGATAATAACTTTTTCGAAACCTGGTCCGGAATATCCGGGAGCATCATCTGGCTCCTGTATCTTCCCTCCGTTGTCTGTGTTGCTTTGAGTTCAAACCCTCCAGACATGCCTAAAGTTTGATAAACTTAGCTACTGTCTTATAAATGATAAATGTAACCAGGCCGTTAATTCCTGCCTTGATCAAATTGAACGGTAGAATAATCGGCAGAATCATAGTTTTTATGACATCAACAGGGACACCATAGAAAATCGGGGTCAGAATCAGGTTCGCGACACACATCATGACAGCCATTGCAACGGTTCCACAGACAAGTGCCAGGATAGTGCCGTTTCTTTTTTTGTTGCGTTTGTAAATATTTCCTGCAACAACAACATAGGTTCCTGTCGCCAGGATATGCATGAGAATCCCATAAATCCCGCTTGCTGCGCTGACCGTCAATCCCTGGATTAAAGACGCGACAATAGTAATCATAATTCCTGCCATCGGTCCAAATGCAAAGGTTCCAATCAGAATCGGGATATCCGCCGGATCATATTCCAGATATGCGGCCGCCGGAAATATCGGAAAATGAATCAGGGCCACCAGGATGATTGAAATGGCGGTAAGAGCTGCCATAAAGGTAAGTTTTTTTGCTGACATATTAGTTCTCCATCCTTTTATTTCAATTTTTTTGTACAAGCTATGGCCAGAGATCCATGACCGATGTGACAGGCTACACTGAGGGAAACCGGTGACATATGTATAGGATATCCAGGAAACTCATCCTCAATTTCTGCCTTCCAATCCCACGCCTCTTCCTCGTTGCCGGCATATGCAGCCATGATGTTCATATCCCTGTTCTCAAAAGCCTCCGCATATTTTGCATTCATTTCCTCGCGAATTGCCTTAATCATCAATTTTCGGGCCTGGCTCTTTCCCCTGGAACTGGAAAATTCATCCAGCTTATCCCCACGTATTTGAAGGATCGGTTTGACCTCCAGGACTGTTCCAATGGCGTCTACTGTCGGTGTAATCCTCCCGCCCTTCTTTAAATACTTGAGTGTTTCAACTGTAACAAATATACAGGACTCGTCTTTATGGTCTTCCAGCTTCTGCTTAATATGCAGGGCGCTCATACCTTTTCTTGCCATCGCCAATGCCTCTAGTACAGACTGTCGCTGTGTTATGGAAATCCTTCTGTTGTCAACGACGGTTACTTTTCCTTCATATTTACCGGCCAGCATCCGGGCGGTTTCATATGCTTCGCTCAGCCCAGCAGACATGGGGATGTACACCAGCTCATCATGTCTTTTCAGAACCTTGTTCCACAATTTTAATATTGCCTCCTGGGATGGCTGTGAGGTAGATACGTCCGAATCCCCCTCCAGTTTCAGGTAAAACTCATCTTGTGTCAGGTTGATTCCCTCAAAATACAATTTTCCACCAATATAAAACGGCATTGGCAATACTTCAATTCCAAGAATATTTGCCTGGTTTTGTGTGATTCCACTGTTGCTGTCAGTAGCCACTGCAATTTTTTTCATTATCTTTCTTCCTTTGCTTTTTTAAGATTGTTTCCGGATGGTCCCAAACGGCCTTCACTACTATACCAAAAGATACCTCGCTTGTATATGCAAGAAAATCTGATGCATCTGGGCAGATGGGGCTATCGTATTTCCATTATAATCTGCACCTGTCATCTTATGCAATGTTTTTTTATATTAAGAAAAGCATCTGATGAGTGATATGTTTTTCATCAGATGCTCTCTATGGCATTTATTGACCTCTTTTGTTTGTGACGCTTAATCTTGACATTGCACGGGCTAGTGCAGCTTTGGACTGGTGATACTCCATTTTACTGAGCTTCAGACTCAACCGTTCTTCCGCCCTTTGTTTAGCTTCTTCCGCCCTTCGTATATCAATATCTTCAGGGCGTTCCGCGGTATCCACCAGCAGTATGACTTTATTATCCATTACCTCTGCCATTCCGCTGCTGACAACTGCCTTATGCCATTCTCCGTCAACTTTAAACCTTATTTCACCTATATTGACTGCGACGACCATCGGCCAATGGTCGGCTAAGATACCCACTAATCCATTGATAGATGGAAGAATAATTTCTTCTGAATCTCCTTTATAAAAGGTTTTATCGCTAGCCAAAATTTCCAATTGAAATTTCTTCATAAGCGTTCCTCCATTTACTCTGCTGTATCCGATTTGCCCTCTGCCTTTTTGATTACGTCATCGATGGTTCCGACATTAAAGAACGCCCATTCAGGGTATTCATCCATTTCACCATTTATTATTGCTTTAAATCCTCTTATCGTTTCTTTTAAAGGCACATAAGTTCCAGGTACACCCGTGAAGTTCTCGGCAACATGAAATGGTTGTGATAAAAACTTCTGGATTTTTCTGGCACGATAAACAGTCTGTTTATCTTCTTCGTCCAATTCTTCCATTCCCAGAATTGCAATAATATCCTGTAATTCCTTGTATTTCTGAAGAATTTCCTGGGCTCTTCTCGCTGTATCATAATGCTCTTCGCCAACGATATCCGCTTCCAGAATTCTCGAATTCGATTCAAGGGGATCCACTGCAGGATAGATACCCTGCTCCACAATTTTTCTGGATAAAACCGTTGTTGCATCCAGATGGATAAAGGTTGTTGCCGGAGCCGGATCTGTCAAGTCATCTGCAGGTACATATACTGCCTGTACCGAGGTGATCGATCCATTCTTCGTTGATGCAATTCTTTCCTGGAGTTCACCGACTTCTGTAGCCAATGTCGGCTGATATCCAACAGCTGACGGCATCCGTCCGAGCAATGCTGAAACCTCAGAACCGGCCTGCACATACCGGAATATATTATCAATGAAGAGCAGAACATCCTGATGCTCCTCATCCCGAAAATATTCAGCCATCGTTAGTCCTGTCTGGGCGACTCTCATTCGGGCTCCAGGCGGCTCATTCATCTGTCCGAAAATCAGGGCCGTTTTGTCAATTACACCCGACTCTTTCATCTCCGACCACAAATCATACCCTTCACGTGAACGTTCTCCGACACCAGTAAAGATGGAATATCCACCATGCTCGGTAGCAATATTCCGGATTAATTCCTGAAT
Organism: Parasporobacterium paucivorans DSM 15970; assembly: GCF_900141895.1. Lineage (GTDB taxonomy): Bacteria > Bacillota > Clostridia > Lachnospirales > Lachnospiraceae > Parasporobacterium > Parasporobacterium paucivorans. The sequence goes on along the minus strand of NZ_FQYT01000010.1, from coordinate 28,079 downwards.
CATAACGGTCTTACCAACACCGGCTCCTCCGAACAATCCGACCTTGCCGCCCTTTGCATAGGGAGCAATCAAATCAATAACCTTGATTCCCGTTTCCAAAATTTCAACAACCGGACTTTGATCCTTAAAATCAGGAGCCTTCCTGTGTATTTCCCATTTTTCGCTATCTGTTATCGGTTCTCCATTATCTATAGTCTGTCCAAGCACATTAAACAACCGTCCAATGGTCTGCTTGCCTACTGGTACGCTTATCCCTGCACCCGTAGCTTTTACTTCCAACCCTTTTGACAAACCTTCACTTGAAGCCAGCATAATGCAGCGCACTGTGTTATTGCCGACATGCTGGGCAACTTCCATAACACCTGTTTTACCATGGTTTTCCACTTCTAAGGCTTCTTTGATAGCAGGAATATCATCTTCAAACTGCACATCGACTACAGGACCTAAAACCTGCACTATCATACCTTTATTCATGTTCCGCTCCTTCTCTACTTCTTATTCTTCAATGCTCTTGCTCCGCCAACAATCTCTGTGATTTCCTGGGTAATAGCGGCCTGTCTGACACGGTTATATTCAATGCGAAGCTCTCTAAGCATTTCCTTCGCATTGTCTGTGGAGGCCTGCATCGCTGTCATTCGAGCATTCTGCTCGCTCGAATATGACTCTACCAATGCGCCCAAAACAATTCCCAGTACATAGTCAGGTACAATCTGTGTCAGGACTTCTTCCGGTGAAGGATCGAATTCAACCAGCGCCTGATAGCCATCATGGGCCTGGTCACTAAAACTTCCCTTTTTTAGCGGGAGAAGCTGAAGCACTTCTGGTTCTTCCTTCATCGAGCCCACCATCTTTGTATAAATAATGTGTATTTCATCAATCTGCTTGTTATCGTAGGCGCTCATTATTTTTCTAGACATGACTCTTGCTCTTTGAATATTGGGATTATTGGCAGAGTAATTGAATTTTCTGTCGATATTGACATCCTTTTTATCAAAGTAACGTCTTCCGACTTCACCGACAATAAACAGTACGTCGTCAGTGCCTTGAGCCAATTTCTCTTCAGCAATTTTTATAATATTATGATTATATGCTCCGGCCAGTCCTTTGTCCGCCGTAACAACAATAAATCCCCGCTTTTTCTCAGATTGATTGTTTTCTTTTCCGGAATCAAAATAGGGGTGGGTCATATTTGGTACATGATCTAAAATCTTGGCAATTGTATCCTGAAGCGCCTGAAAGAAAGGCAGTGTATCACTAAGGCTTTTCCTGGCTTTTTTCAATTTTGATGAAGAGATAAGATACATCGCATTCGTAATCTTCATGGTATCTTCAATACTTTTTATTCTGGATAAAACCTCTTTTGAATTAGCCATTCTCTCACCTACTTTTATATTCCATAGTTATGCCTAATATCTTTTGAACAAGTTCATCGGAAAGCACCTTCTTTGTCTCAATTTCTGTGATGACTTCAGAATGCTTTTCATTTATATATTCAATAAGATTCTTCACAAACATGTTTTGCTCATTTACTTCGAGGTCAACAAGCATTTTATTTGAAGCAATGCAAAGCGTGATTATCTGTTCGGACAGACTCTTCGGATGATATAACGGCTGTTTCAAGAGTTCCATGAGCGAACGACCATATTTCAGCTGATCCTTAGTTGTTTCGTCCAAATCGGAGCTGAACTGCGTGAAGATTTCCATCTCCCGGAACTGAGCCAGGTCGATACGAAGGCTTCCTGCCGCTTTTTTCATGGCCTTTGTCTGTGCAGCACCACCTACTCGTGATACAGACAAACCAACGTTGACAGCGGGACGAAATCCTGAGAAGAACAGATTGCTTTCCAGGAATATCTGTCCATCCGTGATAGAAATAACATTTGTCGGAATGTATGCAGCAACATCGCCTGCCAAAGTCTCAATAATTGGAAGCGAAGTAATCGAACCGCCACCATGTGCCTCGTCCAGACGACATGAACGTTCCAGCAATCTGGAGTGCAGATAGAAAACATCTCCCGGATATGCTTCACGTCCTGGCGAACGTTCCAGCAGAAGGGACAGTGCCCTGTATGCAACCGCATGTTTTGATAAATCATCATAAACAACCAGCACATCTTTCCCTTTTTCCATAAAGTATTCAGCCATCGAAGTTCCCGCGTACGGAGCGAGGTACTGAAGTGAAGCGAGATTGTCAGCTGTGGCTGCAACAACTATGGAATATTCCATGGCACCATATTTCTTTAATATGCCAGTAACTTTGGCAACTGTAGAAGCCTTTTGTCCAATGGCCACATAAATACATACCACATCGTTGCCTTTTTGATTTAATATCGTGTCTATCGCTAAAGATGTTTTGCCCGTCTGTCTGTCTCCGATTATTAATTCTCTTTGTCCTCTTCCGATAGGAAACATGGCGTCGATGGAAAGGATTCCTGTTGCCATAGGCACATTTACAGTCTGTCTTTCAATGATTCCTGGTGCTTCGTTTTCAATGGTTCTGTATTCGCTGGACTCAATAGGACCCTCTCCGTCGATTGGTTCTCCTAAAGCATTGACGACCCTGCCGAGCATCGCGTCTCCAACAGGCACGCTTGCACGTTCTTTCGTTCTGAATGCTCGAGATCCTTGTCCCAAATCCTTGTCGGAACCAAGCAGAATACAACCCACTTCATTTGTCCTTAAGTCCTGAACCATTGCTTTTTCGCCATTCTCGAACGTTACTATTTCACCGTACATGGCATTGTTCAATCCAAAAACCGTAGCAATTCCATCTCCGATATACGTGACGATACCACTCTCTTCAACCTGCATTTTTGTATCAAAATTTTCAACGCACTCTTTAAGAACGGAAACCACCTCTTCAGCAGTAATTGCTTTCTCTTTTTTCAGAGCCTCTTTTAATCCCTGTCTCATTTTTTCGAAATTAGACTGGATATTTTTAATGTAGACTTTGTCCCCCACCTGTAGAATATTTCCACCGATCAGATTTTTGTTTTCTTTCAGCTCAAGAACCACCTCATCAGCATTGTATTCGGCGGCGACAAATTCTTTCACTTTACGAATTTCTTCTTCAGAGGGCAGTATGGCATAGGTTAATTCTGCATCAGCAATATTATTATTGCGTTTGAATTCTTTATCATATGCTTCATATACTTCATGGATATTCGAAAACATATCCTCTTTAGCCAACAACTTAAGAAACTCCCTCATTGTTGCAGGAAACAGCTTATCAATCACTTCATCTTTTTCAGATAGTTTTACGGCCGGACTGCTCAGGCAATCAAGCAAGTCCGTATTATCCTGCAGCAATTTATAACTTCCTACAACGTCCGTTTCTTCCGCAGCCTGCTCAAATAACATTTTTCCATATATTGCTGATTTTTCTTTCATTTGTTTATGCACCAGCTTTCATCAGTAATTCTTTTAGCAATTTTCTGCTCTTTTCTTCATCAATGCTCTCTTCGGAAGCTTTCATAGCTATTGCAGCCGCAATATCTACAATCGAACTCTGCATTTTTTCAAATTCGGATTTCTTTTGCATTTCGATATTTTTCCCAGCTGTCTCCATGATTCTGGCCGCTTCCAATTTTGCCTCAGCAAGAATTCTTTCATATTCCTTCTGCGCTTTTTCCCGTGATTCATTAATCAATTCATCAGACTTTACTTTAGACACATTAAGCTCGTATTCATATTTTTCTTGTAAAGCAAATGCAGAAGCCTCTTTTTCTTCTGCACTCGACAGAGAATCATCAATTAAAGACTTCCTTTTTTCAATCACAGCCAATAAAGGCTTGAATAAAAATTTTTTAAGTATAAGAAACAATATGATCAAATCGATAATCGTCCAAAGAAAGGTCAAATCTAATGATAACATATGCTATCACCTCTCTTTTCTATTTTACGAATAATATCAACAAGGCAATAACAAGTCCATAAATCGCAGTTGTCTCAGCTAATGCTGCACCAATGATTAACAATTTCATTATTTTGCTTTCTGCTTCCGGCTGTCTGGCTATGGCTTCAACGGCCTTTGAGGTTGCAATACCGATACCGATACCTGCTCCACCTGCTCCTATAATTGCTAAACCTGCTCCTATCGTAACTAATTCTGGCATAATTTTTCTCCTTTCAAATTAAGAACATCATTCCATGGCTTCATGAATATATAGTGAAGTCAACAGACAAAAAACGTAGGCTTGAATAAGCCCGTCAAAAATATCAAAATAAACACTGAGTGGGATGGGAATAATAACAGGTATAAGCAATTTGACCAGCTCCATTACGGTAAACCCACCAAACATATTCCCAAATAGACGCATGCACAAAGTCAATGGCCTGATAACGATTTCCAAAAGATTAATCGGCAACATGAATGGCATAGGCTCCAAAAAACTCTTTGCATAACCCTTGAATTTTTTCCCCTTAATTCCTGCATAAATAATCAAAACAATACTCATTACAGCAAGCGCTGCCGTGACATTTAAATCCTTTGTCGGTGGCACCATGCCAAAAAGCCCGCTGATATTTGCGCAAACAACAAAAATCATGACTGACGACAGCCAGGGAACGTATCTTTTCCCTTTTTCTCCCAACATACCTTCAAAAAAATCGAAAAGAAATCCAATCACTACCTCTAATGTTAATTGGATCTTACTCGTCGGCTGAACCTTCAGGTTCTTGGTTAGGCAAACGGATGCCACCAGCAAAATAGCCATAATAATCCAGGTATTCATAACTGATTCCGGAACCGGAATGCCACCAAACACAGGAATCGTGAAACTGACCTTATTTTGAAGTTCTTCCACCAGCCGTTCCGCGAAACTCATACTTAAATCACTTCCTTCCTGCAACTATTTATTTCAGCCGTGAACCTTCAGCTAAATATTTCTCAGTATAGTCCTGGATTTTTTATTTGTCAACACTTTTTAATAGGAAGAAACACTCTTAATAATATCTTTATATTTAAAAAAAAAACGGCAGAATGCTTCTTTCTATATACCTTCATCCGATTCTGCATCCAATTTGGTTTAGTGGTTTTAATTGGATGCAGAATCGGATGCATTTTCGGTACACTGCCCGTCATAAAGTCCACTCCCAGGATGATCTACAGGGAGTGGACTTTATGACACCAAATTTAACGAAGGCAGCTCCGCATACCAGATAAAATTCGATTACTACAATACCACCGACATAATTGAATTCGTAATTTCCAAGTCGATCCATTCGTGCTGCATAAATACCATTAGAGCGCAAAGAACCTGCCAACGAATTTCTTCATTGGCAGGTTCTTTGTTTATGATGCAGTCTGGTTTATTTTTTTGCGTCTGCCTGCTTGATTGCAGCCTGTGCTGCTGCTAATCTGGCAATAGGAACACGGAATGGAGAGCAGCTTACATAGTCTAATCCAACCTGGTGGCAGAATTCGACTGAAGATGGGTCTCCGCCATGTTCTCCGCAGATTCCCAGTTTGATTTCCGGTCTTCCCTTACGTCCTCTTTCAACAGCTATCTGAACAAGCTGACCAACACCGCTTTGATCCAGTCTTGCAAATGGGTCTGATTCATAAATCTTATTCTTATAGTAAGCATCCAAAAATTTTCCGGCGTCATCGCGGGAGAATCCGAATGTCATCTGTGTTAAGTCATTCGTTCCAAAGGAGAAGAATTCAGCTTCCGCGGCAATTTCATCGGCAAGCAGTGCAGCACGTGGTATTTCAATCATTGTACCGATCATGTATTTAATGTCTGAACCTTTTTCCTGCTTAACGGTTTCTGCTGTTTCAACGACTATATCCTTAACAAATTTCAATTCTTTTCTTTCACCAACTAAAGGAATCATGATTTCAGGAACAATGTTAAGGCCTTTTTCAGCGTTGACCTCAATAGCAGCTTCCATAACTGCCCTGGTCTGCATTTTTGCAATTTCCGGATAGGTAACCGCTAAACGGCATCCTCTATGGCCCATCATCGGATTAAATTCATGGAGAGACTCACATGTTTCTTTAACCTCTTCTGGCGTGATCCCCATATCCTCAGCTAACGCAATAATATCTTCTTCTTCTGTAGGAAGAAATTCATGCAACGGAGGATCCAGGAAACGGATAGTAACAGGATGTCCTTCCATAACTTCATAGATGGCTTTAAAGTCACCCTTTTGGTATGGAATCAGCTCGTTAAGAGCTTCCTCTCTGTCTTCTACTGTTTTAGAGAGAATCATTCTTCTGATTTTCGGAATTCTTTCTGGTTCAAAGAACATATGCTCTGTACGGCAAAGACCAATACCTTCAGCCCCTAATTTAATTGCATTTTCAGCATCTGATGGAGTGTCAGCGTTAGTTCTTACCTTTAATTTTCTATATTTGTCAGCCCAATCCATAAGTCTGTGGAAGTTGCCGCTTATAGATGCTTCCGTTGTCTGAATATCGCCTAAATAAATATCGCCTGTCGATCCATCAAGAGAAATATAATCTCCTTCTTTAATAACCTCACCGCCAAGTTCAAAATACTTATCCGCTTCATCAATTTTAATTTCACCGCATCCTGAAACACAGGCAGTTCCCATGCCACGGGCAACTACCGCTGCATGCGAAGTCATACCTCCACGGACAGTCAGGATACCTTCAGCTGCGCTCATTCCCTCAATATCTTCAGGAGATGTTTCTTTACGCACAAGAATAACCCGTTCGCCGGCATCATTATGATTTTTAGCATCTTCCGCAGTAAAGTACACACGGCCAGCCGCTGCGCCTGGGGATGCAGGAAGGGCAGATCCCAGTACCTTGCCAGCTTTTAATGCTTCTGTATCAAAAGTAGGATGGAGCAGCTGATCTAAGGCTTTCGCATCAATTCTCAATACCGCTGTCTTTTCATCGATCTTGCCTTCATCCACCAGGTCACAGGCAATGTGAATAGCTGCATGAGCTGTTCTCTTACCATTACGTGTCTGCAAGAAAAATAATCTACCTTCCTGAATGGTAAATTCCATATCCTGCATGTCTTTATAATGCTCTTCAAGTTTGTTTGCGATTTTCATAAATTCCGCAAAACATTCTGGAAGATCTTTTTCTAACTGAGTAATTGGCTGCGGAGTTCTGATACCAGCAACAACGTCTTCACCTTGTGCATTAATTAAGTACTCACCAAAAATACCCTTTTCTCCAGTTGATGGATTACGTGTAAACGCAACGCCTGTACCGGATGTATTGCCCATGTTGCCAAATACCATTGCCTGAACACTTACAGCTGTACCCCAGTTTCCAGGAATATCATTCATTCTTCTATATACAATGGCACGTGGGTTATCCCATGAACGGAATACAGCTTTTACCGCTTCCATTAACTGATCTACAGGATTTTGTGGAAAATCTGTGCCCAATTCTTTTTTATATAAATCTTTAAATTTCACAATGACATCTTTCAAATCGTCTGCGTCAAGGTCTGTATCATCATGCACACCTTTAGCTTCTTTAATGCCTTCTAAAACTTTTTCGAATTTTGATTTGCTAACTTCCATAACAACATCTGAAAACATTTGAATAAATCTTCTATAAGAATCATATGCGAATCTTGCATTTCCAGTTTTTTTCGCAAAACCTTCAACAGATTCGTCATTTAAGCCCAAATTTAAGATTGTATCCATCATTCCAGGCATGGATGCTCTTGCTCCAGAACGAACTGATACTAATAAAGGATCATCAACATTACCGAATTCTTTACCCTGCTGTTCTTCCAAAACTTTTAATGCATCAAAAATTTGTCCTTTGATTTCGTCAGAAATCTGTTTTCCTTTGTCGTAATAATCTGTACACGCTTCTGTGGTAACCGTAAAGCCCTGTGGTATTGGCAACCCTAAGTTTGTCATTTCGGCAAGATTAGCGCCTTTTCCACCAAGAAGGTTTTTCATATCTGCATTTCCTTCTTTGAACAAATAAACCCATTTAGCCACTTTAATTTCCCTCCTGTTGGTAATAAAATTATTATATTTTATCCGTTTAATTAATAGCGTGATTAGGATTGTAGCACAGGAAAACTTTATAGTCAATAAAGTTTTCCTGTTAAAATGTTGTCATATTCAATTTTCGGTTTTACAATTCTTTTACCAAAAAAAGATTCCCGGCTTACAATCATTCTTGAACAACCATATCCGAAGCCCGGGAATCTATATTTAATTACTGGAGATTACCACTCTCTGCTGTGCATATGTCTCCTGCATGCTGCCGGGCAGGAGCTATTGATTAAAATTCAAATTTATCGTGGAAGTAATTTAATAACTCATCAATTTTTACCCTGACTTGCTCCATTGTGTCTCTGTCCCTTATCGTTACGGCACCGTCTGCTTCGGATTCAAAATCATAGGTAATACAGAAAGGGGTTCCAATTTCATCCTGCCTTCTATATCTTTTTCCGATATTTCCCCTGTCATCAAATTCGCAGTTGTAATACTTGGAAAGAAGGGTATATACCTCTTCGGCTTTCTCTCCCAGTTTCTTTGATAATGGGAAAATTCCGATTTTAACGGGAGCAAGGGCCGGATGGAAATGAAGCACGGTACGCACATCCCCTTCTCCTATCTCTTCCTCGTCGTATGCGCTGCAAAGGAACGCCAGGGTCACTCTGTCCGCCCCCAGGGAGGGCTCAATTACGTAAGGTATATATTTGATTTTCTTTTCATCATCAAAATAATCCATCGGTTCCCTGGATACTTCCTGATGCTGAGTCAGGTCGTAATCCGTACGGTCTGCGATTCCCCATAACTCACCCCATCCGAACGGAAACAAAAATTCGATGTCAGAAGTCGCCTTACTATAGAAGGAAAGTTCTTCGGCATCATGGTCTCTGACACGCATCTCATCGTCTTTTACGCCCAGATCTTTGAGCCACTTGATACAGAACTCTTTCCAATAGGCAAACCACTCCAGATCCGTGTCCGGTTCACAGAAAAATTCCAGTTCCATCTGCTCAAACTCCCTCGTTCTGAAGGTGAAGTTTCCCGGTGTAATCTCATTCCTGAAGGACTTGCCAATCTGTCCGATTCCAAAGGGAATTTTCTTTCTGGAAGTACGCTGGACATTTTTAAAATTCACAAAAATGCCCTGTGCCGTTTCCGGACGAAGATATACTGCATTTTTGGCATCTTCCGTAACTCCCTGAAAGGTCTTGAACATCAGGTTGAACTGACGTATATCCGTGAAATTATGTTTGCCGCAAGTCGGACAGTTGATGGAATGTTCGTCAATATAGGCGCTCATCTCCTCAGAAGACCATCCGTCCAGTCCACTTTCAGGCTCAATCCCTCTTTCGGCCATATAATCCTCAATAAGCTTGTCTGCCCGGAATCTTTCATGACACTCCCTGCAATCCATTAAAGGATCAGAAAAGCCGCTGAGATGCCCTGACGCCACCCATGTCTGCGGATTCATAAGAATTGCACAGTCCACACCGACATTGTAAGGATTTTGACGGATGAACTTGGACCACCAGGCATTCTTAACGTTATTTTTAAGTTCTACACCTAGATTTCCATAATCCCAGGTGTTGGCAAGGCCTCCGTAAATCTCTGAACCGGGATATACAAATCCCCTGGTTTTTGCCAGGGCAACAATTTTTTCCATAGTTACTTTCTTTGATTCATTCACTGTCATACCTCTCTATTCATAAAATATATAATTATTTTCATCGGCAGTAGTTTTAATGACTTCATCATTAACGGCCACATTGCTGCTTGTATACCTTATTTTCCCATCTACTCTGAACGTCATCCCCTCATTGGTCACCAACACCTTAAGGGTGTCGGACGTGTCCATTTCAGCAAAAGAAATATCTTTCATGGCACCACCATCCAGATGTTCAATGAACAATTCATCCGGCTGGAATGTGTCCGGCTGGATTTCACTGGCTTTGGAAAGGGACATGGCAATCGCTTTCCCATTATATGTATACCTTGAATTATATGCGCAGTAATCTTCTACCGTTTTATATTGCAACTCAAGATACGCTGAGCCGCCAGACGTATACAGATCCACCATTGATACACCCGCACCTTCCGCAGCAGTCTGGTCGTATTCTTCGATTTCTTTTGTGACCGCTTCTTTCAGCTCTTTTTCGGAGTATACGCTCTTGTCAAAATCTTCGACAAAAATCGAAATTATGGAATCATCCTGTTTGATATATGTAAGCGTTTCCTCGGTTTTGAACCCATAGCCCTTCAGACCTGAACATCCCATACTGAATACCAGGACTCCCAGAAGGATAAGGCAAATTTTTGCATATTTCATTTTTTATACCCACCTTTAATAATATCGTTCCATTTTACCCTCATATTAAGAGATTGGCAATACAGTATTATAATTTTTCCAATATTTCAAGGGATTTGATCTTCTTATCCACATGTTCCCGGCAAAGTTTGTCGGCAATTCCAGACAATTCGCTCAATACCGGTCCCGTTACCCTGAATGTGTATAGTTTTTCCACTGATGAGGAGATTATATATTCCATTGCGTAGACCGTGGAGGGATTCATATTCTGGATCCGTTCCGGTCTGAGATCCGGATACAGCCCATTCACTGCCATTAGCCTCACTTCGAATATCCTCCGTATCAGACTGTCCTCGATGGAAGCGGTCGTCATGGCCTTCAAACTATAATACAGAAGGTTTATCATTTCCCTTGAATCTTCATTTTCACGTCCAAAATAATCACACATTTCCAGAAAATAGGTACCCTGACATACCCAGTTCAGATTGGTTGCAATCTCCGAAAAATAATTTTTCATATCCATACCCACAATATTGTAGGAACTTTTTCCGCAATATAAGGTAAACTCCCCCATACAAAATGGCCTGCTTCCAGCCATGAAAGTACTGTTTGGCCTCCTGGCGCCCTTAGCGAATGCGGAAATTTTTCCTCTTTCACCCGTCAGTATGACCAGTCTTCTGTCATATTCGCCAACAGGCATGGCGCTAAGCACCATACCTGTCAGTATTACCTGTCCTGTCACGCTTAACGCCACCACCTTGCTTTTTTAAATATCTTTCTTGTTGTAGCCGAAATTCTTGAGCAGAAAATCGCTGTCGCGCCAATCCTTTTTGACTTTAACCCATAACTGAAGGTTTACTTTCCGGTCAAGTGTTTTTTCAATCTCAAACCGGGCATTTGTCCCGATTTTCTTCAGCATTTCACCTTTTTTCCCAATGATGATTCCTTTGTGGGAATCTTTCTCGCACACAATGGTTGCTTCAATGTCTGTTATCCCTCCCTTAGGACGGGATTTCATGCTTTCTATGGTCACGGCAATGCCATGTGGGACTTCCTCATTCAGGACATGAAGGGCTTTTTCCCGGATCAATTCAGCCACTATCTGTCTCAATGGCTGGTCGGTAATGGTATCCTCATCATAGAACTGTGGTCCCTCCGGCAGATGGTCAAAGATCAGATCCGTCAACACATCGACATGGAAGCCTTCCTTTGCAGAAATCGGAACGATTTCTGCAAAGTCATATATTTTCCTGAAAGCATCAATAACTGGAAGCATTTCTTCCTTTTTGACCATATCTGTTTTATTGATCACCAGGATTACCGGTGTCTTCAACCCCTGCAGTCTTTCGGCAATTTTTTCATCCCCAGGTCCCACCTGTGTATCCGGTTCCACCAGCCACAGAATCACGTCCACTTCGGACAGGGTTCCAGTAGCCACGTCAACCATATATTCCCCCAGCTTGTTCTTTGCCTTATGTATTCCCGGTGTATCCAGGAAGATAATCTGGCCCTCTTCTCTGGTAAGTACGGTCTGTATTTTGTTTCTTGTAGTCTGGGGCTTGTTCGAGGTAATCGCAATTTTCTGTCCAATCATCCTGTTCATAAGTGTTGACTTGCCAACATTCGGTCTTCCTATTAATGTTACAAATCCTGATTTAAATTTCTTTTCCATTCTTTCTCCTGTCTATTCATAAAGACTGCGGATGTTATCAAAAAGATAACCTTCCTGTTCGATTTTATTTTCATTTCCTATCGCACATATGTAATTCTGCTGCAATACCTGCTCAATCATATCTGCCAGCTTGCGTATATCCTCCGGCACGGCCTGGATTACTTCCAGCCTTTCCCTCTGGATATCCTCATAAGACAGATTGCTCAGATATGCATTCAGAGATCTGGATCCTTTGTCCGATGGATTCAGAGGTGTGTCCAGACCACTCACGGTTCCTATGATGAACTTGGTCATCTCCCTCTCGTCAGCCATAAAGCTTCTCAGATACCCGGTGATGCCGTTATATACTTCCAGTGTCTTTGCCAGATTTGGATCCCGGTAGGAAACAAAGCATGTGTCCCCCGTGCGGCTGTAGCTGCTCATACAGCCGTACGCGCCGCCCTTTACCCGGATATTCTGCCATAGGTATTCATAATTCATAATAACCTTCAATATCTTCAACACACCAGTATAGGCAAATCCTGCATCTACGAAATTCCCGCACCTCGCTACGTACTGCACGGCGGCTGATGTCTTGAAGCCCTCATTCTTTTTCGAAAGCTTCAGGACCGGTTTTTCCATAACGGGGCTGTCCCCCCGCAGACATGAAATAAAATCACCCAGTGGTTGGGCACTTTTGGAAAACCCTTCACTGTCCCCGGTCACACTGACGATCAGATTCTCCTTATACTTCAGAAGAGATAACAGGGCATTCAGCCGTGAAATTACATTTTCCTTTTCACTCTCAAAATTCTTTTCCAGATTCTCAATGAATTTATAAAATTCAATTCCATTTGTAAGCTCCCTCAAATAGGCCGTAACGGAATAATAGGACATAGACCTCAGGCTTGCAGCAGAATGGCCTGAAGAATTCAACGACATCTGAAGCCGTGACTTTAACTGAGCCACAATTTCATACAGCCGCTTCTCGTCCCCCGTCTTCGTATGGAACAGAATCTCCTCCATCAGGGATAAAGCCATCGGGATGTTCTCATATAATACTTTTGTCCGTATTTCGGATGTCATCAGATAGTCCGTATTGTCCTTGGAATTCGTATACATGGAGTTGCCCACTGCAATTCCACCGGTGTGGATATTCACGGCATTGTTCAGCTCAGAATATGGATATTTATCAGTATCCATGTAGCCCAGTATAGACGGCAGCAGTCCCAGGTAAGGGATCAGTTCCTCCGGTATTCCATTTGCATTAAACAAAAGCTCAATATATGCAATTCCATTCGTAAACATTTCGTGATGTATGACCTTGACGCCATCTATTTCCTTCACATTGTTGCTGAACGGCTCAGGTTCAATTTTCAGATCTTCCCGTTTCAGGATTGGAATAGAATTGATTTCTTCTTCTGTAGAGGGTTCGTCCTGATAGGCCTCCAGGGCTGCGGTTTTGTCCACAAGTTCCTGGATTTGTTCTTCACTAAGACTTTCTTTAAATGCCTTCAGGCTTTCTGCCGTACGGTCATCCTCCTGTGCGGAAAGTCCCTTCCGAGGCACAAGGGTCAGAACCAATGTATGCGGATTTCCCAGGATATATTCTTTTATTAAATTTTCATAGTAGTCTGTCCCTATCTGTTCTTTAAGAAATGCAAACGTCTGCAGCTCCTCGATATGCATGAAAGGGTCAGATTCATCATACAGCCAGCTGTCCAGAGCCTGCAGCCCGATGATAAGGCCTTTCGGATAAGCCCCAAAATCCGCTTCCCTGTACTTAAACTCCAGACTGTTCAGTCCGGCCCGCAGTGAATCCTTGTCGATTCCTTCTTTCACGGTTTTTTCCAGAACTTCGTTGATAATGACCAGGAATTCCTCCTTCCTGTCCTCGTTTGTGTTTTTGGCTGTAATGGAGAAATATGGCTGAAGGAGTCCATTATCATATGTCCCAAGGATATCTTTTCCGATTCCCGCATCCGTAAGCGCTCTCTTCACAGGCGCTCCCGGCATACTTACAAGTGCGTTTTCAATGACCTGAAAGGCAACATAAAGCTCCTTATCCAGGACATGTCCCACTGAAGTATTGAAGGAAATATAAGTATTGTTTTCTTCCGGTTCAGCTTCTGATACCGGATATTCAAGCCTGATATCTCTGCGTTCCCTGAAAGGAGGCTGGGTGGCTATTTCAGATTCGACCTCCAGCATCGTGAAACTGCTCAGATACTCTCTGTCCAGCCATTCCAGTTTTTCCTCGAAATCCATGTCCCCATAAAGATAAATATAGCTGTTGGAAGGATGATAGTATTTCTTATGAAAAGCAATAAAATCTTCATACCTAAGCTCAGGGATTTTCTTGGGGTTACCGCCTGATTCAAAGGAATAACTGGTGTCCGGATACAGGTAATGCAGAATTTCCCTCTCCAAAACACTTTCCGGAGAAGAAAAGGCACCCTTCATTTCATTAAATACAACACCGTTGTATTCGATATCCGCATCCGGGGACTCCAGGCTGTAATTCCAGCCTTCCTGGCGGAATATTTCATCCTTGACGTAAATGTTTGGATAAAAAACCGCATCCATATAAACATTCATAAGATTCTGGAAATCCTTATCATTACAGCTGGCTACGGGGTATACCGTCTTGTCCGGGTAGGTCATGGCATTAAGGAAAGTATTCAGGGATCCCTTCACCAGCTCCACAAAGGGATCTTTGGCCGGATACTTCCTGGAACCGCATAATACCGAATGTTCCAGAATGTGAGGCAGTCCAGTGTCATCCTTGGGAGGCGTTCTGAAACCTATATAAAACACTTTGTTTTCATCATCGTTCTTCATAATGAAAATTTTCGCACCTGTTTTTTTATGCTTTAAAAGAATTCCCTCTGAATTCAGATCCCTGATGTCATGTTCCTTTATTATGTCGTATTTATCGGTGTTAATGATACCCATCCTGTCCTCCTGCTTCCTTTTCATTTACATATATACTATCACAGGATGCCTTTATCTTACAATAAAAACAATTATTGTAGCAATTTTTACCCGCGAATGCTATAATTCATGTAAATTGCCGAAAGGAGATACATATGGGAAATTTCGTAATAACCACCGATTCGACTGCGGACCTGCCAGCATCTTTTCTTGAAGAATACGGTGTAAAAATCGTGCCCCTCTACTACAGTATGGACGATATCATATACGGCGGAGAATTCCAGATGAGTGAAAAGGAATTTTTCGATAAAATGCGCTCCGGATCGGCAGCCACAACTATGGCAGCCAATCCGGATGCAGCTGAGGCCGTGCTCCGCGCCCATTTAGAAGAGGGCATGGATATTCTGCATATCAGTTTTTCATCTGCCCTCAGCAGCAGTTACAATTCCGAAGTCATCGCAGCAAAGGCGCTCATCGAAGAATTTCCCGAAAGGAAAATACTTGTTATCGACACGCTGTGTGCCTCCCTGGGAGAAGGCCTTGTAGTATGCAAGGCTGTCAAAATGCAAAAAGACGGCAAAACTATGGAAGAAATCGCAGAGTGGATTGAAAACGAGAAGCTCCATGTATGCCATCTCTTTACTGTGGACGATCTGAAGTACCTGGCAAGAGGCGGCCGTATCAGCAAAACAGCTGCTCTCATCGGTTCCCTTGCCAGCGTAAAACCGATTCTTCACGTCGACAACGAAGGGAAGCTTGTGCCACTGGAAAACGTCAGAGGAAGAAAGAAAGCAATTGCAAAACTCGTCGACAATATGGAATCAGCCATAAAGGGTTACGAAGACCAGAATGATACGGTTGCCATCTCCCACGGAGATTGTCCGGACGAAGCAGACCTGCTCGCCTCCCTTGTCCGCGAACGATTCGGAGACAGGGAATTCATCATCAACTGTATCAGCCCTACCGTTGGCGCTCACTCAGGCCCGGGCACACTTGCATTGTTTTTCATGGGATCTCCAAGATAATCCCAAAAATGCCGCCATCCGGCCTAAACCGGATGGCGGCATTTTTTTATTTAAAGTATTTTACACCGGATTCAAATATTTTCAAATCCTGATTCCCATAAATATTCTTTGCAATATCGTTTCCACATCTTTCCACATGAAGCATCTTGCCAAAACACCTTCCGTCCGGGCTGGTTATACCTTCCACGGCCATAAAGGATCCGTTCACATCCCATTCTTCATCTGTTGAAGGTTTTCCAAGCAGGTCCGTGTATTGTGTGGCAACCTGTCCGGCAGCAAACAGCTTCTGCAGCCATTCTGTGCTGGCCACAAATCTGCCCTCTCCGTGGGAAGCCGGGTTTACGTACGTCTCGTTAAGTCCGGCTGCTGCAAGCCATGGTGATTTATCAGAAACCACTTTTGTGTACACCATCTTGGACACATGACGGTTGATCGTGTTGAATGTAAGCGTCGGCGACTCTTCTTCCTGGCCAGTAATCTCTCCATGAGGCACCAGCCCAAGCTTAATCAGAGCCTGAAATCCATTACAGATACCCAGGATCAGGCCGTCTCTCTCCTTGAGAAGGTCGTTGACCGCATCCTTGATGGAGCTGTTCCGGAAAGCTGTTGCGAAAAATTTCGCCGAACCATCCGGTTCATCTCCGCCGCTGAATCCGCCAGGGAACATAATAATCTGGGCTTGGTCAATACTTTTTTTAAACTCCTGGACGGAGTCCCTTATATCTGATGCATTCAAGTTTCTGAACACCTTGATATCCACATCGGCACCTGCCTTTTCAAAGGCTCTTGCACTGTCGAACTCACAATTCGTGCCTGGAAATACCGGTATGAATACTTTTGGTCTTGCAACCTTATTCCTGCACGTGTAAACATTTGGACTCGTATACAGGGAGGTGTTTACAGGAGAAGATATAACGGAAGCACGGGTCGGAAATACCTTTTCCAGTGGATGCTGCCATACTACGACCGCTTCTTCCAGATCAATCTGTTTGTTACGGGAGGCAATCATCCTGGCCGAAATCAGTTCTCCGATAATCCTGCATGATCCGTACTCTTTCAGTTCCTCCACCCTATCCTGGTCCACCTCAGCAATTATGCTTCCCAGCTCTTTATAAAACAGTTCTTCTTCGGTTACATCATCCGCAAAACGGACTCCAAGCAGATTCCCGAAGGCCATTTTGGATGCAGCCGCCGATATCCCATATGCATCCACTGAATATGCGGATACAATTACCTTATTCAGAATCAGGCTATGTACCTGAGTATAAATTTTCTTAGCCTGTTCATAATCCGGAAGATCGAATTCATCTCTGGCAAGCTTGAACTGTACCAGTTTATTTCCTGCCCTTTTAAACTCTGGTGAGATAATTTCTCCCGATTTAGCCACGTCCACTGCAAAGGACACCAGTGTGGGCGGTACGCTGATTTCATTGAAAGTGCCCGACATGCTGTCCTTGCCGCCTATGGAAGGAAGACCCAGCCCGAGCTGTGCATCATATGCTCCCAACAGGGCTGAAAATGGTTCACTCCAGCTTGAAGCATCCTTCGAAGTCTTGCCAAAATATTCCTGGAAGGTGAAACGGATTTTTTCATAATCGCCGCCGGCAGCCACTACTTTCGATACCGATTCCATAACCGCATATACAGCTCCGTGATATGGACTCCATTTTGAAAGATAAGGATCAAAGCCATAACTCATGATGGACACCGTATCGCAGTTTCCTTTTAATACGGGTATTTTCGCAACCATGGCCTGAATTTCGGTCATCTGATGTTTTCCGCCATATGGCATAAGAACTGTTCCGGAACCGATGGAAGAATCAAACCTCTCCACCAGGCCCTTCTGGGAACACACATTCAGATCTTTCAAATTGTTGTAATATTTTTGTTCGAAATCTCCTATTTCTGATGCAGTAAAATAGTTTTCGGCTTTGTCCGGAATCCTGACGCTTACCTGCGCCTCCTGACGTGCCCCGTTTGTATCCAGGAAAGCCCGGGATACATTCACCACATCTTTGCCCCTCCAGGTCAGCACCAGCCTCGGGTCTTCTGTGACCTCTGCGACTACCGTCGCCTCCAGGTTTTCTTCTGCTGCAAATGCCAGAAATCTGTCCGTATCAGATGGTGCGACAACAACGGCCATCCTTTCCTGAGATTCGGAGATTGCCAATTCTGTTCCATCCAGACCTGCGTATTTTTTTGGAACTTTGTCCAGATTGATTCTGAGGCCGTCAGCAAGCTCACCGATGGCCACTGAAACCCCTCCCGCCCCAAAATCATTGCATTTCTTAATCAGACTGCTTACTTCCGGGCGTCTGAATAGTCGCTGTATTTTCCTCTCCGTAGGAGCGTTTCCTTTTTGGACCTCTGCACCGGAGGATTCTATGGATTCCTCCGTATGGACCTTGGAAGATCCGGTCGCTCCTCCGCAGCCGTCGCGTCCTGTACGGCCGCCAAGCAGAATTATAATGTCGCCTGGATCAGGAGTTTCTCGGATTACATTTGCTCTTGGAGCAGCCCCCAGCACAGCTCCAATCTCCATCCTCTTTGCAACATAACCAGGATGGTATATTTCTTTTACCATACCTGTCGCGAGGCCAATCTGGTTTCCGTAGGAACTGTAGCCGTGTGCAGCTTCCCTGACGATTTTTTTCTGGGGAAGCTTCCCTGCCATTGTTTCCTCGACTGGGACGGTCGGATCTGCCGCGCCAGTGACTCTCATCGCCTGATACACATATGTCCTTCCAGACAGCGGATCACGGATAGCGCCTCCCAGGCAAGTGGCAGCCCCTCCGAATGGTTCGATCTCTGTCGGATGGTTGTGCGTCTCATTTTTGAAGTTGAGCAGCCATTCCTGGGTCTCACCGTCGATTTCGACTGGTATCACAATGCTGCAGGCATTTATCTCCTCACTTTCCTCCTGGTCATCCAGTTTTCCTTCTTTCTTGAGTTTCCTCATAGCCATCAGGGCAAGGTCCATAAGACAGATATATTTATCTTTTCTGTCCCCAAATATATTTCTTCTGTCTTCTTTATATTTCTCAAAGGTCTCTTTCATGCGTTCTGCATAGTAGCCTTCACCAAAGCCTATATCCACCAGCTCGGTCTGGAACGTAGTGTGGCGGCAGTGGTCCGACCAGTAGGTATCCAGCACCCTGATTTCTGTGATGGAAGGATCTCTCTTCTCTTCTTCGGAAAAATATTTATGAATATGAAGAAAGTCATTTATTGTCATGGCAAGTCCAAGACAATTATACAGGCTCTCAAGCCCGCTTCTATCAAGTCCTGCAAACCCCTGGAGAATCTCGACATCTCCCGGCTCATCATAAACGGTGATCAGGGTTTCCGGCTTCTTCAAACCACTTTCCCTGGAATCGACCGGATTGATGCAGTATTCACGCACCGCATTGAATTGCTGCTCTGTCAGATCTCCTTCCAGAACATATGTGACAGCCGTACGTATTACCGGTTCTTCCTCTTCATTCAGCAGCTTGACACACTGTTCAGCCGAATCTGCCCTCTGGTCATACTGGCCAGGAAGGTATTCAACGGAAAAAATATGATCTGATTCATTGTGAGGAAATTCTTCACGGTATAAGATATCAACCGGCGGTTCAGAGAAAACGATACGGACGGCCTGTTCAAAAACATCTTCCGAGAGGTTTTCTATATCATACCTGGCAAATATTCTGACTTTCTCCAGTTTATTTATATTTAAGTAACTCTCCAGCTCTTCTTTCAGCTGCTCTGCCGCTACCGCATATTCTGTTTTTTTCTCTACATAAATTCTTTTCACTTTACCCATAAGCACCTCCGGTTAATGTTCTTTCGTATTTTTCTTCCCAATTATAACACGTTCCACAACGATTGACAAAATGAGGATAATGACCATCGAACATCCGAATATGATTCCGATTCGGACGACGGTATCCAGGAAAAACCCCTCAGGCAGAATGTTGATGAGCCTGTCCGTTTCAGGGTTCAAAATCCATAAATCATTCGTGAAAAATATTTTATGGAACAATGTAAACACTTTATTAAAATCCGCCCACATGGCAGCTCCCAGAGCCGCCACGAGAATGGCGAAGGTAATTATACCGTATTTTATGCACCTTGACAATACGAATACCGGCCTCTTTCTCAGGAGGACGAGTACAAGCAGGCAGACCGCCATTACTATCAGGGAAATAGACCGAAGCAATAGCCCCTTTGCAAAAAGCAGCTTAACATCCTCCATGTGGGAGATCTCCCTGTCATTAAAGAAATAGCCCTTTTCTCCTGCAATCACTGTTTCAATCATCAAATCGTCCCTGTCATCCACAAGATATTTCATCATTTCATCGGTTACATACAGGATGTCTTTCATCTCCATGTCAACATCCCGGGCCACATCATATTTTGTGTATTCCCGCTCATAAAAAGCAAGACCGCTGTAAAGTGCGGCCTCGAAAGATGTCACTAGTGTTACTATTATTAATGCCAGGGCAAATATTCCGCCCATCATCCATCTGATCATATTCATCGAAGCATCCCATCAATTTTATCAACAGCTTTAGCAATATAGGGGTTCTCTGCTTCATCAAATCTTCCCTCATCAGCCAGTTCTGCTATATGCGGCATGACCGGAACATTTCCGAGCATTTCCAGCCCTTCCTTTTCAGCTTCCTCTTCTGTTTTTCCTTTGCCGAAAATGTTGATTTTCTTTCCGCAGTCTGGGCACATAAGATAACTGTAGTTCTCAATCAGACCCAGGACAGGAATATTCATTTTCTCCGCCATGTTGTACGCCTTTTTGACAATCAGGTTTACCAAATCCTGAGGAGAGGTCACGATGACAATTCCATCCACGGGTATGGACTGGAATACGGTCAGGGGAACATCTCCTGTCCCCGGAGGCATATCGATCAGAAGATAATCCAGTTCGCCCCAGACAACGTCTGTCCAGAACTGCTTGACGACTCCTGCAATGACAGGGCCCCTCCAGATTACCGGAGTGTCATCGGTTTCCAACAAAAGGTTGATGCTCATGATTTTTATTCCGGAAACGGATGCCTCCGGATGAAGACCCTGTTCCGAGCCCTTGGCCTTCCCGGTTATACCAAACATCTTCGGAATCGATGGACCTGTAATGTCCGCATCCAGAATCCCTACCTTATATCCCTTTTTCTGCAATTCCACAGCTAAAGAAGAGGTCACAAGTGATTTGCCGACTCCACCTTTACCGCTGACGATACCAATTACCTTTTTCACATGGCTATAGGCATTCAGGTCTTCCAGCAGGCTCACCTGCTGCGCACTTTGGGAACAGCCTTCGCAGCTTCCCTGAGAACATCCAGTATCTGAGCATTTTCTTTCATTGTCCATTATGATACACCTCTCCTTAATTGATTTGAGATATTATATCATATTTTCTTTGTTTGTATATGTGAATTAAAAATCTTTATTCTGCCTTGCTTACAAGGATTTACAGGAATTGTCTCATAATGATATATTTTGAATTTGCGACCATAATCCTGGGGATCTGACCGGACACATAAAAAAGCCTGTCCGTCTAAGCGGGCAGGCTTCAAATATTTTCTGTTATTTTATATGTATCTGACAGGATTGCATGATTTCAAGAGCATGTTCATGGGCTGTTGGAGTAGAACCTGCACAGCAGGATGGGTCCACCCATACTTCCGCTTCCGTCAGAAATGTCTTGACCATCAGGGCATTTGAAATCACCGACATATTCGTGGTCAGACCTGCAAATTCAAAGTCCGTTGTCCGCAGGTATACCCCATTAATGAGATCCTGCGCGAAGTCGCTGGATCCAAATGAAAATTTTTCATATATTTTATATTTCTTCATATCAAAAGAATCCACTATTTCGGGACATATTTCCCATCCCTCGCTTCCTTTCATCGCATGTTTCACCGGAAGATAGGTTCCTTCTTTTGTCACAAGGAAATTATCCAGATGGGTGTCTTTTGTAAATACAATTTCCTCACCTGTTTCTTCATATTCCCTGATTTTATTTACGACGTTTTTGACGACAGCCCTTGCCTGCTTGGTTCCAAGGGGGCCATCGATAAAATCGTTTTGCATATCAACGACAATCAACAGTCTCTTCATCTGATCACCTTTCACTCACAATGGACTTCTGCCCATTTTTAGTTACCCTTCTATTTATAATATATTTTCGCGGATTAGTAAAGCAAAAAAGAAAAACTATTTGTATTTATCAGATATGTGTGATATTATAATTAAACTTTGTGTGCCTTCCAATAGATAAGGCATTTTTTAGGATTGAATCCAGAAAGGATACATTATATTGAAGTTTGAAGAATTTAACATTAGCGAAAAGATACTGCATGCAGTAACAGATATGGGGTTTGAAGAAGCATCCCCTATCCAGAGTAAGGCCATTCCATTAGTTATGGAGGGCAAAGACATTATAGGCCAGGCGCAGACAGGAACCGGAAAAACCACGGCATTCGGCATACCGGTACTGGAGTCCATCGACCCAAAAGATAAGGCTGTTCAGGCAATAATTCTTTGTCCTACGAGAGAGCTGGCTATCCAGGTATCCGAGGAAATCAGAAGACTGGGCAAATACATGCATGCTGTCAAAATCCTGCCTGTATACGGCGGCCAGGAGATCGTGAAACAGATAAAATCTCTGAAATCCGGTGCACAGATTGTAATCGGTACTCCAGGCAGAGTCATGGATCATATGCGTCGCAAGACCATCAAGTTTGACAACGTTAAAATGGTTGTACTGGATGAAGCAGACGAAATGCTTGACATGGGCTTCCGGGAAGATATCGAGACTATCTTGCAGGGAGTTCCAGATGAAAGACAGACACTCCTCTTTTCAGCCACTATGCCAAAGGCAATTCTTGATATTGCAAGAAAATATCAGAAAGACGCCACAACCATCAAAATGGCGCAAAAAGAGCTTACTGTATCTAACATCGAGCAGTATTATTTTGAAGTGCGTCCAAAGAATAAAGACGAAATTTTAACAAGACTTATAGATATTTATTCCCCTAAGCTTTCCATCATCTTCTGTAATACCAAGAGAAAGGTCGACGAACTTGTGGACCTGCTTAAAGGAAGAGGATATTTTGCTGAAGGACTCCACGGAGACATGAAACAGGCTCAGCGTGACAGGGTAATGAACAGCTTCAGAAAAGGAAAAACAGAAATTCTGATTGCAACAGATGTTGCTGCCAGAGGAATCGATGTAGATAATCTGGATGCCGTATTCAATTACGACCTTCCACAGGATGATGAATATTACGTTCATAGAATCGGCAGAACAGGACGTGCCGGAAAAGCCGGTGCTGCCTACTCTTTCGTAGTCGGTAAGGAAATTTATAAATTAAAAGATATCGAAAGATATTGCAAGACCAAAATCAAGGCACTTCCGATACCTTCCCAGGATGACATCCGCAATACACGTATTGAACATGTATTCAAGAAGGTTGCCGATATTATCGAAAACGAAGATCTGACAGATATGCTGAACCTGGTAGATGCTGGAGTTAACTCCAATGATTTTACCGCCATGGACATTGCTGCAGCATTCCTCAAGATTGAGTTGGGCGATACAGAACAGCAGAAGCCTGTCTCTGTCAGCAGCTCAGATTATAACTTCGATAACACCGGCGGCGAAGAAGGCATGACCAGACTGTTTATTAACATAGGTAAGAACCAGAAAGTCACACCAGCCAATATCCTTGGAGCCATTGCTGGCGAAAGCCGCATTCCTGGTGACGTGGTAGGTGCCATCAACATCTTTGACAAATATACATTTGTGGACGTACCTAAAGAGCTTGCTCAGGATGTTCTGAAAGCAATGAAAAACGCAAAAATTAAAGGCAAGTCCGTGAACATTGAACCTGCCAAAAGTAATTGATATTTCGTTAAATATGTTGTATAATACTTAGGTCCTGAATATATCGGGGTGTGGCTCAGTTTGGCTAGAGCGCACGGCTGGGGGCCGTGAGGTCGCAGGTTCAAATCCTGTCATCCCGATTATAAAAGCCTAAATAAAAAACGAACCTCGTCATCTGGCGAGGTTCGTTTTTTATTTCATATCTTTCAAAAAAGCAAGATATCCTGTCTTCGTCTCATATATATCCGATTTGCTGGTTATTTCCCATGGCGCGTGCATATTCATGACTGCAACTCCACTGTCAATAACCTCCATGTTATAATTTCCCATTATATAGGCAATGGTTCCTCCGCCGCCCTGGTCTACCTTCCCGAGCTCAGCCGTCTGATAGGTTACGTCGTTATCTTCCATAATCTTTCTTAACCGGGCCATATATTCTGCGTTCGCATCATTGGAACCGGATTTGCCCCGGGAACCAGTATATTTATTGAAAACGATTCCTTTCCCAAAAAAAGCCGCATTTTTCTTTTCCATAACAGACGGATAATTCGGATCAAAGGCAGCACTGACGTCAGAAGACAGCATATTAGAATTCTGAAGCGCCCGGCGCAGCTTGATGTCGGAATACTCAGTCATCAGGTTGATTATTTCAGCTACCGTGTTCTCAAAGAATCTGGAATGCATCCCTGACGCTCCTACGCTCCCCACTTCCTCTTTGTCCACCAGAATGCAGGCGCAAGTGCGGTCATTATCTGTATTCTCAAAATGAGCCATCAGAGACGTGTAAGCGCATACCCGGTCATCCTGTCCGTATCCCATTACCATGCTCCGGTCAAACCCGTAATCCCTGGCTTTTCCGGCAGGTACGATTTCCAACTCTGCAGACATGAAATCTTCGTCATCAATATCATACTGTTCTTTCAGCATTGACTTTATAAAGGCCTTAGTAGCATCCTTTTCTGTTCCTTTCAACGGAATGCTTCCTACCAGTACATTCAGATCTTCACCATCAATGACCTTAGAAGCTTCCTTCACCATCTGTGTTGCGGAAAGATGAACCAGCAGATCTGAAATGCCAAAAACAGGATCTTTTTCCTCTTCTCCGATTGCCAGGCTTATTTTGGTGCCATCTTTCTTTACCACAATACCATGAATTGCGAGAGGAAGAGTAACCCACTGGTATTTCTTTATTCCACCGTAATAATGGGTGTCCAGAAAAGCCAGCTCCGAATCCTCATACAGAGGGACCTGCTTAACATCAATCCGGGGAGAATCGACATGTGCCCCCAGAATTTTCATGCCGTCTTCCAGCGGTTTCTCTCCAATCAGAAAAAGGGCCACTGCCTTGCCCATATTATTGATATAGACCTTGTCCCCACATTTCAATGGAATATTTCCCGAAATGTGATCGCGCAGATCTCTGTACCCTTCCCTTTCTGCCAGGCGGACTATTTCCTCCACACATTCCCTTTCTGTCTTGCATTTTGAAATAAATTCCTTATACCCCTCACAAAAAGCAAAAATTTCATTTCTTTTGCTTTCGTCATATTTTAACCATGCATTTCTTGTATCCATTTTTATATCCTTTCCAGTCTTATTCATAATAGCTTCAATTATAGCTTTTGGTACTTCAAAAATCAAGTTTATTTGCGGTCTGCAGACGAACCTCTGAGTAATTGCTCCAGCTTCAGGAGCGCTATGCCTCCCAGGCAGCATATCAGAATATTTATCAGCATCTGAATGACCTTATCTGCCGTGATTATCCTCCATATCCTGAATCCAAAATAGTGATAATAGAGCATCTGCACAAGATATATATGGAAAGAAGCTTTTCCGATCAGCATAAGTATGTCCGATACAAAACTGTTCATTCTTATCTTGCGAAATTTCCTGAAAACCAGATAAAATATCGGAAAAATATAAAATGCTGTAATCATGCAGGTATATTGCCAAAAATTAAAAATACGCAGTCTGAAATCCGTGTATTGAAGCAAAAGCAGGTAGGACAACCCGACCGCAAACATAATAGCCAGTGTACTTTTCTTGATTCTGACGTTTTTATTAAAATAAAGCCAGGTGCCCAGTGCTATCATGAACAAATATCTCAGCATGATCAGCCGATAGGTTTCCCCAATGACCGGTCTATAAGCCCCTAAATTGTTCAAGACTATCGTAACGGCTATTTCATACATAATATTCAGAATGCCGCAGATGAACAGTCCTCTTAGGCTGCCTTTCAGAAAAAAGCGGAAAATAAATGGATATAGAAGAATGACCTGAAAAAAGACCGGTATATAATAGCTGCCAGGTCCATACCCTCCTGTTATAAAGGATGAAAAAACGCCTCTAAATTCCAGACCGGCTTTTCTTATGAATACTTCCGCTAAAATCTGCAAAATAAAGATCATGAAATATGGAAGCAGGTATCTTGAAATTTTCTTTTTCATAATCTGCAGTTTATAAAGGCTGCTAATATTCTCGTCATATTGTCTTTCAGAGGTCAGTGCCAGTGTATATCCCGAAACGATCATAAATATGGGGACCGCCATGTTTATCAGAAATGGAACGAACGGACTCCTTAGCTCCTGATCCGACCAGGGAGTATGATTTGCAATGACCAGAAATATGGCAACTGCCTTCAAATAGTCAAAAATCATCACCCTTCCGGATCTGGGTTGAATATATTTTGTTGTCATAAATTACCTCATACTGTCAACTTAAAATTTGCACATTTTATCTGCATATAAATTATGCCCATGCCGGGCACACCAAAAATCTCCCAATGTCTTATAAAAAGATTTTGGGAGATTCCCATATATTTCCAAAACTTTACGCATTCAGCAGATAAAGCCTGGCACTGCCCTTTTTTCTATACACTTGACAGTGAAAAAGAAAACCGAACTCCTGATAAAGATTTTTGAAGTCTTCTGTTTTCCCTGGTGGTTCTGTGCTGTTTCCTCACGATTCTGCTGGGTTTACATTTTATAACATTCATCTCCTGTTGATGCCAGCGCATGCATAAGAGAATCTAATGCTTTCTTCGCGTCTTCTTCTGTATCGTATATCCCCATCGTTAGCCGATCTTCGAAATTGATAATCGCAGATATCACGTAATATTCTTTTTTCGAGGATGTTAGGCCTTTCACTTCACGGCAAACCATAAATGTCCTGCTATCTGTAATCTTATTTCCATCCTGACTTTTGACTATCATCTCTTTACCTCTCAATTTCATATTTTGTGCATAAAGTCTTTGTATCCCAACCTGCATTTCAGTGTTTATATTAACTATTATTTAACAATAAAAACAGAACACTTGCTAAGGGCTGATATCGTCTGGGTCACACTGCCTATGGCAATACCTGCCGCAGCTGTTTTACCAAGGCTTCCCATTACTATGATCTCGACGTTATTTTTTTCTGCATGTTTCAGGATTTCCTCTGAAGGATTTCCCTCGAGTATTTCATGAATATAGTTTACATTTGATTTTTTCGCAAGCTTTACACATTCATCAATTAAAGCCTGATAGGAGGCTTTCCAAATTCCAATCAGATACTGGTTGGATTCATCACTTCCTACCAGGTATCTGGTGTCAATCACGGAAACTCCCAAAAGCTCTGCCTGATAAGACCTTGCCAGTTCCAATGCCTGATTCATAACATTTTTGGCATAATCCGAATCGTCTAAAGCAACCAATATCTTCTTATTCATTTTTTTGACCTCCTCATTAAAGAATGATCGATGCCTTGTATCTCTTAACCTCAATATATAATATATATTTTCATAAGTAAACAAATTTGAACAAAAAAACCTCAAAACCCTTTTTATAAGGTTTCTGAGGTTTTTCTTAAAAACAGGGGATGAGAGAATCGAACTCCCACTAAAGGTTTTGGAGACCCTTGTCATACCACTTGACCAATCCCCTTTATATTATATGCTAAAAACCTTATCCAGATATAGCATAAGGCCGCTGATTTATCAATTCTGAAGACTGCACCTTCAAAACTGCACACAGAAGAAACTCAGACATCCGCCTATGACCTCTTGGTCAAGCCCTCGACCTATTAGTATCAGTCAGCTGAATACATTGCTGTACTTACACCCCTGACCTATCAACCTCGTCGTCTTCAAGGGGTCTTACTGGCTTGTGCCATGGGATATCTCATCTTGAGGGGGGCTTCACGCTTAGATGCCTTCAGCGTTTATCCCGTCCCGACTTGGCTACTCTGCCATGCCTTTGGCAAGACAGCAGATGCACCAGAGGTCAGTCCATCCCGGTCCTCTCGTACTAGGGATAGCTCCTCTCAAATATCCTGCGCCCACGCCGGATAGGGACC
>NZ_FQYT01000013.1 GCF_900141895.1 Parasporobacterium paucivorans DSM 15970 | reverse complement strand
TCAACCGTAACGTGGAATATTTTATCCTTCTTGTCACGTCCATGAGACCTCCCCAGGTAAGAGCACAATCTTCCTCTCCATGTATCTGCCATATTTACAATTATTATTTCCCGAGTAGTTATTGGACTTCAACTTGTTGTGCAGCCTTATCCATAATAATTGCCTGATATGATTTCTGTTCGTCAGACCAGAGATTTGCCCACGGACTTCCTTCAGATTCGCAATCGCTCACGACACCCTTGTCTTAGGCTATGTCTTTCCCACTACTAGGGCAGACTAGGGACTTTAACCCTTAAGATTGTGCCCATGCTGGGCACACACAAAAAAAAGCCCCGGCCTATTTTACATAGGTCAGAGGCTTAGGGACAGTTAATCGCAAAGTTCTGCAACAACCTGATTTATTACTTTTCCGTCTGCTTTTCCTTTAAGCTCCGGCATTATGCTTTTCATGACCAGGCCTTTGTTTTTTGCGGCCAGGACATCAGCAAACTTTTCCTGAATAAAGGCTTTTACTTCTTCCGCATCCATCATGGATGGTGCAAATTCCTTTATGATTTCATATCTTGCGTTGTACTCTTCTTTTAAATCGACCCTTTCATCCGGACAGGTGTCCACCTGTTCCTTTATGGTTTTCATTTCCTTCAGGATTGCCCTGGTGACCAGTTCTTCTGGAACTTCCTCCCGGCAGCCTTCATCGATGGCCAGTTTTTTCACGGCTGAAACGAGGGATGAAATCGTTTCTTTCCTTACTTTGTCTTTTGCCTTCATGGCCGTAACCATTTCTTTTCTCAAATCTTCCAGCTGCATTAGTATTCCTCCTATATCATTTCATTTCCACACATTATACACTACATTTCGCTATTTTCCAAATTCTGACAGTCTGAGACCTTTATTTCTATCCAGCGCCGTCTGTATACTCCAGCTGTTGACAAAAATCAGCAGCGGATTTCCTTTTAAATCCTTAATTTTCTTTGTGTCCGAAGAAACGCTCAGATCCTGGATGTCGATATCCTCATTTTCAATCCAGCGTATATGTTCATACGGCAATGGTTCGAGCCGGATTTCCGCACCATATTCGGATTCCAGACGGAATTTCAGCACGTCAAACTGCAGGGTTCCCACAACACCTACGATAATCTCTTCCATTCCCGTGTTATAGGACTGAAAAATCTGAATGGCGCCCTCCTGGGCAATCTGGGTTACACCTTTTAAAAACTGCTTTCTCTTCATTGTGTCCACCTGGCGTACTTTTGCAAAGTGTTCCGGTGCAAAGGTTGGAATTCCTTCATATACGAAGTTTCTGTCTTTGGAACACAATGTGTCGCCAATGGAAAAGATGCCGGGATCAAATACACCGATAATATCCCCAGCATAGGCTTCTTCAATTATGTGCCTCTCCTGGGCCATCAGCTGCTGGGAATGTGAAAGACGGATGATTTTGTTTCCCTGGACATGGTTCACTTCCATACCGGCCGTGTATTTTCCGGAGCAAATTCGCATAAAGGCGATCCTGTCTCTGTGTGCCTTGTTCATGTTCGCCTGTATTTTGAATACAAATGCAGAAAATTCATTCTCTGTCGGGATGATTTTACCCTCTGAAGATTCCCTCGGAAGTGGTGTTGGTGACATTGCCAAAAATTGCTTCAGAAAGGTTTCTACGCCAAAATTGGTAAGTGCCGAACCAAAGAAAACCGGTGTCAGCTTTCCATTCAATATCTGTTCCATGTCAAATTCGCTGCTGGCTCCATCTAAGAGAGCGATTTCATCGATCAGAATCTCATGATTCTGCTGTCCAATGAGTTCATCCAGACAAGGATCTCCCAGATCCGCTTCCACGCTGGCCACTAATTTCTGTCCGTTATTCGCGGCATAAAACCGTGTGATATGTTTTGTGTTCCTGTCGTAGATTCCCCTAAAATTCTTGCCGGAACCTATCGGCCAGTTCATGGCATATGTCTGTATTCCAAGAACGGTTTCTATCTCGTCCATTAATTCAAAAATGTCCTTTGATTCCCGATCCAGCTTGTTTATAAAGGTGAAAATCGGGATGTTTCGCATTACGCAGACCTTAAAGAGCTTCTCAGTCTGCTTTTCCACACCCTTCGCCGCATCGATTACCATAACGGCTGAGTCGGCGGCCATCAGGGTTCTGTAGGTGTCCTCTGAGAAATCTTCATGTCCTGGCGTATCCAGGATATTTATGCAGTAGCCATCATAGTCAAACTGCATGGCAGAAGAGGTCACCGAAATTCCACGCTTCTTTTCTATCTCCATCCAGTCAGAAACTGCATGTCTGTTTGTCTTCTTTGCCTTGACGGAACCGGCAAGGTTTATGGCTCCGCCGAACAGCAGAAGCTTTTCTGTCAGTGTTGTCTTTCCTGCATCCGGATGGGAAATAATCGCGAACGTTTTTCTTCTATTTATTTCATTTGTATAATCTTCCAAATATAAATCCTCCATGGTATTACTATGTTTCATAAACTTGTTTATTATATATGCTGGGAATGATAAATTCAAGTACGAATGTAATTCACTGCGTGTTCCATCCAGAATGTACAGCTCCGCTGCTTTAACCCTCCATCTGGGTATCCGGCTGCATTTTTCCATGGTCCATTTTCATCAATGTGATTTTTATTCCATATTCTTTTTCTATGTCTTTGATCCTTTTCATTTCCGACTTTGTGACAACGGAGATGCTCAGGCCTTTTTTGTTGTTTCTTCCGGTTCTTCCTGCCCTGTGGAGATAATCTGAAGGTGTTTCCGGTATGCTTACATGAAACACTGCTGTGACATCTTCGAAATGAAGTCCTCTTGCCGCAATGTCCGTTGCTATAAGCAACGGCAGCTTTCCAAGACGGAAATCCTGGATTACCTTTTTTCTTTCTTCCTTGGTTTTCCCCCCATGGATACACTCCGCATTGTAATGATGAAATTTCAGCTTTCCGGTAAGTTCTTCAATATCCGCAGGATTATTGATAAAGACCATGGCCTTGGCCGGTTTGATGCTTGTGACAATTTTTCTGAGCAATTCGATTTTTTCACGTCTTTCAACCAGGAAGCATATATGGCTGATGTTTTCGGGGATTCTCACTTTTTCCGAAACCCGTATTATTTCGGGTTCCTTGGAAATCAGAGCTGCTTCGACGAGCATATCTTTTCCAAGACTGGCGGAAAACATGAGCAGTTGGGTATCGCGCATACAGCACTTGATGACAGCCTTAACATCTTCCTTATTATCCTTGTCCAGCATCTTGTCCGCTTCATCCACAATAACGGTTTTTATCAGATGAGCAGGGATTTTTTTCTTCTTGATAAGTTCTAATATTCTGCCTGGAGTTCCGATAACGATCTGCGGTTTTTCCCTTAGTTTTTCGATCTGCCGGTTTATATTGACATTGCCCAGAACCACAGTTGAAGCAATGTCCAGTCCAGAGTTCCCGGATAAAGATTCCACCTGTCTTTGAACCTGCAGGGCAAGCTCATGAGTCGGGACAAGTACTAGTATCTTTATTCCTTTTTCTGCAGGCAGCAGCATCTGATAGACTGGCAGCAGATACGCCAGTGTCTTGCCTGAGCCTGTTTCCGATTGTGCAATCAGGTCCTTTTTCTCCATAATCGGACGTATCACCACCTGCTGCACACCGGTGGGAATTCTGATTCCTTCTTTTTTCAGGCCTTCAATTACAGCATTATCCAATCCAAGTTCCTTAAAATCCATATATTCTTCCTCTTCAACAAATTATTTCATTCACTATATCATATTTCCCCACATATCGTAAATTATATATCCTGCTTTTTGTTTCTTCCCTTGAATTTTTCAAAAAAAACGGTTCTGGCGTATAAAACGTCAGAACCGTTAGTGAATTTTATTTAACTCTTATACAGCTGTATATCCGCCATCGATCGGTATAGCTGCGCCGCTGATGAATTTCGCATCATCGGTGCAAAGGAATGTGATCAGTGTTGCTACCTCCCATGCCTCTCCGAGCCTCCGCATCGGGTGCAGCATTCTGTACTGTACCTTTGCATCTTCCGGAATCAACGGAGTATCTATAACTCCTGGACATACAGCGTTTACGCGGATTCCTTCATGAGCATACGCCGTCCCGGCAGCCTTTGTCAGGTTTATTACCCCGCCTTTAGCTGCAGAATACGCAATGTTGGTAGGAACGGCGACCAGACCGAACATGGATGCCAGGTTTACGATAGCTCCTCCGCCGCCCTGTTTTCTCATCTGCATGATTGCATATTTATCTGAAAGCATAACTCCTGTGTAGTCAACTTCATTTACTCTGTTCCAGTTTTCCATGTTCTCGTCAGCAATCATATTCTGCTGTCCGCCGATACCGGCACTTGCCACCAGTATATCCAGACGGCCAAACTCTTCAACTGTTTTTTCTACCATACTCTTAACATCAGCTTCAACGGATACATCAACCTTAACAAAGGACGCTCCGATTTCTTTGGCAACTTCCGCACCTTTATCGCTATAATCTGCAATCATGACTTTCGCGCCACTTAAAATGAAGTTCTTTGCGGTAGCCAATCCTAATCCGCTTGCTCCGCCTGTTATAATAGCAACTCGATCCTGTAATACAAATCCTGCTCTTCTGCTCATAAATGATTCCTCCTGTTTATTGTACGTTTTTCCATACATCTTTCTCACATTCGCAATTCTAGTACAGAAGAAATTTTTTGTCAATTTAATTTAATTTTTATCATTATTGTTATATTTTTGACTTTCACCAATTATTTTTTTTATAATCTTTCCAGTAGACAGAGCAATGCCTCTACAGAAATTTTTCTACAATTACCACTATTCTGTCTTTTTTTGTAATATGGGAGATTCCCATCATGACGAATTTCCCGTATCCACGGATAACGACCACATCCTGTTCTTTAAGCATCTGGCTGTTATTCTCCACAATCCTTCCATTGATAATGACCTTTTTGGCCTGGAATAGTTCCAGACCCTGGTTTCTTGACAGGTGGCAGAGCTTCGCCACTACCGCATCACAGCGTAGGGAATTCACATTTATTTTTTCTTCCTGTCGTTTAGGCTGGATATCCTCCGGAGACTCGTCCAAAATCAGGCATCTAACGTCTGTATGCTTTATTTTTGTCAGATTTTCCATTATAAAATGTGATATATGTCTGGCACAGAAAATATAACCGTTGTTTTCCTTAACCAGAATGTCCCCCACCACGTCTCTTTCAATCCCAAGATTCATGACCGCCCCGAGAAAATCACGATGGTTCAGATCATCGGCAAACTTCGCCGCCAGGGGTCTGACCCCAATAATGTCGATAGGAAAATCTTCTTCGTAGCCCATCATATCCGGGCCTCCGAAGCGGATCATCTGTCTTTCATTGTTTTCACCACCGCCGTGGATAATCGACGATATAAACTTCAGGTCAGGTTGAATCCGTAGGAAAGTGTCCACTTCCGTAGGGTTCAAAAATCCGGTAAAGGTATAATGACCGTTTTCATAGGCTCTCACGGCCAGTTCCATTATTCGTCTCGAAAAAAGTTTTCCGTTTGCATCATTCTTATCCAAAATATTCTGCCTTTCAGTAAACAACTCTAAAAAAAATCCCTTTAACTCACGTTTAACGAAGTTAAGGGACTTTTAAAAAGCGGGTAGCGGGAATCGAACCCGCGTATCTAGCTTGGAAGGCTAGTGTTCTACCATTGAACTACACCCGCAAACAACACAAGAGTTATTATAATAGCATTCTTGATTTTTTTCAAGTACTTTTTATTTAAAAAAATAATTATCTGTATATCCCAGCACTATTACATGTGTGGCCTATCGGCTTCCTCCGATTATATCACCCTTTTCTCCCGAAAGTTTTTCTCCTGATCCGGTAAAAAAATGTCATGACCCCTATTCCAAATGCTGAGCCGGAACTGTCCAGGATCACATCTTTCAGCTGGCCGCCTCTGCCTGGGACGAACAGCTGGTGCGTTTCGTCGCTGGCCGCATAGGCAGCACTGATAGCAAACGCCAGAAGGGTCTTCTTCCATCCCTTTATTCCAAGCGCATTCAGCACCAGCATCCCCAACAGCATATATGCCATAAAATGTGTCGTCTTCCTGATTATATGGTTAAAAGTTTCCAGACTCATATCCGCCATAAACGGGATCTGCCCCTGTAAAGCATTTAAAATCGTTCTTGTAATTCCCGTGCTCAGTTCGTTGGACTGCTCGGCTGGTTCGGCCGAAAGATAGAATATAAGAGCCATTAAAACCAACACGGCCAACCAGGAAAAGACACAAAACACTTTTGTTCTGTCCTTCATTATTATCTCATCCATTCTTTTCATAATATTTAAGATACTACAAAGGATAAGATTTGTCACTCATATACTTTGTATGTATGAGGCCGATCTTTATAAAATAAAATAATATGAATTCAGCAGATATTCTTCCTGATATTTTACCGACAGTTTCCACATATACTTCTTTATGGCTGACAATGGCAGGTCTCCTCTTTGGAAACTAACCATTGCCTTTTTAAACTTCTCCCTTTCCATTTCATCCGCATGGTCCTTAAAGTAGCCCCACACATGCTGAGCGGCATTTATGAAGCTTCCCGCATTGCCCTGCATATCCAGGGCTTCTTCCAGTACACTGTAAAAAGAGACAGGGGAACATTCCTTGTCCTTGAGCATCTTCCGGATTTGGTTGTACTTTTCCTGTGAATTTTCCAGAACCTTGTATTTGTAGCGGCTCCATTCCAGTTCCAGTTTTCGTGCCGTTTTGCCAGGGGTGACACAGTTAATACATTTGACTGCAGAAAGATTTTTATCCTTTACCTCCAGCATTATATCCGGACCCTCATTTCCCAGACCATCCAAATACTCCATAAATTCACGAATCCGGATGATGTCGGAGTGGGAGCCCTTTTTTTTATTCCCATTCTGCTGTGAATAGTGAATCTTTGGATTTCCATCCATTCTCTTCCAGGTCTTTCCGCACTCTGCAACCCAGAAAAAGTCAGGGTTCTTTTCAATAGAAGGGTTCAGGGCATGATGGAGATTGTCAAACACAACCGGAACACCTACCCTTCCGCTGATTTCCAGAACGTCCTCCACAGTGTAGTTCCTATCATCATTTTCAATGACCAGTCTCTCTTTCACCGAATCCTTCATTCCCCTCCAGTTTAATTCAAACCTGCGTGCAGCCTGCGCCTTGTCTCCATAGACTCCACCCACATGGAGTATTATTTTACACGTCTTATCCACGCCCATACAATCCAATATCCTTGTATGATACTGAAGGTCAAGCACTGCCCGCTCGACGATGTTTGCATCCGGGGAATTCAAAACCGTATACTGTCCCGGATGCATGGATACTCTAATGTCGTACTTTTTAACCATGTCCCCAATCCTTTTAAACTCATCCCCGAAAATATTCCACCATTCCAGGAAATTGACCGGACTGGAACCAAAGGGAATCAGGTCAGAGCTTATCCGGAACATACGGATGCCATTTTTATGGTTATATTCCATGATTTTCTCCAACGAGTGGAGATTATGACTGATTATTGCCGTCAGCCTCTCCTCGTCGGCATTTTTCATGGTGCAGCTTCGAAAACCGGTGTCTGGCACTCCTACGGCCAGGCATGCATATCCTATCCTCATGCTTCCTCCTTATTATAATTATACGCACGATCTATTTATGCATTAAAACAATCAATCCCATGTCTAAAAGATAAATGACCATCTTTATTTATGCTATTATCAAAGAAAAGGAGGGATTAACTATGAGAACGTTAACACGAATGAATTTTATGATCTTTGCTGCCGGCATGATTATTGGATTTTTCGCCAAACCACAGCCAAACCTTCAGAAGTGCTCCACATACTGCCCGAAATTTTCGGAATATTGATTTAAAGTTGACTGTATAGCTGAAATACAGCGTATAATGAAAAACAGATTACCGTATACTTTCAATACATGAAATGAGGGCGTAGAATGAACAAGGATCAGAATAATCCGCTTAAAAGCGCAACTATGAAAGACAAAATCATTGGTCTTGTTGTGGGCTTAATCATTATCTTAGTCGTAATGTATTTTTGGTTCTAATCAACACTCAGGAAACCGGAAGGGGGATTAACCCTTCCGGTTTTTTCTTATCTCATTTGCAAGATGAAATTCTCCCGTATCCTTATCATAAATGAATACTTCACCCGTCTCAATAATATAATGCCATCCGCTTAAGGCCAGTTCCCCCGACATTATTTTTTCTTTGATATATGGATATGTAAGAAGATGCTTCAGCTGCTCTACCACATTCCCTTGTTCCATCATCCATTCCCACGCTTCCGGCTCCATGCTGTCCATTTCACGCAAAACTGTGTCGCGAACCGGATTAATCAGTTCCAGCCACTTGTGTGTATGCGGAAGTTCATTCAGCATGTCCGAAGAATGGAGGCTTGCCGCACACCCTCCGCAATTGGAGTGTCCGCAGACGATAATATTTTCAACCTCCAGAACCTTCACTGCATATTCAATGGCAGATGTCGTACCTGCATATTCTCCGCTTTCTCTATACGGAGGAACAATGTTCGCAATATTGCGAATAATAAAGAGTTCTCCCGGAAGTGTCCCTGTTATCAGATTCGGATCCACCCTGGAGTCCGAACAGGCTATAAAAAGCGTGTGTGGACGCTGCTGTTCCTTTAATTCCTTAAAAAGCTCCTTATGGGATTCAAAATCCTCCCTTCTAAATCTAACAATTCCGTCGAGCAGTTGCTGCATATTTCTTTCCTCCTGTTATACTGTCTTTCCGGATTAATCCTCACATATTTTAATAACTCCTTGATTCACCAATCCCACA
The DNA here is from genome assembly GCF_900141895.1 of Parasporobacterium paucivorans DSM 15970. Classification (GTDB taxonomy): domain Bacteria; phylum Bacillota; class Clostridia; order Lachnospirales; family Lachnospiraceae; genus Parasporobacterium; species Parasporobacterium paucivorans. Next base: position 68,823 of record NZ_FQYT01000013.1, on the reverse strand, counting down.
AAAATCGGCACTAATTCCGGATCGAATTGAAGCCCGGCATCTTCCTGCAGACGCTGCAGCGATTCCCCTACAGAAAGTGGTGCCTTGTAGGGACGTTTCGTCGTCATCGCATCAAAGGCATCTGCGACACATAATATCCTGGCGGAAAGAGGAATGTCGTTTCCGGCAATCTTTCGCGGATATCCGTTTCCGTCATATCTCTCATGGTGTCCAATGACCGCAGGGATAACATAGTCCAAGGACGGAAGATTTCTGATTATTCCAATGGAATTCTCCACATGTCCTTTGACAGTACTAAATTCTTCATCCGATAGTTTGTCCTCTTTATTCAGAATCTGCTCAGGGATTCCTATTTTGCCCACATCATGCAATAATGCGGACTCCCTGACGATTTCAATAAAATCTTCATCCATTCCATAACCATAGGCAAGTTCCGTCGCATAGTACGCAACGTTTCTGGAGTGTTTAAAGGTATAATGGTCTTTCGTGTCGATGGCCGCCGTCAGCGCACCAATGGTCTGCTCGTATTCCAGGTAGATTGTCTCCTTACTTTCGCTGCGGGTGGCAGTTCTTTCTTCCGGGTTCGGATTCCTTCCCACATGCACCATAACAGCATTTTTCCCGCTGTGTTTAACCTTGTAAATAGCCATATCGGCATTTTCTATCAATTCTTTTACTGTACTGGCCGAGTATGGTATGGAAGAGATCCCCCCACTGACCGTCAGCATCTTGAATGTGTAATCCGACTCTCTTCTGTTCATGTTCATGATTTGTTTGCGGATGATTTCAGCCAGGTTTTTGGATGACAGCAGGTCATATTTCGGTAATATTATAGCAAATTCCTTTCCACTGTACCGGGCCACATGGCCGCTTGCACCCACACTTGCCTTGACAATCCGGGCGACTTTCCGTAGGGCGTTGTCGCCTTCTTTGATTCCGTACAGCTGATTATAGAGTTTGAAATCATCCAAATTCAAAATGATCAAAGAAAGGCATCCGCCAGTATTATTCTCGAATTCCTGCTGCAGAATTTCATAAAAATATTTTCTATTGAGAAGGCCTGTCAAGTCATCCGTCCGAGCTTCCATATAGGCCTGTTCAAAAAGTCGGGAGTTTTTTACTGCTATGGAACCGATAGATTTCACGGAATTCAGAAAAACGATATCATTATAGGTAAAACCTGCCTTTTTTTCTTTTTCACACAAAAAAACTATTCCCATCATGCCGCTGTCGTCCATAAGGGGAACTGCACACTCAATTCCTAACTCCTGAAGCTGTTTTTTCTCCGCTTCCCACATGGATTTGTATTCGGTTGTGCGCCTGAAATCTTTCATCATCAGACATTCATTATTCTTTTCCAGCTCGGCAATCAGCGGATTCTCCACATTAATATTGTATTTTTTGTTCTCTAAAGGATTGGTGCTGTGCAGTACCTCGAATTTGCTATTTTTCTTGTCCGCAATACAAATGAAAATCTTCCTGACCGAAATAGATTTTTGGATAACATTGGTAATCTCTTTCAATATTTCCGATACATCCAGGCTCTTTGACGCATTCAGGCTGAAATTCTTCAGACTCTCCGCCTGCATGATTTCGTCCCGGATAAATATTTTATCTAGAAACCTTTTCAGAGCGTAATATAGTATAAGCGCAAACAGGGTAAAGATCACCACGATTACCAGTATAGTATTACGGGAAGACAGGCTGAACTTTTCGGTAATGAGTTTTTCCAACGGACTGATCATATAATAGAATATAACAAAAGACAAACCCGCCGTAACTACATAACAGGTTCCCCGTGAGATGACGAGCTTGAGCTGAAACAATTTCCTCTTGTAAAGCGCATAAAACATGAATAACGCATTGATGATGCCAGCCAGGATATCTGTTGGAAATCCTGTGAAGAATGGCAGCATGATTCCTATATTCCCGGCAAACAAAACGATGATTCCGATCAGGATAGGCATGAATTGCCCTTTTGCCAGAGTATTATTCTTGTAATACCGGAAAAGGTTGTACAGCATATGAAGGATGATTAAGGCACATGCACCGAACAGGATTATTATCGCCCATGTGTACTGATATACGAAGATCACTTCACCTTCATCAGAAATTTCCGGCTTGGGCGCAGCCAGGAAATATCCGGTTGCCACATTGATTATATTGATAATGATGATAACAGCCAACCAGAACTTCCCGGCCGGAGTTTTTTTTAAGTCTGCAAATCTGCTGACAAAAAAGTAAAAAGCATATGCAAGAAGCGTAAGTCCCAGAATAGAGACATCGTACCAGATTTTCAGGCCGGGCCACAGTTGCATCCTCATGCAGAAGGATCCTCCTGTCCAGAGTATGAGGGCAGCAAGGATAAGCAGAAATGCATTTACTATCGTGTTCTTTTTTGCCGCCAATAATGCCAGCAGAAGGAAAACATAGCATAATAAGGCGATAATTGATATGAATGCAAAACTGCCCATTATTAACCTCTCCTTCCCATCAACTTGAAATCCTTCTTGTCTATCTTCAATAACTCCATAACATCATAGGGCTGCGGGTTAATGCGTCTGAGTTTCTTACTAGTAGATTTTTCATAAAAGGAAAAGGTCCCGCATTTTAAAATCGTAATCTCCAGAGGATCCATTCCCAGAATCTTCTTCAAATCCTGATAATCACTGTCCACATATTTAAAATATATTGTCAGATGCTCTTTTAAAATTTCTCTACTCACCGCCGTGTTCAGGATCTGACCCTCCTTCATCTCCACGTATATATGCATGAGGGGGCGATTTTGTCTGTATTCCTTGACGGCAACCCAATTTTCGATGGGAAGTCCGGATAACTCGATGACGTTCTGAATTGAATGTTCGGATATCCGGGTAAATCCTGCAATGTCAATAATAGTAGGGATACGGTCTATGTAAATGAACCGCGGGATTCTCGTCCCCTCTTCCCTGCTCTCCAAGCCAACACATTCGTATACGTCCCCGACCCGGTACCTGACGAAGGCTCCCCCTTTTAAGACAGATATTACCAACTCGTATTTTTGTCCGGGTATGACTTCGTTCATGAGATAGGTAGCGGGCTTGTAGCCCTCCTCCTCGAAGGTTCTCAGCATTTCCGCCTCCGGAATGAATTCATAAAAGCATGCATCAGGAAAGAAGTACATGCCATTCCTTGTCCACGTTTCTGTGCCGATGATGGATGGTTCCGTTCCGGCAAAAAGCTCCATCGGTCGCACGCCCCACAGCTCTTCCAGATCATCCTTGTAACAGCGGTTATCAGTTCCGGCGCACATAAAACCTTTCAGTTTGAAAAGATCCTTTGGTTTCAGGTCACGATTCTCTTTTTTACATAAGTATTTCGCTATAAGAAATCTGGTTAAAATCTTGGGTGAAATACTCATCAGGCTGCTTTTTCCGGAAGAACCTTTTCCCAGGGTTGAAACGCTCAGGCTGACGTAGTATGCAACCGATCCGAGTCCAAAAAAGATATCTATCCCCTTTTTTAAGCCCATTTTAAACCCTTTTTTATTCCTCTCACTAAATGTCATCTGCATTGCGTCCTTTACTGGCGGGAGAAACTCAATGCTGATTTCTTCATTCAGGGCCAGCGGCATAAGCCCCGTGGCATAAGGCAGGGGCGCCAGGGCATACAGGAATTTATCGGTTTCCCGTGCATTAAATTTCCCTTTTTCAGTGCTTGTACAGAGTATGAGGCAGGCAATGATATTGTTCCTATACGTATCCAGCATACTGCTGGTATAAGGGGCCACTTTGATGGGATGCTTCCCGCATTCCCAGGTCGTCTGTATCCAGATAACCGGTTCATCCGGAAGCATATCCCCTTTTTTCTGTAGCAGAAAATCCGCATAATCACCATAGGTGGTTAACGGAACCATTTCCCTGAATTCTTCAATTGTTTTGGGGGGCTGCTTTCCAGCCAGCATTTTCCGCCCCAGTTCACATTTGCTCCAAAGTGAAATCTGTTCCTGCATCAGCCGGTTTTGGATGTTCATGTAAGAATCTATATCCAGATCCAGAAATCCACAGTATTCCTGCCATAATTGGCTGTACTGGCGTTTCTTCAACTTCTCCTCAAACTTCATTATACCATAATTTCCTTCCTCTTATAGGATCTGTATACATTTTTTTATACTTTTTAAATTCGGAATCAAAAACGGTGTGTTCTTTTGATATTCATCATAATTCTCAAACAACTTCATGAAAGTCCATCGGTCCTGAAACAGCGCATATAGAATATTCAGAACGTTGAACATGCCTGTTGCTGCCCAAAACAAGGGAATTTGTACAGCAAAAGCCGCAGATACATAGAACAAAAAAAAGAATATTACGCCGGGGTGTCTGCAGAGGGCATAAACACCCTCGTCGCATACCTTGAGGGTATCTGTCTTTTCCACATACGTATCTTTAAAGGGAAGGGCAAAAAACAGCGTATAAATCAATAATATCAGAAAGACTAGTGCCAAAGCGGCACATATGCCAGTACGGAACATATCCGTCAGCATATTCTCACGTTCCGACAGGAAAATGCCGGATGTCGATACAATAAGAAGGGAGGATCCTCCAAAGAAGGAATAACTTAAGATTGTCTTCTTCAGGATGATCTGGTTGATATCATACAAAAAAAATAACAGAAAGGCCGCCAGACCAAGAAGTAGATAAATCATTACGCTATGCCTCCGGTTAATTTTTTTAAAAAAAATGCAACCATAGAACCTGCTCAGCACAGGTTATACAATTGCAACTTGACAATCATAGCGGAAACCGCCTTAGACTAAAGCTTTGCGTCACTAGTTTTCACTAGTTTTGCTAAATGTTCAACTATGTTTTATGATATGATATACAACATCAAATGTCAACAAAAACGCATATAATATGCACATTTTCCGGTTCTAGAGCTTTGCTTTCAGCAGGATATTCCGAATCTGGTTTTTAATATCCAAAGAGTTGAACTGCGCAATAAGCGGTACCTGTCGGGGTTTTGGCAACAAATACGGAGATGCCGACCGTTTTATAATCCAGATTTACCATATTGGCATTGCTGCTAAAACCGCTCCGATAATGGTTGTTCTCTTTTCCTGCTTACCTCTCGAATTTTAGCCACGGTTAAACTATTGACTCCCTTGATCAGCTCCATTACTTTCTCGGGGGCCAGGGCCCTGCTGAAATAATACCCTTGGATGTAGTCACAGCCATGTTCCTTCAAATATTGATACTGTCGTTCATCTTCTACCCCTTCTGCCACGACGCAGTGCCCCATCCTGTGAGCCATAGAAATGATATCTCCCACGATTGTTTCATCTGAACTTAAAGTGAGCAGGTTGTCCACAAAACACTTGTCTATCTTCAGGTAATCCGCATTAAGTTCTCTTGCCCTGGCTAAGGAGGAATAACCCGTTCCAAAATCATCAATCGCAACTCTTACGCCAAATGTTTTAATCCTTCCAAGCCTTTCATTAACCGCTTCATAATTATCCGATAATACCGATTCTGTTATCTCCAGCACAAGATTTTTCAAGTTAACCTCGCTTTTCTGTGCCATCCGGATAAGTCCATCCGTAAAATCCTCCTGAATAAGCTGGATACCGGAGATGTTGACATTAACCTGTACATCACCATAACCGGACTTCTCTAGTCTGTTCATCAAGCCAAATGCCAGCCTGATGATTTTCTGCCCCAACGGCAGTATCAGCTGCATTTCCTCAGCCAAGGGAATAAATTCCGCCGGCGAAATGACTCCCAGCTTTTCATCTCTTAGCCTGGCCAGAGCTTCCAGCCCAGCAATCTTATTTGTTTTCAGGTCGAGCAGCGGCTGGTATTCCAGATATAAGGTGTCATCATTTTCCGTAAAAGCTGCCTCTAAAAGTATTGCCTTTATCCGGGCCCCACGTATGACTTTGCCCCGTAAGTCTTCCGTAAAGAAACAGCTGCCGCTCCCCTCCCCATTGACAGTCTGCTCTGCGGCGATAGATGCATTTTTAATAGCCTCTGCCGCATCACAATCCCACTCATCCAATTCCAAGACACCAATCCCGCATCCGGTCAGCTCCAAAACGCTTTCTATTTCCCGCAAGTTCCGAATCCTGCCGCAAAACTCCGACAGATATTCCGTCTTATCATATCCTGTGATGTAAAAAGCCATCCGTTCAAAGGATACCTGAAAAAGCCTGCAGCTTTTCCCGGTAAGGACAGACAGGCTCGAAGCCAGCTCCCTGAGCAGATTTTCACTGAATTGGTATCCGTAGGCTAAGCTGAGAGAGTTGAGTTTCTTGAACCTCAATACGGCCAGAGCCCTATTAACCTTGTCCCCGGTCAATTCGTACGCACCCAGAAGCTCCTCCAGGTGCCTGCGGTTGTATAAGCCTGTCAATGGGTCATGCACTCCAAAATATTTAAGCATGCGCTCCTGTTCTTTCCGGGCTGTTATGTCAATCAGTATACCCTCCAGGGCTTCCACCAGATTATTTTCGTCAAAAATAATCTGACCCATTTCCAGCACCCATTTCGTCTGACCTTCAGCCGTCAGAATTTCATATTCAGCCTGAAATTGTTTCTTCTCCACTAAAGCTTTTTTCCATTCCTCCTCAAGATAATCCCGGTATCGGGGCACAATCAGTTCCTTAAATGATAGATTCCTGTTGCCGATAAGCATTTTCGGAGTATACCCGGTCAGAGAAAAGCATCCTTCCGATACAAACAGCATTGTCCACTCTGGATCGTATTTACAGCGGTATGCCATTCCCGGCAGATTGGAAAGCAGAACTGACTTGCTTCTCTCTACCTCCCGTAAGGTGTCCAGAGTTGTTTTTCTTTCATGGATATCCCTTACCAGAGCCAAATAGGAGCAGGCAGTGGAATTGTCATATATATTCAAAGGTGTAACAGTCTGCTCTACCCAGTTAATAGATCCATCCGGTTTCATACATCGATTTTCCAGGGTGTATCTTTCAATCTCACCTAATTTCAGCTTTTCGAATAAATCCCGAGCCTTGCCCAGGTCCTCCGGATGGGTTATTGCATCCCATTCTGTTGCTTTTAATTCCGTTTCGTCTCTTCCTGTGATTTGCCCAAACATGGGATTAATACGGGAAAAGACTTTGTTTGTCATCTTCCCGGGTATGTCCTGGATTATGGCCACACCGATAGGTGACTGGTCGAAAATAGTGTGAAAGAGAGCTTCGCTTTCTGTCAGCCTCAACTCCGAATTCATCAGTTTCCGCAAGGCAGAATAAACAAGGCCGTAAATCAGGACAGCCGTTATACAGACGTATATTATTCCCTTAGTGACACTGAACATGAAGGCTTCTACATTTTCACCTGACACTGATCTGGCCACAAAATCAGTCACAACTATCCAGGTGCATCCAAACAAAAAATAGACGACTGTTATCATCATTGTTTTGCGTTTGGCAGACTGGGTTTCTAGTTTTTTCACGATATGGAAGTTCGGTACATTTTTCCCCATTTTCTTCTCCTGCAAAAGATTTATTTCTGTTCGCCATCATTCACTCTTTTCACAAAAAAACCTACCAGGTATTCAGGCACTGCAATCCATATATTCGCCCAGTGTGACCTTCAGCCTGCTGAAAGCATATTTTCTGTAGCCATATCTGCTGGCCAGTTCCTTGAATTCATCCGTCTTGTACACAGCCCTGAAAGGCATGTCCTGATCATCCATCAGATCCAAAATGGCCTGTGCAAAACCGCTTATTCGCAGACTTCCTACATTCAGACTTCTGTATCCAAGATACTCCCGGATTTCATTCAATCTTCTTAATGCCCTGTGATACGCATGATAGGCATCCGGTTCCGTCGCATTATTGCGGGCTTTAAATATCCTGTCTGATATCAGCCTCATCTCTCGCTGATTCAAGGACTTTTCATTTAAACTTTCATATCGGTAATTATCCGCCGCATCCCGGGCAACAGCAATCAGCCTGCTGCTGCATTCGATTGTCCTGCCGCCGTACAGGCTGATTATATTTTTGTCTTCGTTTATTCCAGCGCCTGCCGTCATTGTGATTTCAGAGAGCAGATCCCCTCCAAGCCCCTCATAGAGAGCCATAATCAGAAATTGGTCCCCGCTATTTGGAAGTTCAGCAACAAAATTCAGCAGACGGTTACGGGATATGAATTTTTCGTTCCGTTCCGATTTGTGTACGCAGTTTTCCAGCAAAGCCGTAGTCACCTCGTCAAAGTGATTCAAATCCACTCCCGGGAGTTTTTTTGTGACCGCATAGGCTGTGTATTTTCTCAAAATGCACGCAATCACCCTGAGCGATTGAATGGAAGTTGAACCAAATGATTGCAGCAGCGCTTCAATTTCATTCAATTCAAAAGAGGCTACATCTTTTTTGAATTTTTCTTCTGAGTCTTCCGTTTTTTTGAAAATATTCCATACATAGCCTTCATACTTTCCGCTATTGTATGTCCTGATGAATTCTTCTTTGAACTTTTGATTCACCACGAATATACCTCCCGATTTTACGTTGTGTAGGTTAGCATATTATAACATTATAACGCCATTCAGTCTATCCTTTAGAGGCTTTGCATGCACAGTCAAAAAAAGCTCCCCGCCGGCACCCGATTACTCACGCAGGGCGGGGGGAGCTATTTTATAACGGAGCAATCGGAATCTGCAGCTGGCACAAATCCACTTCTCTTTCGTTTTTATAAATGATGGAGTCCATGATGCACGCATCATAAATATTGCCAATTACTTTATAACCGTTCTCTTTTATCCATTGCAGAAGCATCTGCACATATTTTGTTTCATACGGCATGCCATACTTAGACATGCATGCATATTTTCCTGCCGGAAAAATAATCGTATTTGGCCCATCTTTCATTTCCCGGGGCACGAAAGTACATCCTCCGGCATTTTGCAGCGGATTTTCAGAATCCAGATACTCCTGGAAGAGCACAGCTCCCCAGTAACGGTTTGGGAGATATCCTTCATCCAGCAGAATGTTCCAAATCCGTGAAAGGGTTCGATGGATTCCCGGGTGGGTAACTTCCTCATCATCCCAGGGAAGCCATACAGCCTTTCTCTCTGGAAATTCCTGGATAGATGGTTTTTGTTCCTCGTGGATATCCCTGAAAGACTCCTTGCAGACATCAATCCGTTCCCTGATCTGAATCATCTGCTTATTCAATATATCTATCTGTCCTGCAATTTCCTGTTCCTGGGTTCGCAGAATATCCACCGCATCGTCACTACACGTGATGTTGGTGCCGATTTTGATATCTTCCAGTCTGATGCCAATTGATTTCAAAAAACAGATTTCCCTTAAAAGAGGTATCTGCTCAGCGCTATAATAGCGGTAACCGTTCGCATCTACAAATGATGGACTGAAAAGCTTAATCTTGTCATAATAAATCAGAGTCTGCCTGGATATGCCGTGTATTTTTGCCATTTCAGATATAGTAAGCCAGATGTCATTATTATTTGCTTGTTTCAAGTGATTAACCTCATTCGCGTGACTCATTTCCGAACCCCCTTTTTTTGATGATAACATAAATCCTTAAAATATTCATCTTAAAATTGAACAATATAATTCACATACCGATTGCATTCTGAAATTCGCATTTTCAGATTTGTCAAAAGCCCTGTTATGTACTATAATTTATAGGAGAAATAGTTAGCGGGGTGTAAGTTATGGATTTGATAATTTCAGTTTTGGCGGATTCAAAAATTTTTCAGGGCATAAGCAAGGAAACAATTCGAAAGAATTTTTCTTCTTTTTCCGGAAACATTAAGTCCTATCAGAAGGGGGAGATTTTCGTGTCGGAAGACGATTTCCAGAATTTCATAGGAATCATATTAGAAGGGGAATTTTGTGTCACCAAAATGTATTTAGACGGTTCTCAGTTTCTTTTGCAAAAGGCGGGGCCTTCATATGCCGTAGGAGTTGACATTGTTTTCACCCGCACGCAGATAAGTCCCTACAGTGTAAGCGCCACGGAGGATTCAAAGATTTTTCTGCTGCCAAATGATGTCATCCGAACTCCTGGTAAAATCGACGAAAAGTTCCGGCTCATCATACTGGAGAATATCCTGACAATCATCTCCCACGAAAACATGAGAAAATATAACACTCTGGAACTCCTGGCAAAAAAAAGCCTGAGGGACAAAGCAATTACCTATCTTTTACGCCAAAAAAAGAAATATAATTCTTCGACATTTACAATCCCCTTAAACAGGGAGCAATTGGCAGAATATCTCTGTGTAAACCGCAGCGCCCTATCCCACGAACTTTCCCTTATGCAAAAAGACGGTCTGATACGCTACACGAAAAACACCTTTACCATCCTGGCTCCGTAAACAGACAACAAAAAAAGGCTTGCAAAAGCCTTTTTTCGAATCGAAGTTTTTTGAACCTGCAAAATGAATATTTATGAATTCTCTTGCATCTAAATTACCACACATTATTTCATCCGTCTGTTGTTTGAACAACATTTTCCCGTTTTTTTGCTTTTTATTTTCCTTACATCCTAATCATTCGTGTTCAGCAGTTCAAATGAAAGCATCATATGAAGTCTGACCCGTGGATTATCCAGATCTGTCCTGATCATTTTCTCAATCTTTTTCAACCGGTACAGGAACGTGCTCTTATGTACAAATAAATCCTGAGCTGTCTGGGTTATGTTCCGTTCGTTTTCCAGGTAAACGCACAACGTCCTGAAATACTCTGTCTGATGTTTTTCGTCATAGTTCTTCAATTCTAAAAGATGCGGATCACACAGCATGAATGGAAGCAATTCCCCTGAAACCTGTTCAAAAAAATAGGCAAGCAAGTAATCATTGAATTTATACTGCCAAAACATAGGATTTTTCTGGCTACCAATCCTAAAAGCTTCCGTTGCCTGAATATAATAATAGAAGAACTGGCGAAAATCATTGCCCGTGGTGCTTACCCCCGCCTTAAACAGGCCTTCGCGAAGAAATATGACCAATTTTGAAAAAAAAGTGTCCGGCGTAATCTGGCTGTGTTCCGGATTCACCACAATAATGATCTTGTCCCTGTATAAAAACGTACAGTAAAATGGAAACATGTTTTCAAGGCGGTGACAGGTGTAGTCGATGGCATACGTGGAATAGTCCCGTTTTTGCAGATAAATACATACACAAAAATACTTGTCGTCCAGTTTCCATCCGAATGCTTCCAGTCGTTTTCTCAGCACCATCTCATTGGTGCCTTTTGTTTCCAGCATTTCTGTCAAAGACTGTCGGAGGTCCAGGGCTACATCCGGAAGCAGGATATTTCCCTGGCGCATTGCCGACAATACAACTTTCGCAAAGTGTTCTAAAAGCGCATAATCTCCTGCCGTTATTTCCCTGCCCAATTCATTCACGCAGATTCTGCCAAGATAGGTCTCTTCAAACCATAGATTGATATAGAGAATCCTGTATCCAAACTGCTGCTCCGAAAACATCTGAGATCCTTTCGTGTTCATGGTCTTCTGGTATTCGGGTGAAATTTTAAAATCATTCATAATCTCAACGGGCAGATGGCGTTTGCCTGAACCCGGATCTGAATTCCAGCTGAACTGCCCCGGCATTTCATTTACGCTGGCCATTATTTCCGAATTGGTATCATGGATAAAAATCGGATTTTCAAAGACGGGGATGCTGATGATGCAGATTTCCTCCAGGGAAAGATTCGACAAAAGGGCTTTCGTCAGTTCCTCATCCCATAAATTGAATTTCATGAAGATTCTCTGCACCTCATAATATATTTCATGCAATGATGTCTGCTCCGGCAGGCATATACAGGCATTCTTATTCAAGACCCTGCTTCGGGGTTCTCCTATGCATATAATTCCGTATCCGGAAATATCCAATGACTCATTGAAATACGCCGCCTCCCCCAGAAGCACGTGCTGGGGGATAGGACCGGAGCTCAGTTCCATTAACTGGGATCCGATGAAATCCAGCCGTGTGCCGGCATATCCTCCCTTTACTATGGGATTCCATGCCCTTAATCTCTCACATAGAATATTCATGCTCAATCTCATGATTCACCTCCCGATTCACGAAAATATGTTTGGTATAAAGTATATTAATTTTTTTCCAAATTGTCAATTCTATGTAGTATATACTTTGTCATTCTATACCTGTATAATGAGCTCATGTGATGCATTTAGATGTTTAACAATCTAGGAAATGGAGGAAATATCAATGTTATCGAAACGTGAAAACTTACTGGAAACCATAAGGGGAGGTCACCCGGACAGATATGTCAATTCGTACGAAGCTTTAGGTCTCGTAATTGACCCGATCATGACAAAAATCGGTGGTTTTGCTTACACAATGACACCTGGTGATGTAGAAGTCAACGGATGGGGGGTTACCATAACCTTCCCTGTCGGAGCACCCGGTCCTTTCCCTGTGCACGACGAGAAACATGTTTTAGTCAAAGATATAACAAAATGGAAAGAGGTTGTAAAGGCGCCGCCTGTGGTACTTACAGACGAGGAATGGACCGATGTAAAGAAACAAGTAGCATCGATTGACCGGAATGAACAGTTCGTCACGGCGTTTATGGCACCCGGAATGTTCGAAAAGCTGCATTACCTTATGAGTATAGAAGATGCCCTTATTGCTTTTTATGATGAACCGGAAGCAATGCATGAACTTATTGACTTTTTGACGGAATGGGAACTTTCCTACGCGAAAGAACTTATGAAACATATGAAGCCGGATGCAGTTTTCCACCATGATGACTGGGGAAGCCAGAAATCATCTTTCATTTCTCCGGAAATGTTTGAAGAATTCATTGTTCCTGCCTACAAGAAAATTTACGGATATTTTAAGGAACAGGGATGCCTCATCGTTCACCATTCAGACTCGTACGCCGCCAACCTGGTCGATTCTATGATTGACATGGGTATAGACATCTGGCAGGGCGTTATGTCAACAAATAATATTCCGGAACTGATTGAAAAGTATGGCGAAAAGCTCACATTTATGGGTGGCTTGGACAATGGCCTGATTGACAGAGAAGACTGGACACCAGAAAAAGTAGCCGCTTTTGTTGAAAAAACCTGTCAGGAGAACGGAACCAGATATTATATCCCATGCACAACCATGGGCGGTCCTGAAAGCACATATCCAGGAGTTTATGAAGCAGTCTGTTCCGAGATAGATCGTATGAGTAAAGTAATGTTTTAAATCTGCACTAAAAAGGGAGCTGCCTGGCCTGTTGAGCCGGCAGCTCCCTTTGAAATCAATGATTTACTTAACTATAAAAACCGGACATTTGCAATGGGAGATGACCCTCTGCGCAACGCTGCCGATCAGGTAATAGTCTTGAGCCGTCTTTCCGAGATTGCCGATTACTATAAAATCGACGCCCTTCTCTTCTGCATACTTGATAATTTCCCACGCAGGATTCCCGTGGAGCATTTCGTGCGAATAGTCCACGTGGGACTCTTCCGCCAGTTTTGAACATTTTTCCAACACTCCCTGAAATGACGAGTCCCAAAAGCCCTCTGTGTCTGCAGCATAAGGGCTGCAGACATCGCAAAATGCCAGGTACGAATTGTCGATTACCGATACACCGATGAGCTGGGCATCATAGAGACCGGCTAACTCTAAGGCCTTATACATTACTTTAGGTGCGTAATCAGAGTTATCCAGAGCAACTAAAATTTTTCTATTCATAACAACAGCCTCCTTATTAAGTATAAGTCACCGTTCCACAAACTTGCAGTTTATACCTTTTCCGCCTCTGCCTTCCTGCTTCTTCTCCTCAAGATTGAAAAAACCAGGATGCCCCCCAGCACGATTATGATCACATCGGCAACAAAGGCTGTTCTCAGATTGACTCCGGCAATGCCGCACCCTACTAAAATAATCATAAATGCCGCAATAAATCCAAAAAATCCATATATCCTTTTAATTAAACCCATTTCATCCCCCTGCTTTTACTGTTTGACTTAATTATACCCTCACCGGAAAAATTATTCAACTCATTTATCAGCCCGGCATTGTTTGCAATAACGCCGATATCCATTGATAACTGCACCCGTATAATGATATAATACGCATATAAAATTCCCGAAAATCGGGTTTTTCCGGTTATACTTCAAGTATAGCACTACAATAGTTTTACACTCAGATATTCAGAAAGAAGGACAGAACATTTATGGATACAAAACACAACAAACTCATTTTATTCACGACCAGCCTGGGTGCTTTCATTGTACCGTTCATCAATTCAGCCATTAACATCGCACTCCCGTCCATCAGCAGGGATTTTTCATTAGGTTCCATCCTTCTGAACTGGATTCCATTATCCTTTACTCTTGCCGTGGCAATATTCATTCTTCCATTTGGAAGGCTTGCAGATATTCTGGGCAGGAAGAAGCTCCTTGTTTTGGGTATGCTCCTATTTGCGATTTCTTCCATCCTGAGCGGACTATCTACCGGTCCTGGTATGCTGATCTTCTTCCGGATTTTTCAGGGAATTAGCGGTTCTGCGATTTCAGTCACTTTAATTTCCATTCTGACCTCCGTATTTCCAGCCGGTTCAAGAGGCAAGGCTTTGGGCTTGAACGTTGCAATGACCTATATAGGCTTGTCCGTCGGACCATACCTGGGCGGTCTGCTGGTTCAGTATTTCAGCTGGAGGAGCATATTCTTCTTTTCAGCAGTCATTGCCTTCATTATATTCATCTCTCTGATCGGGCTGAAGCAGGAGTGGGCCGAAGCGAAAGGGGAAAAATTCGACCTTGTGGGCTCAACCATTTATGGCATAGCCTTAATGGGTATTATTTCCGGTTTTTCTTTTATCCAGTCCATATGGGGCATCATCCTCATTCTGGTGGGGCTCGCAGCCACTGCTTTTTTTATTGTTTATGAAAACCGGACAAAATATCCCATTCTAAACATTTCACTCTTCAGATACAACAAGGTGCTGGCTTTTTCCTCCCTGGCTGCCCTGATAAATTACAGTGCTACCTTTGCACTCAGCTATCTTCTCAGCATTTATCTGCAAAACAATTTTGGATTTGATTCTGCTAAAGCCGGACTCGTTCTGATTGCCCAGCCCGTAGTTATGGCAGTCTTTTCTCCGGTTACAGGGTTTTTGTCGGATAGAATCGAGCCGCAAAAGGTCGCCACACTGGGTATGTCTATTACAACCCTGGGATTATGCTTCTTCATCTTTCTGAACAAAAACACCAGCATTGCCTATATTGTTGTGGCTCTGTTGATTCTCGGTTTTGGTTTTGCCCTGTTTTCATCTCCAAACACAAATGCTATTATGAGTTCCGTGGAAAAGAAATACTATGGTGTTACTTCTGGAATTCTGGGTGCGGCCAGAACGGTAGGTCAGGCTTTCAGCATGGGCATATCCTCCCTGGTTTTAGCGCTCATCATCGGAAACCAGCAGATCAGTCCGCAGAATGCACCCGAACTCCTTTCCGCCGTTAAAACAACATTTACAATCCTTGTTATACTTAGCTTTTTTGGAATATTCGCCTCCCTTGCCAGAGGAAAAATGCATACAGACACAGCCGAAAAAAAATAATCTCGTTTGTAGCACTTCCGGGAAATCAATATGAGAAAAAGCCAAAAATATGTACTGATCGTCTGATTCCTGGTTTCCATATTCACAATCGGGATAGTTGGATATAGAATCTTGCTTGATGTCAGCTTTATTGAAGCGTTTTATATGACATACATGACAGTTTCTGTATGAACATGCATTTTCTCCACAGCTATGGCGTCAGATATCTAAGATTTGTCATGCTGCCAAGCAGCTTGTACAATATGTTCTTTAACTCAGTATCAAAATCGGCGCCATAAATATAAATTCGTGCCGATACAGGATAATCCGTTATTATCCCATCAACACCAATCCGGCTCATTCCGCTGATATATTGGGGCGAGTTTGAAGTCCAGCAATATACAAGTTTTCCTGCCTGATGTATGGTATTGATCCGATCAGCGCTCAAAAACACCTGATTTAAGACGATTGCGTCCGCATACTCTATTTTTCTGTAATTTCCATACACCGTCGTCGCTATTAGACCTGTCATAATAGAATCATCCAATTCTTTGACTCTCTTGATTGCGCCGCCATTGAAAGAACTAATCATGACCGATTCAGACATATCCGCTTCCTGTACCAGGTTTACAACTTTTTCCGCTAGGCGGATTTCATTGCCATTTTCTGATTTAAGTTCAATTTTTAGTGCAATTTTACCATGGCATTCCTCCAGAATCTCCCTCAGACTCGGAACATGCTCCCCTTTAAAATCCGCAGAAAACCAAGAACCGGCATCCATCCGGTCTATTTGCCAGGAAAACATTTCTGACATGGCGGCATTGACTCCTGTGGTTCGCAGCAAGGATTCATCATGCATAAGATACACCACCCCATCCTTGCTTGTCTGAACATCTATCTCGATTCTGTCCGCTCCGGCTTCTATGGCGGATTCAACTGCGGCGACTGTATTTTCAGGAGCCTCAGAAGAAAATCCTTTGTGTGCAATTATTTCCGGACATGTCAGATCCAGATAATACGCATACCTTGTAAATGTGTTCCTGAAATATTTTGGACCAATGAGGCTAAGGGAGAACACAGCCGTCAAAAGGATAATGGAGATTGTCCAGTATTTGATTCCGACTTTCCTTGAATCAATCTGTGGAAAATCCGGGAACATTTCTTCCCTCTTGCACAGACGGTACAAACGGGCGGCAACAAAACTGTTTATAATGCTAAAAATCACCACAGTGACCAGGGTAATCGCCGTTTCCAGAATCTGCACGGCCGACAGGAACATGCCAAAAACCCCCTCTGCCGTGCCGTTGTTTGCTAAAGCAAGAGTTATAAACATTGAAATGATCAAATACATTCCCAGGATCAGAATGCTTGCCCAGAACAAGGCAACAACGAGATAAAACATATTTCGCAGCCAGTGCTTGCAGATTATTCTAAAACCTTCAACAATTGCTTTTCTAATCGTTTTCCCCTCTAAAAAAACGATTGGATAAACAAACATCGTAAAACTATTGATTATCAGAATAATAACTATTGCGGTTCCAAAATGCCAGTCCTGCATATTAATAACCCTGTCAAGACCAAACCGAAAATAAAAGGAAAGAAGAAACACAAAATTCGAGAACGGATGTGCAATTATCAGGATAATTACACCGATTACGGATTGGTTTTTTAGCGCACAATGAAATTCCGCAACACTTTGTCTGACTAAGTTTCCCAATGACCTTATGGAAGGATTATTAGCGAGCGTATACATTGAAGTTATCCTGAACAAGGAAAGAACCATAAAGATCGCGAATAACAAAATAAAGCTCAACATGGAAAGCGGTTCGGACAGCAAAACCTTAAGATCGGAATTCGTCAGATAATCGAGATTGGCGCTTTCCAAAGAAAAAAACAACAGATTCCTGCTTAGCG
This sequence comes from Parasporobacterium paucivorans DSM 15970, assembly GCF_900141895.1. Classification (GTDB taxonomy): domain Bacteria; phylum Bacillota; class Clostridia; order Lachnospirales; family Lachnospiraceae; genus Parasporobacterium; species Parasporobacterium paucivorans. Next base: position 51,377 of record NZ_FQYT01000013.1, on the reverse strand, counting down.
GCATTAATAACAAACTGATCAGAATTTCTATAACCAGGTTAAATGTCACGGCAAGCCCAAGAATCTGACGCAGGCTTTGCCATGTACTCAAAAAAAAGTGATTCTTATGCCTGATTTCTTTTTTGCTTCGCATCATCCTATTGCCTTTCACAGAGTAAACTTCACGTACTTTTCACCATATTCCCAAATGCATGACACATCCCGGCGGTATATTGATTACACAAAGCAATTGACTTTGTAAATATAAATCTTTTTCATAGCCGGCGGGACTAGCCATCCTGCCGGCCTCCTTCTTTTATTATTCGAGCCAGCATTTGTTCTGCTTCATCCAAATCATCTTCTGACAGGACCACGAACCCTGCATTTCTAAGCATCTCCGCTGCAACTCCCTGCCCTGAGATTTTCTGTCCCGTAAAGCTTCCGTCGTAGATCGTTCTGCTCCCACAGGATGGGCTGCTTTGCTTCATGATTGCAAAAGCCGCACTGTTTTCCTGTGCCAGTCTGAGAGCTTCCTTTGCCCCACAGATATATTCCTGGGTTATGTCCGTACCATCCCTTGCAATCACCTTGTCATCCACCCTCTGGGCATCTGCACGGGGGACCGGCAGTCCCCCGAAAACCTCAGGGCAGATTGGTACCAGCCGCCCCTCTTCCTTCCATCCAGCAAACCGTTTATCTGTCAGCGGTATGTTCTTTCCGTCATATCGAACTGCCCTGCCCCCATACAGACATTCACTTACAAGGATTTTTTTCATCTGCTTCCTCCGATCAAAAGATTGAATTTTACTGCATTTTACTACTATGCATATTTATAAAATGATGCTATAATCTCCTAATGGAGTCATAGCTCAGCTGGGATGAGCGTCCGCCTGACACGCGGGAGGTCATGGGTTCGAGCCCCATTGGCTCCATTTTTTTGTGTGTTTTTATATATATAAAAGCAATGCGATTATTTCCAGATCCTCCTGTGTGTCATTAATCAACGCATGGCTCTCTCCGTCGTCAGTCAGGGCAAAATCGCCTTCGTATACCTCAGCTTCTCTGCCATTATCGATTATCTTACCTTTCCCTTTCAGGATATAATACCCCTCAAAATCGCCTTCATGCAGATGATTTCCAATGGAGACACCCGGTTTGAGTATCATTTTCGAAAAAACCCTGCCCTTTCCACGAAATTCCTCCTGTGTCAAAAACGGAATCATCATCACCTCGCCATTGCCACCCTGGATATTTCTTGGTATTGCCGTTAAATCTTCTCTTCTTTTTATCATGATATCCTCCCTTTTAACTTCACTGTTTTTTCATCTTTTGTACATATTTTTTTCACTTTCACCTGTTATATTAAATACACCAAGCAAATACCTTTTAATATATATTTTTCATTTGAGCCGGTCCGGGAGAAATTCCGACCGGCTCCCTCTCTTTTCAGGGAATCCACTAAGCGATTCCAGGTATCACCGGCACTTCGTCCGTAATGAATATATAATCATCCCCCGCTTCACATTCAAAAGCCAGCACCTTTACCCCTTGCTGTTTCGCTTCTTCCAGCACAAGTCCGAATTTTGGATGGGTATCCATGTTAGGCGTGAAATATTTCGCTCCTTTCATCTGTATAACAAAAATAACATATGCCTCAAACCCTTCCCTTATGCATTCGCATAGCTCATTGACATGACGGACTCCTCGCTCAGTAGGAGCATCCGGGAACTTCATAACTCCATTTTTTTCCAGTGTAACTCCCTTAACCTCAATGAACATCTTCCTGTCCCCGGATTCCACATAAAAATCAAATCTGGAGTTCAGATGCCTGCACTCCGGTTTTATGTGTGTGATATCTGGAATAAGTTTTCCCTGTTGAAGGAATTCCATGAATATTTTATTAGGAGCCTGGGAATCGATATTAATAATTTTGTTTCCTTTGTATGCGCTGATTAAATCATAGCTCGTTTTTCTGGATGGAGAGGGCAGATGCTGAAGAAAAACATCGGTGCCAGGCAGCAGAATTTCTTTGCACCGTCCGGTGTTTTTTACATGACATACCCGGCTTATGCCTTCCACTTCCACATTCGCGATGAATCGGTTTGGCCTGTCAATAAATTTCCCGGAAATTACGTTATTGTATATCATTTGATTTCTTCGACATCCCTTCTCATACAAATCCCCGGCACAGGTACCAGAAATCGGCACCTGCACCGGGGTTAAAATTGGCACCTATGGCAAATCAATAACTTTAAGCTTTTCCATCACTGCCGAGCACATTTACAATTTTATGGGCAACCACGTCCTTAATATTGCTTCTTCCCACCTTCAGGTATTCCCTGGGATCAAATATCGCAGGATTTTTGAATAAAACCTGTCTGATTCCGGCGGTCATAGCCAGACGCAAATCTGTATCGATATTAATTTTGCAGACTGCCGATTTTGCGGCTCTTCTTAACATTTCCTCCGGTATGCCGATAGCATCAGAGAGATTTCCACCATTTTCCTGTATAATCTTAACATATTCCTGGGAAACGCTGGATGCACCATGCAATACAATCGGGAACTCTGGAATGCGCTTCGTGATTTCATCCAAAATATCAAACCTCAACACAGGATTATGGCCTGGTTTGAATTTGTAGGCTCCATGACTGGTACCTATGGCAATGGCCAGGGAATCAACATTTGTGCGGCTTACAAATTCCTCAACTTCGTCCGGGTGAGTATAGCTTGCATCTTCGGCACTTACGTTTACGTCGTCCTCAACTCCGGCCAGTTTTCCAAGCTCGCCTTCCACTACCACGCCTCTTTCATGGGCATAGTCGACCACTCTTCTGGTAATTTCAATATTTTCCTTAAAGGAATGGTTTGAACCGTCAATCATTACGGAGGTGAACCCGCCGTCGATGCAGGCCTTGCAGATTTCAAAATCATCTCCGTGATCCAGGTGAAGGGCAATAGGGATATCGTTTTCGATCAGCGCTGCCTCCACCAGTTTCGTTAAATATGTGTGGTTGGCGTATTTTCTTGCACCAGCTGATACCTGTAAGATTAACGGAGATCTCAGTTCTCCCGCAGCTTCCGTGATACCCTGCACGATTTCCATGTTGTTCACATTAAAAGCTCCAATTGCATAACCGCCTGTATAAGCCTTCTCAAACATTTCTGTAGTCGTTACCAATGCCATAATAATTGACCTCCAAAGTTTTTCTCCATTTTATTTGTTTTGATTCAACAAACATCTTCGTTCTCTAATTTAACACGTTTCATTAATATTTTCAATCCTTAAAGAGGTAGAGGGGGCAGACCCCCCTACTCAACAAAAAAGATGAGACTGTTTGGAACATACAGCCTCATCCTGCAAAAATCCGCTATTTAACTGCTACCGGCTGTTTTCCTTCAAACTGGAAAAAATATACGGGAGCAACTTTCTTTCCTTCAACCCACTGGAATTCTCCCTGGATTCCTTCAATTACTGGAGAATTATAAAACCATTCTGCAATTGCAGCTTTTTCAGTTTCAAGCTTGGCGGGGTCACCAGTGATGTTCAGTTCTTCAAAACACTGTTTAATTGCCATAAGGGCGTTATAATAATCAGGAACCGGATTAACGGTAGGCGAAGCTCCCTCATTATCGGCTTTGTATGCTTCCACAAGTTTGTTCCATTCTTCACCGTCATAATTTGGATCCAGCTTATTCCATATATACGTTCCATTAAGGGCATCCTCACTCACAACGTCAGAATAGTTAGGAGAGAATGCTGCAAAAGTGGCACAGATTCTATTTCCCTCATCGACGCCTCTTGTTCTTAATTCGGACACTACCTTGGCTGCCTCATCGGCTCTGATACCGATATAGTAGCCATCCACGTCTGCATTTATTGCCTGGACTGCCGCTGGACCTGCATCCAGGACACCTGTTTCAACCTCTATGATTTTCTTCACTGTCACACCAACTTCCGGGAGCCCCGATTCCAGCATTTCCGCAGTAGCCATCTGGGAAGGATCTGTTGGATTTGCGAACACAACAATCGATTTGATGTCCGGATTTAATTCGACCCAATGTTTTGCTGCCAGTAAATCCCCTTCTTCTGAATCTGTCATATATGCTATGGCAAATGGTGAATACTGCGCCCTGATGTCCGGAAAGGAAAATGCTGCAATATTTGTAACAGATGCATCAAATGCAACCTGTCCGGCAGCCTCACCGCCCGGTGCATCCATCGGACCTACCACAACCAAAGCATCATCAACAACCTGACTCATGGCACTTACCGCCTCCGCAGTATCAAACTTTGTGTCATGCATGTCGATCTTAATTGTTTTGCCATTGATGCCACCGGCTTCATTGATAATTCCTGCTGCATATTCGGCTGCCCACGCTGCCGGCTTTCCTACAAAAGCTATGGGACCGGTTATTGCGCTTAATACCGAAATGGTCAATTCCCCCTGTGCCGTGCTTGATTCTCCGGATCCGGTTGTCTCCGCTCCTCCGGAACTTCCACATCCGCTCAGACTTCCTAACACCATAATCATGGAAAATGTTGCTGCCAGAATTCTTTTGAATCTCGATTTCATAAACTTCCTCCTTCTATATGTAAAATTTTAATTAAAACCGTACTTATTTTCTGACAAATACCCTGCCTACGCCTGCAACCATTTTTCTGGTTACAAGTCCTTCCGGACGTGCCATCAGAATCACTATCAGAATTACCCCATATATGATCTGCGCATAAATTGCAAGACTGGATGGTATCCACTTATTGATTCCCCATAGCAAGGGTACCGATATAAACATCCCCCATTGGGTATAACGCCCGCCTACAAAAAGCATTGTCATGACAGAAAGAAGCAGGGAAAATCCAAAAGTTTCGGGGTAAATAATCCGCATATTAAATGCATAGATTGCGCCGGCTACAGCCCCTAGTGCAGATGATATCGTAAGACCTAAAACACTGATTATCTTTACGTTAACTCCCAGAGTAGCCGCCATATCCGGATCTGTCTGAACAGCCTCAAAGGCACGTCCCAGTCTGGAATGATCCAGCCTGAAAATGAATACGGCAACAATCAGTACAAGAATCAGCGAATACAGAACCAGATTCTCTATCTTCGGGATGCCGCTTATGCCTCTGCCAGCCCCTAAAATATCTATATTGCGGATAACAGACTGAATAATGAATATGAGAGCCATGGAGGAAACCGCCGTAACGATTCCGCTTGTCCTGGAAAACCCTAACGCCGGTATGAACCCCAAAATTGCGCCAACTACGATAGCCCCGATAATGCACACCCAAAATGGCCAGTGCCATGTCTTTGATGCAAGTGCCGCAAAGTATCCGCCTATCGCCATGCAATAAACAGTGCCATTATACAACAGACCTGCCCGGAAAGGAACATATGCTGCCCAGGTCAGTATGATGAATACGCAGCAGAATATTATAAAATATGAAAGCGCTGTTGACATGGTATCCCCTCCTTTCTATTTGGCCGTTCCAAACAGCCCGTTTGGTTTCCATATAATTACCAACATGATAACCCCATAGAAGATTGCCTGCGTCCAGCTGCCAGGAAGGTAAGCAAGAGCCATCGCTTCAATCAGACCCATGAACAGAGCAGATAAGAGACCGCCTTTCAAATTACCCATGCCTGCAAAAAGCATCAATATTACGGATTTCACTGCAAATGTATCTCCAAGAGAGGGACCGCAGGTTCCTATCGTCATAATAATAAGGATTGCAATAATGGCTGCCAGAAAACCGGCTATCCCAAATCCTATCATTCCCGTCATTCCAAAAGGAATGCCAAGCATTTTCGCCACCCGGAGGTTCTGGGCCATAGCGCGTATGGCACGTCCCTGTTGCGTTTTATGCATGAACCAGAGCAGTACAAGTGCTACGACCACAGCACTGATCAAGGCAATGATGTTCGCAAGCGAAAGCCGAATCAGACCGAAAGTCAATGTAATTCCGCCACCCCTCATACTGGCTGGAAACGCAAAGTTTCCTCCACTGTTTACAAATTGAGACATGAATTCCGTCAATATAATCCCTACGCTCATTGCAAGTACGATCGTCTCAAGTTGGGCTCCTCTCTTGCACAACGGTCTGAAAAGCGGTTCTGTCGCCATTGTAACCAGAACACCGACAACAACCATGACAGCGATGGCCATCGCTATGTTTCCGCCTGATGTATTCAATGTAATCCAGCCTGCTGCCATCGTAATCATAATAATATGGGCATAACCTTGATGCACTATATCCCTCACCAATACCAACAGATTCATGCCGAGTACTATTAATGCATAAATGCTGCCTGTAGCCAGTCCGTTAATTACCTGGGCAATAAAACTTTCCATACTCTAAATCACTCCCATCTATTGATATTAATCTGCACCTAAATATGCACTTCTGACGGCTGGATTGCCAGCCAGGTCGCTTGATTTTCCATCCAGTACAGTTTCGCCTAAATCAAGAACATATCCTCTGTCAGAATATTGGAGCGCTTTTTTTGCATTCTGCTCCGACAGCAGGATGGTCATCCCTTCCTTTTTCAACTCAACAAGTATTTTAAAGATTTTATCCACATAGGCCGGAGATAAGGCCAGGGAAGGCTCATCCAGCAGAATCAGCTTCGGATCTCCCATTATGGCGCGGCTGATGGCCAGCATCTGCTGTTCTCCTCCGGATAAAGTGCCGGCTTTCTGCAGGCGCCTGTCATAGAGAATCGGAAAACGTTCATACACCTTTTCAAGATTTTGCTCTATCACGTTTTTCTTATGATAGGCACCAAGCTGCAGATTTTCCAGAACAGTCATACTGGCAAGCATACCCCTGCCTTCAGGAACGACCGAGATTCCCCTTTTAATCACTTTATCTGTCGACACCTTAGTGATGTCCTCATTCATAAATGTAATTTTTCCTTTAGTTGCTTTCTGAAGTCCGATAATCGTATTGATCAATGTTGATTTTCCTGCGCCATTTGAACCGATCAGGGTAACGATTTCCCCTTCAAATACTTCCATATTAATGCGCTTGATTGCGCAAATCTGCCCATAGTAGACAGACAACTCTTCAATTTTTAAAATTCTACTCATCTGTTCCAAGATATGCTTCCACCACCCTCGGATTATTTTTCACTTCTTCCGGCAAACCTTCCGCAATTTTCGAACCAAACTCGATAGCTGTAACAATATCCGATGCACGGGTAACGAGCTTGACATCATGTGCAATCAGAATAATCGTGGTTCCATTTGCTTTGATTCGTCTTATCAGATTTTCTATAAATTCGGACTCTTCCGCACCCATACCGGCCGTTGGCTCATCCAATAGCAGAAGCTTTGGTTCACCCGCCAGCGCCCTGGCAATCTGGAGGGTCTGCTGCTCTGCCCATACTAAATCTCCAGCCCATCTGCCTGCTGACTTATCCAAACCGACAAATTCAAGAAATTCCATTGCCTTGTATCTGATATGTTTTTCCTGTTTCGATTCCTTAAAAGGCAGATGGAAAAATGTTCCCATAATATCTGTACTGGTTCGCAGGTACATTCCGGCCATAACATTTTCAAGAACTGTCATTCGCGGCATTACACGTGGAATTTGGAACGTACGCCCAATTCCATGTTTGGCAATTTCATAAGGCGTCATGCCCGTTATATTCTTTCCATCAAAGATGACTTTCCCCGACGTCGGACTAAAAACGCCACTAATGACATTAAACGTAGTTGTTTTTCCAGATCCATTAGGACCGATCAGTCCATGGACGCTTCCCTGTCTGATATTCAAATCAACATCTCGCAATGCTTGTACGCCGCCAAAATTCTTGATGACCTTTTCCAATTTCAGGATGTCCAATGTGCCTCCTCCTTTTCCTACATTATTTGGCTTACCTAAATCTATCATCTTCAGGTGTGACGAGTATGTGACCATTGTGAAATCCATGTGAAATACTGCATTTTTTTCAGTTTTTTTGTGCATATGACACAAAAAAGGAGCCGTCATACACGACTCCTTACCGTGAATATCTTTTGGTCTATTTATCTGCTCCCACTACTCTATCCGCAAAGAAATGCTTTGCAATAATCCGTATCCCATCCTGAATGCACAGGTCACAATCCCTGATTGGCGTGCCTGTGTCCTCACCGCGCAGTTCCCTGCAAATAATGGTGCCATTCCTATCCTTAAATTCCATAGCCAGTTTTCTGGTCAGATCAATTGTCTGTACTTTTGTGGTATTATTTTCGATGTTCCCTCCACTCGTCATAAGTCCGGCAATCATCGCCATTGCACAGACAACACCACAAACTTCCATAAGACCTCCGACTCCGCCTCCAAATCCTTCTGCCATCTTAAAAAGATCTTTCTCGTCCGTATCCAGCAGGTCCGAAAAAGCGCACACCACACACTGGGAACAGGCATACCCTTTTCCTCTGCCGCCCATCGCAATATCAATCCTTTTTTGAATATCCAAAATGTTCCCTCCCTACCCGTATCTTAATTTTAAATTCCTGTGGAACTTTCACGCTCGAAACCAGAACCTGCTGCCCTTACCCGGCTCACTGTCAACCCCATATTCGAAATTATGCTGATCCAGGATTTCCTTGACGATGGACAAGCCGACCCCCGTGCTTCCAAAATCTTTTGAACCGGGATTTATCTTATAGTATTTGATCCAGATATTGGGCAGGTCTTCCCCGGCGATGCCGACGCCATGGTCTATGACTTCAAATAATATATGTTTGCCTTCACACCTTACATTGATATAAATTGGCCCACCGGAATATTTAACCGCATTAATTATTACATTGAACAACACCTGTTCAATCATGGGTTTATCCGCCTTAATCATATATTTTTCAAAAATCTTCGTTTCAAACACCGCATCTTTCCCATAAATCACTTTCAAGTGTTCTATAACTTCATTTACCAGCCTCCCAAGTGAGAATTTCTGTAACTGAAGTTTCGTTTCTTTTGACTGCAATTTGGCCAGATTCAGGGATGCGTTTACAAAAATGGAAAGTTTATCTGTCTGCTCAATGATAATTCCCAGGTGCCTGTCCCTTTTTTCCTGATTATCACCAGAAATGTTCAATATCATTTCCGCATAAGCTTTAATCATTGTCAGCGGAGTCCGCATATCATGAGAAACGTTGGCTATCAAATCCCTTCTGTTCTGTTCGTAATTGGCAAATTCGCGTGCCGCCATTTCCATTGTCTCTGACAAAAGATTGATTTCTGCATACGTATTTTGTGGAAATGACACGCTGTAATCTCCGTTGGCCAGTTTTTTTGCACTATTCGTAATTATAACTATCGGTTTCAAGAACTGCCTGGCCAGAAACCACGACATCAGCAAGGCGAATGCAAATACAATGAGGGATATCTCCAGAAGCTGCAGCTGTACATTATTGATTACAGCTTTTTCATGGTCTGTGGATTTTGCAACAAAAATAATCTCCCGTTTTCCTTCCCAGCTGGCCAGGACCTGCGCATGCACGACCCAGTCCGTGTTTCCGTCTTCTATGACATAGTCTATATAACCATTGGAGTTTTTTAGCTGTTCGATCAGATTATCCATTTTTAGAATTTTTAACGGCCATCGGGCATCCAGTCCGGCGACTCCGACTGAGTCCAATTCCTCTCCATCCTCTGTCATGGTCTTAATCTGATACTCGCCCGAATAAGCTGCAGCCCGCATTGCCTTGTAATAGGCATCCGTACCATATGTGGCTGAAATATTCCATGTTATGTTCCGTAACGAATCCAGAGTATCCTGTCTTACCCTTTGCTTTATATTGAAAAGTTGAATGAAGAATACCACTCCGACAATAATTACCGCAAATCCGATAAACAATAGATATAATCTGAAACGTATTCCCTTAAAATCAAAGAACTTCAAACTTATAACCTACCCCTCTCGCCGTGATGATATATTTCCTGTATTCTCCAATGGAATGGCGGAGCATTTTGACATGGGTATCCACCGTCCTGTCGTCTCCCATGTAGTCATAGCCCCAGACGTTATCCAGCAGCTGCTGCCTCGAAAAAACGATATTGGGATGGGATGCCAGAAAATAAAGCAAATCGAATTCCCTCATCGTTATTGCAGCTTTAACACCGTCAATGTATACATTATATGCCTTTCCGTCAATTTTCATCCCCTCGAACTGCAGGCGGCACTTAGAAGTATCTCCATCTGATATGCTCTGTCGTCCCCGATTTCTAGACAGGATTACGCCAAGACGAGCCATCAGTTCTTTGGGCGAAAACGGTTTGACCACGTAATCATCTATTCCAAGACTGAATCCATACAGCTTGTCATGCTCTTCCCCTTTTGCAGAGAGTATAAGTACCGGAATCGAATTGGTCTTTTTAATCTTCTCGTACGCCGTCAATCCATCAATCCCCGGCATCATGACATCCATTATTATGGCATCAAAATCCTCTGTCCTGCAGCATTCAATAGCCTTCAGTCCACTTTCCGCTTCCCTGACTTCATGTCCCTCCAGTTCCGCATATTCACGTATTACTTCACGAATCATCGGTTCATCATCAACAATCAAGACTCTTGCCACTTTATACCTCCTAATGCCACCCATCCATCGAAATAATTTAGTATATTATATAACTTATGTCATAAATTTACAATTCACAGTTCCATATGTTAAAATCATTGTAACTAATGTCTGGACGGAGGAGTTTTTCATATGGATATAAAGCTTTTATTATTCAAACAGCATTCCTATAATATGTGGGAATATGACGACGATTATATAAACCGCATAGCGGCTCTGGGCTATGACGTAGTCCTGCATCCGACCGAGGGACTTTCCCTGCCGGAGGAAGCCTATACCTGCGAAGTACTTGCCACGGTAGGCATCTTCCAGCATGAGAATATTGATGATTTCAAAAACCTGAAGTTTATCCAGGTACTGGCTGCAGGCTTTGACCATTTTCCTGCGGATAAGATCAAGGAGCGAAAAATCATCCTGGCCAATATGCGGGGTGTATATGGCATACCGATTTCCGAATTCGTGCTCTCCGGTATTCTCAACGTTTATAAACAGAGCCGGGTGTTTGATTCTCAGAAAAAAGATCGTGTTTTCAGGCGAAAACAGGACCTTATCGAAATCTATGGTAAAACAGCAGCTATTCTGGGAACCGGCGACCTCGGATTCCAGATTGCAAAAAGACTGCAGGCTTTCGGAGCCAAAGTGATCGGCTTCAACCGCCATCCACTGCCTTCCGACTGTTTTGATGAAGTCCATTCCATTGATCATGCGGGGGATTTTCTGCCCCAAGTGGATATAGTAATTCTTACGCTTCCCTTGTCGGATGACTCCTTTCACCTTGCCGGAAAGGATTTTTTCCGCAGCATGAAACCGGGCAGTGTCTTTGTCAACGTGGGCCGCGGGGCGGTCTGCGATGAAGGGGCGCTGGTTGACGCACTTAAAAACAAGCTGCTGCTTGCAGCCGTTCTGGACGTATATGAGAAAGAACCCCTGCCCATAAACAGCCCTCTCTGGGACCTGGAAAATGTTTTTCTATATCCCCATACAATGTCCGGTTCGGATAATGCATTCGGAAGGATGAAGGAAACACTGTACAGAAATCTAAAGGCTTACGCAGAATGCAAAGAACTGGAGAACAGATTTTTTTAAACCGTCTTGCATTCGGTTATGGAATGGTTATAAGACTAATAAGAACTTTCGTTAATTCACTTATGGTTATAAAATGGAGATACAAATTCAGATTTTTAGGAGGTTATTTATGAGTTGCAATCCATTTAACAAAGAAGAAGAACTAAAAGATATGGGGATGTATAAAGATGTTCCCAGCCCATACGGATTCCCGCCGGTTCACGCCAGAAAATTCAACACCCCGATCACCCCAAAAGAGAATTTTCAATTATTGATGCAGAATAAAAAGCCCTGTTGGATGCCTGTACTTCCCATCGACTCCAACATTGTCCAGCCTGAGGTCATGCCGGATGCATTTGCCAGAAACCATGGTGGAATTGACTGGTTCGGTATTGACTGGGCATTTGAGCCAAAATCAAATGCTGCCATGGTCAGACCAAACACAAGACGGCTTTCTGATATCACGGAGTGGGAGAAAGAGCTTGTCTGGCCGGATTTAAATACTATCGACTGGAAGAAGGATTACGAAGAAAATTATAAAGATGCTATCGATCCGGACCGTTTCACCACTTTCATGATCGTCAACGGTCTTTTTGAAAGAACCGCCGACCTCACTTCTTTTGGAGATACTTTCTGCTATCTGCTTGAAGAGCAGGAAGCTCTCGAGGCATTCTATACCAAGTTGACTGACTTCCACATCGATCTGATAAAGATTGCAAAAGAAGTTTATGGGGCAGATATGATTACTTTCCATGATGATATGGGAACACAGAGAAGCCCATTTATGTCCAATGAGACATTCCGGGAAGTCATGATGCCTCACTACCAGAGAATGAACGCCGCTGCCCACGATATGGGTCTGTATGTGAACTATCACTGCTGTGGAAATGTCGAACCAATGATTCCACTTTTCATAGAAGCCGGATTTGATTTGTGGGAAGGCCAGGACAATGCGAACAATAAACTTAGTATCATGGAAAATTATGGCGATAAAATGGCTCAGGTCTCCATTATGGTCGGCGACCCTGCCCTGCCGGATGAGGACCTCCGGAAACTGATAACCGATCTTGTAAATACGGTCGGCAAAACCGGACGATTTATTCCATACTATATCGAAACGAATCCTGACAGATCCTTCGATTCCTATGAATTATTCTATGTTTTGAGCCGTGAATTATACAGCAGATAATTACTCAGTTACTCGGGGGTCAGACCCCCGAGTATTTTTTCTACTCTTTTGAATTTAAAATCATCATATTCGATTACATGGATTCCCATTTCCCTGGCCCTCCTGTAAACAGTCGGGAAATCTGTGGAAAAGGTCCCAACCGTGGCGACTACTCCAATGCCGCATTCTCCGCCAAACCGTTTGACGAGCATATCAATTTCGTTCAAATCTTCTACTGTAATTATTTTAAGCTTACAGGAAATAAATATCGGCCGGGTGCCTTTCACCAGGGTCACGTCCAGCTCATTGCTTATGTTATTCTCTTCATTCCCAATTCCATTCCAATCGATAATCGTACTTATCCGCACCTCATCAAAAAAATCCATCCGCATCGCAATCAGAAAAAGATACAATTCCAGGATAAGGCCCTTATCATTCAGGCATTTTTTTATGACATCATTTTTATAGGAAAAATTTATCTGCTTCTGGGTTATGTTCAGATCCCGGATTATTTTGCCTGGAGAGGAAGCCAGCGTGGACAGCTTATCCTCAATGAAATCATTATACTGCATCCGTTCATGCAAAGAAAATGGAGACGGATCAGTCAGAAGGCTGTTTCTTTTATTCTGAAGGTAATCAATCAGCCTCCTCCATCTTTCCTGATTGTCAAAAAAGATATTCCATAAAAATTCTATATCCAGCTGCATCTCCGGAGACAGCTTGTTGATTCCGATATGTCCATATCCTTCCAGAGAGCCTCCCGCCATCAGGACAAAATCCTCCAGTTGTAATTTTGGAGCTTTTAAATTATTCATTTCTTCTGTAATTTTAAAATTTGATACATTTCTTATCATGGCATTTTTAATGTCATAAAAAAAAGCTGGGATTCTTTGTTCACCAATAAGCTCTCCAACAGCAATGTACAGAAGATTTCCACCTCCACAAAGTTCAACAGCACTTTCCGGATATTTTTTGAGAATTTCTTCCAAAACCTGCGAAATATTCTCCAGATTCTGTAAATCCACTGTATAGAATTCCATTTTCACAGAAGGAAGCTTTTCCCTGAAGAAAACTTTCAGCTGTTTTTCCCGCATTTCCTTACCGCCTAAAAATACAATCTGTTCCGGTTCAAACAAAAGTGCAGCATATACATTCCGAATTGGGGATGAAGAATATAGTTTTATCAAGGTCTTCATTGGGGTCAGGCACCTTTCTTCTTTTTTTTATATTTTATCGATTTCAGCAAATAATTAATCCATTCTTTGTTATATTCACGAAAATTCATTTTCGTGGCCCAGACTTTTGTACTTTCATGCTGCGGATGGCTCTCATCATGGTAAATGCGCAGAAATTCATAGAATCCCTCCAATCCACCTACATCCTCCGGCGGGGCTGTCCCTTCCCCATCCAGAAGCATCGGGTATCCATAGGGGTAATCTTCCACGGTCTCCTCCAGTCGGACCACAAGCTGCCATCCTGCCCCAAAATCATACTCATAAAGAATCTCCCCCTGTCTCTCCAGATACCCATCTATTTTCAACCCACTTGGCTTACGTATGACAACCTTCAGACTTTCCTGGTAGGCCCGCTCAAATTCCTCCAGATTATCCGGAATTGTCTCCAGCCTTTCCTTGTAGAATCTTTTGTTTTTCAAAAAATGCTTGTGACCCTCATACGCATCCTCATCATTAGTCACCCTTATATTTTCCTTGCTCAGCACAAATGCATACAAATGATAATTTTCATTGGGATATCCTCCCCGAAAATTCGTCACATCCTGTATGATATCATGTAGCCTTCTGTATGTGGCTCCGGCCGGCATGATGATCCGACGCCATACCAGAGGCTCTGAGCCCTTCATTTCAATTTTCACGATATACGCTTTCATGACAGATCCATCCTTTTTATTTTCTAACTTTTTTATCATAGGCAAAATCAATCCATTCGTCAAGAAATGAATCACTGCTGACATCAAATGCTTGATTTTATTGACATTACGATACATTACTTCTATAATGAGAAAAATATAACCTTTAAATGAGAACATAAAACGGAGGGTATAAAATGAAAAAAGAGAAATTATTTGCACTGTTAACCGCTACACTATTATTGATTGCCATGCCTGTGAACGTTTCAGCAGCATCCGGAATCAATGATGCAGAACAGAGCATACTGACAAAATTAAAGGCAGGAATCAGCGTGAATGGGACCAACATAGCGATTCCGGCTGAATATATCAACATGGCCGAAACAGAAATGATGAAAGACGGTGTAGACATCACTGCAACTGAGGCTTCTAGTATAAATGCACAAATCGATGCAGCAGCCGCCATCGTAAAGGCTGAAGGCGTGTCTCAACTCAGCCAGCTGTCAAACTCTGCCAAAACACAGATTGTTGATAAAACGTCTGCCGCTGCTGCAGTTGTGGATTACTCCGTGACCTACAATACATCCAGCGATATTTTAACCATTAAAAATTCTTCCGGCGCTGTGGTAGCCACTCTTTCAAATTCCGACATCATCAAAGCGACCGGTGCTTCCACAAATTCGACGGCCATTCTCCTGTCCGGCATAGCCGTGGCGGCCATCGCAGGAATTGCAGTTGCCAATAAAAAGAAACTTTTTGTTAAAACAGCATAAAAGGAATATTGTGAAAAAGATAATGAAAAAAAATCTCAGTAAAATAATGGCATATTTTTATCTGCCATTATTTTTTACTTTAGCAGGATATGCCTTTATATATTTTGCCGCAAAACCACTTATAGATACCGGCTTGTCGGTCGCAGGAATGATGGTGGCTGATGAAGTTCCGGATTTCTCATCTGATTTGAATTCCATCTATACCGGAGCGGTTCTTTCTGACCAGCAAACCATTCCGTTGAGCAGCATCCAGATTCCCGACTATGGAACCCATTACGGGAACATCCGCTGCGAGAGGATCGGACTTGATGTTCCTGTATATATGGGCGATGACAACGCCATACTTCGGGTGGGCGCAGGGCAGTTTTCAGGAAGCTTCCTGCCCGGTTTCAACAGGACGATTCTTGTTGGCGGTCATAACACCACTTTCTTTCTGCCATTGCAGTACATCCAGCCCGGGGACAGGATAAACTACTCGACCAACTACGGAGAATATATTTATGAAGTGACGGAGGCAGCTGTCCACAACTATAAAGATACCTCCGCATACGATTTATCGGCCGAAACTGAACAGCTTATCCTGTACACCTGTTATCCTTTTGACAGCCTGACAGGCTCCAAACAGGACCGTTTATTCGTGTATGCAAAACGTTTATCCGGACCGGATATCGAATAGGAGACCAGAATGCGGAGCTTAATAAAAAACTCATCAACGAGATACATCATCAGCCTGATCATGTCTTTCATCCTGACACTTGTCCTGACGCTCATGACATGCTTAATAGGAATCTATGCAGGCTTTCTGCATGACAATGCAGTCTTAAAACGGCTGGACAGCACCTATTTCAAAAGCCTGCAGACCGTGCTTTACGACAATCTGGAATCAGCTTCGATTCCGGCGGGAATTCCATTGGAGACGCTTACGGATATTTACCCGCTTACTATGGTTGCCCTGGATACTAAGGCTTACGCTGAAGCCATACTGGCAGGACGCGAATACGAGGCAGACTCAACTGCTGTATCGGAAACGCTTAAAAGCAATGTCCTATCATATATGCAAAGCCAAAGTATTTCCTTAACGCAGGAGCAGCTGGCCAACCTGGATGAATTTGCAAAACAGACAGGAGCTGATTATACCGATGAAATAAAAGTCCCTTTTCTGACATACCTGGTGCAGGCAAGGAATATATATGCTCCGGTTATGATGATCGGCATCCCGGTAAGTATCCTGATTTCCATCCTGATTTCCTTGTTCCTGATCCGGCTTTATCATTTCAAGCATAAGGCTGTGCGCTTCCTGACCTACAGCACTTTATCTGCGGGACTCCTGTGCATTATCGTTCCAGGGCTGGTTCTTCTGACCGGTTTCTATAAGAGGATCAACCTTGAACCTGAATACTTCTATCATTTCGTCTCAGGATATCTCTCCAGCGGGATAAAGGTTTTTGTTATACTCGGCTTCTTATGGCTTCTCGTTTCGGCATTCCTGATAGGGGTGACGGCTTCGATGAAGAAGTCTGTTAAATAAATAAAAAGATATCCGCCGGCTGTTAAAGAAACGACAGCCGGCGGATATCTTTTTATTTATCTATTAAAGATTTTAAGAGTTTAGACTTCTGAAAATTACAGCCACCAGGCCCACTCAAGCGCTAATCCAAAGTGTGCGAAAATATAGAATGCCCCGTCTGCATCATAGAATGGTACTCCAAAGTCCTTATTGTCATCAATTCCCGGAGCTCCAGTGAAATTCATTGTATTACTGATACCTAAATGTTCATCTATGATACTGACATTGTAAACTTCCCCATTCATTTCGATTCCCTGGGCCATATTGTAATCAATCCTATACATATTGCCACCAAGACTTACAACCGTGAATATTCCGACCAGGCACTGTCCACCAACTGGATTGCCAGCCTGAAGCGGGTAGGTGCTCCTGCTTCCATTATAATAATTGTACATGAACCAGTTTCCCTTTGGCAGTATCCGGGTTCCTGTTCCGTCAATCCAGCTGTTGGCGCCCGTCGCCGTTTCATTCGTTATACAGCAGCAGTATTCTCCACAATTTGGATCAACGCAGATTTCTTCGGCAAATACCGGGACAGCCAATACCGGAAGCAACAGTGCCATCGCGGCAATAAAAGCTATACCCAACCTGATTTTCCTACTTTTCCTACTTTTCATGATCCTACACCTCTTTCCTGTTTTCAGGTATAATAATCGCAGTCAGATATCTCCTGAATTCTACATATCCTACCACCTCCGGATGTTTATTCCATCCTGCTTCTCAAATCCACCATTATCCTCACCTTCATTATATATCAGCTTTTATGCTAAATAAAGAACCGGAGCGAATTTGGCAATGACAACGATTGGTCACAATCAATGACATTGCCATCCGCTCCGATTTATCCCATGTATTTATTTATGGATTAAGAAAGCCTGGACTCCGGTAATCATATTCCGGTTTTGCTGTTCCTGGGAATTATAAGCGGTTGTGATGCCAATATCACCAACCGCACCGGCACCAAGTGTAAACCGCCCTGAAAAGACGACTCCGCTGGACCAGTACAGCGTCCCTTCCAATTGGAGAGTGTATTCTCCGTCCGGTACCGGATTTCCTGTTTCATCCCTCAAATCCCATCTATATTCTCTTGTGCCGCTTTCCAGAGGTGTTGCCCCAGAAATAGAATCGAGCTGGATTTCAGATAAATTGCGAGGCACGGCTTTAGCAACCCAAGTAGGAAGGGCATCCTCCCGGAAAGTATATCCGGCCACTCCGCCTGACAGCTCGTTTCCTGTGGCTGTAAAGCTGGTGACAAAAATCGTCCTCACAACTCTTCCTGAGCTGTCCTCTATCCAAAGGGCGTACTGGTTGGATGCCTCTGTTGTGGAATAGCTTTTGTAAAACGATACAACCAGCTGGTCTGGTCTCTCTGGAGGATTTGTCTGGGTAGTGGACGTAGGTGCAGTAGTCGGATCTGGAGTGGATGAGGAGTTCTTTATCGTGGTTTCTGAGGTTTGCGCATCTGTTTCAGCAGTCGCAGAGGCCGATTCAGTAGTTGCCGCAGTTGTCTTACCCGACTCATCATTATCACCATGCCAGACTGTTAACCGTACGGCCAGGATAACTACAGCCAGTATGAGTACGATACCGGCTCCCGTCAGCAGTTTTTTTTTCCTGATAAGCTTTTCCTTCATGGCAGCCACGCTTCCCTCTTTCAGGTTTTTATTTTTTCATACAGTCCCAATACTGGTTTCATGATTTTATCCGATTCAAAACCTAAACAGTATATGTCGGCCAGATCCTTTAAGGAGGTCTCTTCCTCATACAGATCTTTCATCAGGTCTTCATAGAATACCGGCCTGATAGGATTTTCCATATTTTCCTCTGACCTTATATCCTTTTGTCGGATTGCTTCAGACTCAACCTGTTCGCCTTTACACAGCTCTTCTAACACTTCTCTTCCCTTTGCGGTAAAGGCAGCAGCCAAAGTTGCCCTATCCCCGGGTTCCCGGTAACGACCCTCCCAGAAGTCCCCCAGACGTATGTCTGCGGCGGACCCCCGGCGGAAGAGGCATTCGTAGCACGATGGCATATATACGTGACCCAGCAGATAAAACCGGTAAAATAAATCCTTCGTTTCTGTACAAGTATACTCCTTTGCATTACCCTCTATCCGGATGTGGATTTTTTTCCCTCCCGACTTATCCCGGAATACAACCCGTGGGGCCAACCCATATCCATGTTCCAGGGCTCCCTGCTGCAGATATTTCTTCCATAGATTCCAGGTAGGTATCCCACGGCAGACAATATCTACCAGAACAAATTGATCCCGCCTGTTTTCCTTTTGAAGCAGTTTATCCATTCCGCTGATCTGGCAGGGCGTTCCGAAAATTGCAGCCTTTTGCCGGATATTCTTTGCCTTCAAAAACAGATCTGCCGAATTGCTCTGGATATACTTGGATCCCTGGAAATTGGCTAATTTTAGCATTTCCCCCTCCACGGCCATTTCATGGGACGCCTCCCGCTTCCCGGCATCGTATGAACAGCCGGATATGATGTATCCCCGAGTATGGAGCATCCGGGCTATCTCGTACGCAGCTCCTCCGGATGCGCTGGCATTCCTGATTTTCTCTTCCCTGGAACGGATTGCAAAAAGCGCCTGTTCCTTTTCACTCAAATTTCCGGTGGTCTCCCCATTAAAGGGACAGACCTCTACGCACACGCCACACCGTGTACACTTTTTCTGCTCTACCTGCGCTGCCCAGAACCCGTCCCGGTTTCGTATTATCCGGACGGCTCCCTGATCACATATGGCCTGGCAGGATCCGCATCCGCAGCAGGTATTGGTGATTTCAAAAGAAAGATGATTTTCGGAAGCCATACTCTTGGAAAGCGCATCATGCAAGAAAACCAGGGATTTCCGTTTTTCCTCCTCAATCCTTTCCATAGCCCCCTCAAATCTGCAGTCCATCGGTTCCGGGTTTACCTGAGACTTGTTTATGACCAGCCTTTCCTTCAGTCCCGATATTTGCAGTATATTGTGGATTCTTGAATTCCGGGAATTTTTATCATTATTGGAATACCTTTCATACGTATAAAAAGGCACTTTGAAAATAATGGAAAATATCGTGCCATGAAAAGAATCTGTGCACACGAAAGCCGCATCCCTGATCAGATGTATGAACTCCGCCGGGCCTACTCCGTCTTCCGCGGCAAAACCCCTTTTATAATCATCGTTGCATACCGGGATGACCTTCACGGGGATTTTGATTTTTTCAGAAAGCATCTTCACATGATGCCAGTTCTCTTCGTTGTCATCCCCCAGAAAATAAGACAATATATAAGGTTCTTCACTCTTGCCTTCTGACGCAAAACCAGTCCATTCATCCGCCGAGAGAAGAAATGTGGGATCCAAGGCTACAAATGCATCTTTTCCACATATCTGTCTGATTGCGCGGGAACCCTGCTCCTCCCGGACCGACAGGTGTCTGAATCTTTCTATACTCTCTTTCATTCTTTTCTTCACGCATGGATCCAGTATATCCGTCTGGCCGATACTGGGTGCATAAGCAATCATCTTATCCGTATCACGGACAAAATCCAGAAAATACTTTGGATTGAACCAGGACGGCGACCAGATCAGATCGCTTCCACAGACAAACGAGTCATACAGGTCATTCAATCTGTATAAATCCGAAGCCGTTCTGCATTTATACGTTAAAGTAATATGCTGTTCCCGGAACTTTTCAAAGGCAGCATTCCGTTTTTCATCCCGGATTTCCAGTTCATCCTTGTGCACATGGGTTATTTTCCTGACGGCTTTCCTCGCATAATACGCAAAATGCTTTTTATCCTTCAAAGTCACCAGTCGTCCGTGTGGAACATAGTGGATAACGTCTGCTTCATAACCGGCTTTCCGTATGGAATTGTACAGAGCTGTCACTTGAAGAGCTGTCCCAAAATTATTATAATGAAACCAAGTCATTATGGCTGCTTTTTTCATAATGAACCCTCCCTGCCCAGGCCCTTGTTCTCACTTTCCCATTCTGGAGAAAAGTTTTCTCCAATTTGTATGAAAGATTCTTTTTTGTTCCAGTTGCAGTAGGATGACTGATAGCAGCGTCTGCATGGGTTCTCCATTTTTTCCGGATCATTGACGATAGACCTGTATTTCTGATATTCCGGAGCATTCCAGACGCTCATGAATTCCGGTCTGTTCTTTACATCGTATCGGAAAAACTGTACCGGTGTAGACATGCATGGTCTGACATAGCCATCAGAACCCAGAAAAAAATCTCTCCATGATACATAACATTCCTTATGCAATTTCTCGGTTGCTTCATCTTCCCCCGAAATGTAGGGCAGTTTCAGGAGAATTCCAAGTTCTTCTCCGATTTGCGCCGCCTCTCCAAATACACTCCTTACCTCTTCTTCCTGCCCCCATAGACTTTCGTTCAGAATATCGTCCCCAAATACCGTCAGATAAACGACTTTCACTTCTTCGATGCCAATGTCAGCGGCAAGCCGGATGAGATCCGGGAGTTCATGAAGGTTTGACTTCATGGCACAGAATACGAAATTGATATAAGGATAGGACAGGCACTGTTCTTTTTTTTCTCTTTCAATTTCCTTCAAATCCCGGACAATCATATCCAGATCTGATCCTTTCCGGATCCTGTTGTTGGTTTCCTTCGTAGCTCCATCCACACTCACGGCAAATACATCCACTTCATAATCAAATAATGCTTTCTTTATCTGCTTTAGATTCATCCCATTCGTGCAAAAATATTTTCTGGCTCCATGCCTATGGATAATTTCAAGCATTTCAATAAAATGCGGATGGATGGTGGGCTCACCCCATCCCATCAGGGTTACCTCCTCCACAATGTCCATCATCGGTTCAAAACTTCTGAACACCTCCATATCGAACGCTGTCGGTTTAAATTTTGCGGCATTTCTCCCGCACATAATACAGTTAAGGTTGCAGGCATTTGTCAGCTCAAATACGAGTCTTCTGGGATAAGATTCCAGTATCTCTGCTTTAGCTTCCAGCTCGCACATATTCAGTTCTGTATTTTTCTTCTGCCTCTCAGACAGTTCTTTTCCTGAAAACAGAGTCTTTGTTTTTGCACGGATAATCATACGCATCTCCCCTTTATCTGCTGTGTATAAATCCAAGAATTGACTGTACCATAAAATCCAACTTCCGATCATCCATCCCGGGATAAACCCCTATCCACAGCGAATCGCTCATGATTCTGTCTGTGTTCTCCAGGGTGTCAACAACCCGGTATCCGCCATTGCCGTCTCTCATTGCGTCAAAGCAGGGCTGTTTGAGGAAATTTCCAGCAAAAAGATATCTTGTCTGGATATTTCTCTCTTCAAGGTGCTTTGCAAGCTCATTTCTTGCAAAACCTGCATTTTCCTTGACCGTCATCAGAAAACCAAACCAGCTTGGATCCGAATTCGAAGCCGTCTCTGGAAGAATTATTTTGTCCGAAACGATTTCAAGTTCCTGTCTCAGCTTATTCCAATTTTTTTTCCTTGCTTCGATGAAACCAGGGAGCTTCTTCATCTGTGCACAGCCAATGGATGCCTGCAGGTCGGTAGCCTTTAAATTATACCCAAAATGGGAATAGACATACTTATGGTCATATCCCTCCGGAAGCTGTCCAAACCGGCCGGCATGTCTTCGTCCACATGTGTTATCGACTCCGGATTTACACCAGCAGTCCCTGCCCCAGTCCCGGTAGGAATTTACGAGCCGGTTCAGCAAAGGATTGTCTGTACAGACTGCGCCTCCTTCGCCAAGAGTGATGTGATGGGGCGGATAGAAGCTGTAGGTAGAAAGATCCCCGAAGGTTCCTGTCTTTTTGCATTCCCCGTCCATACAATACACGGACCCCAGGGCATCGCAGTTATCCTCAATCAGCCACAGCCCATTCTGGGTACAGAATTCCTTCACAGTTTTCAAATCGAATGGATTTCCCAGAGTATGTGCCAAAAAAACCGCCTTTGTACGATTGGACAGGGCCTTTTCCAATTTGGAAACATCCACGTTGTATTGTGGAATTGTAACATCCAGGAAAACAGGGACGGCACCATACTGAATGATTGGCGTAACGGTTGTCGGAAATCCGGCTGCCACCGTAATCACCTCATCTCCCACTTCAATCCGGCGCACGCCAAGCTCCGGTGCCGTTAGGGCCATAAAGGCCAGCAGATTTGCTGACGAACCGGAATTTACAAGAGATGCATATTTCAATCCTAGAAATCCGGCCAGATTCTGTTCAAACTCATCTGCATAATGTCCCGTCGTCAGCCAGAAGTCCAATGAAGCCTGTACCAGATATACAAGTTCGTCTTCATCAAATACCCTGCCAGAGTAGTTGATTCGGTCTCCAGGCGAGAATTCCTTATGATTTGCAAACTCTTCCTGATAATATTTTTTTGTCAGTTCAATAATTTCTTTCCGTAAATGATCTGCTCCCATATTCCCCCCCATATCATTTTACAAATCCGGTCTGCTGTTCCTCCCAAATTCTCCACGGTGCAGTGCCTTCTTCCCATAATCTTTCCAGAAGCATTTTATCCCGCATAGTGTCCATGCACTGCCAGAACCCATAATGCTTGAAGGCTTTAATTTCCCCCTGTTCAGCAAGGGTTACAAGAGGGTATTTTTCAAGAATGCAGTCGTCTCCGTCAAGATAATCGAATATCCTCGGATCCAGCACCATGAATCCCCCGTTGATCCATCCACCCTCTTCGATCCCCTTTTCCTTGAAACTGGTGATATCCTCGTTTGAATCGATATCAACGCTTCCAAACCTTCCCCCGGGCTGGATCGCTGTAATCGTGGCGATTTTTCCATGGGCATGATGATAGTTTTCAAGGACATTCATGTCTGCATCGCATAAGCCGTCCCCGTACGTCAGCATAAAGGCTTCGTTCCCAACAAATGGCTGTATGCGTTTAATACGTCCTCCTGTCATAGTGTTGAGTCCTGTATCGATTATAGTAACCTTCCAGGGTTCCGTGTGATTGCTATGTACCACCAGCTTGTTTTCAGCAGTAAAATCAAAGGTGACATCGGACATATGCAGATAATAGTCTGCAAAGAATTCTTTGATGACATACTGTTTGTATCCACAGCATATAATGAAATCATTGTATCCATAATAGGAATAGTACTTCATAATATGCCAGAGAATCGGTTTCTCGCCGATACCTATCATCGGTTTCGGGATTAAGTGGCTCTCCTCACTGATTCTTGTACCAAACCCACCTGCTAAGATTACTACTTTCATCAGGATGCCTCCTTTTCTCCCGCCAAATGTCTGCGGATTTTCTTGAACAGCGCTTTAAACAATATGGCGGGCGTATTCAGGAGCAGACCCGGGGACAGATAGTTCAAATAATTCGGAATGCCTGTCCTGGGGCTTCTGACCATATAGGCTACGAATTCCTGATAATGCTTCCTGCTTTTCAGCATTTTTTTGATCTGCTCGTTCGAATAACCGAATCTGTTCATTTCTTTTACGGAAACTGTCATATTATAAGCAAATACCTCCAGATATTTCTCGCTCCATGAAATCCCGCTGTAACGGTCATGTATATAGACCTCTTCAATAAGCCATATGCCATTTTTATCACTGGCAGCAGCCAGAGCCCAGCTAAGGTTTGTCGTCAGACTTCTAGTGCAGGTTCTGATCGCTTCGATTACATATTTTTTTTTCATGATTACAGCCGTTATAAACATCAATACGCCGTCATTCCGCACAAAAATATCCACCGCTGCTTTTTTGCCATTTTTATGCAATCCACCCTTAGGAAAATTGATGACCGATTTGGAACATCCGGGCGTATATTCTCCCATAAAAAAGTTGTGGTTCATGGCAATCAGACCAACATCGTTTCCTGAATAAAAAACTCCAAAGATGGCATCGGCTATCCCATGGGTAATAATATCGTCATCCCCAACGAACCATATATATCTGCCTTTAGCTTTTTTTGCCAGTTTTCTGGTATTGCCGATAAATCCAATATTTTCTTTGTTCACCCAGTAGGTAAAAGTCTTGTTCTGCTTTCGCAGATCCTGCAGATTTTTGGCAGTATCATCCTCTGAACAGTTGTCGGACACAAGAATCTCCACTTCGTCCCGATAGGGCGCAAATTCAGACAGAATGAATTTGAGCTGTCGCATGATATGCTCATTTCTGTTATAGGTCGGCATGCAAATACTTAGAATTTTAACGCTCTCCATATACAACGCCCCCTCATCACTGGATCCGTTCGTTGACCCGGATCCGTTTTTTTTCGAATCTCTTATCTATTGCTCCTGAAAGCTGAAATCTGACCAGGCTCATTTTCCATCCAGCATCAATATTGGTTCTTTGCAGCTGCTGACGACTGGTATCATGCAATACAGGCTGGGAATTCGTCATCATTGAATACCTGTATCCGCTTCTTTTTATCCAATCTGAAGCCGCCTTTGTGTAATGGCATTCTTCCCCTCCGCACCAGGCAAATGCTTCCACTTTTCTTCCGAGCATCTTTTCAAGCTGTTCCTTTGATGTCTGGATTTCTCTTTTCAGAAGTTCCTGAGAGTCTGTAATCTCCATCCGGTGATGGGAATAAGTGTGGTTTCCGATAATGTGCCCTCCTTCTGCCATGGTTTTTAGCTGGGCCGCAGTCATATATCCCCGGGTGTCCACAAGAGACGAGGATACAAAGTACCATCCTGTAAAACCATACTTATTCAGAATCGGAAAAGACATCTCATAATTATCCGCAAAGCCGTCATCAAAGGTTATCGCAAGACCCGGTTTATCTCTGAAAATATACCCGGATTCCAAAAAACTTTCCAACTTGTCCCTTGTTACATTTTCAAACTCTGAATAATACCATTTAACCTGTTCCTCGAAAATATTCCGGCAGGCGGCTGGGACATGATGATAATTGATAATCCTAATATAATCATTCTTATAACTTTTATTAAGGTCCCTTAGTCTTCGCTCATTGATTCCAAGAATCTCCATCATGTCTGCCAGATAAGTCTTAAAAATCAATCCATTCACAATTTTCCTCCCGATATTCTACCAAAAAAGAGCGCATTCCCACTCATGGGAATATGCTCTTTCCATTTACGAAATATTCGATGAAGTTTTATCTGAATACCAGAATCCATCTTCATGCTGCAGCCCGCCTTTTTTTATAATCCGAAAGCTTCTGTTTTCATTATTATACCATGTATGACTTCCAGAAACAATGTTCACTGTTCGGATGCTTCCACTTGCCGCCCCCATACGACCCGGTTCACATAGTCCGTGTAGGACACGATGATTCTCAAAATTTTTTCCGATACGTTAGGCACCTGATAATCATACACAGGTCTTAAAGTACTTTGATTCTGGGTCTCCAGCACCTGCAGACCCTGCAGAATCCTTTCCTTCCCAAGTCCCACCATCATGACGGCCGCCTCTTCCATTGCTTCCGGTCTTTCGTGTGCCTGTCTGATGTTCAGTGCCCTGAATCCGAGAATGGAGGATTCCTCGCTTATCGTACCGCTGTCGCTTATTACTGCTTTCGAATGGATCTGCAATTTGATATAGTCATTAAATCCCAGGGGTTTTATGATGCGGATCAACGGATTGAATTCGACCTCACTATGCTCTATCATCTTTCTGGTTCTCGGATGTGTACTGAATATTACAGGCATGCCATAGGTGTCTGCAATGGCGTTCAGACTTTCCACCAGATCAGAGAAGTTTTTCCCAGTACAGATATTCTCTTCCCGGTGTGCTGAAACCACAAAATAGCCTTCGTTCTTTAGACTGAGACGTTCCAGTACATTCGATTTATCTATATCCTCTTTTCTTGAATAAAGGACTTCCATCATCGGACTGCCCGTTTTAATAATCCGGTCTGCTGAAAGACCTTCCCGAAGAAGATATTCCCGGGCAATTTCGCTATAGGTCAGATTGATGTCTGCAATGTGGTCTACAATTATCCTGTTTGTCTCTTCCGGTACTCTCTGGTCAAAACAACGGTTGCCTGCTTCCATATGAAATATGGGTATATGTCTTCTCTTTGCTGCTATGGCGGCAAGACAGCTGTTTGTATCTCCCAGGACCAGGAATGCGTCCGGCTTGGTTGCTTCGAGAACCGGTTCTATATTAATCAGGATATTACCGACTGTTTCTATCGGTCCAGCACCTGCTGCCTTCAGGAAATAATCCGGCTTTCTCAATTTGAAATCCTCAAAGAATATCTCATTCAATTCATAATCATAGTTCTGACCCGTATGTACAAGTATGTGCTCTATCGCATCCGATTCTTCCAGCTTGCCTATGACGGATGAAAGCCTTATGATTTCGGGCCTGGTACCTAAGACGGTCATGACTTTAAGCTTTTTCATATTACACCTCCAGAAAGTATGTATCGGGTTTATCCGGATTAAACACCTCGTTTGCCCACATGAATACAACCAGATCCACATCTCCTACATTGACCAGGCTATGGGTGTAGCCCGTCGGTATATCCAGTACCTGCATTTTTTCTTCACTCACATAATACTCAATGATGTCATCCGAGTCCACCTTACGAAACCGGACCAGACCCTTTCCGCTTACTACAAGAAATTTCTCGTTTTTGGAATGATGCCAGTGATTTCCCTTTGTCACTCCAGGTTTTACGATGTTCACGGAAAACTGGCCCCTGTCATCCGTCCGGATGATTTCAGTGAAAGATCCCCTTTCATCCGCATTGCTTCTGAGTGGATAGGCAAACCGTTCTTTAGGAAGAAAGCTAAGGTACGTGCTGTAGAGTTTTTTTTCAAGCGGATTTGACATATCCGGCACATGCAGATTTTCCCTGTTTTCTTTGAAAGACTGAATTATAGTGGCTATTTCACTCAATGTTGCAGTGTGATGGATCATAACATCGCAGAAATCCCCCTGTCTGTTTTCCTTTCCGTTTAAAGCCCTGATCATTTCTTCAACCAGGTCGTCAATATAGACGAGACTCATAATCCGATCCGGATCACTTAACTGAATGGGGAGATCATTTGCAATATTATGGCAGAAGGTTGCTACTGCGCTGTTATAATTTGGCCTGCTCCATTTTCCAAAAACATTGGGAAAGCGGTAAACCAGAACTTTTATGTCGGTTTCCTTTGCATATGCAAACAAAAGATCTTCCGCTGCCTTTTTGCTTTTTCCATATGGGTTATCCAGAGCCGCTTGAATAGAGGAGGAAATCATAATTGGCGCCCTGTTTCCGTTTTTTTTCAGCATGTCCAGCAGGAACAGAGTAAGATCCCTGTTCCCAGACAAAAATTCCGTGTCGTTCACCGGGCGGTTCACGCCCGCCAGATGAAATACGAATTCACATTTTTTTGAATATGCATCCAGAAGGTCCATGTCCGTATCTGTATCATACTCCATAATATCCGCATACCCGCGGTTATGTAATTCGGTCACCAGATTTTTACCAATGAACCCTCTCGCTCCAGTAATCAGAATTCTCATGTCCGATTCCTCCACATATCCAGCTCATCCTGAATATACTTCAGGGAAGACAGTTTGCTTTTTGTTTCTTCCAGATTAAGTCGGTAGGCGTTTTCCGAATTGAATTCGGACAGCTCTGTCTTCCTGATCCTGCCTTCAACAAAATATTTGTCATAATTCAGGTCACGTTTGTCTGCAGGAACACGGAAAAAACTCCCCATATCAATGGCATGGTCGCATTCTTCCCGGGTAAGCAGCGTCTCATACATCTTTTCACCGTGCCGGATTCCTATGATTTTCACTTCATTATCAGCTTCAAAAAGCTCCTTCACTGCCTGTGCAAGAATCCCGATGGTCGTTGCAGGTGCCTTTTGCACCATTATATCACCACTTTCAGCATTGTTAAATGCAAACAGAACCAATTCCACTGCTTCCTCAAGACTCATGATGAATCTGGTCATGGCTGGATCTGTAACAGTCATGGGCTTCCCTGCTTTAATCTGTTCAACAAAAAGGGGAACGACCGAACCCCGGGAACATAATACATTGCCATACCTGGTGCCGCATATCAGTGTCCTGCCCGGATCCACCGTTCTGGCCTTGGCCACGAAAACCTTCTCCATCATTGCTTTGGAAGTTCCCATGGCATTGACCGGATAAGCGGCCTTGTCCGTTGACAGGCAGATGACCTTTTTGACTCCTTCATCAATACACGCCGTCAGTACATTATCTGTTCCAAGAATGTTCGTTTTTACAGCTTCAATTGGAAAGAACTCACAGGAAGGCACCTGTTTCAAAGCGGCTGCCTGAAACACATAATCAACCCCAAAAATGGCATTGCGAATGCTGCCCGGATCCCTCACATCACCGATATAATATTTGATTTTGCCGTTATCGTAAATATGACGCATCTCATCCTGTTTTTTCTCATCCCTGGAAAAAATCCTAATTTCCCTGATGTCAGTATCAAGAAACCGATTCAGGACTGCATTCCCAAAGGAACCTGTGCCTCCCGTGATCAATAAGGTTTTGTCTTTAAACATATTATTGTCCCCCATCTCCGGTTCTCCTTTTATTTGCAATCATTTTCAGAATCTTTTCTGCGAGTGACTTCAGATATTTCAGTTCCGGACTCGTTCGGGTGAAAACCACAAAAATGATTCCGGTAATAACAAATGCAATGGCAATTTTCAAAAATACCACGATCAGTCCCCCCGCAATCCGATAAGTTATCAGCATGCAGATTCCAAAGGACGCCACCGTCATCAAAAAATACTTTAGCTGTTTTATCCAATACTCCCGGACCTTTTTGCCGAAAATATCCCTAAACAGTATCAGCGGCTCTCTCCAGAAAATAGTCGTTACCCTTCCGATGGCCGTGGCAATAAGTATTCCAGGAAGTCCGGCTATCAAACCAAGTATAACCGAGAACACCAGATTGACCATGGCTGCGATGAACATCAGATATTTAACCTTCATGAATATCCCCATCGTTTCCCTGTACATCCAGTTCTGATTTGAAATGCAGGACAGATAAAAGGTGATTACAATTGCAGCCGTTGTAGGCATATCCAGTATGTATTCCTCCCCTACCCATATGGCAACAAAATCGCGAAAAACCAGAAGAAAAGCGATGGTGCAGAAAGCTCCGATCCAATGAAAAAATAAGGTCATTGTCTTATACATCTGGTAAGATTTTTCTTTGTCATCCTGGGCATTCAGGTTTCCCAGGGATGCGAGAAAGGCGTCTGTCAGAATGCTTATGAATGTGCCAACCATGACCACGATCATGCTGTAGTTTGAATAATACCCGACGACAACAGTTCCAAGCATAATGGATATCAGAATATTGTCCGTAGAGGTCATCAGTACCCCACCGATTTTATAAAAAAATGTCGCTTTTATATTGTCGACGAGCTTTCTCTTTTCTTCGATTTCCTTCTGGAATCTGGCTTTTTGCTTCAGAAAAGGGTATTTTTTATCAGCAATGATACTTATAGTCAGATTATTCATAATTGTGGAAAATACCAAAACTAACAGAAAAGCAGTGTAGTTCCTGAAAAAGAGCAGAATTATTATCTGAGCCCCATTCTGAATGATTGTCAAAATCGTATTAATTATATTCACCATGAAATTCTTCTGATCCGCATTAATCAGTATGGACTTATAAACCACAAAATATGACATAACCGAATTCAGAAGAAAAATCAGATAATATATAACCTGACTTCGATAAGGCAGCTCGCTCTTTACAAGATATTTCAGCAGGGGAACAAGCATCAGTCCGAGAACCAGCACGGATACTGCTATCAAAGAATAAATCCTCCGGAAGAATATGAGCAGATTACGTATCTTATCGGTGTTCTGCGCAGCAATCGGTTTATAAAGTGTATATATCAATACATTTCCGACCCCAAGTTCTGCCAGGGAAAGCATAGAGAGAATATTAAGATAGAGGCCGTTTATTCCAAGGTATTGGGCACCCAGCGTTTTTATGAGTATTGTACGGCACACAAAGGTAAGCAGGGTTTTTACCACCTGATTTATAACTCCGAATATAGTATTGCGTATGGAATTCACGGCCCTTGAATCAGTATTCATCCACTTAGTCCCCCAGCGCATCCGCTAAATATTTTTTCCCTTTTTCCCTTTCCAGTTCTATCCTTTCATTGCATAATTTGAAATCTATCGGTTCGTCGACTCTTATATTCCGGCTGCATTCCGTCAGCACCCGGTTTTCTAAGCCCAATTTATTGGCGATGTTATAAATTCTGCTTTTAGAGGAAAAGGCTTTATCTTTATCAACAAATATCCAGAATTGTTTATTGAAAATTGCAGAAAAAGCCGCCGCATGAAATGAATCCGTACAGATGAAATCTGCATAGTACAGAAGGGAAAGAAACTCCTTGGGACCGGCGTCATACATCTTTTTATTCCAATACAGCAAATCCCGCAGATTCTTATTTATAACTACCAGTGGCATTCCGGTTTTTTTCCTCATATTAATGGCAAACGACCGCATTCCTGCTACATTTCCGATAAAATAGCAAAAAATATACGGTTTTTTGATTTTTCTGGCGGGGATTATCTTTTTCCATTCCCTCCGGCTCAGGAGAAATACCGGGTCTGGGAGCACCGCCGGTCTGGTGCCGGTAATTTCTTCAAGGATATGGGCTCCCGCCTCTTCCCTGGTTGACTGAGCTTTGAAGCCTTTCAGATTATCTCGAAACAGAAAATGATATTTTTCCTCTATCTGGCTGGTTCCTATACTGGGCGCATACGAAATACATCTTGATTTATCCTCCACGAAAGGAAGCATGTATGCTTCATCAAAGTCCGTACAGTATGGATTCCATATCTGGTCGCTGCCACATATGTAATAGTCGAATTTTTTCCCAATCCGGTACAGTTCACTAGATGTATGGTATCTCTTTTTACTGTGTTTAACATTTTCCTCGATAAACCGGTCAAACCGCCTCCTGCGGACCAGTACAGCCGGTAAAAAAAGCATGGTGTGCAGGTTTCTTGCCTTCCCCATAACTGAATGTGAGCATTCCATAAGGCTGTACAGATTTTTTTGGGCTTTCGTCTGGAAATCAATCGTTTCTGCCCGGTATCCTTGATTATTGAGATATTTGTTTAATGCATATGCCTGCAGGGCTGAACCATAATTCAGAGCTCTGTGGAAAGTTATGATACCTATATTTTTCATTTTTCAACACTCCTTCCCCGCTATTCATAGAAGGTTTCCCTTAAAATACCCGCCTTTATTAGTTTCCTGTTTTTTTCACAGCGGGCCTGAGCCCTTAACATATCCATTGGCCTTTCTCTTTTGATACATCTGAGAAGAAACTGCCCTGTATTGGTCCATCTGGAAACGACTCTGGATGCCGCTCCCATTTTATGTTTATAGCTGATATACTCCCGGTTGATGACATACATGTACGTTCCCTTCAGGGTTGGCACCCTGTATTCATTCGAAACGAGATGTCTTACCCTGACCTGTTCGTTTATGATGCATCTGCGTTTCTCTGTTTGTGCCTTTTTGTAATATCCGTAGCTGAAATCCAGATCCTCCGCATAAGCATACCCCGTTAGTCTTTCATCCCATTCCAAATTCCACCTGTCCTTTAATGATTTGCGGATAGCGAAAAAATATCCCATGGCCCATTGCGTTTCGACTTCTCCCCTCACATCATCCGGATAGCGGCCCAGTACAGAAAGGGTGACGTGCCCGATTTTACGGTTCCGAAAGGACTTTGTCCCAAACAGATATCCCAGATCTGTCCGCGAATGTCCAGAGTTTTCATTTATTCCAGCCACCATCGCAACATTATCATTTTGCATGAGATTGAAGAGATTCTTTAACGTATCCTCTTTAACATCAACATCATCATCTGAACATACTATGATTTCATGACGGCATAGTTTATACCCGTTGTTTCTGGCTTTTGTAAGTGAAGGCTTTTCCTGAAAGATATATTCAGTTTCTATCCTGTCATTATAAAACCCCAAACAGCTTCTGTTCAAATCCTTTTCCGTATCATTCAAAGACTGGTCCACCACAATAATCTGAGCAGGGATATATTCTTTGTCCATCAGTCCATCAATGGTTCTTTTAAAAGCGTCAGGCCTGTTCATTGTCGGAATTACGAATGAAATCGGAAGCGTCCGGACCATAATTTTTACTCCTTTCCATCTCTGCTATATTTTTGAATCAGGTTAACAGCATTCCTGAAGCTTTGGGCGTATACTTCATAATTCCACTTGTCCATACAAGCGCTTATCTCTTTCTGGCAAAAACTGGCCTTCAATGCCCGCACTATCTTATCCGCCAGATCCTCCGCGTTCCCGCTTTCAAAAATGAATCCATTACGGTTTTTCATAATCAGGTCGTCTGCAGCTCCGGCTTTATCACTCACAACGCAAGGGATTCCGCAGGAAAGAGCTTCATTTATTACAAGACCCCATTGTTCAAAGTAAGAAGGCAGTACAAAAACATCCGCCAGTTTATAAAATTCAGCAAGACACGGCATGGTCTGATATTCAAAGAAATATACTCTGTCATCCACCCGTAGCTCTATAGCCTTTTTACGCAGTCTCGCTTCTTCTTCTCCCTTTCCGACAATAACAAGAACGGTATCTTTTTCAAGCTTCGACAATACCTCCATTAGAAGAGGAATATTCTTAACCTTGGTCAATCTTCCTACAAAGAGAATGACAGGTCCGGATCCGACTCCATATTTTTCCTTTAATTCCTCTCTGCCGGGGCAGTCTTCGACCGTTTTTCTGAAATACTCCACATCTATGGTCATCGGCATCGTGAAAATATGGCTGCTGTCCATTCCATAATACTCAAACAATCTGCGCTGCCTTGTTCCCCCTGCAAAACCATATGCCTGATTTTCAAAAATCCTATGAAGGTACAGAGATTTGATCTGTGCCTTGATCC
This sequence comes from Parasporobacterium paucivorans DSM 15970, assembly GCF_900141895.1. Taxonomy (GTDB): domain Bacteria; phylum Bacillota; class Clostridia; order Lachnospirales; family Lachnospiraceae; genus Parasporobacterium; species Parasporobacterium paucivorans. The sequence goes on along the minus strand of NZ_FQYT01000013.1, from coordinate 17,487 downwards.
GACTGGAAGGCAGCATCAGCTGTGTATCCACTTCGATACAATATGGTATTTTCTTACAGCGGCAATACTGAATCAATCCGCTGCGGATAAAATCCGAATATCCATTAATGATCATCAGGTCAAAGTGCTGATGGTGCAATTCTTTTCGCAGATGCCAGATTTTTTTGGAGATGCTCCCTTCTAGTATCAAACAGTTTGAAGGCAGTTCTGCATCCGGAATATGACCGGTTACAGACTGGCTGCAAAAGACACAGGTGATGTCATTATCCGTGGATACGTGGTATACATTTTCAATCAGGGAGATTATATAGGAGGTAACCTCTACAAAAACAGCCAGGATCTTCATTCTCATTTTCCTCCCGCCCGTTTTTGATAAAACCTGTGTATTGTCTGATTGCTGTAGACCAGTTTTCGAAGCCTCTGTCGCAAAAAGAATGTTATCCTGGCCTTCAGGCAGCTGATATGCGTTGGATACCCGTAAACAGAATAGTTGGTATCCATGTCACAGTTCCACCTTAACTTGAAGTCATAATCGCCCCGCATAAAGGATATGACATCAATCTTCTGTTCAAAACCGTATCGGATGATATGGTAATAAAGCCCCTGGCCTGGATAGATATTCCCATGTGCAGGAGCATAGGCGGTTAACCACAGAAAAATCCTGTTGTTATATGTCATGGTTACCATAAAGGCAGCATCGTCGTCTTCAATCCTGGCGATATAGACGGAATAGAGGGGTTGTGCATCCTTATTTTTCAACATCCCTGGCAGCCAGGACAGCCCGGACCTGTTAATCCGCTCTCGCTGCCTCTCCTCATACAATGATAGTATCGTATGCAGAATGTCATCGTTGATTTCTGCATGCTGAAACGTTATCCCGGATTTTATCGACGGGCGGATCGTGTTCTGTCGTAAATTCTTGCTCAGTAAAGTGTAATAATCATCAAAATCTTCATATTCTCTCAAAGAAATATACGCGGTACGCGTCATTTCACGAATCAAGCACTTGTTTTTCCCGGAAAGAATCCGTTTTATGGAATGAATCTGAGGCGAATGGGAAGGCATCTGCTGGAGGACGAAAGCATCTGCGTCCTTTCGCAGCATGTCTACGAAACCCGATATCACCTCATACTTTTTTTTATGGATAAGAAATAGCCCGTAGTCAATATGCTCCCCTCCGATAAAAGAAGTAGTTCCGTTTCGAATTACCAGCGGCGCTATTCCATATATTTCTGTTCCCTCGTAACCTTTAATGATATGCAGAAGGATTTCATCCTCCGAATTTTTCCACCAGGCGAAATTCCATTCCCAGGTTTGAAAAGGCGTGGCATCCTCCATGGAAGCGGCTATCGAATTCCACTTTTCTCTTAATTGCAGAAATTCTTCTTCCGAATCAATGATTTCAAAATTCATAGGATCCTCCCCTCCCAAGAGCGTTCACTTGTTCAATTTGCTGTTTCAAGAATAATCTGCACAACGCCTTCCCATCCCGTCGTATCCGGTTCCCATCGTTTTGTCGCTTTTCGGATTATATCGCCTCTTAGCACCCCTTCCATCAGCCTCGCCAGCTCCTCCGGATTGAATGGATCAAAATAATAGGCGTTTTCATATCCATCGAGAACTTCATGTGCAAACGGGCAATCACAAGCAATTATGATGCTTCCAGACATGCGGGCTTCCAAAAGGGGCAGACCAACAGTTTCAATATACGAAGGAAAAATCAGGGTAGTCATTTTATATTTTTGCATTACGGACTCCCGCGATATAGCCCCCAGATATGTGATATTCTGCCCTGGCTCTGCCTGCTCAAGTGTCAGAAATATTTCAAAATCTGCTATGCCCTTCTTTCGTAAAATCTCACCGGCTTCACAGATGCATTTGTGATTTTTGTATATATCCTTTGAAGCTGGATAGAAGAATTTATGCCGGTCAAATTGGATTTTTTCAATGTTTGGAGGCGGAGAATCACATTCAGGGAAAATGCTGTTGATCCGTCCCTCCGAAATCCCCGTTGACTCAATAACTGCGTCCCTGATCCATCGAGTTTGCACGATAACTCCATCGGCTCTTTTTATCGAACTTCTGATCATTGTGCCGATCAGATATTGATATACCGCCAGTTTTCTTTCTTCAGGCTTAAAAAATGAGAACTTTTTTATTTTTTGAAAGGGGATTGACTGGTGCACATATAGAATCTGGGGGCAAGCCAAGCCGTAAACCATGGTATTCTGAAGGGAAAAGATGATATCCGGCTTCAATTTTGATATAAACCGGCTTCCTGAAACTGCGTCAAAAGCCAAACGTGAAAACCAGTTTTTTTTGACTTTATCCAGTACAATAACTTTGATATTTCCGTTTTCCTCTATATGGCGGTCTCCCAACAGGAATATCCATTCATGCTCCTTTCCATAATCTGACTTTTGAAGAAAACCATGAAAACTTCTGAGAATCGATAGTGCTCCCCCTGAGCTTGCAGCTATATCATTTACGACTATCCTCATTCTTCCCACCTTTAACTATGCTCTCTCTTTAACATCAGTCCGAGCATGAGCCATACGAAATAACATTTGACTCCTGGTCCTAATGGAGCAACTCCCTCAAATATGCCATTGACACAATAACTGACTGCGAGAACCAGAAACATGATGTTCACGCTTTCGTCCATCCTCAAGTGGCGTACAGCCCATATCGCCGGATATATTGCCACAATAATCAGAATGCTTCCAAATATATATCCGTGCTGCAAAAACGCAGCCAGATAAAAGCATTCATAATATCGGTTGCCTGCTCCAAGCAACCCGTTCCCTTCAATCAGACTTGGAAATGTACTCAGTATATCCAAGCGTCCGGAAGAGACCTCATCCAGATTCTTGATATCCCTGTTTCCAAGCAGAATATTATTGACTAAAAAATTATACAGGGAATCATTTGAAAACAGTGCAATCGCAAAACCGACGATTACCAGCATTATCAGCGCCTTGATTTTCCAGTCTGCCCTGCTGAAGAATACGACAATGATAATTATGATCAGGAGGCCTAAAATACTTGCCCTGCTTCTTAATGCAAGCAGAAAAACTGTAAACAACAGGACACCTGCATATTTAAACACCCTCTGATACTTCCTGGTTGGCCTGATACAGAATATCAGCAGCGTAATTGCCGTAAAAATTATTTGGGAGACTGAATTTTTTGAACTGTACACGTATTGGATCGAATTCCAGTCAAAACCACCTCGAAAATAGGTGAAATATACTGCAAATGCAACGATGGCTGTGCTTGAAATATACCCGGCAGCAATTATTCCAAAATCTTTTTCGGTCATCTTTCCCGAATAAAAATATATGACTAAAACCATAAATATACTGAGATAGAACGGATAGGAAAGGCTGGTGATCAGGTAATCATTCCCGTTAATTATAGTGGCTAAGCATTGACCGATCAGAAAGAGAACTGCCATGACCAAAAGGAAGAATATCTCTTTTTTTAACTTGTATCTGTTTTTGAAGACAATGAGCAGCAATGCAACAACCCACAACGGCATAGCGACGATTGTAGTCAGTCCCCGCTCCACAAGAATAGGAAGCTGCGAAATGTTAGTAGCAAAACATAAAACAGCAATTTGAATCTTTGTGGATTTTTCGCTTATATTCGTCATATTTTCCTCTGTTGCATCCATGAATTCATCTCTACTCAAAGTAACGGTCCATTTTGTTTAACAGCTCTGTCTTGGAAAAATAATTCCTGCTGAAATTGCTTGCATTGTTTCCCATATGGTACATTTCTTCTTTTGGCTTGCTGCATATCTCTATAATCTTTTCTGCCAGTCCCCCGACATCTTTTGGGGGAACACAAACGCCTGCACCTGATACACGAAGAATTTTTTCCGTCTCTCCTTCTGCTGAAGCGATTACAGGTATCCCACAGGCAAGGTAGGACTGAAGCTTCGCCGGAATTGTTTTGGCAAATACCGGACTTGGTGTAAGACAAAGGAACGCTGCGTCACTGGCTGCCAGAAGGTGAGGAATCCGGTCTGGGGGCTGCTTTGGAATGAAATTGAACATACCTCCCACATCCTTGTTTTTCACAAGTGCTTCAAGGGTTTCCCTGTAGCGACCGTCCCCGACGATATTAAAGCGAATCTTTTTCTCAAATCCTGCTGCTCTCAGACGTTCAGCCGTCTCCGGCAGAATGTCCAACCCCTGGGCATTGCCGATATTTCCAGTAAAAATTATGTTAAAGGCTCCGTCCTCTGGAATTTCTCCTACTTTCTTTTTTGGAATTGGCATATAAAAATCCTCGGCATATTGGGGCCAGTATTCCAGCTTGTTTCGCGGAATATTCCGCATAGCAATAGCTTCAAGAAAGCTTTCGGATGTTGTGAATATCATAGTGCAGTGTTGATAAATATAATCGACAATCCGTCCAATAACGCCCAAAATCCTTTTATTCGATATCCCGGAAACCATTTCCAGACTCTCCGGCCAGAGATCCTGCACATATAGATAGCAGGGAATCTTTCTCTTCCTCGCATACCATACGCCAGGAAGAGCCTGGAGGATTGGGGACAGCCCAAAGATGAACACATAATCGGCCCTGATACCTGTGAATATCTTCCAGAAAAAACCGGATATGACGAAAGATATGTAATTCAGGCCCAGGAATACCGGATTCTTCCCTCTTGGCACAATTGGAATCCTTATAATGTTCACACCGTTGTTTTCATCCTTTCTTTTTTTGAACAGTCCATACCCTTCGAAAAATTTTCCCTGAGGGTAATTTGGTATGCCCGTGACGACTGTTACTTTGTATCCTTTCTTTACCCATTCAGTAGAAATGTCATTTATCCGGAACTGTTCCGGATAATAATATTGGGAAACGATTAAAATATGCTTCCTCTTCTCTTCCTGTCTTTTTCCCTCTATCACTCCTATGTGTTTGAATACTTTTATAAATGACTTGAAAAAGCATTTAAAATCAAGCCAAAATCCCATTTTTCGGACATATTCTCCATCCATTTTTGCCTTAACTTCAACGGATAGCCCGTCCCGTCCGTTTATCTGTGCCCATCCCGTGACCCCCGGTTTGATATCATTGGCTCCGTATTTGTCACGTTCCGCTATCAAATCCTCCTGGTTCCACAGAGCCGGTCTCGGACCGATAATGGTCATCTGTCCGGTAAGGACATTCCATATCTGGGGCAGCTCATCCAGGCTTGTCCTGCGCAGAAACCTTCCCGTCCTGGTGATCCACTGCTCAGGATTTATCAGCATGTGTTTCGGTACATCCTTAGGTGTATCTATCCGCATTGTCCTGAATTTGAGGATATTAAAATTGGTCTTATGGATACCGACCCTCTTTTGCCTGAATAACACGGGGCCCTCCGTGTCGAGCTTAATCGCGATAACGACCCCCAGAAAAACCGGCGAAAAGACAATCAGCCCAAACAATGACAGAAGTATATCGAACAGTCTTTTTACCCATAGATATTTCATCCCTGAGCTCCCCTTTACCAACACAGCGTTTTCCGTTATTTGTTTTTTCTGTCCACATCATGCGCAGTACTTGCCGGCCGTCCGCCCTGTTCGTTTGTCTGTCCATTTGTCTCTTCGGTTCCATATCTGTAGGTGGGCACGATTTGCTGCACGAATTTCCGAATGTCCGCCGTGTCGTTGTAGCACGCACGTTTCAGCCTCTTTAACTGCCTGATGAAAGTTTTCATATCTATCTCAAAGGGCTGTTCAACGTGAATCTTCCGGTTAGGTGTCTCTCCAAGACCGTTCGTATTTCTGATCAGCTCCTCGAACATCTTTTCGCCAGGTCTGAGTCCCGTGAATTCGATTCGAATATCCTCATATGGCTTGAGACCGGAAAGTCGGATAATATTGACTGCCAGATCCAGGACCTTAACCGGTTCGCCCATATCCAGGATGAATATTTCTCCTCCCAGTGCAAATTCTCCTGCCTCCAAAACCAGCGACACCGCTTCCGGTATGGTCATGAAGTACCTGGTTATATCCGGATGTGTCACTGTGACCGGTCCGCCATTGGCAATCTGCTTTTCAAACAGGGGAATGACACTTCCGTTTGAACCAAGCACGTTGCCGAATCGGACCGCAACAAAATCTGTGGCTGAATATTTGTTGAATACCTGGATGATCATCTCACAGATGCACTTGGATGCACCCATGATATTGGTCGGATTCACCGCCTTATCCGTCGATATCATGACGAATCGCCTGACATCAAATTTATCTGCGGCCATTACCGTATTCACAGTACCGAACACATTGTTGATTATAGCTTCATTCGGGCTGGCCTCCATGAGGGGCACATGCTTATGGGCAGCGGCATGGTAGACAATATCCGGTCTGTATGCATTAAATATTTCATATATTCCTTCCCTGTTCCGTACGGATGCGATCAGAACCACCAGATCCAGCTCCGGGTAATTTGACACGATCTCCTGCTGAAGGTCGTAGGCACCATTTTCATATTCATCCAATACGATTAACTGTTTCGGCTCCCCCATGGCAATCTGCCTGCATATTTCACTGCCGATTGACCCTCCTCCGCCTGTTACCAGGATAACTTTTCCACGTATATTGTTTTTCACTCTGACAAGATCCACTTCAACCGGGCTCCTGCCGAGGAGGTCTTCCAGTTTGACTTTCCTGAGTTTGCCAACCCCGTGCTCCCCGTTGACCATCTGGTAGACACCTGGAAAGATTTTCAAGTCGCATTTTGTTTCATTGCATATGTCTATTATTTCGGCAACATTTTCTTTTGTGGCAGACGGAATCGAAATAATTATCTCATCAATCTTATATTTGGATGCCAGAGAAAGAATGTCCTCTCTGGTTCCCATCACTTTAACTCCCTGGATATAGCTGCCCTGTTTTTCCGGTGCATCGTCCACCAGACAGCATATTTTCCGGTTTTGGTGTAATGTTTCGGAATCCATTCCCTGGATAAGGATACCCGCCGCGTGCCCGGCTCCAATTATCATAGTATTGACAATACTAGAGTCTCCATAGCGCACTCTGCTCCGTATCATCATGATGGATCTGTACATGAATCTGGTCATCAGTGTCAGGACAAACAGAGATGACGTGTATATAAGATAATAGCCTACCGGCACACGGTAACCGATAAGCAGGATTCCAACAACCTGAATAGCCGATGAAATAAGGGATGCCAGGAAAATCCTGCTCATTTCCAATATGCTTGCCAGACTCCAGATGCTGTGATACAGCCTGAATAGATAAAAAACAAGGATTGTCATCACTATATTGAATGGCAGATAGCGCCCCAATGAATCCAGATACTGGAAATCGACCTGGGTAATTTTGAAATCAAACCGAATAAAAAGGGACAGGTATGTGCACACGATTATAACAAGTGCATCACTGGCTGCCTTAAGCACTCTTTTGATTACATTTGTTTTTCCGGCAAGGATATTCCGCATTTAACTCCCCCCGTTTCCAGGACTTTCATCTCCTGCGTACTTTTCATTGTGCTTACCATAGTATTTGCCATAATACTTTCCATATAATCCTGATTTGGATATCTCCACATTGTTAAGCACCGCTCCGAGAATACGGCATCCGGTTTTTTCAAGCTGTTCCTTGACAGCCTGTGCGAATTTGTAGCTTACTCTGTTTGTAGATATGACAAGTATCACGCCATCACAGACACCTGCCACTACGGCAGCATCGATGACTTTCCCCAAAGGCGGTGTATCGATTATTACATAATCATATTCCTGTCTGAGTCTCCTGACCAGATTCCGGAAACGCTCCCCGTTCAACAGCTCGGACGGGTTCGGTGGAAGGGGACCCGAAAATAGCATATACAGATTGCTAATGCTTGTCGGGTATACGGATTCTTCAGCATCTATTCCCGAAAGATAATGACTGAGGCCCTCAACGTTTTCCTCGATCCTGTATCGGCCCATTGTTACGGATTTCCGTAAGTCCGCATCCACAAATACAGTCCTTTTACCTGCACTGGCTGTCGAAAGGGCAAGGTTAAAGGCTATACTGCTCTTTCCCTCATCATCGAGACAGCTTGTGATACCTACAGTCTTGATATCATGACCGGAAAACTGAATATTGGTTCTTAATTTCTTATATGCTTCGTCCGCATAATAATCCAGTTTAATCAGCTTGTTTATCTTTACGGTTTTCATACGCACGACCTCTTTCTATTCAGCTGCGTTTTCCGCTTGTTCCGCCTTTGCTCTGGCTTTTGATTTTTTCCCAGACTCAACCATACTGCGCTGAGCCGGAATTGCGCTTAATACACTTATTCCAAGATATTTTTCCACGTCATCGCCGGTCTTTATCGTATCGTCCAGAAAATATCCAGTGAATACAATCAGGCAGGCAATCAGGATACCGAGAAAAGCTCCGATGACTGTATTTTTCAAAATGTTGGGCTTGGATGCCGATGTTGGTACGTTTGCTTCCTCCACCACATTGACCTGATCGATGTTCATGATCTTAAGAATCTGGTCTGCCGCTGCGCCCCTTACGGCGTCCGCGATTTCTTTTGCCATAATTGGATCCGTATATTTCACAGTAATGTCGAGTATTCTGGTATTCGCTGGATTGTTGACGGTTATGAGCGAGGCAAGTTCCCCGTACGACATGTTCAGGTCAAGGTCCTTGATCACCTGCTCCGTCACCGGCCGGCTCACGATGAGCTGCATATAATCCTGCGTGAGCTGGCTGCCCGTCTGCAGATCCGAATAGGTTATCGATGTTCCGGTTCCCTCCACGTTTATAATATATATCTTTGTAGTGGATTCATATACAGGAGTCAGAACGAACCTGCTGAACGAGTAGGTTCCAATCATAAAGACAATTCCTGCAAGCAGAATAATCCAGAGCCTGTCACGCAGTATCCTCAATATTTCTCTCATATCAATTTCGGTTTCCTTATTTGAATGTTTCATGTAATCATAACCCCCATCAAGGTAATTGTTTACCTGTTCCATTCCCTGTCAAATAACCGTCTGATACTTTTAGACAAAAATAGCAGTCAACCATCTTCATGTTCAAAAACACGTATGATTTCCTGCTACTCCATCTTCTTCTAACCTTCTTTCCCCACCAAGCAAGAAAATGCGAATTGTCAAAAGCTAGTATTCTTTGTGTTAATTATACCCCAAATATACAATAATATCAATAATTAAGGATTTCTTATTCAATGGGCCGCTTGCCCTCTTGCCGGGAGACTTTGGTTTTTGTCCGTCTCTTTTTCAGCAGAACAACTCCCGCGTAGACAAGTATTCCAAGCACTGCTCCAATACTGTCTATCAGAACATCCTTACCCTGTCCGGCACGCCCCATTACAAAATGCTGATGGAGTTCATCACTGACAGCATATAATGCGGTGCCCAGCAGGGCGACCGGCATCCGTATTCTGAGCCTGTATATTCCAAAAACAGCCATGAACAGTCCGCCCAATAGTACAAATTCCAAGGCATGTGAGGCCTTCCTAATTGCATAATCAATATTCATCGCATAGTCGGCCTGCTCACCCTCTGTCATTTCATCAAAGCCTTCCACAAAAACCTTCCCAATCGCTTCTCCGATTTCCATGCTCAATTCGGATGATTGAGGGGCAGGCTGTGACGAAAACAGGAAGATCAGGAGCATACAGAGAACAACCAGACCTATGGCAATTATTTTCTTACGATTTCTCATGGAGCACTCACGCTTCCTTCTAAAAGGCATGCCTTTGCAGGAACCACATCGATAAGTACTTTACAGAATTATTGTGACATGCTGGGGCAAAAATAACCAGTATTCCCTGACAGCTGTTTAACGTGCCGTGAATGGTTCTTTGCAAATCCGCGGCATGTATTCACTGCACTTTAAAATATTGTTTACATTAGTTTTTTCTTCTTCGGCAGACCAGGTATCTGTCGCTAAAAAAGTGCCTAGATCTTTCCAGTCATCAGTTAAATCCAGCGTATTTAGTTTGGCATGCCTCCGATATCCTGGTTGAATACTTTATCCTGGGCTGCCGACAATATCCTGAGACACAGAGCCGTTGCCGGTTTCGTCCACCGGTTCAGATGCAAATATCGAACCGGACGGTGTAAATGCAATTACCGCACATAACCCCAGAGCAAGAATACTTTTTCTTAGTCTTAGTCGTTTCATCAAACCCCTTCTTATTATTCTGTAATAGTACGTAAATGTTAGGTTAAAATAAAAAAGCAATCATGATTTCTGCTTGAAGCAGAAATTATAATTGCAACCTGACAATCTTAGCGGAACACTTATTAGTACCGCCTTAGACTAAAGCTTTGCGTCACCAATTTTCATCGGCTTTGCCCATTTATTTAATTATAAGCTAATAATACTCTTAATATCTGTGAATTTCAAGTTTTTTTATTTTGACTGTGGGGTCAACTTGGGGGTCTGACCCCCATTGGTCCAATCCAGCAAGTGATATGAAAGCAGAATCCGGAACCGTTCCTCCGGGTTCTTAATATCCGCGCCTACCATCGAACTGATGCGCTCCAGCCGGTACATCAGGGTCGTCCTGTGTATAAACATTTTCTCGGAAGTATGTGTGATATTCATGTTGCAGTCAAGGTATGTCCTGAGGGTCTCATAAAGCTGGGTCCCATGTTCTTCATCATATTTCAGGAGGGAAAACAACCCCCTCTCGCAATATATGTCCGAAGATATGTTACGGGTCATTTCATGGAACATTGCAGGAATGGTATAGTCCCCAAAATAATAATACCAATACATCGGGTCCCTTTTTTCGCCGACCTGCACCGCAAGGGCAGTCTGAAAAAAATATTCCCGGAGTCTGAAGAAATCACTGCATACCCGGCTGATTCCGGCTCTAAAAAGTCCTTCCCTCAAGAACATCTTGATTTCCGACAAAAGAATGGAAAGTTCCTTTCGGTTCTTTTCCAGATTGATAATCATCAGGATAGATTGGTCATAAGGAAATACAAAGCTGTGTGGAAAATGATTCTCCAGCTGGTTGCAGGTGTAGTTTGCCGAAAAAGTTTTGGAATCCCGGTCTTCCGTAATAATTCTGATATAAAAATGACGGTCATTACGTCCCCACCCGATATCAGTCAGACCAGCAAGCAACAGCATTTCATTGACTGCATTTCCAGAAAGCATATCCTTCAAGGATTGCTCGAAGGCCTTGATTCTTTCGTTCTGGCGAACCTTGCTGTATTGAAGTACCGGCTCCAAAATATTGGAGAAATATTCCAGCAGCGAATATTCTCCTGGGGTTATTTCGCGCTTCAGTTCGTTAATACATATCCGGCCGGCATAAAAATTATTCACCCAGAAATTATGATACAGGACCTTATAACCGATGACGTTTTCGGAGCACATTTTTGCTCCTGTAGTCAGCATCGTCTGCTGAAATTCCTCGTTCAGTTTAAAGTCATTCAATACCTCAAGGGGCAGTGTCCGCTTCCCGCTTTTTTCATCGTAATCCCACACCGGAAGTCCCTGTGCATCGTTGCTGATTGCCAGCAGAAAGAGATTGTTGTCATAGACAAGAATGGGGTTTTCAAATATTTCCGCACTCAAATCGCATAACTCCTGTAGCCCCGCTCCCTTGCTGACCGCCTCATGTAAGGATTCCGCCCAAATGGTATATTTGAAGTAGATTCTCTGTATTTCCGAAAAAAGCTTTACCAGCGGGATATCTTCGGACAGAATCAGACACTCGTTTTTCCGGATAATCCGGCTGTCTGGTTCCCCAAGGCTGATAACCCCGTATCCCCCCCTTAATACTGCCGCGTTCCGGCAGCCTGCTCCGATTAACAGGATGTGCTGTTCCAGAGGTATTATGTCATCTTCCAGTGCCTGAACGCCGATATAGCGCATGGGATCAATTTCATGCAAGAAACTCTTTACTGTATACTTCTTTGACAATTCCTCTTCTAAAATTGTTAAGTTCAACCGCATATTCGTCCTCCAAATTCCTATTACTATAAAGTATAGGAAAGCATGCTATAAATGTCAACAACTCTGTAGTATTTCTTTTTTGCATTTATTCTTGTAATATAGGTATTGTTAAGTTTTTCAATAATTTATATTTCATTTAGGAGGTATGCTATCAAATGTCGGAAATAAACGTTAATGAAACAGCCAGCTCGTCCTGGTTTGTCAAGGATTTAAACACTGAAGGCATGGAAAAGAATGCAGAAGAGTTATTCAACGAGCGTATTCAGCGAGTAGAGGATGCCGTGGCCTTAAAGGAGAGCGATCGGATTCCTATCGCTCCCATGATTGGTGCACTGCCATTTTTTCTGGATAACTGCACCTATAAAGATACCATGTATAATTATCCACGCGCAGGCGAAGCCCTTATAAAATTTTATAATGATTTCAAACCGGATGCAACGACCCATCTCGCATTCACCAGCGGCCGCTCAAACGAAATTGCCCAGTCTAAAATGATTGACTGGCCGGGTCGCCCAGGAACAAGGGTTCCAGATTTTTCCACTTACCAGGTGAAAGAATACGAGTACATGACCCAGGATGAGTATCCGGAACTTCTGAAGGATTACACCGGTTTCATGCTGAGAAAATACATTCCACGCGCTTTTCCAGCCCTACAGGGTCTTTCCGATGTGCGGATCGTTCCTTCTATAATTTTGAATACGACACCGATGGGCTCCCTGTATTCTCCCGCCGCCCAGGAAGCATTTTCACTGCTTGCCCAAATTGGCAAAGAAGATGGACTTGCTGCCGAGGCGTCCAACGCCGTTACAAACCAGCTGGTTTCCATGGGATTCCCTCCATTCATGACAGGTGCTGGCGAAGTTCCTTTTGATATTTTAGGTGATTATTTCCGCGGCACCCTTGCGGCCCTCACGGATCAGCTGGAATGCCCGGATGAAATGGAAGCAGCCTGCTATATGCTTGCTGACATCCAGATTGCATCCTATGAATACTTCAAGCATGTTCCATTGCCTGTCAAAAGGGTATTCTTCCCTATGCACAAAGGAATGGACGGATTCATGAGCGACAAAATGTACGAGAGACTATACTGGAAACCGCTCAAAAAGATTATCCTGGCTCTTGTTGACATGGGAGTGACTCCTGTTTTGTATACAGAAGGTAAGTATTTCACTCGTATTCAGCAGCTTGCGGATCTTCCGAAAGGCAAGGTCATCATTCACTTCGAGCAGACTGATATGGTTGAGGCAAAAAAAGTACTCGGTGACATCGCCTGCATCAGCGGCAACCTGCCAATATATCTGCTGGAATATGGCACAAAACAGCAGGTTATCGATGAGTGCAAAAGAATTATCGACATTTGCGCTCCTGGCGGCGGTTATATTTTTGATACAGACGGATCTATTGACAATGCCAAAAGGGAAAACGTCGAGGCCATGTTCGATACTGTCATGACCTACGGAAAAAACAGATAATCAGAAAACTTTCAAAAGCGGTGTTAGGGCATATAAGCCCTGGCACCGCTTTTCTGTGATATTCTAGAAAAGGATTACGTTAAGAAGGGGGTCAGACCCCCTTCTTGAATATTTCAGAAATCACCTTACCTACATGCTTTGGGTCTTTTCCCTCTAAACTCTTTCCTAACTTCCCGACATATTTTCCGGTCCTGCTAAGAAATTCGCTCTCTGCAAATTTTCTAATCCATTCCAGATTCTCCGGTTGTACTTCTCCTTTCTGCATTTTTTCCATAATCTTGATGGTTATCTCTCCTATCACCGCAGTAATGACTGCCGCTACAACTGAATTTATCAACGCAGCTGCAATATTCAAACCCGGAATTGCTTTCAATCCGGATATGACAGTCCTGGCCCCAAGAGTAACTGCTCCGCTGCTTATTATGGCATTTGTTATGTTGTTGGAATTTCTATCCTTTTTGTTCAATCCATATATTTTTGATATTCCGATAACCAGACCGCTTTGCAGTGGCATAAGTATCAGCGAGTCGGCAACAGGTATCGGCACAGCTCCGATCACGGCTGCCCCTGAAGTAGCTGCAATTGTAAGTGAATTCGCATTTGTTCGTTTAATCCGCAGACTCAGTTCCCTGACTGATTTTTCATTTATTCTAAAAGCTTCAGGTATGATTTCGTTTGTTCTTTCAATCAAATGGTCTACCCCGACTGGGGGAATAATAATTTCTTCATTGACCGCAAAGGGCTTCGCCACAACTGGAATGATTCCAACTATGTGCAGATGCTGAGTTTTATATTTTTCAAGGCTTATCTTTACCATCCTGAAATTTTCTTCCAATTCCTTCTCGGAATAGGATTTTGTCAGGACAATGATTATTGGTATATTTTTCCATAACCTGGCCACATTTTTTAATAAATCCAGATTTTTCGAAAAAACCCGCTTCGAAGTGGCGTCTATACAATACCATATAATATGGATGTATTTTTCTTCTTCATTTTTCTTCACGCTATCCTTGGACCACTTGCTTAAGGCATTCTTAGTCTGAATTTGTGCCCGCCATCCATATTCAAGGCCTCTGGTGTCAATCAAACGAAAATTCGTTTTCCCGGTTTCGTAAATTGCCATTTTTCTGGTGATTGTGGAACCTTCCCCGACTGCAGCCCGCTCAAAATCAAATACCGTATTTATCAAGGTACTCTTCCCAACCCCTGAATTTCCCACCACTAGTACGTTTGCTTTTATATTCATATAGCAACAACCTTTCTTTAAATGTGGGTCCCCGTCGGTGAATTGAAGATTTTTGTCCTGGTACTGCTTATATTATACCATTTATATAAAATACCGTCGATGTTGATGTGTAAATAGGGGGTCTGACCTCCTCTGTTATATTTATTCACATACATCATTAATGTCATATCCTTGTGGATAACTGCACGATATTTAACATGCTATAATTACGTCATAAAGAACTGGTCGGGAATGAATCAAATCAATACCAAGGAGGTCTACATGAATAAAATGAATCTATTTCAAAAAGGTTTCGGCTTAGCATATACTGGTTTTCAGGTCGGATTGTTATATGCACGAATCATAAAATCAAAAACTATCAACTAGTCGTGTCAACAATAAAATGCCGGATGTAATGTCCGGCATTTTTATTTTTTTAGAAGGATGGGGGTCTGACCCCATAGTAGTTGTGCTATAATATAAGACAAATACCTATTTTGAAAGAGGAGTACCATGATTCAGGATATTGAACCCAGAATATTTAATAATATCTTCAAAAATATTCCAGCCCAGCCACAAGATTTATTTCTCGCATACGATGGGGAAAACATACTCATTCACGAAGACAGGGATAAGCTTTGGTATCCGTCATTCTCTGATTTCGAAGATCATTTTCCGCGGCTGAGGGAGGAGGCCCAATTTCTCTTTACCATTGATGCTATTAATTATTATCTTGTAAGCAAAAAAGGATTGGATTCGATTGATGGGTGGACGTATGCAACCACGTCAAGGTTCCGTACTGAGCCCAAATACTGGCGTTCTTTCGCAGGTTCAGTGGGGTGGCAGCTGAACCGCTGGTATGACAACCACCATTTCTGTAGTAAGTGTGGGAAACAAATGGAACGTTCAGAAAAAGAGCGGACGCTTTACTGCGAATCCTGTGGCTTCCAAGCTTATCCGACTATTTCTCCCTGTGTAATCGTGGCAGTTTATGATGGCGATCGCCTGCTTCTGACAAAATACGCTGGTCGCGCATATAACCGTTATGCTCTCGTGGCCGGTTTTGTCGAAATTGGAGAAAACCTGGAACAAGCGGTTATCCGTGAAGTAAAGGAAGAAGTCGGATTACAGGTAAAAAACCTGAAATTCTATAAGAGCCAGCCATGGCCTTTCTCTGACAGTCTTTTGGCAGGATTTTATGCAGAACTGGATGGAAATGATGTTATCACGTTGCAAGAGGATGAACTTGCTTTGGCCGTGTGGATGCATAGGGATGATATCACTGAAGAGGAACTCAAAATCAGCCTCACCGGTGAAATGATGGAAGCCTTCAGGACCGGTACAGTCAAATTACAAGATTGACTAAGGGGTCTGACCCCCATTTGCGAATTTCACGCACTTTTCATATTGCAACCATTATCTTATCACTTAAATCTTTTATTCTTATAATATCAAAGCGGATGACTTTGTTAATATAAATCTTTTTCATAAGCCTGCAGGAATTATATTCTTGCAGGCTCTCCTTCCGTCAAATCCGAATCAGAGTCCTGCATCCAGTTTCTTAAAAAATCCACGGTAACAATCTTTGAATCTCTTTGCCATTGCAGAATTCATTATAGATGTACTCTTATACATCTCTTTACAAACCGGTTTCATATTCCTAACATCTTCGGGGGTAATATTTTTAGAATCCTCCAATAAAATGGCATTGAACAGATTGAGCGTTGAATTGATTTCGGATTCAGGAACTTCGCATGGGAGAGAGGACTTTATAACCCTTTGGCAATATACGTCCATAAATTCGAGAGCATTCATAAATTCCGTGACATTAATATCCAACTGGATCAATCTGTTCCCATACAGGTTATAATATTCACTCACGATTGCTGGCGAAACCTCTTCGATTTTCTTTTTCAGTACTTCCGCCTTTTCCATCCGAGTAAGTTCTTTAAATGGCTGATTCGACATATTTTTTGTCTCCTTGAATAATTTATGATAATTATATCATATTTTATGTATCTATGGAGGGTCAGACCCCCTTCTCAATAAATTCTCTATACAAATTACGACTTCCATTTTTGAAGCAATCAAGTATTTCCTGAGTCTGTAGAAAATTCCATTCTCTCATCCCGACGTAAATACCATAACTGCTCCAGGGATATTCCTCGGGTCTGCTTACCATCTGGGCCCTTACCGGATTTTGGTGTATATAACGGTTAGACTCCAGTAAATAATAAACATCTTCAATGATTTTCGATCCATATCTGCCTTGAAATAGATGCCCCGACAATGAATATTTCTTATTGTAATAACGTGTATAATCCATTTTGATGGCCTTCATAATTTCCCAAATAGGCTCCTCTTTCGTTTCAAGCTGTAAATGAATATGGTTTGACATCAGGCAAAAACTCAGTAGGGAAAAAGGATGCTGCTCTCCCGTAATTTCGAGGATTTTCAGAAATTCAAGATAGTCTTCCTCCTCCCAGAAAATATCATCTGAATGATTACCTCGGTTTACCACATGATATTTTGCACCTGGGTACCAAATGCGCGGTTTTCTTGCAATACTCATCATCACCTTTCCTGTTAGATTTTCGATTTTGTTGCTGAAATGTTGGGGTTTTAAAAAAGATATGATCAGAATGTAAAAGATATGAAAATATTGTAACTTATTGCGATTGTAATGTAAAGAGTTGTATAGGAGTAATGTGAAACCGAGGGGTCTGACCCCCAATCGAGTAGGAGGCTAACCATTAATTGATTAGCCGTCCTCTCACACCACCGTGCGTACCGTTCGGTACACGGCGGTTCCTTAGTTTTCATAAAC
>NZ_FQYT01000018.1 GCF_900141895.1 Parasporobacterium paucivorans DSM 15970 | reverse complement strand
GAAAATAGAGTTTTTCAGAGTATGTCCAGAAAAGGAAATTGTCACGATAATTCTGTAATGGAAAACTTCTTTGGAATCATGAAACAGGAAATGTATTATGGTGCAGTTTTTTACAGCTACGAAGAATTGAAAGAGACGATAGAAAAATACATAAAATATTATAACGAACAAAGAATCAAGGAGAAACTAGGATGGATGAGTCCAGTAGAATACAGACTCAACCTCTTGGCTGCATAAAGAAATAGCGTAGC
Source organism: Parasporobacterium paucivorans DSM 15970 (assembly GCF_900141895.1). Taxonomy (GTDB): domain Bacteria; phylum Bacillota; class Clostridia; order Lachnospirales; family Lachnospiraceae; genus Parasporobacterium; species Parasporobacterium paucivorans. The sequence goes on along the minus strand of NZ_FQYT01000018.1, from coordinate 63,000 downwards.
AGCTAAAAAGCTACTACGCTATAAAGTCTAACTTATTGGGGTCACATCAATTACCGGTGCTCCATCTTTTTTTATGCTTTGATGCTGGTCTTACATTAATTCAGTCTGGAAAAAGCGTTGCGAACCCTGTCTTCTATTTCTTTTGCCACGTCATCCTTATCCACTTCCAGAGACAGGGACATCTCCCCAAAAAGGAGCTCTTCGGCTTTCTTGAGGTAGCGTTCGTCTGTCTGTCCTAGTTTTTTCCCGACCTTCAGCTTATCCTGCTTTTTAACGTAAACAGTTTTGATAATCTTGACAAGTTCCTTTGTATCCAGGGCTGCCAGGGAGACTTTATATTTTTCTTCCAGAATCTTGTCCGTTACCGCATACAGGGGTTCTATTGAATCCATGTTATCGATGAGTTCTCTGGCTTCCCTGCGGGAAAGAATTTTTCTCATCATTATCTTCTCATTATCCACGGGAATATAAACGATGTTGCAGCTTGAGTAAACCGGTTTCAGCATATAATACTCCCGGTCCTTGTCAACCCAGGACACTTCAGGGATTCCGATACCCACAATCTGGCACACTCCCCTGCTCCCATAAACAATATAGTCATTTTTCTGATACATAATATTCTCTCCTTTCGCAGAAAGTCAGTAAAACACACCCTTATCCGTCGACCAGGGTGTATCTCTTCATTAGTTTATTGATATGACACTTCTTGTATACAGTATAGCACGTTTAAATTTGAAATGTAAGTTTTTTTATGCTATGACCAGACCGTATCGTCTGATGGTTTTAAATAATTATACAAATATGCTTTCCGGAGTTATAATGTAAGGAGTGAAGAACTACTATTCTGCAGATGGGAGATTGTTATGAAGATATTAATGTTCGGGGGTTTTCTTGGTTCCGGGAAAACAACCATCATCAAACCTTTAATTCAGGAATTATTAAACAAGGGTGATAAAGTTGCCCTCATTGAAAACGAAATCGGTGAAACCGGTATTGACCAGAATATTCTGGAGGAGGCTGGTGTCCATATCACCACCATTTCCGGAGGCTGTATCTGCTGCCAGCTGACCGGAAACCTTATCGATGCTTTCATAAAGATCAAAGAGGATCTGTCTCCGGACTGGCTGATTGTTGAAACGACCGGATTGGCTGTCATGAAAAGCATTGTGGATTCCTACAAAAAATATGGGGATCCGGATATTCCAATATATACTTTCGCGGTAGTGGATGTATCACGCTGGGACGTGCTTGTCAGGGCTATGGAAAACCTGCTCCGGGCACAGCTGGAAGGCGTGAACGGGGTACTGCTGAATAAAACGGATATCAAGGATCCGACCGAGGATGCACTGAAAAGAGTGGCCGAATATTCCGGCAATGCACCAACGTATATGGTTTCCTCCACATCCTGCAGTTCCGGAGAGATTCTGGAGATTATTGAATCGGCGCTTAAGCAGGGCGCTGCGAAGGAGGATAAATAATTATGAAACACAATAACCATGAGCATGAACATCATGGCCATAACCATAGCGAACATGGGGAGAACTGCGACTGCGGCTGCCACAGCGGGCATGGAGACCACCCTCACCATGAACATGACCACCATGAACACCATCACCATGAGCATGACCACGGACACGACGGGGACTACGAAAAATTCATCGAGAACACCATGGTTTTGAGCAGAAGCTGGAATTACTCTGTTCAGAATCCGGTTTCACTGCGGATACTGGAAGAAAAAGCAAAAGCGCTGTTCCTGGATTTGGGTACCCAATTTTCAGTAGAAGGCATCATCCTGGGGCATATCAAAGGGGTCATCAAGACTGGCGCGGATTCTTTTTATTCCCTTTCCATGACAAGAGAAGGTCAGACAGACGTTACTGCCTCCAAAAACTGGACTCCGGACCACGAAGCTGCTGAATATACTTTCACCATAAATATCTTGTCCATGAAACATATACCTGTTGAAGAGGAATATTTGCATAAGGCCATGATTGCGTAATTCTTGCTGACGGCCCCATGGAGGTACGTTATGAAAAGATTAATCACATCACTCTTTTTGATAATTGCACTCTTGCTCAGCTTCAGCGGCTGCAGGAACGATGGTGGGGACGAAACCTCCTCATCTGAAACAGAAACCCAGACCACTGACTCGGAGACCTACACCGACCCATCCCTGCTTCATGTTTTGGACTTTTTCCCTTTTTCCGGAGACGTCCACAGGAAATACCGGGGATTGGGAAATGAATTTGCGGAATATGATTCATTTGTGGACTACTCTGGAGAAAACATAATGCAGATGAGGGTAGTCAACCCCGGCACCACCTCAGTCCAGGTATACCGGATTGATTCCGGCCGATTGATCCAGGCCTACTCTGCAGGAGAAACCTATTTCAAATGGGACTTCACCGGAGAAAGCAACATGGAAGAAGTCGTTATGCAGGAGCCCTTGGAGAAGGGCAATTCCTGGACTCTTTCAGACGGTTCCGTCAGGACCATAACGAATACAAGAGCCAGCATTACCGTACCTTATGGGACTTTCGATGCTGTGGAGATCACTACAGAGAGGACGGACAGTACCACCCGGGATTATTACGTTGTGGGAATCGGACTGGTCAAAAGCGAATTCATATCTGATTCCGATCCGGAAAATCCCATCAGCAGCGAACTGGAGCTTATCGAGTGGGAAACTCCCTATAGCCAGACCGTACGTGTTTATTATCCTGATTTTAACAATGATCGGATCGTTTATGTTGACAAAACCGCAGCGCTGCATACGAATGAGGAAATTGCAGGTATACTTGAGGAAAGCCTGAAGAATATCCCAGCCGGAAGCGGTCTGCAGGCCGTAATTCCCGCCGATGCATCCCTTCTGTCCGTTCGATATGATGTCAGCCTGCAAACAGTGACCGTTGATTTTTCCTCGGAATTTGTCTCTTCCATGAATGCCGGCGCCGGCCTGGAGGGCATGATTCTGTCCTCCGTTGCGGATACTTTTGGATATTATTTTCAGACACACCAGGTTTCAGTAACCCTCGAGGGAGGAGCCTATTCCTCAGGCCACTTCTATTATGAACCGGGAGAATTTCTGGAAACAAACTGGGATGCTGCCATGGAATATACACCTTAAATAGACATGTTCCAAAGGCCTCTGCCATCGGCGGAGGCCTTTATTCTTTTTCCGAAAACACTTGACTTTATGAGGGATTCAGGGTATTCTTAAGAAGTATTTTAGATGTTTAGTTTGATTCACATATTTTTGTAAGTCATTATCTAACTATGAAGACTTACGAAAATATGTGATTTTTATTTTCACCCTAAAATATAATAAAATCAGGAGGTATTTTACAATGACAAAAGGTACAGTAAAATGGTTTAACGCTCAAAAAGGATATGGTTTCATCACAAGCGAGGATAATGAAGATATTTTCGTTCATTTCTCAGGAATCGCTACAGACGGTTTCAAAAGCTTAGATGAAGGACAGAGAGTTTCTTTCGAAACTACTCAGGGTAACAGAGGACTTCAGGCTGTTAACGTAACTTTAGCATAAGTCAAACCAAAAAAGTAAAGTGGCGGGTTAAACCGCCACTCTTTTTTTTGCCTTTTTTTATCCTATTTCTTCCTCATACTCGTCTGCTGTCAGCAGGTCGTCCAGTTCCGTATCGTCGCTGAGCTTGATCTGCACAATCCAGGAAGCAAAGGCATCATCATTTAAGTTCCCTGGCGAATCCCTCAATTCTTCGTTGACAGAAATCACTTCCCCGCTCACAGGAGATGTTATCTCCAGCGTAGTCTTTGAAGTCTCCACTTCCGTAAATACATCCCCTGCCGAAAACATGGTGCCAACCTCCGGGAGATCTATGTAATTCACATCCCCCAACTGTTCTAAAATATAATCCGTGATTCCCAGCCTTGCCTTATCACCTCTTATTTTCAGCCACGCATGCTCAACCGTGTATTTCAAATCTGATGGAAGTACCATATGTTCTTATCTCCTTTTTATATAACCTTCTCTTCGCGATAATTATAATGGATTTGTATCAATTCTGCAATCTATATTATCAACAAAATCTATACTTCTTCGTTTGATTGCTATATACTTGAATTATTCAAAAAGCAAGAGAAGGAAACGAACGTCAGGAGGTACCTCATATGGACTACAATGAATTGATAGCGTTCACAGAAAATCTGGACAGATCTTCTTTTCTGGAAGCCGGGTATAAGCAGTACGCACAAATCGATGAGCCTCTTCCTATCGGTTTCGGACAGACAATCTCGCAGCCAAGCCTGGTTGCGCAGATGACCTGGCTTCTGAGGCCGGATAAGTCAAGCCGGGTACTGGAAATCGGGACCGGTTCCGGGTACCAGACTGCCATCCTGGCAGAGTTTTCCGGGCAGGTCTACACTGTAGAACGCATCCGGGAGCTGTCTGACCGGGCCAGGGACGTTCTGGATTCCATGGGATATGCAAATATACATTACAAGGTCGGAGACGGAAGTGACGGCTGGAGTGAAAATGCCCCCTATGACCGCATTATGGTCACTGCGGCCGCATCCGAAATTCCAGAAGAGCTGATTGACCAGCTCAGTCCGGGAGGCAGGATGCTGATTCCAGTAGGCCCCAGGGATGTGCAGGAACTGGTCATGCTGTCCAAAGATTCTTCCGGAGAAGTATACCGCGAGGCTGTCGAAAATGTAAGATTTGTAGAATTAATCGGCAAATACGGGTGGGGATGACTGCCCAAAACTGACGGGGAAACTGGTAAACTCATATTCCTTTTCCGAAAACAAATGTTTTCCGCCCAAACTGTCCGTAACAGCCAGTCCCTTTTCACCAAAATTGATTTTTATTGGCGATATTACCATGATCTCTATGTCAGCCATGCTTGGTACCAATACAGGTGTTATGGTTTCCATTTTTCCATCCCCGGCTATCCGGATTCCCGAATGCATGGTTGTTAAGCTTTTTATGGCGGCATTTTCATAAAAGCAGAGGGAATTGCGGTCTCCATGTATGCCCATTGCATTAAGGTCAAAAGTGATGAATTCCCCTGCCAGCGTTGAAATCGGAGTGCCGCGGGAAGGCTCCAGAGATTTTATCACGCCATTTTCATATAGTGATATTCCAATCCGTGCCGTCACCGGCCCGTAGGACGTATCGACCGTCACGGTTTCTCCTGGCCAGAGGGTCAGGCTCTTCAGCTTTCCTGACGGGTACTGGGAAATACAGGAAAGTTTTGCATTAATCTGCAGGCGGTCTGTCTGGATGCCGATGCCCTCCAGCAGGTCCCCTTCTTCCTTCTCTGACCAGTAACCGCTTATCTGTCCGTAAGTAGGAAATACTCTCCGTATACTGCCCCCTTCGTAGAAGGTCACCATCTCTGCCATGATTTTCCCAAAAGGCGTTTCTATTTGCTGCCTTTTTTCCAGGTATGCGCTTTTAAGTTCCCCCGATGCATAAAACTCCATGGCATTCCTGCTTTTGGTCCTTGTCTCATAGAAATCATATTTCGGAATCAAAATACCTGCTTCCGTACTGATCCGGTTTTCTTCAACCAGCCTGCACTCCCTCAGCTGTCCGTCCGGATAATAGCTGGCACGGGTGATTCCCTTTATCACTCCATACTTGGATTTAAATTCACTCATTGCACATTTCCTCCTGATTTCTGCAGATTTTATGGAAAATCTTAATTGTATACAGACCTTCGTTTCGTCTCGATTCCATTTGAAGATTGCTCTGTTCGAGGAAGGAATCTATCCACGGCATGATGTGGGTGCATATTATTGTTACGCTCTGGAATAGCTCATTGCTGAAAAATGGAAGCAGAGCTTTTTTCGAAGTGAGCTCCGGATATTTTTTCGCTGCCGCGGCATAATCAAAGTAGTAATTCCCCTCGTTATCTGTCGACACGGGTCCCAATGGGATCTCCTTTTTGTCCTCCTCCGCAGCACCCTCTTTTACATCATAGAAATCTGTTCCCATCTGTTCGAGAAGTTCGTCAGAGAATTCATCCGCCTCGCAGACTATGAATCTGTTTTTTTCCAGTATATAATAGGGTACTCCGGTTATGATGCTTCCCACCAGGGCTTTGCACTCACCCAGCCGGCATATGATTTCATTCATATGTGTCCGGATGCCCTCGCCGTCGCGCCCCTCCATCCGGACGCCCTTCAGTTCCTCCGCCACAGACCAGGAATCCCCCATTTTCCCATAAACCACAATGTGGTCTGCATGGATGAAATCAGTGATCTTATTCTCATTATCGAACAATACAGCTATCATCTTCTTCATGTCATCTGCTTCCTTTCGAATTATTTTCCAACAGGTCCAGCACTTCCTTTTCCAGGGAAAGAACCTTGTTCTTATCGATTCCAAAATCAAAGCAGCCTTCTGCCGCCTTAAGAAACTGATAAAAGTTGCAGTTTCCTCCCCGTTCGCCGATTCCGGCCAGAGTGCAGTCAATATATCTGACACCCGCAGCCGCGGCCACGATGGAATTGGCTACTGCCATCCCCAGGTCATTATGGACGTGGATTTCCAGATCGATATCCGTCTGGGAGGATATCTCTTCTATTATCCGTCTGGTCCTTTCGGGGGTAAGCACTCCAACGGTGTCCGCGATCCGGATGGTGTCCACTCCCAGATTTTTCAGCATTATTGCGGTATTTATCAGAAATCCGACATCCGCCCTGGATGCGTCCTCAAATCCCACTGTCACGCTTGCTCCTTTTGTGAGGGCTGCATCCACACATTCGCATAAGTTTTTCCGGAACCAGACCTTGTTTTTTCTGAGCCTGCTGTATATCTGGGCGTACGAGACAGGCGTTCCTATATGGATGATATCCGGGCATTTTGTGTTCATTCCCAAGATGTCTTCCTTGATTGCCCTGCTCCAGATGGATATTTTTGCATATTCCCTTCTGCGCATGATTTCTTCTATATAATCCCTCTGTTCCGCTTTAGAACCCAGTATACCGGCTTCAATCTCGCCGACATGGATTTCATCCAGCTTCAATGCAATCCTGATTTTATCCTCCGCGTTAAAAACTATGCCCGCCCTCTGCTCGCCGTCACGCAATGTGGTGTCAACTATCCATTTTTTTTCCTTCATCGGCACATACCTCGTTTACGATACTTAAGAATTCCACATCCTTCAGACCCCTCTTCAGGTCTGAACCTTGTTTTTTTACTTCCGAAAGAATGGCGAGTATATCTTTTTCCTCCTCCATCTTTATTCCGGCCTCGCCCAGTTTGTAAATGACTGCGTTCTTTCCGGAATGTTTGCCTACCCGGATGCCGAACTTCCGTCCTACCTGCTCCGGAAGAAACGGAACGAAATTTGATGGGTTTTTTATAATCCCATCCACGTGTACGCCTGCTTCAAACTCAAATATTGCTTCGCCTATCACTGGTTTGTTAGGGGAGACTCTCTCCGTCGTCACATCTTCAAACATTTCTTTCAGCCGGATCAGGGGAGAAAGGTCCTGATTCACCTTATACCTGGAAGAAATCCTTAAGGCCATCAGCACTTCCTCCGTGGCGGCCCTGTTTCCAATGCCGGTAAAGCTCGTTGATATTTCATTATTGCCGTCGAGAATCCATTGTACAGCCAGGGCGGTCGCGCACCCGAAGCTGTTTTCCGGACAGAATATTATCCTGGCTTTCCCGGCATTCTCCTTGATATTTTTCATGATTCCACTGTATTTGTGGCAGATCATATCATCCAGACCCTTGATCCGCAGGCACGCATAATCCTGATAGGATTTGATCTGTATTACCTCCCGGATATCGTTTATCTGAAGCTGGCAAATCAGATCTTCCCCTGGGATTCCTTTCTGGTGCAGGAATTTGTATATGCCCGGGTAATCATGTCTCTTTTCAGGCATGCCGATCATCATGTACAGACGTATGCCCTCCGGCAGTTCCCCCATCTTTCCATAGATATCCTCGGAGATTTCCAAATCCAGTATCCCGATGCTCTTCATCAGGCTGCAGAAATCAGCAATCTGGTCGGGAAGCCACTCGAATCGGTCCATCATGGCCAGTGTTGAATCAATAATTCTTATCATATATCAGCCTGCCTCTCAAAACGCCTTTAACCTGCCGCATTTATATGCAGCAGGCTATCGGATCAATTTCTTGTGTTATATCATGAGGTCCTTCACGGGGTTGCCATTTTCAAAATGTTCTTCGAAGATCCGTTCCACGTCTTCCTCGGATACACTCCCATACCAGACCGCATCCGGATAGACCACCACGATCGGGCCTCTGTCACAGATACCAAAGCATCCGGTATTGTTGATGACTACATCTCCCGAAAGTCCTCTGTCCTCTATCTCTTCCATAAACCTTTCCACGAGGTCGACGGCTCCCTTCGAATGGCAGAAACCCTTCTGCTGTCCGTTGATTCTGCAGCTCGTACAGATAAACACGTGATATTTTGGCTGAACCATACCATCACTCCTTTCTTAAATCATTGAAGTCGCCTTTTTGACGGCGTCCTCAATTCTGTCATAAGTGGGGTATACGAATATTCCCTTTTCCGTGAGTTTATTGCGGGGTTCTTCTCCGATTCTCATCGCTATCACCCCTTTGCAGTCCTCTATCATGCTTATGATGCTGTCGATCTTGCCTTCTTTATGGTCACAGTTTTCGGCACCCGTACAATACTGGTCGATCTTCCTTCTTTCGACAAATCTGACCTCATCATTTTTGCTCTCATATATGTATACTTCCTGGATCTGTCCGAAATGCTGGTCAACCAGCGTTCCGCTTTTTGAGGCTACGGCGAACCGGGCTGACTGTTCCTGATCCCTGCTCTGCTCCGCCGGTTCTCCCTGCTGTTTCTCGTTTACTTCAAGCGAAATGTCGTTGTCCAGCCTGCCGACTGCGTCGGCCCTGCACTGTCTGCAGTGGTACATCTGAAGCATTGTTTCGCCGCAGATATCCCTGATTGCATTGACTTCCTTGTTGCTTGCCGGAACCAGATTCTCGAATGCGCTGCCTTTTACGGGTATCATTGGCATGATGTTGGTGACGTAGCATCCCAGGCTTTTCATTTTGCTGACAACTTCCGGGATATGTGTATCGTTAATTCCCTTGAGCGTCACAATGTTGACCTTGCAAATTATTCCTTGGGAAGCAAGCAGCCGGATTCCGTTGAGCTGGTTCGACAGAAGGATGGCGCCGGCATTTTCCCCTGTGAATCGGATGCCCATGTAATCGATAAATTTATAGATTTTGGCGCTTATTCTGGGGTCAACTGCATTGATGGTTACCGTAACATGGCTCACGCCGAGTTTTATCAGCTCATCCGCATATTTCGGGAGCATGAGGCCGTTGGTGGAGAGACAGAATGTCACCTTCGGATCGTATTCCCTGATCAGTTCGAGCGTCCGCTTCGTATCCCCAAAATTGGCCAGCGCGTCTCCGGGACCCGCTATCCCCACGACAGAAAGATTTGGGACTTTTTCCTTGACGCTTATGTACCGGTCGAAAGCTTCCTCCGGGGTCATGACTTTCGTCGTCACACCGGGTCTGCTTTCGTTGGGACAGTCAAATTTTCTGACACAATAGTTGCACTGGACGTTGCAGTGTGGAGCGACCGGGAGGTGGATCCTTGCATACTCATGTGCCCCGCAGTTATAGCAGGGATGGGTTTTTGTCTTTTCTTCAATCTCCCGTTTTTTAATCGCAGCCGTATCCAGGACCTCTTCCCTTATCCCCTGGTCGATGGGGGTATCTTTATAATATTCATTATACAATTCTTTTCTGAATCCCCTTTCCTTACAGGCTAACACCGCGTTTGTAATCTCATCCAGGTACATAAGGCTTCCTGCAAATCCAAGCATCCGCAGGCGCTGGCCGCCAACCCTGTCATGAATGGGGAATCCCCTCCTGACTAAAGGTATGCTCATGTTCTCTTCAATCCTTCTGCCATCTGAATTGCCTATCATCAGATTGGCATTTCCTGAAACTGCCAGCTCTTCCATCGTCTTGAAATCTATATCATCAACTATGCAATAGTTTTCTTCAAATATCATATCTCCCAGCGGCTTGATTTCTTTTTCCAGAAGGGGCTTCAGCATCTTGCAGGTGCTGCCTGTTGCCGCTACTACCGGCATAACTCCATTTTCCACGCACAGCCTTACCGTAGACAGGACGAAATCAGGATCTCCATAGATTACTGCTCTTCCGTCACCGCTGTATTTATGGGAATCGATCATCGCATCCAGGTATCTGCCTCGCTCAAGTTCCACTTCCTCTGGGATTTTCATTCCGGAAAGCTCAGACAGCCCCCGGTAAAATTCATCCGTATCCCTGAGCCCAACAGGGAGCATCAGCTTTTTGAGGGGAACACCGAACCGGTCGGCCAGGTATTGTCCGGGGGAGTATTCCAAATCCATCCCCACAAACTCAACCGTGCAGGCCGCCCCTCCCATCTGCTCTATTTCGCTTACGGAAGTACCCCCTGATGGGAGCCGGCTGTATTTTTCCGAATATCCGCCGTCCAGATTGTCCGACAAATCAGACAGAAAAATCGCCTCCAGTCCGAATCTGGCAAATTCTTTCTTTAAAAACCGGATATCCGAGGGACTCTGCATTCCCGTCACCACGTTTATCTTATTGTTTTTTTCACATTCTCGCGCCAGATGCGACACGATCTGATAAAGCCCTCTGAAATACCCGTCGAACTGGGTACCGCCGTATCCGGGGGAATGGATGGGAATAATCCGAATGTAAGCATATTCCGGATTCAGTTCATAAAATTTCTCTATCATCCTTGCAATGTCCTCGCCAATCGTCTCGGACAGGCAGGTTGTGGAAACTCCGATAACTTCGGGATTGTATAGTTCTATAAGATTTTTCAGGCCTTTCAGGAGATTTTCCTCTCCTCCATACACGGTTCCATGTTCTGTCAGCGAGGTGGACGCAATATCCACCGGTTCATTGTAGTGAGTCGCCATATGTCTCCGTATATAAGTTGAGCAGCCCTGGGAACCATGAAGAATCGACATGGATTTCTTTATGCCGTACATGGCCGTGACCGCTCCCATCGGCATGCACATTTTACATGGATTCACATTCAAGCTGACCAATGGCTTTACTTTTGTTTTCATATGCACACCTACTTTCCGAGATATTTCCAAACAGGATTGTTTATACTTTTATTAATCTCGTGGACAAAATTCACTACACCTTCATATCCCGACAGGGGGTGTTTTCTTTCATGGTTGTGATCGCAGAACGCTATCCCCAGCTTATAGGCGAGGGGGCGTTCTTTGACTCCCCCCACCAGGATGTCGGCACCCTTTTCCTTCATGAATGTTTCAAGCTCAGCAGGATTGGCATCATCCAGGATTACGGTGTCTTCATCCGCCAGATTTTCAATAATTTCATAGTCATCCTTGCTGCCTGTCTGGGTACCTACGACAACGGTCTTCATACCCAGAAGGTTGAACTGCCGGATCAGTGAGATGGCTTTGAACCCTCCTCCCACATAAATCGCGGCCTTTTTGCCCTGAAGTTTGCTTCTATAGGCCTTTATGACCTCTTCCGCCTCCCGCTCCATCCGGGTTGTGAACTCGATGGCTTTCGCTCTCGCTTCCATGTCCCCTAGCGCTTCCGCAATGCGGATCAGGGAGCTGGTGGTATCTTCTGTCCCAAAGAAGCTGACTTTCAGGTACGGTATCCCGAATTCCTCCTCCATCTGTTTCGCCAGATAGGTGCTGGAACCTGCGCACTGTACAACGTTCAGGCAGGCTTCCGGTGCCCTGATCAGTGATTCATAGCTGGAATCCCCGGTAAATGTCGAGAGAACTTTTATCCCGATCTTATTGAAATAATTCTTTATTATCCAGATTTCACCGGCCAGGTTGAAGTCCCCCAGAATATTTATGGCTTTTATCTTCTTATCCGTTTTATAATTTCTGATAAGGGACATGATTGCGTTGCATGCCATCTTATACCCGGTTGACTTATTGCCCGAAAACCCCGGCGACTTGACCGGAATTATATGAGCATTATATTTTTCGGACATTGTTCTGCATACTGCCTCCACATCATCGCCGATAACACCCACAATACATGTTGCATATACAAATACGATCTTGGGAGAATATTTTTCCATAACCTCTTCTATAGCAGCCGTCAGTTTTTTCTCACCGCCGAATATGACATCTGTTTCCCTTAAGTCGGTGGAAAAGCTGGTCCTGAACAGGTCGTCACCGCTCGTCAGGCTTCCCCTTATATCCCAGGTATAGCTTGCGCACCCTATCGGACCATGTACGATGTGAAAAGCATCCGTAATCGGGTTAAGAACTACCCTGGCACCGCAGTACACACATGCCCTCTGGCTTACGGCTCCGGAAACACTGTCGGAATCGCATTTGATCCCGTTGCCGCTGCATCCATCCACTTTATATACGATTGATTTTTTCCTGTCCTCTAATATACCGGAATCCGACCTCTTAACTACCGCAGGTTTCATACTCAACACATCCTCTTCCATAAAGTCTACATTACCATCTCTACATCCTTTTCTTCACAATGGCTATCCTGATAATCCATGATTGCATTTACGATCAGCTCCGCCATTCTCATTCCACCCTTGTATCCTACAAGTGGCATGTAAGAATGGATGTATCTGTCAATAACCGGGAATCCCATCCTGACAAGAGGGATGCCTTCCGCCCTTGCAATATGCTTTCCGTGGGTTCCGCCGATCATTATGTCCACCGGCTCATTTTTCATAAGCTGATGCAGGTAAAAGAGATCCGCTTCTGCTTTTATAACAGAATCTTCTATTCCGAATTTTTCCATCATCGCTTCTGCGGCTGCCTTAAACTGTACGCCCGGCGTACCGGTAATGACATATTTGGGAATCATTCCAAGTTCCAGACAAAATTGGGTTATTCCCAGCACTGTGTCCGGATCCCCGTAGATAGCCACTTTTTTGCCATATGTGTAGGGATGAATATCCACCATCATGTCAACCAGCTGGCCTCTTTCTTCTTCCACTTCAAAAGGAACATCTTCCTTGGAAAACTGCTGCAGGGTCATGATGAATTTGTCCGTGTTTTCAATTCCCATTGGTAGCGGAATCGCATTGTAATCCACTCCACATTTTTTCTTAAGTGCCACCGCGCTCGGTTCGCTTGTCTGAATTCCCAGGGCCAGCGAGGATATACAGTCACCCAGTCCTTCGATCTCTTCGATGGTTGTTCCGCCGTCCGGGTACATCTCATATTTTCCTGTCATGGCTCCATCAAGGACTCCACTGGTGTCGGGAAGCATGGAGAAAGGCACTTTCATGGCTTTCATAAGCTTTTTGTACTCCCTGTAATCGCCCGGATTTCCCCAGCCCGGGAAGACACAAAGCTTGCCATTTGACGTTCCCGTCTTCCTGGAAAGGTAGTTTACAAATCCCGAAACCATGTTCGTAAAGCCGGTCACATGTGAACCCTTATAACTTGGTGTGTTGCAATGGACGACATATTTGCCCTCCGGTATGTCCATCTCTGTTATGATGGAGCCCAGGTCATCTCCTATCGTCTCAGACAGACAGGTTGTATGCACGGCGATGATGCGGGGGTCATACAGATCAAATATATTCTTTGCGGCAGTTTTCAGGTTGCTTCCGCCTCCGAATACAGATGATCCCTCTGTAAAGGAGCTGGATGAACCCATTACCGGTTCTTTAAAATGTCTTGTCAGGAACATTCTGTGGAATGCGACGCATCCCTGGGAACCATGACTGTGAGGCAGACATCTGTTGACACCCAGGGCCGCGTACAAAGCGCCTGCAGGCTGGCATGTCTTACAAGGATTGATCTTCAATGCCTCTCTTTCAACAACTTCTTTTGGTGTGTAATTCAGCATTATTCTGCACCTCCTAATGTTCCCTCGATACTTGGTATGCTTTTCCATGGTGCCCGGATATAGCTCCACGCCGGTGTGTATAGTCCCATGACAAGATCATGTCCAAAATTGACCGCGCCCTTAAATCCGGCATATGGACCGCTATAGTCATAGGAATGCAGCTGCCTGGAAAGCATACCGCTTTTCTGGGCTACAAATTTATCTTTGATGCCGGAGAAAAAGATATCCGGTTTGAGTACACGCAGGAACTCTTCTGTTTCAAAATGGTTCAGGTCATCACATATAATGGAGCCATCGTTCATGCCCTTAAACATGCCCTCATAATAGTTGAGCTTTACTCCTTTATTATCCAGTTCCGCTTTTTGCTCATCTGTCAGGAATACCCTGTAATGCTTTGGATCCGCCTCAACTTCCAGGCTCTCTATATTTTTGCTGTCTGCATCTGTTTTGATGCTTGGAATTACTTCCCTGCCTTCGTAATCATCCCTGTGGGCAAATTCATATCCCGCAAGAACCGTTTCAATGCCGAAGTCCTTAAGCAGAACCTGGTAGTGATGGGCTCTGGAACCGCCCACATAGAGCGCTGCTGTTTTGCCTTTCAGCTTGCTGTTGTAATAAGAAACATCATCCGCAATTGCGCTCATCTCGTCCGCGATTACTTCTTCTATCCTTTTTTTCAGCTGCTCGTCCCCGAAATATTCTCCCACATCCCTGAGTGCTTTCGCCGTGGATTCTATTCCGACAAAATTGACTTTTATCCAGTCGATTCCATATTTGTCCTTCATCATATCCGCAACATAGTTTATGGAACGGTGGCACTGCACCAGGTTCAGATTGGCAAGGTGGGAATTCTTCAGATCACGGTAGCTTCCGCCGCCCGTGAACACCGATACGACTTCCACGCCGCATCTCTTCAGGAGCTTTTCAACTTCCCATCCGTCACCGCCTATGTTGTATTCGCCCAGAACATTTACGCTGTACTTCGTTTTAGGCTCTTTATCTCCTGTTCCAATCACGTAGCGGATCAGCTGGTTGTTCGCTATATGATGTCCGGCTGACTGGCTGACGCCTTTATATCCTTCGCAGCTGAAGGATATGGCCTTTGTTCCCAGGTCGGATTCTATCCATTTTGCAACTGCGTTGATATCATCCCCTATCAGTCCTACCGGACACGTGGAACAGATCATTACAATCTTCGGCTTAAATATATCTACGATTTCCTGTGCCGCCTGCTTTAATTTCTTCTCTCCGCCGAATACGATATCTGCTTCCTGCATGTCCGTGGAAAAACAGTATTCCAGGTAGCAATCCGCCTCTTCATTGTCCCTTATGTCGCTTTCAGCCTTATGTCTCCTTGTTCCCCAGGCGTAATAGGAGCATCCGATCGGCCCGTGGACGATGATTGCCGCGTCCTTGATCGGCCCGAGCACAACGCCTTTACATCCCGCATAGCAGCATCCGCGCTGCGTTATTATCCCAGGTATGGTTCTGGTGTTTGCTGTAATCTCTGTTTCTTCCCCCACTGTTACCAGGTGGGGTTTTCTATTTTTATAGACCCTGGCGCTGTATTTGTCCAGAACCTTCTCTTTTAATCCCTCTGACATGATTTCACCTCCTAATATGATTCAGTATCTGTCTGAAGTTCACCGTTTCTTATCCGATATGACTCTTCGATAGGAAGTACAAAAATCTTTCCGTCTCCCAGATTGCCTGTGTGGTTCGTTTCTATTAAGGTTTCAACCACCTTTTGAACACACTCGTCAGGGACCATTAAGTTGAAATATCTTTTCGGAATCAATCTCTGGCCTTCCGTGAAGTATTCACCTACCGGGGAAACCGGCAGGTCTCCGTTCTCGATAATCGACTGGATCAAGGAAGGATCTACTGATTTTTTTCCTCTGCCCAAAACCTTTCTACAGGTAAAAGCCGGAAATCCCGCTGATGCTAAGGCTTCTTTTGTCGCATTCACTTTGTTCAGGCGGACAATTGCCATTATCTCTTTCATTCCACAATCCTCCTATGCTATTATAGTCCCTCTTCTTTTGTACTTATCGTGTATGCCTGCTCTACTCGTGTAATGAAAATTCTTCCGTCGCCGAAATTTCCATTTTCTCCGGTTCTCGCATACTTCATTATCATTTTGACTATGTCGTCTTTATCCTCATCTTTTACTACCATCAATAACATTTCTTTTGGAATTTCGTCATAAAATATATCTCCGACCTTGACGCCCTTTTGCTTGCCACGGCCATACACATCCATTTTCGTTACTGCCGGATATCCTGCGCTCAGTAACTCGGATAAAACCACCCCAACCTTCTCCGGTCTGATAATTGATCGAATTAATAACATATTTCGTATCCTCCTTTATTTTGTATTAGTCTAAGATTCCGTGTTCCATCAACAGCTGCTCAAGTCTTTCTATCTGCATTGGCTTTGGTATAACGAACATTTGGTTTCCGTCGATCTTTCTTGCCAGATCGCGGTACTCATCCGCCTGAGGAACTTCCGGGCTGAAATCGATGACTGTCTTCTTGTTGATTTCTGCTCTCTGTACATCATTATCTCTAGGAACGAAGTGAATCATCTGGGTACCGAGCTCTTTGGCGACGGCCCTGACCAGATCCGCTTCACCATCCACATTTCTTGAGTTGCAGATCAATCCTCCCAGTCTTACTCCGCCCGTAGTCGCATATTTCTGAATACCTTTTGCGATATTGTTTGCGGCATACAGCGCCATCATTTCTCCGGAGCAGACAATATAGATTTCCTGGGCTTTTCCTTCTCTGATCGGCATTGCGAAGCCTCCGCATACAACATCTCCGAGTACGTCGTAGAAGACATAATCCAAGTCATCCGTGTAGGCTCCCAATTGCTCCAGCAGATTTATGGATGTGATGATTCCCCTGCCTGCACAGCCAACTCCTGGTTCCGGTCCCCCGGATTCTACTCCTTTGATTCCGCCGTATCCTTCTTTAAGGACAAGATCCAGATCGATGTCGTCTCCTTCTTCCCTGAGAGTGTCCAGTACTGTCTTCTGGCACATGCCTCCAAGCACAAGCCTGGTTGAATCGGCTTTAGGATCGCAGCCTACAATCATAATCTTTTTTCCCATTTCAGCTAAACCAGCTGTTAAATTCTGAGTGGTCGTGGATTTTCCGATACCACCTTTTCCATAAATAGCTATCTGTCTCATAATTACTACCTCCTATTATCTTTTCCGTGTTGCCATAAGCAGCTACTACTTGTTACTTTCAAAGAAAAAATAAAAAGGTGCCGAAAATCCGTGTGGTACCGGAATCTTCAACACCTTTGTTGGCTGATAACTTTTAAATTTTCTCTTTGTTTTATGAATTCATTATAGCTCTACTTAATTTTTGTTTCAATGCATCTATCTTTATAAATCATACCTGCTTTTTCCCATTGCTTTGTGTACATTTACTGAAAAAGTGCTAAACCTTCCATTTATTGTTTTAATGACTGAAAATTGTGATATCATTTCACCATCACTGAATACTAATGAAAGGATGTGCCTTATGAAAAACGATAGCACCGTTACCTGCAGGCTCTATATTCCACAGAAAAATCATGAGAAACTGAACGAAGAAGGAAGAGAGGTCTTCACAAAAGCAGATGATTCCTCCCTCTATTTTACTGATTTCGCAGCCGGATTCGATGGGGGCAGCCTGTATGAATGCATAATCGCATTTTGCGAAGTCTGCCTGCTGACCCTGAATGACGTGTATGGAATTAAGGAAGATACAGACTTGAAAACAGAAATTTTTAAACTCGGTCAGACCGATAAGACTTTTTCCCTGCTTTCCACTATTAAATATGCCGGAAACGAAAAGGAGTACCATGAAATGCTGAATTTCAATCGGCTGGAAGTGCGGGATGACTTTTTCTCCTTTGAACTTCTGGGCGACCAGTCCATGTTCTCCCTGGATTTTCTGTAACAGTCCAGGGTTTACTTTTTAAGACCCGCGTTGTACAATGTTTACAGTCCGTAGACAAATATTACAATGGGAGGTTCACGTGGAAGATAAAGAATTTTTAACCGAGGAAGAACAATTCAGAAAAGTTTTAAGCAAGAAGGAAATCGAAAGGATTCAGGATCCCGCATTACGGGAGCTTCGAATGAACTTTTGGCAGGAAAAATATAAAATTGCCCTGGACACAAAGATAATCACATCCGACGCTCTTTTGGAAGAGGCCATGGCTAAGATTGCAAAAGAGGAAGAGACTGCCCTGGCGGAATACAAGAAAAAACTGAACAAATAAAGCAAAAGCAGAAAGGGGGTCTGACCCCACGCAGTGCGCGTGGGGTCAGACCCCCTTTCCCGCTAACATCCATCTCCCCAGACAATGGCTTCCATGGCGCAGGCAAACTCTATGCATGCATCTTCCAGATCCTCCTCCAAAAGGGAATTGTAGCCGATCATGAAAATATTCTCCGGTGCGTTTTCCTGGTCTATCCAATAGCTTTTTGTCCCGTAGATTCCTATGCCCTTTTCCTGCATTTTGCTTATCAGGGAGTCCTGGCTGGTGCATCCCTGGACCTGCATCAGGATATGGGATCCCGCCGGTGCCACAAAAAGCTTCACTTCCTCCGGGAGCCATTCCTTCATCACCCTCATAAGGATTTCGTATTTTCTCCTGTTTATCAAGGACATTTTCCGGACATGTTTTTCGAGGTATCCGTCCCGGATAAAATCCGCCAGAGCCTTCTGGTTATAGGTGGGGAGGGCAGCATAATAATGTTTATACTTGTCTTCATATATTTCCACCAGCGGTCTGGGAAGAACAAGATATGCGCAGCGGTGGGATGGGGACAGTACTTTTGATAATGTACTGAGATAGATCACTTTCCCCTCATCAAGGGACTGCATGGACGGCAGCGGCTTTTTCCCATAGACAAATTCATTATCGTAATCGTTCTCTATCACATAGGCGTTGTTTTTTTTGGCCCATTCCAGAATCTGCAGCCGTTTTTTAATCGATGTCGTAACCCCGGTTGGAAATTGGTGGGACGGAGTCAGATAAATCAGGTTGCAATCTGACCCATCCAGTGCATCCATATCTATGCCGGAATCCGTCATAGGCAGCGCCCTGATTCCATACCCTTTGTTTGAGAAGATTTTTCGCATCCCGTTGTACCCCGGGTCTTCCACTCCGACCACATAGTCTTTGATGGGCAATATGTTGGTAATGATATCCATGGCATACTGGGTTCCCGCGGAAATGATTATCTGATCCGGACAGCAGTTCACCCCCCGGCTGTTATTGACGTACTCGCAAATAACCTCCCGGAGTTTCGCATTTCCTTTGTTGCACTCGTAGCCGATTTCCTTTTCATAGGACTCTTCCAGAATTGCGTTCTGCATATACCTTCTCCATTTCGTCCACGGAAATGAAGCTGAATTAATATTCTCATATTTAAAATCATGCCGCAGCGGAGGAACCGACGCCAGTGCTTCTTCTTTCATGGCCGCCTTCGTGGCTGCACGCATCCCCTGAAGCGCCTCCAAATCCTCCACATAATACCCGCTTCCCGGGACGGAGCGGATATAGCCTTCCGCCACCAGCTGCTGATATACCTTGCTCACCGTATTATTGCTGACGTCAATTTCTTCTGCCAGCACCCTTATGGGTTTTAATGCACTGTCCTTTTTCATCTCGCCCTTCAGAATGCGCTGTCTCAGAACATCAAACAGCTGTTCATACAAGGGTATCCCACATTTTTTGTCCATATAAATCATGCTATTCCTCCTCACTGTCTTCCGGCGGGAAGTCCTGTTCGCTCTCCGCTTCGACAAAAAATCCTGCAAAGCTTTTCATGGGTGACATGAGTCCGCAATCAAGCAGCCTGACGTCGATCAGTTCAGCATCAAGAACTGTAAAGAACTTCTTCAGCTGGGATACTTCCATTCCATGGAATCCCGGTCCGTAACTGCCTGACATATATTTATTTTCATTGGGGTTTTGATTCTGCAGGTATTGTCTCAGGGTCTCCCTGCCGGCGAAGACATAGGCTGACTGCCAGAAATCATAGTACACTTCGTCCAGCGCACTGGCCTCCCCGTATTCCGCTTCCCCAGCCGTCAGAATATACAGATACACCTTCCTTATTTCCCCGGAAGGAATCCGCGCCAAAGCCTTACAGGTAAAAACCTCCCCGTCCAGCAGCATGCTCATCCCGTCTATGCATTCTTTCCCATATTCAGAAATCACTGCCCGGATCTGCAGCTTATCGTAAATGTCCTCAAGGGCCTTGAGGGTTCTTTCCATTCTTTTTTCCGGCATGGACTTCCCCCGGCTGTAGCCGCACAGATCCATAAAACGTTCCTGCGCCAACTCCCTCCCCGGTTTCTTATCCAACAGAATCACCTGATTCTTCATCAAGGCACCTCCCTATCACTTGAATTAAATACATGTCACTTTACTTTTAGGCAGGCCCCGTCAAGAAAAACTGTGCTCTTTGAATGTCTGTGGATGCCCGATTGCTTTTCCCTGTGCATCAGAAGGCGTTCTAGTCCGAATCCGATGCCAACCCAGGTGCAGTTTATTTTCCACGCGGCATCCAGAGGATGGGGTCCCATGGACGTGGACGCAAGCTCCATCCCTTCCCCGCTGACAATATCCAGTCCGGGGCCGTACACGACGGAATCCTCCTCTTCCAGCCGGTAATCCGAAATGCGGGCCGCCTTCAGTACTAATTCTGCAAATTCCTTCAGACTTTCCGAACGTTTTTCTTCCGGCGTTCCCCACTCCACCAGGTTCAGCATAGTGAATTCCTTCAGATGCGCATTTCCTTCCGATTCCTTCCGGAAGCAGGATCCTATTTCAAAGATCCGCAGTGGGAGTTTGATGCTTGTCATCAGCTGACGGGATACCTCATACAGGTTAGGGGCAAGCATCGGTCGCAGACAGGATTTTGAATCCAGCCAGAAGACCTGCTCATGAAGGGGATTTGTCTTGTCGATGGTCATTTTCTCCAGTTTGGACGCCGATATGATTATGGGAGTCGTCACCTGGGTAAACCCTTCGCCACACAGTGCGTCTGTCAGATCCTGCTGCAGCTGGCAAAGAGCCGGTTTATGGCTGTTTGCCAGCAGATGGCTCAAAGCCGCCTTATTTTCCTTTACCGCCATCTTCTCGGTCCTTGCGAAGGTCTGTTCCCTCTCTTTTGTTTCGTCAAAGGTCCTGGTCAAGATTTCGTTCCTCACGCCCAACTCAGTGAGTCTGTTTTTTTGTGATTCCGTAAATTCCATGCTCATAGGCTTCCTCCTATCTTCTGACATCTGAAAATACAGTCTGGGAATATTTCTCCAGCTTCCACTCCGGGATTTTACACTTTACGCAGGGTTTCCTGCACCATCGGTTACGCAGCCACCTGGCGCTCCGGCCATTTTTTGAATTCCACACCACGAAGGATTCTCCGCAGTGCGTGGTGATTATCATGGTGTTTCCCTTTGTCTCCACCGTTTTTACTCCATGAAGCACGCCGGTACGCGACGGCCATAATTTGATTTTATTAATCAGCTGGTACAAGCTCTGATTTTTATATAAATACCTTACAACTTTCTCATTAACCATGCCTTATTCCTCCAGCTGTTTCATGCAATCAAAATACATGGTGATAATCCCGAGTTCCAGGGGGTTATGTATCACGGTTGCCTTTCTTCCTGCTTCCTCCGTCGCCCCACACGGCATTCCCGGCGCAGCGACAATGGTCTCTTCCGTAACATCTTCCTCTTTGATCAGATCCGGCGAAGTGCTGGCATCAATCAGATATCTGTATTCTCGCAGCGGCGCAGGGGCGGACAGGAACACCGCATCTTCCAGTCCCGCGGCCAGCCTTGCTGCCTTATCCACATCTAGGTCGCAGATGACCGGGGATGCCTTCTGTTCTGCAATATATCCGGCCGCTGCCTGTCCCACCGGGCCGGCTCCTATGATCAGAATCGCTTCCCCCGCGGGGTCTATCCCCCGGGTCTTCATTGCTTCAACGAGCGCAGCGGCGTACCCCCTCCCGGTGGCTTCCCCATTATCTGAATGGGCTTTTTGGCCGATTCCGAATGCCGCACATACCTTGTCATCCGCAAGAAATGCCATTCCGCAGCCGGATAAATACGCCTGCTGCAGCCCGGCCACGTCTGTTTCCTCCGTTACAAGCGTTTCCACCTGGCAATGGTGAAGTATGGCTCCGACTGTCCGGGAAAAACCTGAAATCACTCCCAGTCCGCTGGTAACCGGCACCACTCCGGCCTTCCGCCTTTTTACCTTGCCGCTTATGCCTGCGGCTTTTCTTGCGATTGCCTCCATTGTATGCCCCGTTTGCCGGATAAACAGCTCTTCATATGTCTGAAGCTGCCTTTCGATCACGTCGATATCTGATTCCAGCAGTCTTGTCATGCCTTTCACCTCACCCTTCCGCCAGACGCCAGTTTGCCAGCCCTGTCTTTTCTTTCATATTCCTTATGAAGCTATGGAATTTCTCCATTGCAAGCTCCCTGCTCTTTCCTGTGACTATGATGATTCCCTTCCAGTCCCGGCTTCCCTCTTCATAATCCGTAACAGCCTCCGTGCATCCGAAAAAATCCTTATATATTCTCAGATGGCTGCAGGAGCCCATCATTTTTTCTCCCATCACCTGAATCTCTCCGCCGCGCACCTGTATCTGCTGGAGCAGACATACTTTCTGTGCCGGAAGAATCTTCACTTCATCTGCTCTGCCCAAAGCCAGGTCTGTCATCATCTCTACCAGATTCATTCCTGTTGAATGGTATATGCTGATAGGTGTCTGGCTGGGCAGTCTGGCATCGATTTCCAGCAGCTTCATTTTCCCTTTATGGCTGATGGCTTCAATGTCGAAGATCCCCTTGATTTTAAGGATGTCTGCCAGTTTTCGCCCGATTTCCAGCATCTGCCTCTCTTCTTCCGCATCCACCTCGGCCGGTGCGATTATTCTTTTACAGTCATGCCCGCCATCTACGACCACTTCCGTAATCAATGGAAAACAGAAATTTTCACCATCCCCGACTACCTCCAGGGATAGTATCCGGCCCTCCAGATACTCCTGGATTACCGTGCTTTTATCTGTATGGGCTTTCAGGTATTCTTCTGCCTCCCAGGGGAAGTCCGCTTTCTTCACATGCAAGCTTCCGCTCTCCCCGTCCGGTTTCAGTATGACCGGATAATCACACTCCGGATAAGTTCCGGGCACGGGCAAATGGTTTTCCACAAACAGATTATTGGATTTTTCCTTGGAACTGGAGATGCCATATGCCGTCAGATCAAAAATGACCTTCGTGCCGGTCCGGATTCCATATTCTTCCACTTTGGCAAGGACATCGTAATCCTCTATTACCGGCAGCACCACATCTGCCTTTAAGAACATGGGAAGCATCCGGTCTTCCTCATGGACATCCGCCACAACGAATTCATCTGCCAGGCCGGCACCCGGAGCCTGCGCGTTGTGATCGACAGCCACGACGTGGTAGCCGGCCTTTCCGGCCAGATACATCGCTTCCACCCCCTGCAGCTTTGCCCCAATAATCAAAATATTCATCCGCAATCACGCCCTTTCCCGGAAATCAAGTCAGCCGCACTTGATGCTTGACCATGTTTTACGGCATTTTCTCCTGTCAGCCACCCATTTTTCATATTCGCCAGCCGTTGCCTTCTCCATCCGGCATCTCCCCAGGGTCTCCTGAATCCCTTCCACTGTGCGGAATCCATCGTCAATATCATGCTCACAGCTTGCCACCCCGGCATATCCTTTTCTTGGGGGGATGATGGAGGTCACCACATTGGCTCCTGCCATCAGTCTTTTTTCAAGACCTTCCAGCCCCTCCACGTCCAGAGATGCCGGAATCAGTGCATCCGGAAAAAGGAGCCGCATCACTGCAATGTTCATCAGTTCATCCTCGAAAGGCGGATTTTCATCTCCCTCCAGGGGTGCGCCCTCCTGCGGGATGAAGGTCATGGTTCTTAACTGGGATGCCTGCAGCCTCCCCATTTCCCCGAACGAATGAGCTCTGTCATCCAGTGTGTCTCCCACTCCCGTCAGCAGCCCTTCTTCGATAAGCATTCCCAGATCCCTGGCATATGCTTTAATGAACATCCGCTCTTCATAGCTTTGTCCCAGCCGCAGAAGTTCAAAGAGGGACTTCCTGTGTGTCTCCTGGTACAGCGCATACCAGTCCGCACCCGCGTCCCGAATCAGCTTCAATCCTTCGGTGTCCAGAACCCCCGGCGATACCATCACAGGCAGACTGGTGGCTTCCTTTACTTCCTTGACGATTTGCGCCAGGCGCTTTGGATGCCCCGTATAATACGGGTCATCCCCGGTGGTCAGGTCGATCAGATGAATTCCGGATTCCCTTAATTCTTTTGCCGTTTCGACGACTTCTTCCAGCGTTTTACGGTAGCGGGGCGGATTCTCGTTGTCCTTTCTGTAATAGCAGAAAGAGCAGTCGTTTTTGCAATATGTAGAAAAATACACAAATCCATACAGAAATACTTTATTCCCGAATTCTGACTGTCGTGCTTCCCGTGCTGCCGCAAAAATCTGTTCCGTCTGTCTCTTGTCTGTCCGGCTTAGCAGATACACTATTTCCTCTTTTGATAATCTTGATCTTTTCCTGCATTTCTCCAGTATTTTCATCAGCATATGGCACATCTCCTTCTCTATAGCAGTTCCATCCGGTACAAAACAGGCACCGGCTGTATTGAATTATTTATACATGCATGGCCGATAAATTTTACGCCATGTTTTTCTGCCTCTTCAAACAGTATCTCCATATAGTCCCTTGCTCCATCCGTCCGAAACGGCCTGGCCAGCATAAATCCGGCCTTTTCCATGGAATAGGATGTTTTACCGCAAAGATGTATGACCGACTCTTTCAGGAACGGCTCCATCTCCTTGAAAAACCTCCGGTTCGCGCTTCCACTGAACTTCCTGTAAAAGCTTTCCCCCGCCAGCCCCATCACACCCGCCGGATCCGAATAGGATATGATTTTTATGCCATTTTCAACAGCTTTTTTTGCATAGGATGCAATTTCCCCTGCAATCAGATTCAGTGCCCTGTCCAACAGCTCTCCATGTTTCCGGCCAAAGCCGTAGAGGGAAACCGGGGATACCAGGCATCCCAATACAGAGAAGGGGCCCGGCAGATCCAGGAGGCCTTCCGGAAGGTTATCCCTTGAATTCTGAAGTATGATCGAATGCAGCAAGCTTCCGGAAATAAAATCACCTTCCTTCTCCAACAGACCTGCAGGATCCTTATACGGGTACTCCGGTGTTCCGGTATTCCCCTCCGGGGAATGGATCCCCGGGCAGGGAAATTCCACCGGCTTATTGGCTGTAAAGATGTCGGATTTATGCGGGATGAACATGGCCTGGGTAAACCGCTTGGAAAAACCGGCTTCCGATGCCGTATCGACAAATTCGACCATTCCGGCAACGGTTTTTGCCTCGGCCCTCTTCTCTGTACTCAGCAGGGCCATCCTTGCCCCGACACCTGCCGCATTCCCGGACACAGTGATATTTTTATAGGCACAATCCGGGAACAGCCCCAGATTGAGGGCGTTCTCCCTGTCAATGAAATTTCCGAAGGCGCCCGCCAGGACTACCTCATCCACACGGGCTATGCCGCATTGCATCATAAGGGTTTTGGCTCCTGCGTAGAGGGCCGCCTTTGCAAGCTGTACAGCCCGCACGTCAGCCATCGTGACGACAATGTCATGTTCAGAGGGGGTTTGCCTGAAATACAGGACATATTCCCTTTTCCCCTTCTCGTCTGTCCGTACCCGCCGGGAATTGACCCGGGAGGAAAACCGGCCGTCCGGCTCGATAATTCCCGTCGATGCCATCTGGGCTACCGCGTCCAGAATTCCCGATCCGCAGATGCCGGCCGGTACAGCCTGTCCCGTTTCTTCCCCGATTATTTTCAGCCGGGGCTCCAGCGTGACCGGGTGGATTTTTACGGCTTCGATGGCTCCTTTTGCCGCCCGCATTCCGCATTTGATCTGCGCCCCCTCCAGGGCAGGTCCCGTGGCACAGGATGTCGAGTATAGTTTCTCCCTGTTCCCAAGGCAGATTTCACTGTTCGTGCCGATGTCTATGATCAATTGCATCTTGTCCTGTTTGTAAGGCTCTTCTGCTATGAGCACTGCCACATTGTCCGCTCCCACAAATCCGGCTTCCGAGGGCAGGCAATGCACGTTCCCTCCCGGCATGATCCGGATGCCAAGATCCCTTGCAGGAATATCCAATGCCTCTGCTGCAGGGGAAACAAACGGGGATACACCCAGTGCGTCCGGTACGATTCCCAGGGCAATGCTCTCCATCACCGTATTGAACACCATGACCGCCTCGCATATTTCACTGGTCTGGATTCCCTGAGAGGAAGCCATATCCTGCAGGGTATCATTGAGCTGCTTCATCAGGATGTCCCGTAAAATGCCTGCCCCGTCAGGGTTGGTCATGCAGTATGATATCCTGGATATGACATCATCCCCATATCTTACCTGCGGGTTCATGAAAGACCCCGTCTGCAGCGTCCTCCCGCTGTTCAGGTCGCACAGATAAGCCACAACCGTCGTGGTTCCTACATCGATCGCAGCACCGTAGGTCTTTTCCGCCCTTCCCGGGGCCACGCCGATTATTTTCCTTCCATATAATATGTATATGGTAATCTTCCATCCGCCTTTCCGTATGGCTGCGGGCAGATCTCTCAGTGCGCATATATCAATAGATGGGTTTCCATCCACTTCCTTATAGGTCAGCAGGGAATCCTTTACCCGGGTCAGATCATCCCTTTTGTCCGACAGCGATGCCTTGTCCAGTTCCAGATAATACATTTTCACTGCCGGTTTTACAGATATTTCTTTCCCTTTTCCGTCTTCCAGTATTATCTGCGGCTGAATCTGGCTTTCGGCCGGGATTTCGACCACCATATCCCCCCCTATTTCTGCGGCGCATGCCAGACGGTATCCGGATGCAAGTTCCTCTTTCGAGAATTGTTTTCTTTCTTCCTGTGTCAGCGGGGACAGATGGCCCATGGAGGACCGGACCTGGTGCTTTTCAAAATAACCCTCGACTGCTTTTATCCTGCATTTTCCACAGGTTTTCCCGCCTCCGCAATAGACCGGTATATGGATTCCTGCTTCCCGGGCTGCCTCAAGTACGGTTTTCCCTTCCTGTATCTCCACCTTTGTTCCATATGGCTGAAATATGATTTTGCATAACATAGGCGCCTCCCTGAAAACACTATTTGCTGAAAATAAAAAGATGTCCATAAGTCAAAAACATACTGTGATTTCATTCTCAGGATGTTTCGGGCTTATAGGACACCTGTCCACTGACAATTATAATAACGAGCGAAGAGTCCGGGTGCCGCACCCGGCTGTACGGATTTAGAGTCCGTAAGATCACTGCGATCCACCCTCCGTATCAATCATCCGCTTTTGGCTAGGGATCCGGACCTGTGGGCTGCCCTGAGTCCACTGGCATGAAAATCCATAGCCGCCGGCAGATGAATATAATTTTAGTGATTATGCCTATTCGAAATTAATCATTCCAATATGTAAGGCCTAAATCAGTCATGACTTTCACGGCTTCATTGTAAACTCCGATGTATTCCTCCGTAGGACGGAGCTTCTTAGTATCATAGCACTCATGGAAGGTCTTTCCAGCCGGTGCGGTCTTGTAGTCGTTTTCATACATGGATACTAATTTATTCAGGAGTACGTTAGCTTCATGAACATCCATACCTGCTACTGCGTGGGCAACTTCTCCCATAAAGCGGGCTTCCATTGCCGTAAAGAGATCTGTAACAACTCCCTTGCCTGCAGCAACACCGGACAGAATTTCGCGTCCGCTGACCGTATCTGTTATCGCCTGTGCTGCTGTTTCCAGCAGACACATGAGAGTGCAGGGACCAGCCAGAGTATAATACTGATTGCCTAATATCAGATGTGAATTTTCTTCGATAGCCCGTGCTGCATGGCCTGCAACCGTAAGAGCCTCTCTCGCGGTTGTGATACCCCAACGGACGTGAACCGGTCCGTCAAGATGCCAGGTAGCTCGTAACATTACAAAAGAATTCAATGTCGTAGCGACGTCTACGATAGCGGTCTCTTCAAGACCACCGGCATATCCGCCAAAGATAGGCATCTGTTCTACCATCATGTTTACGCCTGCTGTAGTGTAATGTGCCGCAACAACCAACGCACCTACGTCGATTTTGAGCTCATTCAGCTGGGAAACCTCATGGGAATCAGATGGCCTCATACCGCCTTCGAAGTCAGCAGCTAAGACTCCGGCAGGACTTAATGATGTTTCGTTGCCCTACAAACCCATACCTTTACGTCCGGCTCTCATCTGTGCTTCACGCACCTGTAAGGCCTCCGAACGTACTGCCATGATTTCCCATGGAGAGCCAGGAACTGGATCCTTGCCCATGATAGTTTGCAATACACCATCTACGATAGTATCTATGATTGGTTCCTGTGCGTATGACTGGTGAATCGTCATAAACATTTCTTCTGAACAAGGAGACCCGGTAGGCCCTCCCTGGATAACAGGAGCTTTGGTTGAGTTAAATGGCCTTGGTACTACATTGATTGCCTCTTTATCCTCACCGTATCTGAAATGATCCGGGGCAGACTTGATGGCATGCAATACCTCGTCCCTTGAGTATTTGATTACACGTCCGGTATCGATGCAATAGACACCGCAATCCACAAGCATGTCCACACCTGCATTGAACAAGTTGTCAATCAGTTCCTTGTCTTCCGGAATGATGGTATTTTTATCCATCTTAATTCCGTATTTCTTCTTCAACGCTTTGGCCGTCTGGGGAATCAGCTTAAAATCCCAGTCTTTTTCTTCCATCTTAGGCCCCGTTTTCGCACGGTCATATACGTCAAAAACTGTTACTCCTTTTGCGATTGCTTCCATAATCAGGCACCTCTCTTCGTTTTTATTAGTTCCTTTGCCACAGTTACTGCTTCCGCTGCCGTATCGGAGTATCCATCTGCTCCGATTTCAGCACACCATTTTGCAGATACGGGAGCTCCGCCAAACATGACGATATATTTATCACGGATTCCGTCTTCCTTAAGCAGATTGACAATATCTCTCTGGGATGCCATTGTCGTTGTCATAAGAGCGGAACCACAGATAATATCAACCCCATTTGCTTCTGCCTCCTTGATTACTGTCGTAACAGGCACGTCACGACCCAGGTCGATTACCTCAAAGTTGTTGGCAGCAAACATCGTCTTAACGATGTTCTTTCCTATATCATGGATATCCCCTTCCACTGTGTGGATAAGGACTTTTCCACTGGAAGCCCTGCTTTTCTCTTCGGCAGTTAAGGCCCCCGTCAGAATTTCCACGGCTGTTTCAAAGGCTTCTGAAGCCATCATCAGGTCGGGCACAAACGCCTCCCCTTCATCGAACATTGCACTCATTATCGCCATACCATCGGATAGTCCGACACTGATACATTCCAATGGATCGAGTCCGGCTTCCATTGCTTCATTGGCAGCCTCTTGTGCCAAATCCGGATCCATGTCTACAATAGAATCTTTCAATTTAGCATAAATTTCTTCTTTGCCCATTTTTTTCCTCCTGATCACCATTCGTATTGACAGCTTATATTCATAGCACACACTGACTTGCTTCCTATCTCGTACCACCTGCAGGTATCGACTCGTAGATTCACAAGTCTTTAAATAAAAAAACAGAGGCCGCACTTATATGCGACCTCTTCGTCCTTTTACACTATTCTATACGAAATTCTCCACTTGTCAATGGGTGGAATCTATGCACCCGATTATATGATACAAATTTTGGTTTGAGAAGATACAATTTTGGTTTTTTTTACAGATACAATTTCTGCCTGTCCGATCGGATATTGTATCCTGAAAAATCTAACGAATTGTATCTTCCCAATTTCCTCCGCAGCTTTTATAATTCACTCATCTTAAGAAATCAAATACAATACACGAGCAGAGACGCTTCCATTATTCAGGAGGCGTCTCTATTATTTTATCAAAGGAGGATATGTACAATGGGAAAAGAATTATTAATGAAGGTATTGAATCATGAAGACACCGGGGGACAGCTCCCATGGGTACCCTTTGCGGGAGTACATGCAGGAAAGCTGAAAGGATATTCCGGAAAGGAAGTCCTGACAGATGCATCCAAATTAATCGAGAGCCTGCGCGAGGTGCACAAGCTGTATGAACCGGACGGAATGCCTATCGTCTTTGATCTGCAGCTGGAAGCGGAAATCCTGGGATGTGATTTACTGTGGGCCGACTACAACCCGCCTAGTGTAATTACCCACCTGTATGATAAGGAAAAAGGAATTCCCTGCAAATGCAAATTCCCAACTCCGGAAAGCGGACGTATTCCTATTGTACTGGAAGCCATGCGGGTCATGAAGGAAGAAGTCGGTGACGACACCGCGCTTTATGGATTAATCACAGGACCTTTAACCCTGGCCTCCCACCTGCGTGGCAGTGACGTCTTTAAAGACATGCGAAAAGACCCTGAATACGTAAAGATGCTTGCTTCTTTCTGTGCCGAGTATGCCCAGAAAATGGCTGAATTATACATCGATGCAGGAATGGATGTCATTGCAGTGGTAGATCCCCTGGTCAGCCAGATTGCTCCAAAGGTATTTTCCAACCTGTTCCATGATTCGTTTAAGGCTGTTTTCGATTTCATACGCATGAAAGGCGTCAAGTCTTCCTTCTTCGTCTGCGGAAATGCTTCTTATCAGATCGAAGTAATGTGCGAAACAGGTCCGGATTCCATGGCTGTGGATGAAAACGTGGATATGGTTCCAGCAAAAGCCACCACAGACAAATACAACATCGCCCTGAGCGGCAACATTCCCCTGACCACCACCATGCTGTTCGGTACCCAGCAGGATAATATGAAGGGTGTCCTGGACCTGATGGATAGTCTCGAAAACAAGAAGAACCTGATCATCAGCCCCGGCTGCGATATGCCTTACGATACCCCTATGGAGAATACGGTCGCCTGTGCGATGACCGTCCATAATCCGGAGGAAGCCCGGGCAATGGTTGTCAACTATTCCGCAACCAGTTTCGATGATATTGAAGTTGAGATCCCTGATTATGCAAACACGGATAAGGTCCTGATCGAATTGTTCACGCTGGATCCTGAGCAGTGCGCGGCCTGCACCTATATGGTAAAAAGTGTTACGGATATCTACGATGAAATCAAGGATATCGCCGATTACGTGGTATATAAATATTTCATCAAGGAAGATATTGCCAGAACCGCTAAAATGGGACTGACCAACCTTCCGACCATGTGCATCGACGGAGAGAGCGTCTATATTTCCATCATCCCGGACAGAGACGAGCTGATCCAGCAGCTGACCACACGCTATAATGCAAAAAAAGGAAAGCATGGTGAATTATGATCCAAATGATTCTCCTTACAGGGTTTTTGGGGGCGGGCAAGACCACGCTCCTGAACCACCTGTATGATTATTTCGACGGCACCAAAATGGGCGTCATTGTAAATGAATTTGGTGAAATCAATATTGACGCACGTCTGCTGAAGAAGGACGGGGTTACCATCTCCGAATTATCCAACGGATCCATATTTTGTGCCTGCATCAAGGAGAATTTTATAAAATCCCTGATCGAGATGTCTTCTTATGACATTGAATATCTGTTTATTGAGGCATCCGGGCTGGCTGATCCCAGCAATATGGACCAGATCCTTTGCACCATTGGGGGTCAGACCCCACATCCTTATCATTATGCCGGATCCGTCTGCGTGCTGGACGGGGAAGCCTTTATGGAACTGTACAATCTTCTTCCGGCTGTCCGAAATCAGCTGGTTTATGCCGGGGCGGTTGTTGTAAATAAAGAAGATTTGATTTCTCCGGCTGTCAGGGAGGAAATCCAGGCCGAAATCCGTTCTGTCAATCCGGATGCAACGGTTTATTTTACAAGCTTCTGCAACGTAGATGTCCGGGAGCTGATCCAGCAGATAAACCCCTCCGGGGTGCAGGGTGGGGAAAGCAGTAATACGGTTGAAAGCAGACCCCAGACTTTCGTGGTCAAGGTCCTTCCGTCCATAACGATGGAGGAATTCAAGGATTTCCTTCACTATATCTCTCCTTTTACATATCGCATCAAGGGTTTTGTAACGGTCGGAAGCCACTCCTATTCCGTAAGCGGCGTGCGTACCCATATAATGATCCTTCCCTGGTCCAGTGAGATTCCAGCTTCTGAAATCGTGCTGATCTCCGCCGTGGGCATCGGCCTGACCGGAGCCCTGGCAAACGGCCTAAAGACTAACCCCTCTTTGGGGGTCTGACCCCCGTTGACATAATACCAAAAAAAGCAGGCTCTGCCTGCTTTTTTTGTACTCCCGCTCTTTGTGATTTTCTACCTGATCAGAGCACAATCGCCATAATAATAACCATAACGATCGTCCAAACGATCGACAATGGCACTCCTGCTTTTGGGAGATCTTTCATCGTATAATATCCACTGGCATATGTTACTGCAAAAACCGGATCAAGCGGCAGCAGGAAGGCTGCATTTATTGCATAAGCTACCGGGAGCACGAGTGCCGCAACCGGGATACCTGCAGTCGGCGCAAATATTGCAATGACCGGAATCAGAATCGCTACAAGGGACGGATTTACCGGAACCAGCAGATGCATATAAATCGTCAGAAGTACAGCTACGGCAATCAAAATCAGAGGATTCATCTCCTTAAATGGAGACAGCACGGATTCAGCCAGCCATTTTGCCGCACCGGTCTGAAAGATTGTAAGAGCCAACGCTGTGGATCCACAGATCAGCATGATGATGTTCCAGTTGATTGCTTTCTTGAAGCCTTCTGCATTCAGTATCTCAATCTTAGGCAGGAAGAAAATTCCGCATGCAATTATGGCCGAAACAGGCATCGGAATATCTGTTACGAACCAGGAAAGGATTAACAGCGCAAATATTACCATAAACGAAATCTCTTTATATTTCAGTTTTCCCAGTTCCTTTACCTGTGCGTCCATATTAATGCTTACAAGTTCTTTGACTTCTGGTTTAAAAATTGCCACGATGGCAAAATAGGCAATCGGGGTCATGATGACCGCAAAGGGTATGCCCCATTTTACCCAGTCTAAAAACGTGATCGGCGTTCCGCTGATTTCTGAGGCAAGAGCCAAAGCCTGGTAATTCGGCAATGCACCAGCCGGTGTTCCAGCTCCTCCAATCGATATGGCAATAGGGATACCGATCAGCATTGACTTGGCAAAATTGCTTTCCTTGGGTTTCATATTATTTTCCTGAAAAATCTTGAGCATCAGCGGAACCATCATGGCAGAAAGGGCCAGATTCGCGATAACCAGGGAGATAAGAGACGTAACACACATACTCAGCAGCAGCATCCGTTTCGGCCTGTTCTTGGATGCCTTTAGCAACAGCACGACAATTCTGTTTCCCAGACCGGTATCCAGCAGAGCCTGGCCGATGATAAAGCAGGAAATACAGAAGAAAGTTGTCAGAGGCATAAAATTTGCAGCCATCTGTGGAGGTGTCGCCGTTTTGATAATAACCATCAGCACGGCAAAAAGCAGGGAGGCCGGCCCCATCGGTATCACTTCCGTAATCCATACGATCAATGCACAGATCATGAGCGCAATGGACTTCTGTCCTTCAATAGTCAGCCCCTGTGGCGTCGGTAAATTACTAAGTACAAAATAAAGAACGATGGTAATAATAACAATAATTGCATTGCGAGTACTGCTCGATTCTGTTTTTTTAACAGACATATCGTTTACCCCTCTTTCAAGTTTTTGTCCCTTATCACTTCGTGATCTTTCGTATTAACTGTGCTCTTTTCTGCTCTTCCAAATTTTCCTGTGTATCAAACTTCAACGCTCCGGTAGGACAGACACGTACACAGGCCGGTTCAAGACCATTTTCTACCCTTATGGCGCACCCGTCACACTTTCTGAGCCTCCCTTCCTGATCAAATTTGGGAGCCCCATATGGGCAGGCCACCGCACAGCTGTGACAACCGATACACAGGCTTTCTTCGACTACCGTCAGCCCATTCCCGTCTTTCCTCAATGCCCCCGTCGGACATCCCGTTATGCAAGGGGCATCTTCACAATGCATGCAGGCCATAGACAGGTACTCTCTCTTGCCCTTCGCCGTGTAGCAGGAATCTATGGGTGTAATCTGGCGGAAAGGTCTGTCGATTATGACGTCCGTGTCATTTTGATCCATGCATGCCACGACACAGGCAAAACATCCCACGCATCTGTCCAGATCCAAATCAAAATATTTCTCTGCCATCTACTTTTCCCCCTTTTTCACTTTTTCGACATTTCCCAGGAATGAATTGAATCCCGGAAAACCGGAGATCGGGTCACGATAGGTATAAGGCAAAAGACCGTTCACCTGTATGTCCGGATAGCCGTGATACACAAAGACCACACCCTCAAGAGCTATCTCCGTGACGTTTGCCTTGATAAAGATCTCCCCGTGAGGTGTGAAAATCCGAATGTCATCGTGCTGTTCAATTCCTAATCGTTTTGCATCTTCCGGGTTTATGTCTGCTGCGGCCACCGGACGCATGGCTGCTGTCCAGGGGAGCCGGAATGTCCTTGAATGCAGATACATTGGAAGCCGTCCACCCGTATTAATGATAAAAGGATAATCTCTTGCGATCTTCGGATCCCGCTGCGGACTGCTGACGGGATAAAGAAACTTCGGTAGAGCATCAATCCCCTCGATTTGGTCATATTTTTTTAGGATTCCTGAAGCAAACTCCATTTTCCCGCTTGGTGTTTTAAATCTGCTCTTTTTATATTTCTCAAATTCAGGGGCTTTTAAGAATGGAGCCATGAATCCTGACTCATGTTCTAGTGCCGATTTCATCGTTATTCCGGAAGGTTCCAATATCCAATTCAGATTCTCCTCATATCCTTTTGGCATAAGCTCATCATCAATATCAAGCCTTTTTGCCAGTTCAAAAACAATATCCAGATCTGTCTTCGATTCAAACAATGGCTCAATCGCAGGTTTTGTGTGGATGCAGTATCCATTTCCATATGACTTGAATTCTCCCCTTTCAACAGAAGTGCACACAGGAAGGATTATATCGGCATAGTTGCAGGTTTCCGTCTTAAAGATATCGATATTCACGAAAAAGTCCAGCTTTCTAAGGGCTTCTTTCATATGCTTTGTATCATTCCACATTTTCCGGTTCATTCCAAATCCAAGCACCGCCCTGATTGGATACGGATCCTCCGAAATAATCTGATCCGGAAGAAACATCGCCTGGGCCTCATTCGTCATCTCGCACCAGACAGGTACTTTATCCGCTCCCACCCGTGGCGCCATGTCGGCCGGGTCCTTAAAATGCATATAGGCCTCCTGATTCGTCGGAAATCCGGATGTGGATTCCAGATACGAATAGGTATTCATAATGTTTCCGCCTGCTTTGTCAAATTTTCCAGTGAGTCCGGAAAGCATGAATACCGCCCGGTAATTTTGAACCCCGTTGGTATGATGTACGACGGATGCAGAACTCGGGAGAATGGCTCCCGTCTTTGAACCGGCATAAGCCCTGGCTGCCTCCGCCATTAATTCTGCCGGTATGCCTGTAATCTGTTCGACCGCTTCCGGTGTATATTCTTTTACATATTCCGCGTAGTCCTCGAACCCAGCCGTCCACTCTTTTATAAACTCTTTGTCATGTAATTCTTCGGAAATAATCACATTTGCCATGCCAAGCGCGAGAGCTCCATCCGTACCCGGTTTGATCCTTAGGTGGATGTCTGCGATTTCTGCAATCGGAGAAAGCCTTGGATCGATAACTATGATTTTCGTGCCGCTGTCCTTGAGTTTGAAGATTGTCGAGGCCATCGGCGTGTTTGTATACAAAGGATTATTGCTCCATACCATAAGGCAGTCCGTAGACGCCATATGCGGGGTGCAAAAGCTTCCGCACAGAAGCTTCCAGGCAATATACGTAGCCTTGAAGCAGGTGCTTGACTCGGTGCAGTAGTTCGGGCTTCCGAAGGCCTGCGCAAGACGCTGGACATAGGGCCGCATCCATTTTGAATATCCAACAAAAAAGGATACAGCTTCAGGTCCAAAATCTATTTTATATCCGTTCAGCTTTTCAGCAATCAGCGAATATGCTTCCTCCCAGGATATCGGCACAAAGTCGTCCGTCCCTTTAGGTCCGACGCGTTTCATCGGCGTCTGAAGCCTGTCCGGACTATAGACATACTGCCGCGTTGCAGCTCCCTTTGAGCAAAGGGTGCCGCGGCTGACAGGATGTTCCTTCATTCCTTCTACCTTAATTATTTCTCCATCCTTCACATACAGATCAAATCCGCAGTGGGAATTGGGATTACAGATCGAACATATCGATTTTTTAACCTCGATACCAGTTTCTTTGCAGGGAATTTTTCCCTTCAACAGTTTTTCTTTGTCCATCATTTCCCCTCCCCTAAGATTGTTTCCAACCATGGATATTCTGAAAACGCCTGATTCAAGATAAGGCTGCTTCCCTGCAATTTTTCCGGTACGATTCCTTCATTCGTTTCGAGGACCTTCACAAAATAGTTTTTCAGTATCCCCGATACTTCCGGCATGTTCAGAAGATTCATTCCGCACAGCCGTTTTCCCTGAAAGCAGAAGGCAGCATATTTATCCCCTTCCTTATTTTCGGTCATTCGGTCACCAGAATGCATATCTCCCGCGCTCATAAACTCCATGTCAAAAAAATGTGTGGTATTATGCGGGATATTTCCTGGATATTTTTCCAGCTGTCCAGCCATATTCCGACCAGCTGTCCGGCCCTGATATCTGGCATTGGCCAGAAGTCCGATTATCTGATTCTCCCCGGTCAGCATATTCCTTCCCTGAGCCACATCCCCTGCTGCATAGACGTCCGATACGCTTGTCCTCATATATTCATCTACAAGGATACCTCGGTCGACCGAAATTTCATTTCTGTCCAGAAACCCAACACGGGGTCTGACCCCCACGCACATAATGACAAGATCGGTACTAATTAAATCCGCATATCCTGACAGCTGTACGACGGCACCATCTGAAGATTTTTGGATTTTCTCGATTGCATGATTAAAATAAAGGTCTATCTGCTTATTTCTGAGTCTTTCCTCAATCTCAACAGAACAGTTTTCGTGTGCTGCCAGCGAAAAAATATGAGGCGCCAGATCGACAAAACTGACATTGCTTCCTCGATTTGCCAGCATTTCCGCCATTTTCACCCCTACCATAGAGGCTCCGGCTATCACTGCATTTTTAACCGGTCTCGTTAACCTTTCTTCCAGAGCCTGCATTTCCTCCACAGTCCGCAACGTAAAGACCAGATCTTCCACTTCACAGTGAATCTTCGGTTTAATCGTTTCTGCTCCTGAGCAAATCAGGCATTTGTCATAGTGGATCTTTTCCCCGTTTGCATTGGTTACAGATTTTTTTTTAGTATCCAGCTCAATAACGGGCGACCCCATATGCATGTTTACGTCATATTCCCGTGCAAAATCTTCTGATTTTCCAAATGGAAACAATTCATTAAATTCAACTTTCCCTGACAGATAATAGCTTGTCAGCATAGGATTGAAGCCAAGCCATCCGGTATCAGAAAGCAAATGGATTTCGCCAGAAAAACCACTGCTTCTCATAGACATGATGCTTTCTGCCGCTGCATATCCACTCCCTATCACTACATTGACTGTACCCAAAATTACACCTCCCCTTTCGTATTTTTAAAACCCGACTTACATGTCAGCTTGTGTTGTTATATGCTTATCAGGTTATCATACATGTTCGGATAAATTTTATAAGGCTTCGAAAGCCAGGCCCACATTCTGCACATGTTTCATCATGGCTTTAAATGCCTTCTCCTCGTCATGGTCCTTAATAGCCAGGTAAATTTCATAATGTTCAGAGACCGTATCGTCTATCCTGTTGTCTACCTTAAGGACAACCTTTCGATTATCTTTTTCAATCTGTTTCGTTAAATTGAAGATATTCAAAATATAAGGATTTCTTACGATTTCCATTAATATAAGATGAAATTCCATGGAAAGTTGTTCAACGGTATTCTGCGAATTTCTTTTTTTCAAGGCTTCTTTCATCTGTTCAATGTTCCTGCCCAGACGCTCTATGTCTTCATCTGTTGCCTTTTTTGCAGCCAGACTGGCTACCGCCGGCTCCAGAATCATGTTATATTCCTGGACCAGCTGAAATCTGTTTTTGTAATTTTCCAGCATGTCTAGCGGATCAAGTGGTGTTTCGACCTGCTGTGTCGTACCGGTAATCACTGCTACTTTGCCTCTGGCCGTACGGATACAGCCGATTGCCTCTAATACAACCAGCGCTTCACGTACTGTGGAACGGCCGACTCCAACCATCTGCGCAAGCTCATCCACAGACGGAAGAGGGTCTCCGATCTTCAGCTCTCCCTTATCAATCAGATACTTGACCTGATCGACCACTTGTTCATATAGTTTTTTCTCTTTTACGTGTTTAAACATGTCTTCCCCCAAGTGGCAGTGTTGTTAAAGTTTGCTGATAACCTTACACCTTTATTTATAAAATATCACACTAATACACAAAAATCAATCTATATTCTCTGCCATTTATCCTCCGGCTTCTGCTTCACGACAAAAAAATCGGCGAAGCTTTTCGCAGGAGCCCTTAATCCCCTGTTGACCAGCTCCCCCCGATTTTCTCACCGTCCAGAAGGTCAGGAAATATCTCTCACCGCGTCTTTCATTTCCCTTACGTACCGGGCTATATACGGAACGCATTCTTCTCCGTGCTGTGCACATAATTTCACGATGGCAGATCCTACAATGACCCCATCTGCACATTCCGCCATCTTGCGGGCCTGCTCCGGCGTGGAGATGCCAAAGCCAACGGCACAGGGGATATCTTTCTGTTCTTTCACTTTTTTGACCATTGCCCCGATGTCGGTGGTGATCTCACTTCTGCTTCCCGTAACTCCCAGCGAAGACACGCAGTACACGAATCCGTTTGCTTCTTTTGCGATCATCCCGATTCTGGACTCGGATGTGGGCGCAATCAGGGAGACCAGGTCTATGTCATATTTTTTGCATAAGCCATCAAATTCTGCCTTTTCCTCAAAGGGTATGTCCGGGAGGATCAGTCCGTCCATTCCGATTTCTCTGCAGGTACGGATGAACCGTTCCGCTCCATAGGAAAAAACCACATTTGCATATGTCATGAATACCATGGGCACCCGGACTGTTTTCCTTAATCTTCTGACCATTTCGAATATTTTATCGGTTGTGACGCCGCCGGAAAGCGCCCGTATATTGGCTTCCTGTATGACGGGGCCTTCCGCCGTCGGGTCTGAAAACGGGATGCCCAGCTCAATTAAATCCGCTCCGGCTTTTTCCATTTCGATGACGGATTTTTCTGTTATTTCCAGGGACGGATCCCCACAGGTAATAAATGCGATGAACGCCTTTCCATTTTCAAACGCTTTTCTGATATTACTCATATAAATCCTCCCCTCTGTAGCGCGCGATGGCAGCACAGTCCTTATCGCCCCTTCCGGAGAGATTGATTACGATTATCGTGTCCTTGTCCATTCCCGGTGCAACCTTCATGGCATGGGCCACGGCATGGGCACTTTCGATTGCCGGTATGATGCCTTCCATTCTGGATAAGTATTCAAAGGCGCCTACTGCCTCGTCGTCTGTCACGGCCACATACTCTGCCCTCCCGACGTCATGCAGATGAGCGTGCTCCGGGCCGATTCCCGGATAATCAAGTCCGGCCGAAATGGAGTATACCGGAGCAATCTGGCCGAATTCATCCTGGCAAAAATAGGATTTCATTCCGTGGAAGATTCCCACTCTGCCCGTGCTGATGGTCGCTGCCGTTTCCGGAGTATCGATGCCCCTGCCGGCCGCCTCGCACCCGATCAGCCTTACTTCCCTGTCCGGAATGAAATCATAAAATGCACCGATTGCATTGGAACCGCCTCCCACACACGCCATGACCACATCCGGCAGCCTTCCTTCCATTTCAAGCATCTGTTCCCGGATTTCCCTGCCTATGACAGCCTGAAAATCCCGCACCATCTCCGGAAAAGGATAGGGTCCCATCACGGATCCCAGGACATAGTGGGTATCATCAATCCTTGAGGTCCATTCACGGAAGGTTTCCGATACGGCATCCTTCAGCGTAGCCGTGCCGGCATCCACCGGATGTACTTTGGCGCCAAGCAGCCTCATCCGGTACACGTTCAGCGCCTGTCTTTCGCAGTCTTCCCGTCCCATGAATATTTCGCATTCCATTCCCATCATGGCTGCCACCGTCGCTGTGGCGACCCCGTGCTGGCCGGCTCCGGTTTCCGCAATGACCCTTGTCTTGCCCATACGTTTCGCCAGCAGCATCTGTCCTATTACGTTGTTGATTTTGTGGGATCCGGTATGGTTCAAGTCTTCCCTCTTCAGATATATCTTTGGGCCGCCCAGGTTCTCAGTCATCCGCTTTGCATAGTAAAGGCGGCTTGGCCTGCCGGCATACTCGTTGAGCATTTCCGATAATTCCCTTTTAAATTCAGGATCATCCTTATATTTCTCATAGGCTTCCTTTAACTCCAGCATTGCATTCATCAGTGTTTCCGGAATATACTGCCCGCCATGGATTCCAAATCTTCCTTTTGACATATTTATTCACCTTCCAAATCTTTATTTTTATTAACCGAATATTTTGCCTTCAAATTCCACGCGCCTTTTTATGTCCTGCATAAGACTGTCGAACTGCAGCAGATCCAGGGACTGTGCCCCATCGCAAAGAGCCTGGGCCGGATCATTGTGCGTTTCTATCATAAGCCCGTCGACACCGACTGCTACAGCCGCCTTTGACAGCGGGGGCACGAGGGAGCGGATCCCAGAGGCATGACTTGGGTCGATTATGACTGGCAGGTAGGACTCTTTCTTTAAAAGCGGGACAGCCGAAACGTCCAATGTATTTCTGGTCATTGTTTCAATGGTGCGGATGCCGCGCTCACAGAGTATGATATTCTCATTTCCCCCGGCCATGATGTATTCTGCGCTCATGAGGAATTCTTCTATGGTATTGTTCAATCCTCTTTTTAAAAGAACCGGTTTCCTGCAGTGACCCACTTCTTTCAGCAAATCAAAGTTCTGCATGTTTCTGGCACCAATCTGAATGATATCCACATCATCGAAATTTTCCAGCTGCCTGATATTTGTC
This sequence comes from Parasporobacterium paucivorans DSM 15970, assembly GCF_900141895.1. GTDB lineage: Bacteria > Bacillota > Clostridia > Lachnospirales > Lachnospiraceae > Parasporobacterium > Parasporobacterium paucivorans. The sequence goes on along the minus strand of NZ_FQYT01000018.1, from coordinate 21,805 downwards.
ATTTCCGTGATTATCGGCAGTCCCGTTTCCTTCTTGGCAATCGATAATAGTTTTAAGCCGTCTTCCTGAAGACCCTGAAAGGAATACGGGGATGAACGGGGTTTGTATGCGCCTCCCCGCAGAATGGTTGCTCCGCTTTTCTTGACTGCTTTGGCCACCTCTATGATCTGCTCCTCGCTTTCCACGGAACATGGCCCCGAAATGACCTGAAAATGGCCCTCACCGAATATCACGTTGCCAATCTCCACGTTTTTATTTTCTGCATGGAATGACCGGTTTACCAGTTTGTAAGGCTCCGAAACCCTCGTACCGCTCCGTATGATATTATGGGTCTCAACGATATTGTGGGGATCCAGAGAGCTGGTGTTCCCAATCAGTCCGATTGCTGTCATCTGTGTGCCCGGGCAATATATGGTCTGGAACCCGAGCTTTTCGAATTCATCCCTGAATTCTCTTACCTGCGCTTCATTGACACCTGGATTTAATATAAACATCATAACCGCACCCGCCTCACAATCTCTTCCATTTTTTCTCTGTCTTTTCTGCCATCCGTTTCTACACCGCTGCTTACATCCAGGCAATAGGCTTTCGTTTCCATTGCCTTATCAATATTTTCCATCGATATGCCGCCTGCCAGGAAAAATGGCTTTCCAATGTCTCCCAGGATGCTCCAGTCAAAGCTTTTTCCTGTCCCACCGTATACGTCCTTCCGGTAGGTGTCCAGAAGCAGAAAATCAACAGACAGTTTTTCTGCATTTCTGATATCCTCCATATCCCTGACCCTGACGGCTTTGATGATTTTTGCGTCCGTCCTCTGGCGCAGATCCTGAATATATTCTTCCGTCTCGTCCCCGTGCAGCTGTATAATCTGAGTGATTCCCTTGTTGCAGATTTCTGCAATTTTTTCCGCGTTTTCATTCACAAAAACACCCACAGCCTCAATCTCCGGATCCAGAAGTTTTCGGAAGGCTTCCGCCTGCTCCACGCTCACCTGCCTTCTGCTCTTGGCAAAAACGAATCCCGCGTAGTGGGGTCTGACCCCATTTGTGTATATTACATCTTCTTCACGACATAATCCGCATATTTTTATCTTCATGGCTTAACCCCGCAATTCCTCTAACGCCTTAATTTTATCAGGTTTCCTCATGAGTGTCTCCCCAATCAGCACACCATGGATTCCCTCCTTCTTCAGCATCTGCACATCCTCTTTAGTCTGTATTCCGCTCTCCGCAACGAACAAAACGGGGTCAGGCACCATCCTGTGCAACCGGACGCTATTGTTGATGTCAACCGTGAAGTCCCGAAGATCCCGGTTGTTTACGCCGATGATCCGCGCTCCTGCATCCAGCGCCCTTTGGACCTCATCCTCATCATGGGCTTCCACAAGCACCGACATCCCCAGGGAGTCTGCCAGTTCCATATACTCCCTTAGCTGCTTGTCGGTCAATATGGCGCAAATTAAAAGTATAATGTCTGCACCCATTTTCTTTGCCTCGTAAATCATATATTCATCCACTACAAAATCCTTTCGAAGTACCGGGATACTGACCGCCTTCTTGATTTCCTCCAGATACCGGTCTTTTCCCTGAAAGAAATAGGGCTCCGTAAGTACGGAAATGGCTGCCGCGCCCGCCTTTTCATATTCCTTTGCAATATCCAGATAAGGAAATTCGGATGCTATCAGGCCTTTGGATGGAGAAGCCTTCTTTACCTCGCAGATAAAACTGATTTCTTTGTTTTTCAGCGCCTCTTCAAATGGGAACTTCCTGTCCCTCGGCAGCTTTTCAACCTCTTCCATCAGCCTCTCCAATGGATATGTTTCTTTAAGTCCGGCAACTCTTTCCTTTGTTTTATCGTTGATTTCGTCCAGTATCATTTCTTTTCCTCCATCAGTCATAACTATTTGTAAGGGCAATCACACGGTTTAATGTCTCCATGGCTTTTCCTGAATTAATCATTTCCCTTGCTTCCCGAATTCCTTCTTCCATGCTGACGCCTTTGGTTATATGAAGCGCCGCTCCTGCGTTTAGGCACACTGCATCTGCTTTTGGCCCCTTCAGTTCTCCCATCAAAATCCCTCTTGTGTACCCGGCATTTTCTTCCGGGCTTCCGCCTTCCAGATCCTTCTTCAGGCATCGTTTCATACCAAACTGTTCCGGTGTGATTTCATAGGATGTAAATGTCCCATCCTGGATTTCACACACAACGGTCGGACCGCAGAGAGAAATCTCATCCATTCCGTCCCGTCCATATACCACCATTCCTCTTCTTACACCGAGATTGGAAAGGACCCTGGCAAGCGGTTCCACCAGTTTTTCCTCATATACTCCAAGCAGCTGAAACTTTGGACCTGCCGGGTTGGACAGTGGTCCCATAATGTTGAATATAGTCGGTATCCTGATTTCCTTGCGGACGCTTCCTACAAACCGCATGGCGCTGTGGTATTTCTGGGCAAACAAAAATGCAAAATTTGTCTCCTTCAGTACTTCCAGGCTTTCTTCGGGCTCCAGATCCAGCCTCACTCCCATCATTTCCAGAACATCCGCGGTTCCGCATTTGCTGGAGGCCGCCCGGTTTCCATGTTTTGCCACCTTTACCCCAGCGGCGGCGGCTATCAGTGCTGATATGGTGGAAATGTTGATGCTGTGGGAGCAGTCTCCTCCGGTACCTACAATATCCAGCACTTCCAGATTATGTTCCAGTTTCAGGCAGTGGCTTCGCATAGAGCTGGCGCTTGCCGTGATTTCCTCAATTGTTTCACCCTTCATATGCATGGCCGTGAGATAGGCGCTCTTCTGGGCATCCGTTGCCTCTCCCTTCATTATTTCGTCCATGACGGCGACAGCCGCTTCATACGCAAGATTTTCTCTATTTGAAAGCTTTAAGATTGCTTCTGTAATCATGGTATTGATCTCCTTTCTGATCTATTGGTTCAGGAAGTTCCGGATTATCTGTTCCCCGGATTCCGTCAATATGGACTCCGGATGGAACTGCAATCCAAAAATCTTATCTTCCACATGTGACACCGCCATTACTTCTCCGTCTTCCGTCCTCGCAATAATTCTCAGACAGGCCGGGATGCTGGATTCTTCAGCGGCCAGAGAATGGTATCTTGCCACACTAATTGTATCTTCAAGGTCTTGAAATATCGGATCAAGGTTGTCGATCCGGGCCTGCGACTGCTTTCCATGCTGCAATTCTTTTGCATATATGATTTTTGCTCCGAAGACTTCGCATATTGCCTGATGACCAAGGCACACGCCGAGGATGGGAACCTTTCCCTGAAAATAGGCAATTGCCTCTTCACAGATCCCGGCGTCAGCAGGCCTCCCCGGTCCCGGCGACAGAATAATGTGTGTGGGTGCTTCTTTTTCTATTTCTTCACAGGTCATGGCATCATTCCGGATTATCCGGATGTCCGGATTCAGGTTGCCGACGATCTGCACCAGGTTGTACGAAAAACTATCATAATTGTCTATTATCAGTACCATCTATTTTCCCTCCTCTGCCGCCCGCAGTGCTTTCACAACCGCAGCGGCCTTATTTATGCACTCTTCATATTCTTTTTCCGGAACGCTGTCGGCTACAATCCCTGCCCCGGAACGGACGAATACTTTCCCGTTCTTCTTATATGCAATCCGTATGCCGATGCAGGTATCCATATTTCCGGCAAAATCAATATAGCCGATTGCCCCGCCGTAAATTCCCCTCTTATTGTTTTCCAGTTCATTGATGATCTGGCATGCCCTGAATTTTGGGGCCCCGGAAAGGGTTCCTGCCGGGAGCACGGCGGCTATGGCATCCAGTGCGTCATATTCTTTTTTGATCTGCCCCTGTACAGTGGAGCCGATATGCATAACATGGGAATATCGTTCCACTTCCATATACTTTTCCACCTTTACACTTCCATATTCGCTGATCTTTCCGAGATCGTTGCGGCCAAGGTCCACCAGCATATTATGCTCGGCGCGTTCTTTTTCGTCTGCCAGCAGTTCCTTCTCCAGTTTTCGGTCTTCTTCCTCATCTTTCCCTCTGGGACGTGTCCCCGCCAGCGGAAAGGTGTGGAGCACTCCGTCTTCCAGCTTCACCAGAGTCTCGGGAGAAGCCCCGGCCACCTCAATGTCATCCCCACTCAGGTAAAACATGTACGGCGAAGGGTTCATGAGCCGCAAGTTCCGATACGTCTGGAACAGGCTTCCTTCCATCTCAGCCTCCAGCCGGTTCGACAATACCACCTGGAAGATATCCCCTTCATAAATATATTTTTTCGCCTTTTCCACCATCTGCATGTACTGCTCTTTGTCAAATAAGGTTTTGAATTCTCCAACAAGCTTTGCTTTTGGTATAGGGATGACCTCTCCTTCCAAAATCAATTTTTCCATTGCTTCCAGCTCTTCTTTTGCTTTCTTTAAGCTGTCTTCTGCATTTTTCAGACATACGTTTACAATCAGCATTATCTTCTGCTTCAGGTTATCAAATACGATCACCTTATCAAAAAGCATCAGATCTATATCTTTAAAGTTTTCTTCGTCCACTGCATCCAGCACAAGCTTTGGTTCGCTGTATTTTATAAAGTCATAAGAGAAATATCCTACCAGTCCTCCGGTAAAGGTGGGTAACCCCTTGATTCTCGGGCTTTTATATTCTGCGAGTATGTTGCGGATGACGCGGATAGGATCTGCCTTTTCCATTATTTCGGTTTTCTGTTCCTTCAGATCCCGGATGGTTACGGTATCACCGACCGCTGTTATGGCCAGGGTCGGGTCAAATCCGATAAATGTATACCGACCCCATCTCTCCTGTTTCTCCATACTTTCCAGCAGATAACAGTGCCGGCTCCGGTTTTTCAATTTTTCGAGAAGACGGATCGGCGTCGTTATGTCCGCCATCAGTTCCCTGGTAACCGGGACGTAGTTGCAGGTGTCTGCATATTTCTTTATTTCTTCCAATTCTGTTTTATACATTTGTATTCCTCCTTCAGTCTGCAAAAATACAATAAAAAAAGCCCGTCCTTAATTTCTTAAGGACGGGCTGTAGTTATACTAAGCTCGCGGTACCACCTAAATTGATGCAATGCATCCACTCTATTATGTACTGTCATACATATTCCCTTGGTAACGGGCGGAAATCCCGTCGGGCATTACTCAGCAGAAGCCTTTCTTCCCAACCTTATGAGTCCATTCACTAAGTTTCTGTCTGCTGCAATCTCATCACCTGCAACTCTCTGTATTTCGATTGAACTTAGCTACTCTTCTCAATCATCGGTTTAACGATATATATTTTTCCTAATGATACACTCTTGTATCTATCCTGTCAAGATGTTTTAAAAGCAGGGGGGTCTGACCCCGCACGCCAGTGTGGGGTCAGACCCCCCCTCTTCCTTTTCATCTCTTATTTCCTTAGTTCTTTCAATATCCTGATTTCTTTCTCATATCCTTCTATCTCATTTGGCGTTTCCAGGAAAAACGGCAGTTGTCTTAGCGCAGAATGATTGATGATTCTTTCCATAGCGGCAATCCCTATGGTTCCATCACCTATCTTTTCATGTCTGTCCTTATGGCTTTCAAAAGGATTTTTGGAATCATTTATATGAATAGCTTTCAGCTTGTCAAGTCCTATAATACGGTCAAATTCCTCCAGTACCCCGTCCAGATCATTCACAATATCATATCCGGCATCATAAACATGGCAGGTATCCATGCAGATACCCATTTTATCTTTCAGCTCAACCTTATCCAGTATCAGCTTCAATTCATCAAAAGTCCTGCCTATTTCGCTTCCCTTTCCAGCCATGGTTTCCAGCAAAACCACAGTTGTCTGCTCCGGCTTCAATAATTGATTCAGCATGGCCGCTATATAATCAACGCCTGCTTCTACCCCCTGCCCCACATGGCTTCCAGGATGAAAATTATAGAAATTGCCTGGGGTGTATTCCATCCGCCGCAGATCATCTTCCATGGTGCTGATGGCGAATTCTCTTATTCCCCCATCTGCGGAACAGGCATTCAGGGTATACGGCGCATGGGCAAGAATAATTTCTATTCCATTTGCTCCTGCCAGCTCAAGGAATTGCTTTACATCCTTTTCATCCATTGCCTTCGCTTTTCCGCCCCTTGGATTGCGCGAGAAGAACTGGAAAGTATTGGCCCCAATCGCCAGCGCCTGCCTTCCCATTGCTGCATATCCTTTCGTTGTCGATAAATGACAGCCTATCGTAAACATAACTTTCTCCTTCCAAGCTCACCCTAACAGGAAAAAGGAGCCTTTTGGAAGCTCCTTTTCCTGAGTATATACTTTAAACGTCAGATTTTCCTATTGTTGGCACAGCAAGTTTCAGCATTCCCATTTCCTGGTCGTTAGCCGCCATCTCTTTTACAAGATAATGCTGCAGTTTTCCTGTGGCTGTCATCGGCAGTTCCTTTACGAACCTGTAATAGCGTGGGCGTTTATATGCAGAAAGCATATTTGAATCAAGACAAAAATCGGCAAGCTCTTCAACTGTCAGGGTTTCGTCATCAGAAATAATGTAGGCAACGACTGCCTCTCCACGTGCAGAATCAGGAACTCCCGTTACTGCAGAGAGATGGACTTTCGGATGCGCATTCAGCACTTCCTCGATGACCGGAGGGTAAATGTTTTCGCCGCCGGAGATCAGCATATCATCTTTTCTTCCTGCGATTGTAATATACTGCTGGGCATCCCAGGTACCGAGGTCACCGGTGTAAATCCAGCCCTTGTAGAATTTTTTGGCTTCTTCTTCAGAATTCTGGTAGTAACGGTAGGAAGACTTGGGTGTGCGTATTATGACTTCACCAACCTCTGTACCGTCCAGCAAAGCAAGGTCATCCGGCTCCGCTTTTCGTCCCTCGTAAATCTTCACAACGCGGACTTCATCATCAGTGCAGGCTCGTCCTGCACTTCCTGACATTTCCGGAAGATCATAAGGACGAAGGAACGTATTCCAGAAAGATTCCGTTGTACCATATCCGTTGAAAACATTTGGTGTCAGTACATTCTGGACCTTGATGCAGTCAGCCCTCTCAAATGGAGCTCCCATCGTCACGATTCCACGAAGAGAAGACAGGTCGGCTCCGAAGCGTTCCTGGCTTCGGACAAGCATCTTGATGACAGCAGGTACGCCAATCAGGAAAGTAATACCGTATTCTTCTGTATATTTAAGACATAATTGCGGAAGGAATGCCCGCAGAATAATGACCTTTCCGCCACAGAAAAAAGTCGGCGCAGGTCCGCCGGAGTGGATTCCTCCGCGATGGAACCAAGGGGTCATGTTCATGGTCACATCTGTTGCGTTCAAAGGGAAATGCATTGCAATGTCATGGCAGGTAAGCACCTCATTGGCGTTGTTCAGCGGTACTCCTTTCGGACGTCCGGTAGTGCCGGAAGTATACAATCGCATTACTTCACCGTAAATGTGAGGCACAAATTCCGTATCCGGTTCACTTTCCATGCATCCTTCCACATATTCATTGTATCTGAGATGTCCTGCCGGCAGCTCTCCATCTCCCGTCATAATGATAATATCCGGTTTATGTTTTGAAATTTCGATTGCTTTTACAGCCAGATCCTTGATTTCCACATCGTAAATATATACTTTCGGACGACTTGATTCGAAACATATCGCTGTTTCACCGGCAGAGAAATTATAATTAGCCGGGCTTGTCACGGCACCAATTTTTTGTGGAGAAAGGTAAGAAAATACAAACTCCGCGCTATTGAAAAGCTGATAGAGGACCACATCTCCTTTTTTAACACCGCTTTTCAGAAGGGCGTTGGCCAGACGATTCGCTTCCGCATTCAATTCGTAATAGGTCCAGCTTTTATTCTGGACTGGATCATACATAGCCGTATTATTTCCATAGCGACGAACAACACGCATGAAGCCGGCAATATAAGAGAAATTCTCCTCGAATACCTTTCGGAACATGTCCTTTTCCCCTGGATCACTTCCTCCAATCAGATAATCTACCGTTGTGCCAAGTGCTTTCGCGATTTCCGATGCATAGGATACCGTGGGTTCTGCCTGGCCGGCACAATATTTTTTAATCATGTTATAGGTTATACCTGTCTGATTTGCAAGATTCGTCATGCTCATCTGCTTTTCTTCCAGACGTTTTTTCAGGCTGTCACCAAAGATGATTGCCGAAGTTGCGGATAAATTGCTCATATATGCCCCCCATAATCGAATTATAATTCAGTTGGTTTTACTATATATTTCAATTTGTTATTCGTCAAGGCAATTATATTTCACTTTTTTGCCCTCGTTGGAATACCAAAAAAATGCCGGCACCTCAATTCCAGTGCCGGCATCCTGCCGATTCAAATATTCTATTTACGCCATATATTACGTCTGATTTTTCCACTGGTGGTTTTTGGCAGTTCATCAACAAATTCAATTATGCGGGGAACCTTATAGGGAGCAGTATGTTCCTTCAGGAATTCCCTGATTTCAATTTTCAGATTCTGTGTTGGTTCTGTTCCATTCGTGAGCACGATAATCGCCTTGATTGCGTTGCCCCTGAGCTTTTCAGGGACGCCGATAACCGCACATTCCAGGACATTCGGGAATTTCACTATCAGGCTCTCTATTTCAAACGGGCTGATTCGGTAGCCGGAACTTTTGAACACATCATCGTTTCTGCCCACGAACCAGTAGTAGCCATTCTCATCGCGCCATGCAAGATCTCCAGTATGATAAATTCCGTCATGCCACTTGCTCCGGTTCAGTTCATCCTCACCCTGGTATCCCAGGAACATTCCCGGGATTTCTCCGGGCTCCGCTTTTACGCAGATTTCACCAACATCACCTGTTGGAACGATCTGACCATCTTCATCCAGAAGCTCCATATTGTACTGCAGACTAGGCTTGCCCATTGCTCCAGCCTTTACGTCCATCCAGTGCATGACACCAATCATCAGAGTGGATTCGGTCTGTCCGTATCCTTCATAGATCTGTTTCCCTGTCATCCGCGAAAACTTCTCAATCACGTCGGGATTTAGGGCCTCACCAGCTACCGTGTAGTGCTTTACAGTGCTCAGGTTATATTTGCTGAAGTCCTCCAGCACCATTACGCGGTAAAAGGCTGAAGGTGCGCAAAGCGTGGTAATCTTATCTTCTTCCATTTTTGTAAGCAGCGCATGAGCCGTAAAAGAATCGTAATCAAGCACATAGATTGCAGCACCCATCAGCCATTGTCCATACAGTTTTCCCCACACAGATTTTGCCCATCCCGTATCCGCCACGGTAAAATGCAGTCCATCCGGATCAACATTGTGCCAGTACTTTGCAGTCGGAATATGTCCAACGGGATATCCAAAGTTGTGTCCCACAAGCTTAGGCATACCTTCCGTTCCCGAGGTAAAATACAGGAGCATTGTGTCGCCGCTCTCCGGTCTTTCCTCGAAGGTCAGAGGGACGAATTTCTCCGCCTTCTCCAGTCCTTCATCGAATTGATGCCATCCCGGCCTGTTCTCACGAAGGATGATTTTCATGAATTTCTTTCCAGACATCTGCTCTGCTTCATCGACACGGGAAGCCACGTCATTGTCCGGCGTGCAGATAACTGCCTTGATATCCAGCTTCTCGAAACGGTAGATATATTCCTCGAGTTTGAGCATATATGTCACAGGAACTCCGATTGCGCCAATCTTATGCAGACCCAGTATTGCAAACCAGAATTGATAATGACGTTTGACGGCCATCATAACACAGTCGCCTTTGCCGATACCCAGTGATCTGAAATAAGAAGCCGCACGGTCGCTCTGTTCCTTAATGTCACAAAAAGTGAATTCTCGTCTTTCTCCCTGCTCATTGCACCAGACCATCGCCCTGCGCTGAGGTTCCATCTCTGCTATTTTATCCACTACATCATAGCTAAAATTAAACTTATCGGGAATACTTAATTTGCAGGATTCAACATTGCCATCCGCTCCCATTTTTTCTTCCATATACTTTTTGTAAATTTCAATTGCCATTGTTAACTCCTATTTTGACCCCGCTTTTAACGAGTTTATGCCAGACGGGTCTCCCACATTCTGGGTGGCGTACGTCCAGCTCCTGTCACGGAAGGACCATACATGGTCATTAATCATTTTCGAATTATAATTCAGCATTTTCACTATATTACTTACTATGTTATACGTCAAGTCAATTATGATTCACCTTCAATTGCTGCTGTTATTAATCGAAAAAAGTCTCAAGGGGCAATCCATCGATTTTACTGACGGCCGCCCCCTAAGACATTGCTTCATTAGTCATTGTAATCCTTTCTATGGCTAATGTATTTTACAAAGTATTTTCTTTGAACATTCCCTTTCTTCAAAACTTGCTGCATTACATCCTTTACTCATCTGCCAAGTAGACATTTGACATCTAAGTTCTAACCATACTGCAACCAAAAACATAATTCTGAATACTGTTAACTGAATCCGAATCTCCATTTTTTAGATGAAAACTGAAACCAATCGGGATATTCAATTACTTCTACCTTGTAAGTAAAGGATAGCACTTTTTTTAGTACATGTAAAGATTTTTCCTGAAGATTTTTTATATTTTTCATAATATTTTTATACTCCGAAAAACCTTTGTAAAAAGTGAATTTGATATGGATTTATACCTCCGGATATGTTATGTTATATAAGTAATATTTATGGGGGTATAGCGCAGCTGGGAGCGCGCCTGACTGGCAGTCAGGAGGTCAGGGGTTCGAATCCCCTTATCTCCATTTTTTTATGCCAAAATTCCAAAATTCTGATACTCGAATCAAAATATTTTCTGGCACGCTATCTGATTTTCGATTTCTTTTTCATCTGAATGTAAAATTCCAGCAATGTATTCAACCGGATATCCCAGCATAAGCCCGAACACACAGTAGATGATCTTCACCGGTATATCTCCGTCCGCCTTGAAATATACATAGTCGTAGCAATACGAAAATAAATCCAGCATTTCAATAAGAAATATTCTTTTCAGCATATCCAGTTCTTTGCTGGTAAAAGTTACACCAAGGATTTCTAAAGCTGCAGTAAATTCCGCAAAGCTTATATAGTTGACCAGAGGTCCGCAGCTGGAAACCAAGGCAGCATAATACGCTTCTTTGCAGTCTCCCCCGTCAGCCGAACTTTCAGCCAGATAACTCACAATCTTATGCTGCAGGCTTTCATCCAGATTTTCCAGTATCTTCAGGACATTCTCCCCGCAGCCGGCTGTATCCCTGCCGCCGAAGGGCATGCCGCCGGCCAGGAACCTCGCATATGTGCACAGCCGTTTGCTGTCAAGTATATCCTCTATCATACAGGAAACGCCGGCCTGGGCACTTAAAAGATTGACGTTTTCCCAATCCGTATACGGCAGTCTGCCCACCTGGGCATCTTTTGTCCAGAACTCCTGGCTGGAAGCAGACTCCATGCCATCCCTCACATAGACTATCCTGTACAGGCTTTTATCCCCTGCTTTTTCTTTTATCAGCCGGGTTGTCCCCAAAGCCATATCCGGTCTTGTCTCATATACTATTTCCATCATCGTATCATCTTCTCCCTAAGTGTTTTGTTTAATCTCTGACTTCTATTATTTTTCTACAGTGGCTCATTCATTTCGTTGAGGATTTCCTTTATTCTGCACTCACTGTTTATGTCCGTAAGAACCGTAAGATAATCTCCCACTTTGATTTCCGTATCACCTTTTGGAATAATCACCCTATCTCCTTGTTTCACTCCTACAAGCAATGATTTCCCTGGCCAATTTATGTCTTTCACCTGCAGATTCTCGAATTCTGATCCGTGTCTGACTATGAGCTCTACCACGATTTTTTTGTGACTTTCTTCTTTTTCTTCTGAGTTTTCCTTACAAATCAAGTCCGCCAAAAGTGCTTCGTAAACAGGTGGGCTCTTTAATAAATCCGCCACAATATATGCTGTCACTGCAACTACTGTCAATGGCAATATATGGGTAAACGAGCCAGTCATTTCCATTATTAGGACGATTCCCGTTATCGGAGCCCTGACGATTGCAGTAAAATAACCTGCCATTGCAAAAATAATAAAATTATTAAATAACTCCTGGTCAAACCCCAGATACTCGATTGCAATTTTTGCAAAAATAGCTCCAATTGCGGCACCCAGTATAATCAGAGGGAAAAATATTCCTCCTGGCGCACCTGATCCGAAACTCACCATAGAAAAAATGAATTTTATTATAAACACAATAACCAAAAAACCTATTCCATTCTCTAGGGTCAGCTCTTCAATTATCCTATGTCCACCACCTAAAACAACAGGGAATATTATCCCTAAAATCCCAGCCATTACAAAAGGAATCATTATCTTGATTGTGGTATTAAGACTTTTCATTTTTCCATATAACATCTTCGTTTTTAATAGTACATAGTTGTAAAATGCGCCCATTCCCCCGAGTAAAATCCCCAATATTACCAGGATCCAGTAACTATTCAGGGGCATTCCTTGTGTAATCTCAAAATTGAAAATAGGCGCTAGTCCAAATACTTGTTTTGATACAAAATCCGCAGCGACTGCTGCTGACATCATTGACAATAAGATTACTGGTGAAAAGTACTTGAAAATCTCTTCCAGTGCAAATATTACGCCTGCCATCGGTGCATTAAACGCTGCTGCTAACCCTGCGCTCGCCCCACTTGCCATAAGTATTTTCTTTTCTAAACGTCCTTTTCCTATTTTTTTCCCCAACCCCTCAGCCACACATGCTCCAAGCTGAATGGATGGGCCCTCTCTCCCAAGTGAAAGACCTCCTCCTATCGCTATGGTCCCTCCCAAAAACTTGCTGCACAATGTATGCAGCCAGCTTTTTCTTTTTCCGAAATACCCTCTCAGCATTCCTTCTAACTGGGGAATTCCACTTCCTGAAATCATCCCGTCTTTCGAGACCAGAAATCCCAGAAAACAGGCTGCCATACAAAGCAGCAAAAGCACAAGAGGTATAAATTCAAGATTTTCTTTCAAAAAACCATACATTCCAAAAGCAAATTGTTCCGCATACGTCAGTGTAATCCTATAGAGAACGACAACCCCTCCCGCAGCCAATCCAATAAGCAGGCTCTTAAAAACAACCAAAATATTTTCAAAATAATTATCCGTTAGTAGCTTATAGTTATTTCCCATTTCACTCCAAGTCCTGAATCTCTCTATATTCATCAATATTAACTATCCATATTACACACAACAATCATCTCAGGATATTATAACCCAAAACGATTGTACCATATTTTTTTTGCTTTGACATTTCAACTTAAATCAATTGGAGGCGTAAATGCTCTGGTACACGGCTGTCATGGCAGACGAAATAGATCAACTGGTATTTTGCGGCAATTTCTTCCATTAGCCCGAGGACGTTTTTTAATTTTTCTCCATCCAGGTTGGAAAACGGATCATCCAGAATAACAAATGGCTTTTCATTTATAAAGAGAGCTTCTATCAGGGCAAACCGGGCCGCGATTCCTATCAGATCCCTGTAACCTGCGCTGAAATAATCAATGCTTTTTTGGGCGCCGTGGGAGGTCACATCGATATTGAACTGCACGTCGATGCTGGTTTCGCCCAGCGTTCCATTATCCAGTATTGAGATATACTTCTCAAATCCACGCTTCAGGCTTTCCATATAACGGGTGGCAAACCGATCTTTCGCTTCACCCAGGCATTCCATCGTCTCATTTATTATATTTAACTGTTTCTCTCCCACCTCAATCTCTTCTTTGAGCTGCTCGATCTCACCTTCCAGTTCGGGGCACCTGTCTGCCTCTTCACTCAGGGTCCTTATCTGTTCCCTGACATAATTCTCCTCTTCCGACTCGGCCTCCCGCTTCCATTCCAGATTCTTCTCTTTTTCCTTAAGTTCCGACAGGCTGCACGGAGGAGCCACGGCGTTATTCATTGCCGGTATATCATTTTCTTTAGTAAACTGTTCCAGCTTAATCCGGCTTGTTTCGAGTTCACTTTTTAATCGTATATACTCCCTTCGCCTGTCTTTAAGCATTCCGACCTTTTCCATCTGCTCTTCCAACGGAGTGTCAAAATATTTATCCAGAATTCCAGAAAGTGCACTTTCACGATCCCTGTATTTTTGTGTTATCTCTTCAAAGTTTGTCACCTTACGCAGAACGTCCTGATATTCATTCTTATATTTTTTGACCTGCTTCCATATATTTTCCTTTTCAGCAAACGGAATAGAAAGATCAGGACAGTAAGGTCCAATGCAGCGGTCTATTTGTTCAGCCAGCGCAGATTGCGTGGACCGGAGGGCGGACTGCGCCAAATTGCCGCGTTTTGCCTGAATATCCTGATATTCCCGCGTCCTTGTCTTAATCATGCTCAATATGGAATAGTAGCTGTCCGGATTCAGTCCGGTTGCATAATTCGAAAGGAATCTCTGCAGTTCAGATTCAGTGCGGTTCTTTTCCGCAGTCAGTCCGTCAATTTTCTCCTGGACCGCCTGCAGTTCATCAGACTTCTCTTCCTGCACTTTGGCAGCATCTTTTGCTTTCCGTTTTTTAATCGACATTATCCCGATAACGAAAACTACACAGCCAGCCAGAATACACACCAGCCCGGGTACCACTTGCGTGGCTGCCCATAACAAGCCGAAAACCGCCGCAAATAATCCAATTGAAAGCAGTACAGCCGTTTTGATTATATCCGCGGACTTTCCAACTCCCCTGCCTTTTTCATAGGCAGGATTTCTCCGGTCCTGCAGTGCCTTTAATAGTTCAAGCTGTTTTTTCTCGGAAATCAGCTCCTTTTCAAGGTCATTCATTTTGGGCAGTTCATCTATAAACTGGTTGATTTCGGACTCTTCCGGCACTCTGCTCCTGAAAAAGCTTTCCAGACCGGCCATTCTCCGTCTCTCATCCTCCGTAAGCTCGCCGGCCCTGATCCTGATCTGGTTCTCCCTGTACTGCTCAAACAATCTATCATTCGCTGCAATGCTCTGTTCCTCAGGAATGCCTGTGGCAAAAAAATCTTCCAGATTTTTTCTGACCGCATAATCACGATCTGTCAGCCCGACGGATTCCAGCTCGCCCTTCAGTTTCAAAGAATCCAGAACAAGGGAGTCGCACAACTTTAACTCATCGTCCGAAGGCACACGGTCCTTGAAGAACAGCTGCAGAGGCTCCAGTCCGGCCCGCAGTCTATCCTCTGTTTCGAAAAGTTCCCTGTATGCCTGTAGCCGTGCAACCTGGGCTTCAAAGATGCCGGTCTCTTCAATCTGCCCTTTGACAATCTTCAGGTTTTCTTTTGTATCTTTCTTTTGGAGCAGAAGCGTATGCAGCTTTCTATTCCACTCCATGGATGCCTCCGCCTTCAGGCTGCATCTTTCCAGCTCCGCTTCCAGCGAAGTGAGCTGATTTTTCATCAGGTTGAGCTTTCCTCTCCCGCCAATTTTAAAATATTCTTTTTTGCTGTTTTCAAGCAGTTTCATCGCCGATTCATAGTTGTTGATGTCATTCTCATCGGTCTTTTCGATTAAGCTGCTTAATTTTGCGTTTATACTGTCATTGGACATTACAGAAACCGCATTTTGAGGGATATATGTGCTCCTCGAATAGGCGGCCGTGTCCAGATGGAACATCTCTTCCCCGATATTTTCTGAATAGTCGTTGCTGACCAGCCCGGTGGCCTGATTGAAAAGTTTGAACACATCATCTTTTGCTTTTGTTCCGAAGAAGCGCTCAATCTTATATTCCCTGCCCTTTAATTCAAATTCAATACTCCCGCCATAGGCGCCGCCCTGCCAGGGTTTATACTTTTTTCGTTGCTCGTCCTCCAGGTTTTTCCTGGAACGGGTGCCCTCCATCCCATAAAACATAGCTTTTATGAAAGCGGCAAATGTGCTTTTTCCCCATCCGTTCAATTCATTTATGGTATTTATCCCGTCCTTGAACTCATAGGAAAAGTGATGCAGGGTGCCAAAATTTTCAATATTGCATCTAATCAGCTTCATGATCCGATTGCCTCCCCTGCCAGAGATTTCAGGCCGGCTTCAATGATTTCCTTCTGCATTTGTTCCGGGTAGTTTTTATCCAGCACCAGCCGGATGAATTCGCCCTTCAGAGATGCATCGTATCTGTAATCCTCGATATATATTGCATATCCGGTCTGGTCATATATTTTGAACGAATAAAAAACATCACTGAACTTTTTCTTCAGGTAATTGATGTTCCTTTCAGACTCCACACTGACTTTTCCGTTCAGGACCACTTTCACCAGGCTTTCTTTTGGCGTCGCCGCGGTCTCTCTTTCAATAGCTTCAGCAGCCTCGTTGGTGGTTTCCATACCCGAAACATCCACGGATATTTCATAAATCACCCTTCGGGAGAACGGTATGAATTCACTTTTCAAAGCGCCGCTTCCGGTATCCAGAAGAACGAATCCCTTCCGTCCGGTTTCATCATACCCTCTGCCTTCCAGACAGCCGCAGTAGCAGTACATCCCCCGTTGGTCAAGGGGAGCCAGCTTGTAGCTATGGATATGACCGAGAGCCAGATAATCTATGTTCTTGTTCTTCAGAGCCCCCAGGTTGATGACTTCCGTCCTGTCTTTTCCCGAATACCGGGATTCCTGCCCATGCATCATCACGATATTGGTGTCGCTTCTATTTAAGACCAGGGAGTCATAAACGGCATTGCTGTTTCCTCCGTTCAGCTCAACCCCGGTTATTACGATGTTGTCATATCGGAAGGATGTCCAGATTTCAGAAAAAAGTTTCAGGTTCTCCGGTGTTTCCTCAAATCCGTTCAGAAAATTCTCTGCGTCATGGTTCCCTCGCAGATACAGAAAATCAATCTGCGGGTTCTTTTCTATGCAGGCAATCACGACGTTTCTGGTTTTAATCGAAATATTTTTCGTATCAAATAAATCTCCCGCAATCATGATTACACTTATTTCATTGTTTTTTGCGAATTCAATCATCTTTTCGAAGGTAAGGAGAATCTCGTTTTTTCTTTCCCTTGCCTGTTCCGCTGTCAAATTGGTCTTCATGACCGAATCCAGATGAAGGTCGCCACAATGTATTATCTTCATTCTTTTCCCCTTTAGCAGTGCCGGTTTCTATAACGCAATTATAACAAAAGCCATTATAGATTGCAAACATTTGTTCTTTTTTTCTTCGACAATGAAAACCGGGGCCGGTGTGCAGGCAACCATTTGCACATCAGCCCCAGTCATCAGCTATTTTTCTTCTTTGCCGCTATTGATCCGTTTATAAATTCTTTCGTATAGTATGTAAAGGATATCACCTTCAAGGCCAGGGCAACCCAGAGCAGAACCTGTGTAAATAAATGATTCGGAATCAATATGAGCAGGACCACAACGACAGTAAAAAATACGGTCGCCGCCTTTCCCGTCTTGCCTGCGGGCACCACATCCCTGGTTTTATGCATATACAGATAAATGCCGCCCACAATCAGAGCACCTTCTAATACAAGCATGATAATCAGGGCAGGGAGAGGAATGATTCCTTTATATACGAAACAAAGCAGAGCAGTAAGCAGCATCAGCTTATCCGCAAGGGGATCCAGCACGATTCCGACAATCGAAACGACGTTGTATTTCCTGGCGAGATACCCATCCAGCAGATCCGTAAATCCGGCCAGCAAAAAAATCCCTACCGCATAAACCGGTGCATTTTCATATTCAGAGAGGTACACATAGGCAAAAATCGGAATCAGAACCAGCCGCATCAGTGTGATTGCATTTGGCACATATTTCATGGCTATACCTCCATGTGCATTTCTTTAGCCGTTAAAGAACTCCGCCAGTTCCTTTACCTGCTGCAGCACTTCCGGCTTATCGGCCGGATGTCCATGATTGGTATCACTTCCGTAAACGTATGGAAACACATCTCTTGCGTTCATATGCTCAAGCAGCATGCGGGATGACTGCAAAGGCGCATCCAGCTTTCTTATCCCTCCGCTTACCAGTATGATTCCGCCTTTTTTAGCTTTTGCTACAGGTTTTTCTTTCCTGAAATAGCTCGCGCTGTAGTAGGTCTGCAGCCGGCTTCCCACCGAGAGCAGCTTTCCGGTGATTTCGGCAAAGTGCAGGGGGGATGCAATCAGCACGTTATCGCATTCCTGGACATAATCATATATTTCCTGCATCCCGTCCTGTATAAAACAGCCGGGATTTTTCCAGCACCACCTGCAGTCTATGCAGGCAGCTACGTTGCAATCATATGCGGTGACGATTTTATATTCGCCGTCAAGGTGTTTCAGGAATTCCGAAATCAGACTGACCGTGTCCCCTTTTTCCCTGGGGGAACCGTTAAAAATTAATGTTTTCATATGCAGCCTCCTTGTTATCGATTTATTTTATGAACGTCTGGCTGTCAAGTTCCCTGAAAGCCAGATCCAGTTCCTCTTTTGTATTCATTACAATCGGACCGCCCCAGGCAATCGGCTCCTTTAAAGGTTTTCCAGACAATAGAATAAAGCGGACCGGCTGATTGGCCGCCCTGATCCAGAATTTTTCTCCTGGACCAAACAGAACAGCCTGTTTTTCATCAATCAGATCCTTTGGGCTCTCTTCGGAATCAAAAAGCACTTTTCCAGAAAAAATATAGATAAAAAGAGTCTCCTCCGGATTGTTTGAAAAGGACCATCCCTGTCCCGCCGCAAGCGACACATCCAAATAGGTGGCTTTTATATACTTTCCTTCAAAAGCTCCTTCTATACCTTTATAACTTCCGGCAATCACACGGATTTTCGCCCCGTTTTCCGTTACCTCCGGAATGTTTTCCGATTTGATGTCTCCGTATGACGGCCTGGTCATCTTGTCCTTAGCCGGCAGGTTCAGCCAAAGCTGCGCCCCCAGCATGCGGTTTCTTGCTTTAGGCATTTCCTGGTGGATAATTCCGGATCCTGCCGTCATCCACTGGCAGTCTCCGTCAAGAATGCTCCCCTTGTTCCCAAGACTGTCGCCATGTTCGATATCTCCCTGAATCAGATAAGTTATCGTCTCGATTCCACGGTGCGGATGCCATGGAAATCCTTTCGTATAATCGTCCGGATTTTCCGAATCAAACGCATCAAGCATCAGGAATGGATCGTAGTCCTTCGTATCGTTATATCCTATAACCCGGACCAGCTTAACACCGGCGCCATCCACTGCAGACTTGCCTTTTGTGATTTTTGCTATTTTTCTCACGGTATCCATTGTTCTTTCCTCCTAATTTTGATTTTGTGCGATTTGAAACTATTATAGAATAAGTATACCACACAAGACCGGGAGAGGAAAATGGAACCTAAAAACGTACGTCGCTAGAATTCATTATATTTTTTGTTCTGTCCTTTTGCCTGTTCGACCGGATATTTTTTTGCATTCTTTTCAATTTTCGTTTCCAGTGCATGCTTTAATTCTATGTTATTCATCTGCGCAAACCGAAGGACGAAAAACAAGACATCTGCCAGTTCTTCCTCTATGTGTTCTCTTTGCTTTGGTTCTTTAAACAGCCCCATCATCTCTTCCGCATTTTTAAAACGGAAAATGTCCAGCAGTTCATTGGCTTCTGTTGATATTCCAATGGCGAGATCTTTGGGATTGTGAAACTGGTCCCAGTCTCGTTCTCCACAGAACGCCCTCACCATATCAGTCAGTTCTTTTATTGTATAATCCGTCATGGTTTTTCAATCTCTCCTTCAAATAAATTTCCCTGTGCTATTATCTCTACCTGTGAAAGCGGCAGCTGCGTCCTCTCTGCCACCTGCTCCACCGCCATCCCTGACTTCAGAAATCTGCGGGCCACATATTCCATCGACTCTCCGATTTCAATTATATGCTTGTCCGGATCATAGATCCGTATCACCCTCTGTCCCCAGTCATGCTCTATACACTTGTTCATATATTCTATGGGTGAATTGCTTTTCTCCAGTTTTTCCAGGAAACCATCAATGTCATTTTCTTCAAAATAAAGCTCTGCATCATTGCCGCCTGCACGGACATTTCTTTTTGTGAATTTTTCCCAGAGTGTCTTTTCCTGCAGGACAAGCCCTTCCGTTAAAATCACATTTTCACCAAAGTCAGTGACTACTTCCAGACCAAAGAAATTCCTGTAAAACATCTTAGATTTTTCTATATCTTCAACTACAAATAATATGTTTTTAAGCTTCATCGGATCTCCCTCCCATTATGTATTTCCAGCAACGATGTTCACATTTCTATTATATCGGAAGTTTTTTTCATTACAATACAAATTTACAGAATTGGATTGCGAGATGCCAACAACGATTTTCGGATATATAATACTGCCAATCGCAACAAACAGGGTAAATGGCAACATTGCTGATCCAGTTACAACACCCAAATCTAACCCCATGGCTTCCGAAATATTACCAACTAAAGGCGATGGAGCGATTAAAACCATTCCTGTGGCCGCAGTAGCAATAAGCATAGTAGCCAAAACATACCACCTATACTTCAGATATTTAATTTCTGACATTTTTCTCCTCCTCATATTTTACTTTTATATATTTATATTATATGTAGCTTGAATTTTTTTGTAAAATGCCTAAACAATACCTCGTCATGCCTGCAGGGCATGACGAGGTATGCTCTATAAATCAGAATGGTAGAATCGAGTAGGAGGCTAACCATTAATTGATTAGCCGTCCTCTCACACCACCGTGCGTACCGTTCGGTACACGGCGGTTCCTTAGTTTTCATAAACTATCAGATAATAGTCGAGTAGGGATGTATATCCCAGCTTGGCTATTATTTTATTTGAAAAGACTTGGTTAAGCACTTGTGCCATACGCCAATAGCCCTTTCTACTCCACGCCAGTTCTAATGCTTTCCAATGTTCCATACCCAATGCTTTTAGCATTCGGTATCTCGTTTTGATTTTCTTCCATTGTTTCCAGTAGACCGCTCTTATTCTTCGTCTTGCCCATTCATCTGTGGTTTTGAGTAGGGATTTCATATCTGCAAGTCGGAAATATTCTACCCATCCTCGCACATACTGTTGATACCTTTCTTCTCTTATCACATTGCTCATTCCATTGTTTCTATCTGTTAGCTCTCTGATTTTATCTTTCATCTTAGAAACTGATTTTGGATGGACTCTAAATCTGCATTTGCCTTTGTATCTATAGAAACTATATCCGAGATACTTGACTTTACTGATATGAGCTACTTTGGTTTTCATCGTATTTACTTTTAGGAAAAGTTTTCCCTCAATAAATGGAAGTATGTTTTCTAAGGTTCTCTCTGCACTTTTCTTACTCTTGCAAAAAATCATGCAATCGTCTGCATAGCGGACAAATCTGTGTCCTCTGCGTTCAAGTTCCTTATCCAACTCGTTCAGCATAACGTTACTAAGTAATGGACTAAGTGGTCCACCTTGGGGTATTCCTATTTCTGTTCTCTCAAACATTCCGTTTGCAATAACTCCCGCATTCAGATATTTATGGATGAGTGAAATCAGTCTACCGTCTTTAATGGTTCTGCTAAGTACCTCAATCAGTTTACTCTGACTTACAGTATCAAAGAACTTTTCCAAGTCCATATCCACCACATATACATAGCCATCGTTTACATTCTTTTGGCACTGCTTGAGGGCACCGTGTGCTCCTCTTTTTGGTCGAAAACCAAAACTGTTTTCTGAGAATTGTTCCTCATAGATTGGTGTAAGTTCCTGTGTGATTGCCTGTTGAATAACCCTGTCAACTACAGTTGGAACTCCTATCTTTCTAAACTCACCTTTTGTTTCTTTGGGTATTTCTACCCTTCGAACTGGGTTTGGCTTATATTTACCATTCCTTAT
>NZ_FQYT01000019.1 GCF_900141895.1 Parasporobacterium paucivorans DSM 15970 | reverse complement strand
TATCCTTCTTGTCACGTCCATGAGACCTCCCCAGGTAAGAGCACAATCTTCCTCTCCATGTATCTGCCATATTTACAATTATTATTTCCCGAGTAGTTATTGGACTTCAACTTGTTGTGCAGCCTTATCCATAATAATTGCCTGATATGATTTCTGTTCGTCAGACCAGAGATTTGCCCACGGACTTCCTTCAGATTCGCAATCGCTCACGACACCCTTGTCTTAGGCTATGTCTTTCCCACTACTAGGGCAGACTAGGGACTTTAACCCTTAAGATTGTGCCCATGCTGGGCACACACAAAAAAATGCCTGCCAGCCGTAAGCTGACAGGCAATAAGCTGCCCTAATTATTTGTCCCCAGAAAATTCACACTGCCTGATCCATCGAATTTAAAGGAATTTCCGTCATTTGCCCAATCAACAAAACCGTAAGACAGTTCTTCTCCCTCGATTGCAATGTCTATGCCCCATAAAAACAGGTCCGTTTCCCCGCTGACTGCATTGATGATAAGATGATTAAATTCTTTTTTCTTTTTTGCAATGCTCTTTAAGGTTGCCTTGGAAATC
Organism: Parasporobacterium paucivorans DSM 15970; assembly: GCF_900141895.1. Taxonomy (GTDB): domain Bacteria; phylum Bacillota; class Clostridia; order Lachnospirales; family Lachnospiraceae; genus Parasporobacterium; species Parasporobacterium paucivorans. Next base: position 59,870 of record NZ_FQYT01000019.1, on the reverse strand, counting down.
CCGACCATCGCCTGGATAAAGGGTTCCCGCTCCGCATAACCTTCAATTTCTTCAGCCGTGCTGAAAAAGAAGACCTCCTTAAAGGATTCATTTCCAAGACCGTCCAATATTTCATGAATCTTGTCTGTCGCAACAGCTTCCTCTTCGTTTGAGGCACCAACAATGATATAGTTTTTTAACGTATTTTCCATAATATGCTCCTCGTTCATTTTTACAGTTATTATAGCATAGTTATACCTTCCTATGTATCCAATAGCTGGCCTTTTTAATTTGATAACTGCATAACACCTTTGTATAAATCCAATCAACTCCTTAGGCATAAAATGGCTTGTCACGCGCAGTTCGTTTTTTTGCATTGATTTAGTTGATAAGTTGGAATTCGAAAAGAATTTTTCAGACGAATCAGAGGAGGATTTGATGCTATAGCTGACTGGCGCGCTCGGCAACCGTATTGTTGAAGTCGATAACATCATGCAGATAATCCCGGTTCATGAACTTAGAGGTGATGATGAAATCTGCTGTGGCTTTGTTGTTTGCAATTGGAATATCATATACCTGGGCAATCCGCAGGAGTGCCTTCACATCCGGATCATGGGGCTGGGCAGTCAGAGGATCCGAGAAGAAGATGACAAGATCTATATTCCCCTCCACAATTTTTGCTCCGATCTGCTGGTCTCCGCCAAGAGGTCCACTGTTGTAACCCTTAACCTGTAAGCCGACTTTATCCGTAATCATCCTGGCTGTTGTGCCTGTACCGCACAAGTTGTTCTTTGCAAGAATCTCCCGGTTTGTGGTGCACCAGTTGATCAGCTTCGTCTTCTCATTGTCATGGGCGATGAGGGCGATGTTTTTGCGCTTGCGGATGGTAAATGTTATAAAATTTACTATTTTTTCTTCTGTCATAATAGCTCCTTTCTTCTCACGTCATCCTACCATCCGCAAATCTTAAGGAGTATCATCTTTTTGTATGGTTTATGTAAAACTGCAATTCTATAGCTTATTTTCCTGCCTGAGCATCCGGTATCCTATTCCAACATGGGTCTGTATATATTTGGGCTGTGTAGTGTCTGTTTCAATTTTCTTTCTCAGAGTTGCCATGAATACACGCAGGGAAGCTAAATCGGTCTCTGCGGCTCCTCCCCAAACATTTTTCAGTATATATGTATGCGTAAGCACTTTTCCTGCATTCTGTGCCAGGAGAACCAGCAGTTTGTATTCAATGGGCGTCAGGTGCAGTTCCTGTTCCTTCAGGCATGCGCAGCCCGAGGCATAGTCAATTTTCAGATCTCCATTCGTAAAAACAGCCTTTTCCGCGTCCGCCGTCCTGGAAAAATACATCCGCCGCAACGCTACCCTCAGTCTGGCAAGCAGCTCCTCCACAGAAAACGGTTTTACAAGGTAATCATCGGCCCCCGCGTCCAGTGCTTCGATCTTATCCCGGTCTTCCCCTCTGGCGCTGACAACGAGTATTGGGACATTCGTCCATGTCCTTATTTTCTTGATGATATCCAGCCCATCCATGTCAGGGAGACCCAGATCCAGCAAAATCACGTCCGGATTTTGGGACGCTGTCTCCGATATTGCCTGATTTCCATTCTGTGCCGTATGAAAACGGTAACTTTGTGTTTCCAAAGTGGTCGTTATTAAATTCCTTATTGCTGAGTCATCCTCGACAACAAGTATCAATGGTTTATTCATTTATTGAAACCTCCTCCGCCTTTAACGTAAAGCAAAACACCGCGCCCTGCGGTTGATTGTCATATACAGAAATCGTGCCCTTGTGTGCTGATATAATCAGCTTGCAGAGACCCAGCCCAAGACCGGTTCCCCGCCGGCTATCCCCCCTGCTGTTTCCTGAAGTATAAAACATCTCAAAGACCTTCTCTTTCTCCGCATCTGCGATGCCATCCCCATTATCAGCCACCTCCACAACAACCATTCCATTTTCTTTTTTTGCCCGTATGGAAATTGTAGAGCCGGCAGGGGTATATTTTATAGCATTATCCACCAGATTAATAATAACCTGGATAATTAACCGGGGGTTCATTCTTGCCAGCAGCAGTCCATCCGTTTGTTGGAATTCCAGATGGTGCTCTCTGCTTCTTCTGCTGACGTGTCGCAGAGCTTCCGTGATTACCTCTTCAATTAATTCTGCCTCCATATGAATATTCATGGATCCATCCTCAAATCCGGTGACTGTCAGAAGGTTTTCCACCAGATTTATCAGCCACATGGAGTCATCATATATATCCATGTAAAGTTTCCTGTGTTTCTCTTCACTTAATGTCCCTGCATTGTTGAGGAGAATTCCTGCGTTTCCTGAGATGCTTGTAAGCGGCGTCCGCAAGTCATGCGAAATTGAACGTAACAGGTTTGCCCTCAGTTCTTCCCGCTGTGCCCGCATAGCAGCTTCTTCTTTCTGGCCGGCAAATAGATTTTTCGCAAGAGCCAATGCGCATTCCCCCAGAATGGAAACAATCAGGTCGTGTTCAAAAGGGGTGAGTTTATCTTCTTTCATTGGTATCCCAATTATGCAGAAAATCCTGTCGTTGCTTCTTACTGACATATAGAGGCACTTAGCCCCGCTATGCACATTGGTGGACGCTCCGGCTTGTTTCTTATTCTCCAATACCCAACGTGCAACCGATTTTTCATATTCATCTGTGTATTCACTCTTATTGATTTCAACCGAATCGGGTTTATAGAGTATAGGTTCGCCGAGTCCGTTTTCTATATCTTCTATTCCATAAAAAAAAATCGGCCTATTTAGCATCTTCATTAGTTGATTTATCATGACATCTATTATGTCATCCTTGTTTTCCTTTTTCTGTATGAGCCTGGTGGTTTCAAGCAATATGGCCGTTCTGTAGCCTGACCTGGCAAACTGTTTTTCCTGTCTTCTGATTCCCCCTGCCAGTGTACCGGTTATGAATGCGGATATGAACATAATCAGGAAAGTGACGGGATATCCTGATTCATACGCCGACATTGTGAATTTCGGTTCAATATACAGAAAATTAAAAACCAGCACTCCCAGAACTGAGCACACAAGACAATATATGATATTATGAGTAATCACCGCGATGATCAGAACAGCCAGGATAAATACCGTTATAATGTTGGATTCACTGAAACCCAGATATTGAAAGAGATTGCTGATCAGAATTGCTGCGATGAATATTGCAAGAGAAACGATTACGTCGGAAACAAAAAAAAATTTTGCTCCTTTCGGTCTGTATTTCTTTATGTTGTACTTGTCCTCGGAGGCATCTGGAATAATGAAGATTTCCAACCGTGGAGACTGGCTTGCCACTTTATCCGCCAGTGTTGCCCTCTGCAGAAAAATTTTTTTGCGGTCATTACTGCGTCCCACTACAATTTTTGTAACAAACGAAAGCCTTGCATATTCAGATATCTGCAAAGCCACGTCCTCACCACTTATCGTTTCAATCCTTGCACCAAGATTGCCGGCCAGTCTGGTATTGAACTGAAGACGGCTCTTATCCTCTTCCGACATTTTCTCAAAATCCGAAGTTTCTATAAAAAGTGCAGTGAATCTGCAATGGTAAGCCTCTGCCATTCTTGCAGCGGCACGTATGATTTTTTCATTTGACGGTGATGATGATAAGCATACAAGTATGTGTTCTTCTTCCCTGTCCATTTCAACTCCTTGGATCTTCTTACTTTGTCACCAGCCTTTTAATATCACGGTAATGCCCCATTATGATAAGTCTTTCATCTATAGCAAAAACGTGGTCCGGATGCGGCAGAGGCGATATGACTTCACCTCTCTTGATTGCCATGATATTGACATGATGTTTCGTCCGGATAGACTGCTCCGAAATGCTTTTCCCCACCCAGGCCTCGGGGACAGCCACTTCATATATCCCATATTCCGGGGTAAGTTCAACATAGTCGAACACGTTGTTGACGCTATATTTGACGGCCAGTCTTTCCGCTATCTCTCTCTCCGCGTACACTACTTCGTCTGCACCGTTGCGAAGAAGCAGCTTCTTGTATCTGTCCCTGTTGGCACGGGCAAGAATATGCTTTGCCCCAATGTCCTTTAATAATACTACAATTTCCAGTGTCATTGCAAAATTATCTCCAATAGCCACCACACAAAGATCGAAATTGCTTACCCCCAGCGTTCTCATAAAATCAGAATTCGTGGCATCTCCAATCAGGATATGCTGTATCACGGATACGGCTGTATCTGCTCTTTCTTCCGATTTTTCAATTGCCAGCACTTCATTTCCTTCCTCAATCAGTTTCCGTCCCATATGCCTTCCGAAACGGCCAAGGCCTATTATCAATATGGATTTCATTTTTCCTCCTCAATCAGCCGACTCTTATTTTACCAAGCGGCATCTTAGATATCATCATGTGTTTTTCCGAAGAAAAAGCAAACAAAAAGGTAATTGGTCCCACACGCCCAAAAATCATAAGCATGGACAGGATGATTTCCGAGAGGGTCCCTACTCCCGGCGTAATTCCCAGGGTGCAGCCAACCGTACCAATGGCAGAAACCGTTTCGAATAACGCGGTGAAAACAGGTACATTCTCTACCGTTGAGATCACCATCGCTGATGCAATGGATGCGAACATATATATCATAAAAATGCAGGAAGACGTACGCAGGATTTCGTCATCCAGTCTCCTGCCAAAACATTCTATGGATTTTTCTCTCCTCAGTTTTGCACTTATACTCATTACCATCACAGCAAAGGTCGTCGTCTTGATCCCTCCCGCCGTCGATCCTGCAGACCCGCCTATCATCATAAGACAGATCATAAGAAACTGGCTGGAACCCATCAGGTTTCCGAGATTTGCGGAATTGAATCCGGCCGTTCTCGCCGTAACCGACTGAAAAAATGATAGGAGTATTTTTTCTGATGTCGTATATCCATCAAATGCAGATCCAAATTGTTCAAAAATAAATATTCCTGCAGCTCCGCCCACCACCAGGATCAAGGTCACGACAATCACCATTTTGCTGTGCAGTTCCATCTTTCTGAAGCTGAACCGCTTCTCCAGAAGATCATACCACACAAAAAACCCAAGGCCTCCGCTGATGATCAAAAACATTATTATCAGATTCACGTATGCGTTAGTCCCCAGTGTCGTCAATGAGGAGAATGCTTCCCCACTGTTCCCCATGAGGTCAAACCCGGCATTGCAGAATGCCGAAATAGAATGAAATACAGAAAAATACAACCCTTTTCCTAATCCAAGACGCGGACAGAAATGGAACGCCAGCAATAACGCTCCCATTCCTTCAACCACAAGCGTTCCAATCAGCATAATCCTTGTGTTCCGGACAATTCCACCGATCTGTGGAGCCGCAACGGATTCCTGCATAACAAGGCGTTGTGAAAATCCGATTTTCATCCTCGTAAGCGATATAACGGAAACCACGAATGTCATGAATCCAATCCCGCCAATCTGAATCATTACCAGAATCACAATCTGCCCAAATATTGTCCAGTTCATGTAAGTATCGAATCTGACCAGTCCCGTTACGCAAGTGGCGGAAGTGGCCGTGAAGAAAGCGTCAATCATGCTCACCCCTCCTTGTCCCTTTGCAGATGCAGGAAGCATCAGGAGCAAGGTTCCAACCAGGATTACAAGACAGTACCCCATCAGGATAATCTTCATCGGAGACATTTTTTTGATTCTTTTCACTTGTCTTTACCCCATTTTCAAATTTTCTGAACAGTAAATATCAGAGGGATTCTATCAAAATAGCTATTAAGATAGGGTTAGGGTATATGGCAAGCCATTAAGATTATATAAAGACCACCTGGCCTCCTTATAAATTCTTAATGCCCAGTCCTAAGCCATTACTCTATTTTTATGCGTTCACTGATATCATAGGAGCGAGGTGATGATAATGAACGGTGTTTTAATCATAATAACAGTATTAATTGAATTTGCAATTCTTTATTTTCTCGCACGGCTTATTCTCTCTAGGCAATCTTCTGCTGAATAAAAGCAAAAATTCCTTTCCACGTTCTGTTAGACGATTAAAGCAACTTTTCAGGCAAAAGCCTGGCTGCGAAGCCAATAAATATCGGCTTCTAAAAATATTATTTTGCAGACCTGGTTCTATATATACGCCAGGATTCTAACATGGAGGATATTATGAAAAGTTTAATGGACGATAATTCAAAAAAAATTCCGCTGAGCGCTGGATATATGTTGATAGCCTTAGGGATCGTGTATGGTGACATTGGGACATCGCCACTGTACGTAATGAAATCAATTGTATCTGGAAACGGCGGGCTTGCCATGCTGGATAATGATTTTATCATAGGGGCTCTTTCCTTGGTCATCTGGACAATAACCCTGATAACAACGGTAAAATACGTCGTATTTGCATTGAAGGCAGATAACCATGGCGAAGGCGGCATCTTTTCCTTATATCATCTGGTGCTAAAACGCGGAAAACTCCTTGTGATTCCTGCAATGATTGGTGGCGCAGCCCTGTTGGCAGATGGCGTTCTCACGCCTGCTGTTACCGTTACGTCAGCAATTGAGGGGCTGCGGGGGGTACCTTTCATTGTAAATATCATTGGAAATGGACAGGGCGCAATTATTGGGATTTCTATAGTTATAATCAGCGCAATATTCGCTTTTCAACGAGCCGGAACCAGTCTGATAGGAAAAGCGTTTGGGCCAATTATGGTCTTATGGTTCACCTTCCTTGCCATTACGGGTATATTAATGATCAGACTTGATCCACATATACTTCTTGCATTCAATCCTCTCCGTGGAGCAGAATTACTTTTTAGTCCCAATAACAAAGCAGGTTTTATGATATTAGGCAGCATTTTCCTAGCCACAACAGGAGCAGAAGCCCTTTATTCCGATATGGGACACGTGGGCAAGCTGAATATTTATGGAAGCTGGCCTTACGTGAAAGTCTGCCTGATTCTCAATTATCTTGGGCAGGGTGCCTGGCTTATGCATGCACGGCTTCATCCGAAAGCATATTCGTTATCCGATTTGAATCCATTTTTTGATATGCTCCCGGATCGATTAAGATTGTTTTCGGTAATACTGAGTACAATGGCTGCAATCATAGCATCCCAGGCACTTATCACTGGAGCCTACACACTGGTAAAAGAAGCAATTCATCTGGGGCTGCTGCCTCACCTGCAGATCCAATATCCGGCGGAAAAGAAGGGACAGATGTTTATACCGATGGTCAATCATCTTTTATGGGGCTGCTGCATTTGTGTAATCCTTTTCTTCCAGTCTTCAGGCAGGATGGAGGCTGCTTACGGCTTGGCGATTACGGTAACGATGCTCATGACGACAATACTGCTTTTCCAGTATTTGCACATCAAGAAGGTTCCGACTGTTTTCACTATTATATTTCTTGTGTTTTTTGGTGCGCTGGAGGTGACGTTCTTTTTATCCAATGCAGTAAAATTTGTACATGGCGGATATGTGGCAGTCATGCTTGCGTTCTTAATTTTAATTGTAATGCTCACCTGGTATGTAGGGCATAGAACGGAGAAAAAACATGAAATACTATTCCCGGCGGCGCAGTTTGTAGAAAAGTTATGCCGTTTAAGAGAAGATGACTCCATCCCTTACTCCGCCATCAATCTTGTCTATATGACGATTAACGGAGATATGAATTACCTGGAAAGGGATGTGCTGTATTCCATTTTGGATAAACGGCCGAAGCGGGCACAAGTCTACTGGTTTATCCATATTAATGTTGTAGAAGACCCTTATACGATGGCATACAGCGTTCAGGATTTCGGTACGAATTTCTGTTTTAAGGTCAAGCTGAAATTGGGCTTTAAAGTGGAGCAGCGTATAAACGTCTTTATGAGACAGATTATCCAGGATCTCATGAAGAGTGGTGAACTCAAACCCCAATTGCAGATTTACTCTCTGTATGAGGGTTCCAACGTAGGTGATTTTGAGTTTGTTTTCATCAAAAAAACCCTGGCACCGGACAGTGATGTTTCCGGATTCGAGCGTGTCGCCATGAGGTTGAAATATGCAATCAATAGCTTTACAGGCTCACCTGTCCGCTGGTTCGGACTTGAAAATGCAAATACAATTATAGAATCGGTTCCATTGTTAGTGAAGCAGGAAAAGACACTTGTACTTAAGAGAGAATTGCAATAAACACATTCCCATTGAACATTTCTATATGTTATACTTTAATAAACAATCCATGGATGGGAGGAATACTATTATGACAACTGAAAGGTTGAAGATTTACTCAATTAGGTATCTGGTAGACTTTATTCAAAAAGCAAACCTTCAAAACAGAAGGATTAACATCCTGACAGCAGCAGGCCTTATTGAAGGAAAGGTTATCATTGTCAATGAATACTCCGAGGGTGATTTTCCGGATTTTATAAACGGGATGTTAGGAGTTTACGAAAAGGATTATGACATAGACGACCCCTTTATGGACGACCAGAGAAACGCCTTTATCACAATGGAAAATGCAACCCTGATACAGGGTCCCACTAAAACCAGACTTAAATTTATGATCATATACCTTGATGAAATCATAGGTGTATCCCTGTCAGAGAAGGAGTAATTCTTAGGGAACGATAAAAGGAGGGATTGGAAATGAATGAAACCAAAGATCTCACCCCGGCGGAAATAACCAGCGCAACTATTGCCATTGGCATTAGAAAAGTCAAAATCAGGAAGCTCAATCAGTTTATCCTGGCAATTCTCGGAGGTGCTTTCATAGCCTTTGCGGCAGAAGGATCAAATATGGCCGCATTCAATCTGTTTGCAAAGCCTGAAACGTATGGATTGGGCAAGGCTCTTGCCGGTGCAATTTTTGGCACGGGGCTGATGCTGGTAATCATTGCCGGTGCTGAATTGTTCACTGGAAATGTTCTCATACTTGCGGGCATATTCTCCCGTAAAGTAAAAATCGAAGAAATGCTCACCAACTGGGTACTTGTATACATTGGAAATTTTGTCGGTGCGATTTTGATAGCCTATATGATGGTGCAGTCAGGTCTTTTTAATAGCGGAGCCAACGGCCTTGGTGCTGCAACACTGAAAATCGCCGTCTACAAAGTCGGTCTCGACTTTATGCCTGCCTTATTTCTGGGCCTTATGTGCAACTGGCTGGTCTGCCTGGCTGTATGGATGTCCTTTGGTTCTAAAAACATCGTGGGAAAAGTATTTGCAATCTTTTTCCCCATCTGGCTGTTCATCACCTCCGGTTTTGAACACAGTATTGCGAACATGTACTATATTCCCGCCGGAATACTCGCAAAATCCAATGAGGCCTGGGTGGCAGCATCCGGACTTAGCGCCGAGCAGCTGGCGAACCTGAACTGGGGGAGTTTTGTCACCTCCAACCTGATTCCGGTTACCCTTGGGAATATCATTGGTGGCGGAGTGTTCGTTGCCCTGCTCTACTGGTTTACGTACACTAAAAATACCAATTGAATTTTGTCCACACGAAAGAAACCGCCATTATATTATCCGAGGATATATAATGGCGGCTTTTATTTTTCTGCAATCCAGGTTGCAGTATATTCCCATTCATCCGGTGCTTCTGTCCCTCCGGTTATTTCCCATCTTCCCTTTAGTCCCAGTTCCCCTGCTGATAATTCAAAATGGCATTTTGCAATTCCCATATCGTTTTTTTGCAGGTCGTATGCCATGACTCCGTACCCCTTTGTCCTGCAAAGAAAGAAATGATATGCCTGGCCGTCATGAATGATCCGCCAGGGCTGTTTATTGGAAGCAGATGGTCCCAGCCGCACCATTTCAAGAGGAAGGGCATATGCTCCTATGGTTTTTTCATTCATCGGTTCCGAATTGTTCTTTTCGAAAAACAGCTCATTCCAGGCTTTTCTTTTATCCGCACCAATTGAAAATCTCATGACCGTTTCAAAAATCCGTGGATTTTCCCGTTTATACCCAATTGGAGAAACAATCGGAATGAATTCATTCTCCCTTAGGTTTACGGTCTTTTCGAAATCACTTTTATTAAAGGTTCCACCCAGCCAGCATGTCTGGATTCCCAAATCGGTCGCGCAGAGTATGATTTTTTCGAACAGATAGCCAAACGTAAGGGCATCCTTTTCCTCTTTGTCTATTATTCCAACCAGGAATGAATCCGCCCCAGAAATGAAACCGTATGTTCCAAGCTTTACAGGTTTTTCAGGATTTGCTCCGCTATTTCGAACCAGCACAAATCTGCCCTTTATTTTATTTTCCTGGTTAATCTGTGCAATATAGTCTGACAGCTTCCGCAGCGCAATCTCATCAATTTTCCTCCCATCAAAGGTTCTGGACGAAGTCCTCTCCTTGATCACTTCGACAATTGATTTGCTATACTCCATATTTCCTCCTCATTTACTCCTCCCCGTCAAGTACCTGTTCCAAAGCCCGCACAAAAAAGGTGCTTCGCCATTCCCTGATGAAGCACCCCTGAGGCGATTATGATTTTTGTTCGATTTCATTAACACATTCGCTTTTGATTTTTTCAACCAGAGACTGCAATGCATCCACAACATGCGGCCTGATGTCGCCGCCTATCAGCACATACATAATATCATCACCCAGCTCGAGCTGACCTTCATTAAGCCATACCCGGACATAGAAGATGCCGTCCATCCTGTGGGTTGCTGCGATTGCCTCATCCACCTTTGCCGCGTCATAGGAAAATTCCATTCCTTTTACCTGCGATCCGTCATCTACTCCTTGACGCACCTTGGCTTTGGGTGTTTGGCGAACAACTCCATTATGGGCTAAAAACATGCCTACCTGCAGCGCCGAAGGATCTTTTTTTGCTTCTTTGAGCCATTCATCCATTGATGGCGATTGTTTCCTGATTTTTTCATTTATCATACTCTGACACGCTCCTTGACAATTATCATTTAGTCCTTAACAGACCAGTTGACATTCATTATAGCATTTTTGCCAGAAGATTAAAAGACGCTTGCTCATTTTCTATGCTATAATCAACTCGGTAACTGCCGCAAGTTATGGATATACGCACCCGCGGCAGAAATAAAAATGAATTTCAGGTGGCCATATGACACTCACATATTTAGATGAAACGATATATTATGATCTGATTTACAAAAACCGTAAAACCATTTCTATTTCCATAGATATGTATGCCCGTATAGAAATCTGGGCACCAAAAGGCACGACGGAAAAAGCCGTCGTCAGTCTGCTGGAAGAAAAGTGGGAATGGATTCAGCAAAACATAGAAGAAATGAAGATAAAACAAAATGGCCATATAAAGAAAATATATGACCAGGGAGAAACTTTCCTGTATCTTGGAAGCTTCTATCCGATACAGATTACAGAAGACAATGGTATTATCCGGGATTCTGTAACGTTTTCCGGAAACATGCTGCACATATGCGTAAATCAGCTTGAAGACGAAAAAATCCAGAAAGCCCTTAAGCGGTTCTATTATAAAGAATGCAAGAGGCTAATCGAAAAACGTATAAAATACTACCAAAGCAATTTCAAAACAAAACCTCATTCCATCAGCATTACTGAGAACAACAGCAACTGGGGCACCTGCAATTCCTTTCATCAGCTGACATTCAACTGGAAGCTTGCAATGGCACCCCTGGATGTGATTGATTATGTCGTTGTCCACGAGATGTGCCACATGGTCCATATGAATCATGACCGTTCTTTCTGGCGTCTTGTCGGCAAATTCATACCGGATTATGAAAAGAGACAGAATTGGCTGGCATTATCCAATTGGAAAATGATCGTGTGATTATCTGGTCCGGGACGCCGGCTTTGCCGTTCTGCCGGTACCTTGCTTCTTGGCCCTGGAAGGAGCCGGGCGCTGAGCCGGAGCTGCTTTGGGCTTAATTTCGGTGTTGACCAACGGATATGGATGATCTTTGACTTCGGGCAGTGTTTTGCCTATAAATTTCTGAATGTCTTTTAATAAAGGCTTTTCTTCAAAATCGCAGAAGGAGATTGCCTTTCCGCCAAGACCGGCTCTGCCAGTTCGTCCAATCCTGTGTACATAGGTTTCGGGAACCTCTGGCAGGTTATAATTTATAACATGGGAAAGCTCCTCAATATCAAGCCCTCTTGCCGCGATGTCCGTTGCAACCAGGATTCTGGTTTTTCTTTCTTTGAAATCGCTCAGCGCAAGCTGTCTGTTGTTCTGGGATTTGTTTCCATGGATCGCCACGGACATAAATCCTTTTTTACTCAATTCTTTAACGATTTTATCTGCTCCATGTTTTGTTCTGGAAAATACAATCACAGAATCATAGTCCTTATCTTTTAACAGATATGCCAATAAGTTCGTCTTGTTTTCTTTATCAACAAAATACACTTCCTGTTCGATGATGTCGATTGGGGAAAATGCCGGAGTAATTTCAATTTTCACAGGATTTTTCAGTATTGTATCCGCAAGCTTTGCGATTTCGGCGGGCATTGTTGCTGAAAAGAACATGGTCTGCCTTTCCTTAGGGAGATACGTGATAATCCTTTTTACATCATGAAGCATGCCCATATCCAGCATATGGTCCGCCTCATCGATTACAAAATGTTTTACATGGCCCAAATCGATGAATCCCTGTTTTATTAGGTCAAGCAGTCTTCCTGGCGTTGCCACCAGTATATCTATTCCATTTTCCAATTTTCTGGTTTGCGGGGTTTGACCCACTCCGCCGAAAATGACCAGAGTCCTCTGACCCAGGTTAGCCCCATATGCATCAAAACAATCTCCGATTTGGATCGCCAATTCCCGCGTTGGAGCGACAATTAAGGCTTTAATCTGTCTTTGACCTTTCAGCGACTCCTTTCCCATGGAAATGCTTTGCAAGATTGGAATGGAAAAGGCAGCGGTCTTGCCTGTACCTGTCTGGGCGCAGCCCAGTATGTCCATCCCTTCAAGCAGGGGCGGGATTGCCTTGATCTGTATCGGAGTTGCCTCCGTATATCCCTGACTGATAAGAGCCTTCTGAATCGGCCCAATAATATTTAATTCACTAAATAACAATATTTTTTCTCCTCGTATTTTATTTACGTCTAGCTAAACAACACAATCAACTTTTTTATTCAAAAAACATAGATAATATAACATAAATAGCGACAATCACAACCAACGCTATAAAAGAAATCAACAGTACCTTTTTGTTTTTCACAACTAAGCCGGTAATAACACCAATTGCAGACGCAACAAGTAATGCCATTAATATTGGACCAATGAAATTGACAGCCATACTTCATCCCCCATATATATATATTTATTTACTTCCATCTTAATTCTACTACATGTTATAAGTACTGTCTAATTATTTAATGAACGTGCCTGTGATGGGTGTCCGGCAAATGCTCATGCCTGTGTCCTATTGCTTCATGTGTATGCTCATGATTATGCTCTCCGGCTGCATCCGGATCATGCGGATGATTGTGGTGGCTGTCATCGTGGCTATGTCTGTGTTCATGCGTTTCTTCCATATGAGTATGCATATGCCTATGATCTTCTGCAATGGAGAAAGCGGTTCCCGCCAGCATAATGGCCAGGGCAACCAAAAAAGATCCGGATATTCCCTCTCGTAACACAACCCATGAAATCAAAACGCCGATAAAAGGAGATGCCGCGTAATATGCGCTTGTACGGGCGGCTCCAAGCTCTCTTTGTGCCGAAATATAAAGGTATATGCTAATACCATATGCGACAAATCCGAGCAGTAGGGCAAGCAGGATGTATGCTATATTGCTGCTGAATTCTTTAATTGCAAGAGAAATGATGAGCGATCCAATTCCTGATCCAAATCCCTTGACGATCACGATCTGCACGGGATCCTTCATCGACAGCTTTCGGGTGCAGTTATTCTCCAGTCCCCAGCATATACAGGCAATCAGGATAAATATTGATCCTGACGAAAATGAAAAAGCGCTGAAATCTTTAAATGACAGGATAATGCTGGCAATCGTTATTAACCCTATTGCATACCACATTTGCCTTCCAATGGATTCCTTGAAAAGGATAAGCGCTATAACTGAGGTTGCGGCAACTTCAAAATTATTCAGCAAGGCGACATTTGCTGAATTCGTCATTGTCAGACCCATCATGAAAAATATAGGGGCCGCAATATCCAGAATAATCATGCCGGATACATATGGCATTTCCTTCTTCGTCATCTTTGCTTCATCTTTTACAGCCTTATTCCACCGATTCATGGAATTTACTGCCGTCATCCCAATCCCTGCCCCCAGATAAAGCAATGCTGCCATTAAAGCCGGCGGAATCTCTCGGAGCAGTAGCTTTGATGCAGGTGCGCTGATACCGTATAAAGCTGCGGCTGAAATTGCGCAGACGATTGCCATGTTTTTTTTTGATCTTACAGATTGGTGTTCCAAATACAACCCTCCAATATCCCTTAAGGTGATACTTTGAGTATAGAGTAAAATGCCAAAAACGCAAGCAGTAACCCATGCAGCCCTGCCCACTATATGATACAATCAAATATCGACTATTGAAGGGAGTGATATATATGGCAGAAATTTTTGAAATGCTTATGGTTATTTGTTTTGGAATATCCTGGCCGCTGTCTATCTACAAATCATTGAAATCGAGGACAGCCAAGGGCAAAAGCCTGACTTTTGAGTGCTTTATTTTAATCGGCTATGTTTTTGGGATTATCAGCAAATTAACACAGTCTTCTATTTCTTATGTGCTGATCTTCTACGTTATAAATTTCATATCCGTTTCCATCGACATCGGGTTATATTTTAGAAATGCTCGCTTAGACCGACTCGCAGAATAATGACATAAATTAAACATAAATGACAAAAATTAAACTAAATTGACAACAACCTATCCGGGTAATACAATCAATGTAAGATTACTTCCAGATGTTTTTGATTAAATTTTAACAACCAAAAATTTCACTGGCTGTTTTCGCAATTCGTGAAAGGAGTGTGAAGAAGAATGAAAACTGTTTTGGTCGATTACGAGAAATGCGTAAGCTGCCATACTTGTGAGCTGGCCTGTGCAGTGTCACACAGCAACGCAGGATCTCTGGCAGGAGCCGTACTTTCCGGAGAAACTCCGGAGAAGCGTATTCACGTGCAGACGAGCGGAGGAGCGAGATTTCCTATGCAATGCCGTCACTGCAGCGATGCACCTTGCATGAAGGCCTGCATCAGCGGGGCTCTCCAAAGGGATGAGGAGACACGTGCTGTCATCTGCGACAGCAATAAATGTATAGGATGCTGGATGTGTGTTATGACCTGTCCTTTTGGAGCCGTTACGGCTGGAAGAACGCATACAGCTCTAAAGTGTGACCTTTGCATTGAAACCGGCAGCCCTGCCTGTGCAGCCGCCTGTCCGACACACGCAATCAGCTGGGGCGAGTCCGACGATTTCGCTAAAAGCCGTCAAAAAAATTATATTGTCAATTTCTTGAATGGAGGAGAAGAACAAGCATGAAAAATCATGAGAAATCCATAGATCCTGCATCACAAAAAATGCTGGATAAAGCCTATGCGGAAGGTATCCAAACCGTCTGGGACCGTCTGGAAGCACAGCAGCCACATTGTGGTTTTGGGGAGCTTGGTTTATGCTGCCGCCACTGCAACATGGGCCCCTGCAGAATCGATCCTTTCGGAAACGGCCCAAAGTTAGGCGTATGCGGAGCCAATGCCGATACAATCGCATCCCGCCAGCTGGTACGTATGATTGCAGCGGGTGCCGCAGCGCACTCGGACCATGGAAGGGATATCGTATTAGCCTTCCGTGCAGCTGCCGAGCATGGAGAGGGCGACTATAAGTTCAAGGATGAAAAGAAACTGCTTGCACTTGCTTCTGAGTTCAATATACCAACCGAGGGCAGAACAATACAGGAAATCGCTCTCGACGTCTCAGATATCGCCTTAGATGAATATGGTATGCGCGGTCAGAAACTTCAGTTTACCAAACGCGCTCCCAAGGTACGCCAGGATCTCTGGACCAGCCTTGGCGTGGATCCCCGCGGTATTGACAGGGAAGTTGTGGAATGTATGCACCGGACCACCATGGGTGTTGACACGGATTATGTGAACCTGACACTGCAGGGCATCCGGACTTCCTTAAGTGACGGCTGGGGCGGCTCCATGTGGGCTACAGAACTTTCTGATGTTCTTTTCGGTACTCCGGAAGTAGTAAAAGGCTGGTCCAATCTGGGCGTTTTGAGCGACAAGGAAGTAAACATTGTAGTTCACGGCCATGAGCCAACCTTGTCCGACATCATCGTTTTTGCTGCCAGAGATCCGGAACTGCTCAAAAAAGCCAAAGAAAAAGGCGCCGAAGGAATCAATATCTGCGGTATGTGCTGTACCGGAAATGAAATTCTTATGCGCCATGGCGTCCCTATTGCAGGAAACTTCCTTCAGCAGGAACTGGCTATCATAACCGGAGCCGTTGAGGCCATGATTGTGGATGTACAGTGCATCATGCCTTCCCTTCCTACCGTAGCCAACTGCTTCCATACCAAGGTTATTTCCACTTCCCCAAAAGCCGTTTTCCCTGGAGCCACCCATGTTCCTTTTGACGAAAAAAATGCCATGGAGACCGCAAAACAGATTATCTCCATCGCCATCGACAACTACCCGAACCGTAACCAGGGCCGTGTGAATATTCCAAGCGACCGTATGGGATATATGGCCGGCTTCAGTGTTGAAACTATCCTGGGAGCCCTTGGCGGAACCCTGGATCCTCTGCTGGACGCTATCAAATCCGGAAGCATCCGCGGCATTGCCGGCATCGTAGGCTGCAATAATCCGAAAGTACGTCAGGACCACAATCATATTGCTCTGGCTAAAGAGCTCATTAAGAATAATGTACTTGTTGTTGAGACAGGCTGCGCCGCTATTGCCAGCGCCAAAGCCGGACTGCTTCTTCCTGAAGCTGCCGACATGGCCGGAGAAGGCCTTGCTGCCGTTTGCCGTGCGCTTGGTGTTCCACCTGTGCTTCATATGGGATCCTGTGTAGATAACAGCCGTGTCCTGGTTGTGGCCGCTGCGATTGCCAATGCACTTGGTGTCGATATTTCAGATCTTCCTCTGGCGGCAGCCGCACCGGAATGGATGTCCGAAAAGGCAGTTGCCATCGGAACGTATGCCGTGTCCTCAGGCATATATACCGTCCTGAACTCTCCACCACCCGTATTAGGAAGTTCGAATCTGACCAATCTGCTCACCGCAGGGGCTGAAGGCGTTGTAGGTGCCGTCTTTGCAGTTGAGGCAGATCCTGTCAAACAGGCGGGACTCATAATTGAACATATCGAAAAGAAACGTACCGCACTTGGCTTATAGTAAGGAGAACACATTATGAAAATTGCCGTATCTGGTAAAGGAGGTACAGGAAAATCCACCACTTCAGCTGCAATGATACAGCTGCTTCTGGATCGGGGCCATCATGTTTTTGCTGTGGACGCTGATCCTGATGTAAGTCTGGGGCTGCTGCTTGGATTTCCTGCCGAAGAAATAAATCAGATGAAACCGGTCGTGGAAATGGTTGATTTGATGAAAGACAAGGCCGGAGATGTCGGCCTTTTCACCCTGAATCCGGAAGTAGACGACATTATCCGGGATTTCAAACTCACCAGGGACAATCTCCAGTTTCTTCGTATGGGAGCGGTAAAGGCGGGCGGCTCATCCTGTTATTGCCGGGAGAACAGCGTCCTGAACGCCATGATTGCCAGCCTGCTCATGCAGGACGACGACTATCTTGTTCTCGACATGGGTGCCGGTATTGAACACCTCACACGCGGAACTGCACGAGGCGTAGATCTTATGCTAATCGTAACCGAACCCAGTCTGGTCAGCGTGGCAACGGCTCAGGTTATCAATGATCTGGCTACAGATCTTGGAATTGCCCAGACACGTTTCATCGGAAATCGTGTGAGGAGTGAAATAGACCGGGCTTTTCTGGAAAACAAGCTTGGCAAAGAAAATATGGCGGGATTCATTCCATATACTGAAGAGATAACCACACAGTCCCTTACAGGTGATTTTGCCACGAACCGGATTATTCCAAAGGGGCTTCCTGATATCATAGATGGTATTGCTCTCTTACAGAAGACTCTTTGAGAAAGGAAACTCCACTATGAATAAACATTATGTAATTATCGGCAACAGTGCAGCCGGTATTTTCGCTGCCGATGCCATCCGGGAAAGGGATCAAGAAGGTCTCATTACGGTAATAAGTGAAGAGACACAGGACGCCTATTCCCGCTGCTTGACAACCTATTACGTTTCAGGCTACACGGACAGGGAGCGGATGATGCTCCGTCCATCAGATTATTACGAAACCCAGTCCATCAACTTTTTGCGCGGGCTGAAAGTAACCAAAATCGATGCTCCGTCTAAGCAGGTTATTCTGTCTTCGGGCGTGAGAGTCTCTTACGACACGCTGCTGATTGCATCCGGTGCTTCCCCGAGACTCATGGATATCCCGGACGCGAAACCCGGTGATGTCCATGTCATGCGGACAATGAAAGACGCGGATGCACTGATCAAAAAGATCAGCAATGGCCAAAAGCGGGTCTGCGTGTTGGGCGCCGGGCTGGTTAGTCTCAAAACAGCCAGTGCTCTTGCCGAACATGGACTGGATATTACGATTGTTGTGACTTCACAGCACATTCTTTCTCAGCAGTTCGATTCTGAAGGGGCAGATATCCTCTACAGACATCTGAAAAATAACGGGGTACGATTCCTGTTTGGTTTAAGTGCGAGCCGGGTTCTTCATGACAGTTTGGGAGCCGTCAGCGGAGTAGAGCTTAATGACGGTTCGGTTGTCTCCTGTGACTTTATTTTCATGGGAAAAGGTGTCAATCCGAACACTTCCTTCATACCAGAGGACGTAGCACGAATCCAGTCTGACTGGATCGAGGTTGATGACCACATGAAAACCTCCGTTCCGGATATTTATGCTGCAGGCGATTGTGTAATGGCTAAAGACAAGCTGTTCGGCGGATCCCGAAGCTATGCCCTCTGGCCCAATGCAACGGAACAGGGACAAATTGCAGGCGCCAACATGGCAGGCTCCCCTGTGGCGTACGAAGGAGCACTTTCCATGAACTCCCTTCAGTTCTTCGGCCTGCATGCGATTTGCGGCGGGGACGGACGTGGCAGTGAAGCCGGTTCATTTGCTGTTATACTTTCAGAACCTGAGCGGAATCAATATCGGAAATTCGTTTTCCAGAATCGAAAGCTGACAGGATTCATCCTGATCGGAAAAACCAAGAACGCCGGCGTTCTCATGCAGCGTCTTGGAAAAGAATTAAGCCCCGAAGAATGTCATTCCCTGCTCGACCACGGGGTCATCGCAGAGATATCCGTTAAGTAAGACAAAATATCAATCCACTGAAAACAAAAGGGCTTCCTGGCATTATAATACAATGCCAGGATGCTCTTTTTTGCAAATTAGAAATGTCTGATTTTGCCTCTGTTCTCCCTGAATTTTTTTGGCGGGACTCCCACAATATTCTTAAACACCTTTGTGTAATAACTATGATCCTCGAAACCGCACGCGTTGGCAATGTCGATAATACTCGAGTTTTCCAGCAGCAATATGCTTTTACTCTTATCAATCCTTACATTGTTGATATAGTTGGTTATGCTCTGTCCCGTCTCTTTCTTGAATATACTGCTCAGATAAGTCTTGCTCAGATACACACTGTCGGCAATTTCATCCAGGGTCAGCTTCTTAAAACAATTCATTTTGATGTATTCTATCGTCTTATATACGATATCTGTATGCTTAACTTCCGCAAAATCAAATGTTTCTGACATAAAACGCAGCAGAAGGGACATCACGCTGGAACTCATCTCTTCCAGTGTCTTATACTCTTCAATATAGGACATGAAATTCTCATTTAAATGGAGGATCTCGTTAATATCTGCTCCCGCATCTGCTGCCGATCTTGAAATCACAATGACAAGTTCTGTGACCCTGGGAAGGATAGCTTCCATGTCATAATCGTTCGATATGAATATGTACGCCAGCATACGGTTAAGAAGTGCCTGGGAAGACTCCAGATCCCTGTTGGCTACGGCATCTCTGAGCTTTCTCTCCACCCCAATGGGATACACGGAATGCATTCCCTCTTTCTGGAACCGGATTCCCTCTGTATACAATGTACTTAGGTATTTGGCCTGATCATAAAAATGCTTTTCAATTCTTGAGTTTGTTGTGCCCGTCAGACAGATGGTCGCATTTTTCTGCAGCTCAGACAGACTGTAAACCATCTGGGGTGTTCTGGCTTTCCGGGAGGCAATCTTATCTCTGATTTCCGGCCCGTGCAGCGCATCAATTGCATCCTCTGCCTCTCCCATGCATATGGGGCCGGAAACAAGCCCTCCAAGAAGTTCCCCTTTCTCATCCGCAATAGAGGATGCAATCAGGGTCAGACCCAGTGGGCAGTAATATATATATATTCCGTTCCATCGGTATGCCTCGCGGCAGCCATATAACAGAACGTTACGACCATCACATTTTTTTTCTACACAATGCTCACAGAACTCGCATTTTTTATTATCGCCCAGGACTTTTTTCTGCTTGTAGTCCACCGGAGTGCAATACTCTTCGGACACAATATGAAAATTTTCGCTGACTTTGATCATCTGTTCCTTCAGCTTCTCATTCATTGTAACCTCTTCAATATCCGATTTTTCTG
This sequence comes from Parasporobacterium paucivorans DSM 15970, assembly GCF_900141895.1. Taxonomy (GTDB): domain Bacteria; phylum Bacillota; class Clostridia; order Lachnospirales; family Lachnospiraceae; genus Parasporobacterium; species Parasporobacterium paucivorans. Next base: position 39,204 of record NZ_FQYT01000019.1, on the reverse strand, counting down.
TTTATTGTATATTTATTTTGCTACTCTTACTTTTAAATTGTAATACCGGATTAATTGTTTGTCAATTTAATTTATTTATTATCATATTCGACAACTACTAAACAGACTTGTTAATTTTTAGACATTTTTTGTTATTGACATATGTCATTTTTGGTTTATAATTGTCATATATCAACATTACCGTACCCTATAAATTCATCGGAGGAATATTTTATGAAAATCGCATTGCCATCCCGCCAAAATCTGATTGATGATCATTTTGGCCACTGTGAATATTTTACTATCTTCACACTCGATATGACTAACAAAACAATACTCGGTCAGGAAACACTCGCCTCTCCTTCCGGCTGCGGGTGCAAATCCAATATTGCGCAGACTCTCTCCGAAATCGGCGTGAAAGTCCTTCTTGCAGGAAACATGGGCGAAGGCGCCGTAAATGTATTAAAAGCCTCCGGCATTGAAGTGCTGCGAGGATGCACCGGAGATGTAAAAGAAGTCGCTCTCAAGTGGCTGGATGGCTCTCTTGCAGACTCGGGAGACTCATGCCACGAACATGCGCATGGCTGCCATAATTAAATCGCCTGATTTTGCGCATTAAAAAAGAACGATCCTCTGCTTGGCCAGGACCGTTCTTTTTTTATTGTTTAATCAGGACTGCTCTAACCGGGGCCGCCTCCGATCCGATGATATTCAGAGGCATGGCAATTAGCTGATATCTTCCTTCCGCAACTTTCTCCAGCCGAAGTCCTTCCAAAATATGAATTCCTGCTTCCATAAGGGCCAGATGCGTTTCATGACCCGGCTGGCTGCGTTCTATTCCCAGAGAGTCAATGCCAACACCCTTTATCTTAATTTTTGCCAGATATTCCGCTCCATTGCGGTCCAGATAGATAAAATCCTTCTCCAGAATGGGTTCTAAGGAATTTCTTGTCTTGAGAAGAACGAAATCTCCCGGATGGATATCCTTGCCGGACAAATCCTCTTCCGTGATTTTCTCCACCACCTGCGTCAGGTCCAGGACTCTGCATTCTGTAAAAAGTTCTTCCAGTTTCACCGTTTCAATCGTATTGCCTTCCGGCATCATATGAAGCGTCCGGTCCAGATGGGTCCCCGTATGGAGATTCATCTGTATAGAGCTTTCATAAACTGTTCCGGTCGAAAAATCGCTGTTCACTGTTATGATTGGCCGCTTTTCTTCTCTTCCTTTATATACCGGCATATCCATTGTAATTGGCATCGATATGTCGTATATTTTGTTACTCCCATTCTCCATAACTCAGCCTCCTCTATACCTGCCACCATTTACGTCCATCTTTTGCCATCAGTTCGAACGCCTCCTCAGGTCCCATAGATCCTGCGGCATAATTCGGGAAAGTGCTCTCATTTTGTTCTCTATATTGAATCAGATGGTCCGCAAACATCCAGGCCGCCTCTACCTCATCCCAGCGGGAAAACAGAGTCGAATCACCACGCAGGATATCATGAATTAATCGTTCATATGCTTCCGGCGTATTTCCCTGGGTCGGGCTGAAATAGCTGGTGTCCATCTTTGTCGGAACGATTTCATGGTGGGAAGAAAAGTCCTTTGTGTTAAACTGAAAATATACCCCCACGTTTGGCTGGATGCGCAGGACCAGGAGATTTGGATCCTGTATTTCCTTATCCTTAAAATAAAGGATTTTGGGCATATCCTTGAATTGCACCACAATATTCGATGAGCTCTGGCCCAGACGCTTTCCGGTCCGGATATAAAAAGGTATCCCGGCCCACCGAAAATTATTGATATGAAGCTTAAGGGCCACGAAAGTCTCTGTTCCGGAGTCCTCGGGAACATTCAGCTCCTCACGGTATCCCACAACAGGGCTGCCATCAATAACTCCAGGCCCATATTGACCGAAAACGACATTATCCCGAAGAAACTCCGGCGTGATATCTTCAATAGCCTCCAGAATCTTCTGCTTTTCGGTACGGATGGAATCCGTCTTGAGATTTATCGGCGGTTCCAGAGCCACTAACGACAATATTTGGATAATATGATTCTGCACCATATCCCTCATCGCCCCTGCATGGTCATAATAATCGCCTCTGGCACCTACACCCAGCTCTTCCGTCAAAGAAATCTGGATGTTATCGATGAATTTGTTATTCCAAATAGATTCAAAAATCGAATTGCAGAACCGCAGGACCATTATATTTTGTATCATTTCCTTACCCAGGTAATGGTCGATACGGTAAATATCCCTCTCAGAAAACACCTCCAGGATTTTAGAATTCAAATTTCGTGCGGTCTTTAAATCCTTGCCAAAGGGCTTTTCAATGACCAGACGACTCCATGCGTCCGGCTTTGAAGCCATATCGCTGATTTGCAGACCATGGACGATGGTTTCAAAATATACAGGTGCAACAGCCAGATAAAATACACGGTTGCCTCCAGCTCCGGTCTGACCATCCAGCATATCAAGATAATCCTTCAGCCCAATAAAGCCCTCTGCATTGGTAAAGTCAAACCGATAATAGTGAATCTTCCTCTGAAGCTCATCCCAGATTGTATCATCAATCTTATTTCTGGAATGCTTCTTGGTGGATTCATAAATATCTTTCTTATATTCCTCTTCCGTTTTATCCTGTCTCCCGATGCTGACAACCGCAAAATGCTCCGGCAGCAGCTTATCAAGAACAAGATTATATAAAGCGGGCATCAGCTTACGGTTTGTCAGATCGCCTGTACCGCCAAAAATCACTAAGATTGCCGATAAATTATCTTTTTCTTTTCCTGCCATAATATCTCCCTCCGTGCACATATCCGTGGCTTTATCCTACCAGTTCGTATGGTAGGTTCCTTCTGCATCGATCCGTTCATACGTATGTGCGCCAAAGTAGTCTCTTTGTGCCTGTAAAAGGTTCATAGGCAGTTCGCTGGTCCGGTAGCTGTCATAATACGCCAAACTGCTTGAAAATGCAGGTGCACTGATACCGTTGGAAATAGCGGTTCTGACAACCTCTCTCCAATCCTCCTGGTATTCGTTGATGGCATCCATAAAATAGTCCTCCATCAGCAGATTGATCAGCGACGGATTTTTTTCATATGCCTTGCTGATCTGATTTAAAAATTGGGCCCGGATGATGCAGCCGCCTCTGAAGATTTTTGCAATGTCACCATAACGGAGTTTCCAGTCATACTGCTCTGATGCCGCTCTGAGCAGGCCAAACCCCTGAGCATATGCACATATTTTACTTGCATATAAGGCCCTTCGGATTGCTTCAACAAAATCTCTCGATTTCTCTGCTTTGTTCTTAGGTCCCTTCAGTCTCCTGCTGGCATTCACTCTCTCCTGTTTCATTGCAGACAGGCATCTCTCGTATACAGACGTTGTTATGGTGGGGGTCGGAACCCCTAAGTCCAGGGATATCTGTCCGGTCCATTTCCCGGTTCCCTTCTGTCCGGCAACATCCAAAATCATATCAACCAGATAATTCTCCGTCCTGTCATCCTTCTTTCCAAAAATATCGGCAGTAATTTCTATCAGGTAACTGTTCAGTTCTCCCTTGTTCCATTCCGAAAATACATCCTGAAGCTCACGTGCGGTCAGACCTATCACCTTCTTCATAATATGGTACGCCTCACTGATCAGCTGCATATCGGCATACTCAATGCCATTATGAACCATTTTCACAAAATGCCCTGCACCATTTTCACCGATGTAATTGCTGCAGGGTTCTCCCTCAGCCTTGGCGGAGATCGCCGTCAATATAGGTTCCATAAGCTCATATGCCTCTTTTTTACCTCCGGGCATGATGGCAGGTCCTTTTCTGGCGCCTTCTTCTCCCCCGGAAATGCCAGCCCCAAGATAGAGTATTCCTGCCTTCTCGAGCTCCCTGCTTCTTCGGATTGTATCCATATAATAGGAATTGCCTCCATCCATAAGGAGATCTCCTTCTGATAGCAGTGGCAGCAGCTGCTGAATCGTATCATCGACCGCAGATCCTGCCTTGACCATCATAATGATTTTGCGCGGGATTTCTAAGGATTCCACAAATTTACTGATTGTGTAAAAACCCTCCACATTGTCCAGGAACGGTTCCTCTTGCGTTTCTTTTATCAGCTCCTCCGTCTTAATGGGGGAACGGTTATATACGGCTGTTCGAAAGCCGTTTTCCGCTATATTCAATGCCAGATTTTTACCCATGACGGCAAGCCCGATTACACCAACTTGTTTTTTCATATGACATCCTCCGTAAAATTATTTTTCAAATCTCTGTCGAATACCTATTTATAACACAAAATACGGCTTTTTTGTTGTCTTTTTTTATTGATTGCGTACTGTGAACTGCTGTCTGGGCGTTGCCGTCTGCATATGTTATAATATACATAATGATAGGCAGCCGCATTTTTTGATCCAGGACAAAAAAGGAGGGGCATTATGGCAGTATTCGTATTACCCGTTGACCAGAGAGTAATAGATATTGACTCCCGGCGTTTTTCTTCCATAGGAAAGGCAGTTGTGGAACTTATCACGAACTGCGATGACAGTTACCTCCGTCTTGAAAGGGATGGACGGCTTGTTTCGGGAAGCATACTGATTGGATATGAGAGGCATCTGAAAGGCGCCCTGATTACAGTTACCGACCAAGCGGAAGGAATGGCCGCCGACCAGCTTCATTCGATATTGACCTATGGGGGAGCTCACAGCAGCCTTGCCAAGGACGGAAGCGGAGGCAGGGGCTATTTCGGACGAGGTTTGAAGCAGGCCGTTTATGGCCTGGGATATGGATGGATCGAGACCATCAGGGATGGCGCCGTCAGCAGGGTAGACCTTTACCGGGCACAGACCGGAGAGTATCTTTTTGAGGACGGGGACGGAGCCCTGGAGGCGTCCTCAAAGGACTACCAGCGACTCTGCATTCCCGAGGGGAGCAACGGGACACGGATAAGCATAATCATCGATAATCCGGATGTGAGCATCCCGTATTTCAATTCACTTCAGACAGCGATTGCCAATAATATATATCTCCGGGATATCCTTTCGCGAAGGGATGTAAAACTGTTAAACCTGAATGAGCCAATAAAGTCCAGGACCCCACTCCCTCTGCAATTTGGGGAGCCTGCTTCTGAAGTTCTCATCGGTCCAGAAGAAAGGGGAACCTTCAGTTTCCAGGGACAATTATATGACTTCAGGCTGACCCTGAAGAGAGCCAAGGATGCCATGCTGGAGGTTCGGGGCGATGAAAGGACCAACGGCCTTATCGTCCTGTCGGGGAATGCCATATTGGACTGCCAGTTTTTTCGATTTGAAAATCAGATTGGCACGGAATTTTTATTCGGGACGGTTGTCTGTGATGCCTTGTCCCAAAGGCTGGGATTGGGACACCCGATCATCAGCGACGAGCGGGAAGGGCTGAATATGAAGGATCCATTCGTAAAAGCTTTTTCCGAAGAAGTCAGCCGCCTTCTGTTCGATATCATAAAGAGCGAACAATTAAGACTCAGCCATGTCGAACGGGCCAAAATATCCCAGCGTACCCAACTGATGATAGAGATCATACTTCAGAAAATGAATGTGATTGCAAGGGATGAACTGGGAATCCGGATTCCCCCTAAGCACCGGGCCTCCGGGACGCCTGGGGACAAGGGTCCCGCACTCCGTTTTGTTTCTTCTTTTTATTACCGTAAAGCGGATCATCCCTTTAAGATCATGTTTGTTGCCGACAGGTCCCGGCTTGGAGGTCAGAGCAGAATCCACTTTGATTTTCAGCTTCCGGAAGGCATCCGTATTGAACCGGATATCGACAGCGTCCCTTTGGAGGCCATACCGGAAGACGGGCATTTCTCCTTCCAGATAACCGGCAGCCAGCCGGGGCAGAAGGGACGTCTGATTGTGTCTTCCGGGGAATACAGCGTGTTCTGCGAAATCGTCATCGCTGAAGATGCCCCTTCGGAAAAGCCAGCAGGAATCCGATCAGAAGCGGAGCCCTCCCGACATGCTTCTAACGAATTGTTCAAAGGATATGCACTGAGAAATCTGGACAACGACACAGAAAGAGCCGTCTACAGTCCTGAAGAACGGCTCATCATCATTAACACAGAGGCTCCCACTGTCCGCCTGTATGTGGACGGATATGGGCGTTTCAAGGATGGGGCCCGCCTCCTTCTTGCAGAATTGCTCCTTGATGTCATTACGGACGAGCTGGCCCGGCGCTACATACAGCAAAATAAACTGGATAACCGGTCTGCTGCCTTCAGGAAAACCAAACAGGACATGGTGCGCCGGTACGGGGTTGAGATTCATTCGATATTATCGGGAACCTCCCCTTGAATCGCTATCATTATGAGGTCATGTACCGCTTGAAGATTTCCGGATCCACACATCGGGTAAATGCGTCCTCCACAGTAATGATTTTGGATTTGACCAGCTGGGCCAGGGAATAATCCATGGGCATCATGCCGTTCTTGATATTGGTCTGCAAAACGGTGTCGATCTGATGGTTCTTCCCTTCCCGGATCAGATTCCGGATGGCATCATTTACGATCAGAACCTCCATGGCCGGAACCACTATCTTGCCATCGGAAGATTTAATCAGCTGCTGGCAGACGATACCCTGCAGCGCTGCGGCCAGCTGCGTCCTCACCTGCTGCTGCTGATGGGGCGGAAACGTGTCGATGATACGGTCGATTGTCTGGGCAGCGGTTGTAGTATGCAGGGTAGACAGTACATAATGCCCTGTCTCGGCAGCAGAAATCGCCGTGGATATGGTTTCATAGTCACGCATCTCTCCAACCATGATCACATCTGGGTCCTCGCGCAAAGCAGCCCGCAGGGCATTGGAAAAGCTTTGGGAATCGCTGCCGATCTCCCTCTGGTTGACCATGCATTTGTTATGCTTGTGCATGTATTCAATTGGGTCCTCGATTGTCAGGACATGGCATTGCCGGTTGTTGTTGATATGTCCGACCATGGCGGCCAGAGTCGTTGATTTCCCTGAACCCGTAGGGCCCGTTACCAGAAACATGCCGCGGGGCTTCAGGGCCATCGTATTCAGGATGTGCGGAAGATGCAGCTCTTCTGCGGTTGGAATTTTCGTGTTGATCATACGCATGGCAACCGTACAGCTGCCCCTCTGCCGATATACATTTACCCTGTACCGGTTTGTGGTAGGCAGCGACCAGGAAAAATCCACCTCTCCCTTGGCTTCAAAAATTCCCCTCTTTTCCTCATTCATTATAAAGAGGCTGACTTCCTCTGTATCCTGAGGCTCCAGCAGTTCTTCCCCCAATTGAACCAAATCACCCCTTACACGCAGGATAGGCGGTTTTCCAACGGTAAAATGCGCATCCGAGGCTTTTAATTCCAAAGCCCTTTCCAGGATTTCCATCAAATCATATTTCATACATTTCTCCCCCTTTATAAATTCAATCAGTCCACACTGTAGGTTACCTTGACCAGCTCACTGACTGTCGTAACGCCGCTGAGCACCAGTTCGGTACAGCTCTGCTGCAGGGTAGTGGCGCCCTGTCTGACTGCCATGGCCGCAATCTGGTCAATGGAGGCTCTTCTGTTTACCAGTTCCCGGATTTCCTTCGTTACGACCAGAATCTCATAAATACCCGTTCTGCCCTTATATCCGGTGAAATTGCAGGCGGGGCATCCGGCTCCCTTGTAGAGCGGCGCCGGCTCCTTCATCTTCAGCATGAGCATTTCATCATGGGAAGGCCTGTAGGAGGTTTTGCAGCGGGGGCAGATGTTCCGCACAAGACGCTGGGCAACCACGCCTACCAGAGAAGAGGAAACCAGGTACGGTTCAATTCCCATGTCCACCAGACGGGCAACGGAAGATGCCGAATCATTGGTATGGATGGTGCTGAGCACCAGATGGCCCGTTATGGATGCCCGGATGGCAATCTCTGCCGTTTCCGAGTCACGAATCTCGCCGATCATGATGATGTCCGGATCCTGTCGCAATATGGACCGGAGGCCGTTGGCAAAGGTCAGCCCGGCTTTTACATTTACCTGCACCTGGTTGATCCCTTCCAGCTTATACTCAACCGGATCTTCTACGGTGATGATATTGACTTCCGGCTTGTTCAGTTCCTTCAGCAGAGTGTACAGGGTTGTGGTCTTACCGGAACCTGTTGGTCCTGAAACCAGTATGATGCCGTTGGGGCTTTTGATCAGTTTGTCGAATAGAAGCATGTTGGCTTCAGAAATCCCAAGCTGTCTTCTATCCAGGATTACATTCTGCCCGCCGAGGACACGTATTACGATGATTTCTCCATAAACTCCGGGAAGGAGGGAGACACGCAGGTCAATATTCTTGCCATCCACAACCGTTTCCACACGTCCGTCCTGGGGAAGCCTTTTTTCAGCAATATCCATATCGCTCATGATCTTTATCCTGGTGGAAATGGCGGGGTGCGCCGACATGGAGGAAGTCATGACCTCCTGCAGCTGACCGTCCACCCGGAATCGGACAATCAGTTTCGTTGCCGTCGGCTCGATGTGGATATCACTGGCGTTGGACTTGACCGCATGCTGCAGCATGGAATTGATCAGGCGGACAACCGGCGCGTTGGCCACTTCGCTTTCAGAAATCTCGCTGAGAGCGGACACATCCAGCTTCCCATACTCCTTCTGAAGATCTTCAAAAGCCTTCTCGGCTATCTCGCTGCCATAATATCGGTCTATGGCGCTGGCGATGTCCTTTTGGGGTGAAATCGCCACGCTGATTTCCATTCCCGTGGCATTCCTGATATCGTCCAGGGCGTAAAAGTTGAGGGGGTCCGACATAACGGCGGTCAGTACTTTTCCCTCTTTTTTGATAGGGATGATATTATGTTTCTTGGCTAATTCCTCGGAAATCATGCTGGTTGCTTCTTTGTCTATCAAAATGCTGGAAAGGTCAATATACGGGACATGGAAAAGGTACTCCAATCCTTTATAGAGCGTTTTCTCATCGATATAGCCCAGCTCTACAAGAGTGGTTCCCAGGACATTTCTATTTGTTTTTGATACCAGCAGAGCTTCATCCCGCTGCGCAGCTGTAATGGCTCCGGTTTCAACAAGTATTTCCCCTAATTTTCTGTGATTGGCACCCATATATTCATCTCCATCTTGAATAATTATTGTTTTATGCTATTATAAATTAGATTTCATTTTCTTTAATAAAAAATTAAGCAAAGGTGGTTCGTTTCGATGACTGCAGCAATTCCTATCCTGATTTTTGTTTTCGGCCTGCTGATCGGCAGCTTTCTCAACGTGTGCATATACCGCATTCCTCTGAACAAAACCATTGTAAAGGGACGTTCCTACTGCACTTCCTGCAATTCCCTGATTCCCTGGTATTGCAACATCCCTTTATTCAGCTATATATTCCTAAGGGGTCGGTGCCTGAACTGCGGTGAAAAAATCTCCCCTATCTATCCTGCCGTGGAGCTGTTGAATGCGGTGCTTTATCTGCTGCTTTACTGGGTGTATGGCTTATCCGTACCGCTTTTGTTTTTTGCTGCGCTGTTCTCCATCCTGGTCGTCCTCTCCTTCATCGACCTGAAATATCAGATTATTCCGGATGGCCTCGTGGTGGCCATGCTGGTTTTAGGCGTTGCCAATGGATTTTATCAGACCGTTTTCCTGGGCGTTCCCTGGCAAACCTGGGTTATCCGCTTCTTTGCAGCTTCCGTGCCTCTTTTTATTCTGGGTCTGATATTTCCGGAAGGCATGGGCGGCGGCGATATTAAGCTGATGGCTGCTGCCGGTCTTTTTATCGGATGGAAGCTGATCCTTCTCTCCCTTTTCGCGGGCGCTCTGTACGGCGGGGTGGTATCCATATTTGTCATTCTGGTCAAGAAAGGCTCCCGGAAGACCGCCCTGCCCTTCGGTCCTATGCTGTCTTTGGGAATCATCACCTGTGTGCTGGCCGGCTATCGGCTCTTGGCCCTGTATCTGTCCATTATCTTGTAGGTCACCTCGGAAATCCCTGTCTACTGCCTCTTTCTAATCTTTGCCAGCTGCTTTCTGCGCATATCCGGCTCGAGGCCAATCTTAATATCCAGCATTTCCTGAATATACAGCACGTCAATGCCCTCATAGCTGAGCTTTATGCAGGGTTCTTCGATTTCTTCAATCATAAAATCCCGGGCCGTCAAGTTCCTTTTGTCCAGACGCAGAAAAGAGGGCCGATACTCCCTGGGTCTTTCCTCCCCTGCTTCCGACGACCAATTTTCCTGCTCCTCCTGGCTTGCTTTCCAGTCGGCCATTTCTTTTTCGAATACCCTTTTTTCATAAAAAAATGAATAAGGATCGTCTGCGGTGTCTGCTATTACGATATCTCCAAGGTCAATGACCATCAGGTTTTCCTCCTTGACCACATAGCTGCTTCTTACCTGATCATAATATTTCCTTAAAACAGAAAACTTCTTGGGAAATCGGATAGAATGAAGCTTCAGCTGATGAAGGAAGCACCACTGGGCAAATTTATCCCGCAAATCCACCTTGTAGGGTTCCCAGTCCGGGCTTGTGTAGGGCTGGCCAATTTTATTCAGGATTGCCAGATTGATTCCATCATGGAGTTCTATCAGGCTGAAGGCGGATAAGTAATTGGAAATCAGAGGATAAAGCCTTGTGTTTTCGTGGTATCCGATTGCTGAAACGATCCATGCGCGGTTCGTCATCATTCCTTCCCTGGATGTGTTTCCCAGGTAGCACAAAACCACTTCTTCTGCAAAGGGGCTCTGCCGGTAGATCCCCAACGCCTGGAAGCACTTGTCGATGTCCATTTCATATTCATCAACAGCCCCGCACGCTGCAGAAACCTTGTCTTCTACAGCACCGAATCTTCTTACAAAGGCAGCTTCCCTGGAAGAATCATCCTTTTCTTCTATTATCCCGGCCATCCTGTTCAACACAAGATTCAGACCCTCCGAATCCGAATGATACTGATACAGTATGGTCAGCAGCTTTAAAATCCTTGGGGAAATCCGGTACGTCAGAATCTCGGCTGCCCTCTGCATTTCTTCCCGTTTTGCAGTCTCCCGCAAATCAAGAATGAGTCCTTCCAACTCTTTTCCTTTAAGCCGGACCGCATAGTGGCGGATATCCCCCGCCTTCAGCTCCATAGTCTCCTGCAGGACATTCTGGGGCAGAAGCTCCCGCGGGATTCGGGGAAACTCCTCCACCGTGAAAAACCTGCCCCGAAGGCTGTTTATTATGGATTTGAATTTCTCAGGTCCAGTAATGCTGCTCGTCATATCCATATTTATTTCCTGCCCAGGGCATCAGGGAGGGCCTCCACGGCATCGCTGATGCTTTCCACTGTGTTGGCGATCCTCTGGGTAAGCTCGGATAGCCCACTGTCGAATTCGCCGAGGGTCATCCGTACCCCTTCCTGCATTTTGCTGCTGAATTCTCCAACAGAAGCCTGAAGATTATTGGAAAGATCCGTGATATCCATGTTGATTTCCTTGGCATACAGGCCGATGCTGCGGGCCTGTTCATCGAAGGACTGGAGAAGATCCGTGGTATTGTCCTTGTACCTTCCCAGTATGTCCGCATTTGCCTCTGTATTCTCCTTCATCATCGCACCGATATCTTCTGTAATCCTGCCGATAATACCCCGTATCTGGTAGTCCATGTCCTCCAATGTTTTGTATGTGCTGTCCTCCAGACGGGAGAAATAGGTCTCATAATCGTTCCGCAGGTTCTGCGCCTGTTCGGTCAGGTTGCTGATTGCTTCCGCATTATCCGCAGTGACCTCCTTGATGCCATGAGCGATCTCCCTGCCTGCATTTGTCATTGCTTCATTCATCCGCTGGGTGATATTGTCCATCATGCCGGATATCATATCGTTCATTCTGGCATACTGGCTCATGGTTTCGTTTACCGCCGCTTCCAGTTTATCCTGGGAGAGCTTCACATCCTCCAGAACCCTGACCTGGGCTTCATTGGTATCCCTGGTGAATTTGAATGCATCCTGGCTGAAGGTCTGGGTCTGCTGCGTCAGCTGGACAATAGTATCGGCCATTCTCTGCACATGCTGGCCTAGCTGTTCGCTGTTCTCCACGGCCCTGCGCTGGATTTCCCTGGTCTCCGCAATGGTCCTCTCCTGGTTTTCCCCGGAGCTCATCAGCATTTTCGCCGATTCCTCCAGAACTTCGTGCTGCTGATGCAGCATATTCCCCAATTCATCAATGTTGGAAGAAAGCTTCTGATTCAATACGTCCATCTGGGTCTGAAGCCCGCCGATCTGCTGGTTCAGTCCGGTTATATTTTCATGCAACGTATCGGTGAGGGCTTCTGTAAAAGAAACGGTAAGCGCCGCCATCTGCTGCACCTGCTGGTCCATCATCTGGGTAATGCGTTGATCCTGGGCGTCGACCATCTGGGTGATGCGTTCGTCCTGCAGGGATATCGACCGGGAAGTCTGTTCCCTCTGCAGCTCCATGCTGGTCCTGGTGGTCTCCTGCAGCTGCATGACATGGTTTCCAAGGCTTAAGTTCAGCTCTTCCAACGGTCTTCTTACGTCGCTGATGGACATGATCAGGCTGGACATCTGGGTATCAAGTGTTCCGGTAAATGTCTCGGCAAACATGCTGCTGATCCGTTCCATGGACTTTTCCTGTAAATCCAGGGTGGAATCCATGGCCTCGGTCATGCTTCTGACATGGTCCATCATGTTCTGATTCAGTACTTCCATGGAATTCTGCACATTCCCGATGGTGTCGGCCAGTCCGGACATCTTCTCAACTACCGTTTCTCCAAGGCGGTCTGCAAAATCCGTAGTCATCTGTTCCATACCCTTTTCCTGGATCTCAAGGGTTCTGCTCATGTTGGAATCCAGAGTGCGTTCTATATTATGCAGGGCAGGTACCAGATTGCTGCGCATGATCATTTCAATGGAATCTTCCAGGGCCGGAAGCAGGGTATTATCCACCATGGTATCAAACTTCCTGACAATCTCCTGGGTGGCGGCCTGGTAGGCCTCCTGGTTTCTCTGGGTGGCTTCCAGCAGCATCGCCACTTCCGCCTTGGCAACCGGAATCACACGGTTGAAGATTCCGATGAATCTGTGGTATTCCGTCCTTACACTGAAATACATCCTCTGATCCAGCAAGGTAAAGACCAGGTTTCCGAGGCAAAGAAGCACAAAAAGGCTTCCGCCCAGAACCCGGGCGCCCAACAGGGCTTCCTGCTGAAACAGTGCGGCCATCCCGATAGGGGCAGCGAGGGTTATGATAGCTAATACCCAGAAGCTTTTCCATATGGAATCCAGCCGGCTCCTGCATCCCGGGCCAGATACCATGGCCTCGAAATCATAGAAGGACTGTCCTTCCGGGATGAAATCGCCTTTATAGTTTTTTTCAATCTGCGTCCGCATCCGGAGCCAGGCTTCCAGAAAATAGGGCGGAGCCATACGGATGACCATTTCGTCCATAAAAGAGATGTTTTCTCGTTTGCAGTCCTTGATCTTCTCTCCGTCATCTGCAAGCTTTTTAAAGGAATTCCGAATCCTGCCCAGTGTCGCTGCGTCGTAACGCTGGTAGAACAGTATCCACATGAACAGGGCAATCAAAAAGGGGATCAGTGCCGCCAGAAGTATGGCCGGCTTTAACGTAGCAAAAATAGAAATCCATGAAATATTCATCCAGCAATTCCCTTTCTCTGTGCATAGTAATTTTCTTTTCTATTGAAATTATTATAGCACAAAAGGGAATAATTCCGATAGCTATTTAATCAAAACCGGGGCCTTGAAGTGCTATATTTGGGGGGGTTTTAGGAAATGATGGTTGATCTAAAAAAAATACATTCAGAATGGCCGAGATTTTTCAAGAAAAGATGAAAAATTCCTTTATTAAATGATTCAATCATGTTAGAATAAATCATAGTCATCTTTATTTTTATCAAAATTTCATAATAAGGGAGGAAAACACATGAACAAATTGATTCAGAGAAGCAGAAAACTCAAGAACCGTAAAGGCTTCACGCTGATTGAGCTTATCGTCGTAATTGTAATTATTGGTATTTTGGCAGCGATCGTAGTTCCGAGGATAGCTGGATTTACAGATACTGCTAAAAAGGGTGCGGCAGAAGCAGATGCCAGAACAGTATTAACGGCTGCATCAGCAGCATTTGCAGAGGATGGTGCTATCACTGATGCTGATATATTAAGATTAGCTGGAACTCTAAAAGGTACATTAGCTGCAACTCCAAGCTCAGACGCTAGCGGTAATATTGATTTTGTTTATACCTTAGGAAATTATAAAGCTACATGCGTTGATGGTGTTATAACCGTAACCCCGTAAACTAGAAGATAACAAATTATACTGTTATTTGCTATCCAAATTACACTATTTTAAATTAATATCATGCCTGGTCTCAAATAAAAGTCAGGAGAGTTGATTGTTTGTTTCACAATATGTGTAAACTGATAAGTTTATGCTGAAGAGGGATAATATCTTAAGGGACAAAGACCTGGCCGGGGACTTTGTCCCTTATCCGCTTTATATAAAGGCTCAATAATAAATGTGGAAGTTTCAGGAAAATCCGGTTCAATCTCGATTGTTGGGGTTGATGCTTGTAAAACAGAATAAAATAAATTCCTAGAAACGGTGTGAAATCTGCTTCTAGCTTTTTATCTTAAAGTATTGGAAGAGTTATGGGGAACAAAAATTCAAAACTGACCATCTATTCCACTGTTGGGGCTACCTAAGACCCGATTCAGTTCCTGAAGATAGCAGGCTGCTGGTCCCACGCCAGGAGGCGGTTTGCCGATGTGGTAAAGGCACTCGGCAAGGACAAGGCAAAGGATACCTTTGCCTACCAGGCGCTGAAACAGATCGGTGCTATCTACAAGATTGAGGAAAGTCTTGCAAAACTCACTCCTGGGGAACGTGCGAAAAGGCGTCAGCTCAGTGTCAGACCACTGGTAGAGGCCTTCTTTGCGTGGATAAGGGAAAGCCGGGATAAGGTACCCAAAAAATCCGAGACCGGAAAAGGCTTTACCTACTGCCTGAATCAGGAAAAGTATCTAAGGGTATTCCTGGAAGATGGTCTGGTTCCTGCAGACAACAACGCTGAGGAGCAGGCTATCCGGGGCTTTTGCGTAGGAAAAGCCAACTGGCATCTGATTGATACCATAAATGGAGCAAAAGCAAGTGCCATCATCTATAGCATTGCTGAGACAGCGAAAACCAACAATCTGAAGCCCTACAAGTATTTCAAACATCTGCATACTGAAATCCCAAAACATCAGGAGGATACCAGTCTGGATTTCATGAAAGAACTGCTTCCATAGTCCAAATCGCTACCTGAGGAATGCCGCAAAACAATAGCCAATAAATAATCAAGTATTTGCCGCCGGTAATGGCGGCATTCTTTGTCAAGGTACACATGGACTACCGTTTACCTTAACTTGATATCTTGGCAGGCTCTGTTTTTCTTCAGATATTGATGGTTGTTGGTCAGTGTTTTGTAAGTTTTTTAGCAGCGGCAAGATATTTTCAAGCATTACAGCCATAGAAGCATTCTCATCAAGATGAGCATGACCTCCCGACTGTTGTATCTTATCACCAGAAGTTTTTATATAGTTCCCTTTTAGGGAGTCCCATTCGTAGCCTTTTCTCTTCATGTAGCTGGCCAGTTCCGTATGCGTATCGAAGCCGACCTGTCTGGCGATATCTTTCGCATCAGATTCCCCCTGTGAAAAGAGGGATATAATTAGTGCTGCTTTTGATGTGCCATGCAATTGCATTAAATTATCTCTTCCCCTACCAGAATACCGCTCCGTTGCCGGCACGAAATTCCTTTGTCTTGAGTCCCAGGAGAAGTTACGCCATCTCATATAGTTATCAAGGGACATCGGATTTTTATATCCAAGCTTTTCAGCGATTTCCACTCGGTCTGTTCCATCTTCAAGCATTCCTAATATTTTATCTACCTGCCTATCAAAAACGGGTTCTTTACAATCAACAAGTGCCATTTTAATCCCCCCTCTCGTTTAATCATTGAGTGCATTTACCGCGTCTGATAACGCTTCCGTATTTGTGTGCGTATAGATTGAAGTTACCGCCAGGCTCTCATGTCCGAGTAGCTTTTGTATTTGAACGATTCCAACATTCTTTTTAACCAGTGCAGAAGCAAACGAATGCCTTAAGATGTGGCAAGACACTTGCTTGTTAATGCCTGCCTGCTTTGCAGCTTTTCTTATTGTTGAATTGACATGCGAATAGGAAATCGAACCCGTTCTCCTCGTTGCAAAAAAGTTGTCTGATGTATAAGCCTCACGCCAATTATCCCTATAGTCCAAAAGTAAATCGTACAACTTATTGTTCATAGGGACTACCCTATCCTTCTTCCCTTTGCCTTGACGCACATGTATGATGCGTTTTTTAAAATCCACAGCATTCATTTTAAGGTTTAAGCATTCAGAGATTCTAAGTCCAGTATTAAATAAGAATGTGGCCATTAGCCTTATCAGGTTGTTATCAATTTCTTCTATGGTTGCATCCACTTCTTCTTCCGTAAGATAGTTTCGTTCTTTTTTTGGCATTCTCATGAAATCCATGGATAATGCAATATTCTTAGCAACAATATCTTTTTTATAAGCAAGTGCGTAGAAGCTTCTCAGTGTAAAAAGAAACCGCTCTTGGTGTTTGCCGAATAACCTTTTACTTCTTTTGCAAATCGCATAAAGGCTTCTAAATCATCCTGAGTAACATCTTCAATGTACACAGGTCCATTATTACGTTCTTCTAAAAATCGCCTAATAATAACCAGGTCCCTGGAATAAATATCAATGGTTCCTAGACTCCTATCAATGCTGGCCATATAGTCAAAAAACTTGTTGGCAGCTTCATTAAAAAGCATCCTTTTCGCTCCTTTCCATGTTGTTTGTAACCTCTTGTTTTGTAATATTGCTCGTATAAAAGTCTTCCTATCAAGCTATTTGTTAATAACATTTATCACTCTGAAGTTCTGCATTTCATCATTAATATGGTTCAATTCATCTGCAAAGTCATCATTAAGCTCACGAGCACAATGGTTGCCTACCTTTGAAGATACAAGAAACCTGGCTCATCTTATAGACACTGTCTTGGTTAATCGGGTTTCAAATACTGCAGAAAAGGATATGTGTATAGCCACAGTTCAACTATAAATCATGCAACTTATACGGCATTACCAAAATGTGCCGTTGTTTATGTTTATTTTTGCAGGATTTTTTACAGGAAGGTGTTTTTATTATATATTAGACAGTTTATAATCCTGTGTGGGCGAATTAGTTACTGCTTTGATTGCGTCAAAACCCCTTCTTATTTCAACTGACCAGAACAAGAACTTTCCAAAGGCAAAAAAAGAGGAGCATAGCTCCATAACTAAAAATCAGTTGTTTTGCGACGCCCCATTTGTGTATGAATATTATATAAATTTAATGATTATCATTTAAATTTCACTGCTTTTGACATATTATCCCCGGTAAGTTTCCCTTTTGGATTTGTCAGCAGCAGGTTGGGAATCTGAATGGTCGAATCGATAATATAACTTTGACTTCCTTCATCATTGCCTACCACAATCTGTATTGCTGTGTCACCAGCTTTGCTGAATGAGGATTGAGCTTCGGAAAAATTGCCCTGCAAAGCCTGATCATTACGGGTTGATGTAGCAGTGTTGTAAATAGATCGATAAATTAATCCGTCTTTGAAATATATGTAATTATACGTTGTCGTTGATTTTTCTGTTTGTGCCAAGGTTGCAGGCAGCAAAGAGATCTCCTTTGCGTACCTGATGTCCATCAGGATCTGGTCCAGCGCCAGTCTGGATTCGCTCTGCACACTTCTTTGATCTCTTCCCACAACGTATATCTTGTTGCTTGAAAGGAAGAAGGAAGTGACTGCCAGCATTACGATTCCCAGGATTACCATGGCTACTATAAGCTCAACCAGAGTCATGCCTTTTCTATTTTTTCTGAGAATTCGATTTGTCATTTATTCCACACTCCTGTATATAAAGGCGGTAAGCCGGACAGTATTGTTGTCGTTATTGAAGAACTTCAATACGCTGACCTCGTAGCCTTTTGCTGTTGTGGCACCGCTGGTTATTTCCTTGTATTGCACAAAATAATTTACATTTTTGGTTCCAACCTTGGTTGAAAGTGCACTTGCAGTGGCGGCCTTGTTATACCCTTTACCGCTCAGGTAGGTTTCTATTACACTTGATGAACTGGAACCCTGGCTGAATTTTGTCTGGAGATCATCAATTATGTCCTGGACTTCCATTACTTCTTTTGATCTGAAACCGGATTTAAAGGTTTCTTTTATGGATACATCGAACATGCTGAGGATGGCAGTCAGTATGATTCCCAAAATGGCAATCGCTACTATAATCTCTACCAGTGTCAGTCCCCGGTTGGATTTTATTGGCTTCATTCTTTCACCCCGCTGGTTTTGGGAATAGTAATCTGTTGTAGTTATTTATAATAGTAACGCTTTGTGTACCCGTAATCCAAAGGGGTAACCGTATCCCCTTCCGGCAGGGGAGCATAATAGAATTGGCCGTGAGGACCTTCTCCGGAAGGATTTTTGAGTATCAGTTTGCCGACCATGGATCCGACCAACGTAGTAGCATCTGAATTCAGCTGTATGGTCGCTTCCGGTGCATAGATGTAAGCGGTTAAGGTTCCATTGGCCTGAAATTCCAGCTTTTTGTCTTTTGCGATATAAAAGAACAGATAGCCTGTTGATGATGTGTTGACGCTAATGGGCGTCCAAATTTGACATGTATTCCTGATGTAAATCCGGACCTTTCCGCCTCCAGTGACAGTAGCATTTCCCTTAAATTCCAGATCGTCAACAATCACTGTCATTTCACTTCCTGCAGCAACTTTAAACGTTATGAGTTCATTATTGCCGTTTTTCAGTGTTTTCAAATCATAATAGGGTTTATCAAGAACAGCCGTGCCGGTAATTGTATCCGGTGAAGAATAGGTCCCTGCCGGAGGGATAACCACTGGAGGATAAGCTATATCACTCACATTTTTAACAATGCCAGGGTCCGCTGCGTCGCCCGTGCTTAAAAGTATATTCGAAGCATCCGGGACATTTGCAGTTATGTTAACCACTTTGTTGGCATCATGTGAAATATCCAGGGCTTTTAAGTTGAATTCCGATTGTGCTCCGATAAGTCTAATCCCGTCGAAAACCTCCGCTTCCGTCTTTTTGGACAGGCGCAAAGAAACCGTACGGCTGGATGAATCAACTGTGCCCGTAGAAGTGATGTTGACATAGTCATTTATGAAGCCTGCGTTATCCACCTTGTTCGCCGTGACGCTGCTGATTACTCCGTTTCCCCAGGCTAAAGGGCTTGTGAAAATATTGGTTCCTGAAAAATTATTGTCCCTGATAAATAAGTCCGCTGCGATGTCTGCTCCTGCTTTTGCTATGTATTCTGCCTGTGTTTTTTTTTCGTTTGCCACTGAAAATTTGGTCTCCGACAGACCCATGGCCAAAGCAGACGTACCAAGGATCATCAGGACTACCATCACGATAATGACCATGGCCAGTGCTGCCCCTTTATTGTTTAACGGTAGCTTCATAATACCGGACACCTCCTTCTACATGAAAGGATCTTCTTTGCCTCTCGGAATTACAGGTGAAAATTCAAATTCAGCCGCTTCTCCCTGATCCAGTTTTGGCAGAGAGTAGATCGATATGATCATATTACCGCTGATACCCGTATCATTCTTATTTAACTCAATGCTTTTAATCAGTACTGTCTTCTGCATTTCTTCCATTTTTTGTATGAAATTCATTACTGAAGGATAGCTCGCACCGCTTATTTCAATGGTTATGTCAACCGTTGGAACCGCATCCGGA
This sequence comes from Parasporobacterium paucivorans DSM 15970, assembly GCF_900141895.1. Lineage (GTDB taxonomy): Bacteria > Bacillota > Clostridia > Lachnospirales > Lachnospiraceae > Parasporobacterium > Parasporobacterium paucivorans. The sequence goes on along the minus strand of NZ_FQYT01000019.1, from coordinate 19,349 downwards.
TCCAGGGCGCCTGCGGCATCCTCTGTATTTTGATTGGTTTCGGAGGTTGCAGTTTCTTCGTTTTGCTTCAGTTCCTCGTTGGCTGCTGCCGCAATATCCAGCAGCGGATATTCTATCGGTACGTATGTGCTCTGTGGAATTTTTATGCTGGAAACTACCGGGACAGATGGAGTATAAGTTGTCACCGGCAATCCGGATTCATTCATCAATGAGCTTAATTTTGTCAGGATGCGCTCTTCGTTGAGATTATAAAAGAACGACTCATATCTTGCCGTTAATTTTTCCTTCGTTTCTTTTTCCTGTGTTTGTAAGTCCGACAGATTTGCAATATCATTTTTGGCTTTTTCCAGCTCCAAATCAACCTGACCCTTTTGTGCAGTCAATTCAGAACCTTTTGCAAGCTGTGGATTGATTACGTAATTATAGCAGAGAAAACCTATAATGACTGCCAACAGAATAATCAATAATCTTTTATCATTTCCCCTGATAGCGACACTTTGCTTTTTCATTCTGCTTCACCTGCCTTTAGGACTCCGTAAACTCTGACGACCAGCCCTGTATTATCCTGTTTTGTTTCGATTGTATCCAACTTGACCGTTTGCATCAGCTCTGTCTGCTTCAGTCCCAAGAGCAGCTCTGCCGCTGTTTCCCGGTTTGGAACATCGCATGTCATTTTTAAATCTAATCCCTCTAAGTTGAAAAATATGACCACCGCATTGGAAGGAAGTCCTTTGAATATGTCTGTCATCAGCTGCGAGCCGATAATATCCGCTGAAGTAAATTTCTCTAAAGTGGTATCCGCACTTTTTTCATATTCTGTCATGGCATCCATGCTGTTTTGCAGTTCATTGGCCAGAATATATTCCTGGCTGGTTTTCGTCTTTGCCAGCTCTTCCGTGGCTGAATCGATGTTCTTCGTCAAGATCCAGTTGCGAACGACCAGTCCCAGGGATAAGACCACACAGACTGCTATAATTACAGCTGCTATGAAGAACGGGGATCTGGGGTTGAGCTTTACGCCCTTTTTACTCTCAAATACCTCAAAAAAATTATAATCTCTCATCCACATCACCTGCCTTCATTTAATATCGAACCAGAGCACCGATTGCATTCATATAGGGTGCAAGGGGTGTCTTCGGGTCTTTGAATTTGATCTTGGAAATATGGGTGATCTGTTCTGTGTGCATGCCGAGGCTGCTTTCGCAATACTCCGCAAACCCTTTTAAATTGCTGCCGCCTCCAAACAAAAACATCCGCTCTGCTTTGCCTACGTTTGGCCGGCTTGTATAAAATCCGATGATTTTCCTGATTTCGTCGGTAAGATTGTAAAAAAACGGCCGGAGAATGTTGAAGTATTTTTGCTCCTCTTCACCGTTTCCAAAGAAGTTGAATCCCTCTTCCTTCATCTTCCTGATGTTCTCTACGGATTCAAATACCTGGTCGCTGACGATTTTTTCAATTTCACCGGCGCCGGAATCCACCTGTCTATAAAATATTGGTTTGCCTTTTGAAAGGATATAAATGGTTGATAATTCATCACCGAAATCCATCAGAACGGCACCTTCTTCATTGATTATCGTGTCATTTATGGTAATTTCACCTTCAAGGAGCTTGTCCATAGCGTTAATATTGATATCCATAGCCTCAGGTTTAAGTTTTAAGCCGATCAACAAATTATGGTAGGCTTCCACGATTTCCCTGTCTATGGCTGCTACTCTGTACCGGTCCAGCAGGATCCCGTCCTCACCAGTAACTTTCTCGACATTTTTGTACTGGATCACTTTTTCAGATGTGACATGATAGGTCTGAACCATCTCATTATTGATCATCTCCGCTATTTCCTTGGGTTTGGCAGCCGGGAGGTCAACATCCCGGATGACAGACCCGTACCCATCAAACGTCACCACTGCCTCTTTTGTGTTAAACCCATGAGTCTGGATTGCTCTTTTGATACTATCCATCAGTATTTCCGGATCAGATATCGTCTCCCCCCGGAAAGACCCTTCCGGCACATCAATGGTAACCGCCTTGTTAACCATAATGCTTCCTTTTATAAAGCTTCCTTCGACGATATGTATATTTTTCTTTCCAATGTCCAAAGATAATAAAGAATGCAAATCATCCACCTCCATCGCTGTTATAAATCCAATTTTCGAGCAGTTATTTTCCGATTGAATCGTAAATATTAAATACCGGCAGCATTATCGAAATGATAATAAATCCAACGATGGCAGCCATAAATACAATCAGTATGGGTTCCAGCATTGCAACCAGCTTAGCGATGGAATTCTCCACCTCATCATCATAGTACTCCGAGGTCTTATCCAGCATAGCCTCTATGGTACCGGATTCTTCCCCGATTCCGATCATGGAATAGACCATGGGAGGCAGGATATTCGCTTTACGCAGGGACTGGGAGAGAGGCATTCCTTTACGGATATCTTCTTTTGTGACTTCCAGGCCATCCATTACGATCCGGTTGCCGATGACTTTTATAACGATTTCCAGAGACTGGATCAGGGTCATACCGCTGGACAACAAGGTACTTAAAGTCCTTGTAAACCGTACCGCAGAAATCTTGGTAATGGTCTTTCCCAGAATCGGCATTTTCAATAGCATATAATGCCATTTCCGCTTGCCTTCCTCCGTGGCCAGGTAGGCTCTGAGGGCCAGCACGATTATGGCGATTGCCAGGAATATTATGTACCAGTATCCGGTTAGAATACCAGAGAATGCCAGCAGTATCCTGGTCGGCAGTGGCAAAACCATATCTGCCGTAAACATGGTCATAAATACGGGGAGTACTTTCATAACCAGAATCAATACGACGGCTACGCAAAGCACTGCAAGAATGATGGGGTACATCATGGAGGATCTGATCTTGTTTCTCAGTTTGACATCTTTTTCGAAGGTGTCGGCCACTCTGGCGATGACAGAATCCAGGCTTCCGCTGGCTTCTCCGGCTTCCACCATGCTTATCATGATTTCAGGATAGACATTTTCCTGCTTTTTCAATGCTTCCGACAGCTGTTCGCCCTTCTGGACGCTTTCATAAAGCCTTCGGATGCTTTCCTTCACGTTCTTTTTCTCCATCTGGAGATAAAGTATGTTCAGCGCCTTTACCAGGGTCACTCCGGCTTCCAGCATGGCCGACAGCTGTCGGGAAAACATGGCAATGTCCTTCAGTGACAGCTTCAGCTTATTGCCTCCGATGATATCCTTTTTGGCCTCGGTTTTCTGAAAGCTGACAAGATATAAAGCATTCGCTTTTATCTGCTTCATTAAGGCCGCTTCGTCCTCAGCTTTCAACTTGTAATTTTTGATGGTTTTTCCGTCTACCCCTTTAACAACACACTTGTATTCCTGCATACTCCCACCTCAATATAAGAATCAAGCATGACCAGTGAAAACATAACCATGTTTGATAATTCATTATAGGTTCATTATACCTTTATCCTATATATTGTGCAATTAAAAATGTTCATGGAAATGACGCCGGACGGATTCTAAAATCTGGTCGCTTTTGCAAATACGGTCATGTTTCAGTAATTCTTCGCTGTGGCACCCGAACAGGCAACATACTTGATGTTTATCGACAAGGCGGAATCTGGAGATAACTCTCATCAGATGATGCTGAGGCCATCCGATTCGGACTGTGCTGCGGAATTAAAGGTTGTGAGCTCGCTAGCGATAAAGATCGATACGGGGTATTGACGATGAAAATACACATAGTAAGTTTATTTTATTGAATGATATAGTAAATTAAACTCCTCCTGATGCCGGATAAAAACTTATCCAAGTCATAATCAACCTCAATCATATCATATTTATATCCCTTATGCTTTATCAGCGACAACACGGTTTCTTCCGGACGCTTTTGCCTGATAGAGCTGTTGGTCAACTCTCCTGTATAAATCATCCAAAGATTCATCTGCGTTACGCTCTACAACGCCAATACTAACTGTTATTTTCTCATTCATAGGTTGAACCGTATTCTCAATTGCTGAGCAGATCTTCTCCGCTACATTAACTGCCCCGTCGATAGTTGTTTCAGGAATCAGCACAATAAATTCTTCTCCACCAAATCTTGCAAAGATATCTGAACTCCGCAAAATAGCATTTATTGTTTCAGCAAACTTTTTTAGAACGCCATCCCCAGCTATGTGCCCATAAGTATCGTTGATTTTCTTGAAAAAATCCAGGTCCAGCATCAAAAAGGAAATCGGCTTATGGTAACGGGTCGATCTTTCCAACTCTTCTTCTGCCCTTTTTTCAAAAAAAGCTCTGTTGTAACATCCTGTTAAATAGTCATGCGTACTTAAGTATAAAACTTCTTTTTCTGTTTTCTTCCGTTTTTCAATATTGCGGCTTACACCTATAATTTCTATTTCCTGGCATGTATTATATTTTAATTGAAGTGTTACCTCTACCCATATGATTTCACCATTTTTACATGGTTGCTGCACTTCCCCTCGCAAGCTTTGCACCATCTTTGGATCTTTTATAAAAAGAGGCACATGAGCAGAAAGTTTTTCCATCACAAATTGAACTGATGAAGGCGTCAACGCTTCTTCCATTTTCTCAGCCATCGCTTCTTCTACCGTGTATCCTCTTAGTTGCTCAATGGAGGGGCTTATATATGTGAAGTGCTTTTTGTTCAGATTTAAAACCCAGATGACATCTGAAATATTTTCTGTTATTAGCCTATATCGTTCCTCACTCTTCATCAATTCATGATTGGCATGGTCCAATTGAATATTGTTTTCATGTATTATGTTGATTTGCTCGGCATTTTGTTTTCGGAGTCTCTCAAGCCTGAGGTGGCCTTCGATCATGTTTCTCATCTTACTCATCAATTCAATTAAATCGTCAGAAAATTGATTCTCCTTGTCATCAAGCAAACATATCGTGCCAAAAAGACTGCCGTCCGGATTTCTAATCGGGAATCCAAGGTATGCTACAAGATTGTGTTTAAGATCTGGGTTATGGTTCCACTCATCGGATTTTAAGGCGTTGGAAACCAGAAGTTTACTCTGGGTTTTAATTACCCTTTCACAATATAGACCCGAACCATGAAGACACTCTTTTTCATTGATTTTATAAGGATTACCTTCTTTATTGCTTGCAACAAAGACTTCAATTTTATCTGAAATAACACGCATGATAAGACCAACACGTGCGTTGGACAATCTTGTGACAAGATCAATAATACTTTGCCATTCCGCTATTGTATCAGTTGATAAATATTCATAGCATGGGTTCATGCTATAATACTCTTCAATCATTCGCCGATCTCCTTCCTTGTTCTATACTAGCTCCTTTAGATGTCCAAATTATATGAATTCGATTTTTATAACAATCAAAAATCATTTCGGGTTGTTTTCCATAATTTGCTTCAGGGTTTTAATTTGAATATCCAAAAACTCAACATAAAAACAGTATACAACAGCCTGCAAACAATTACAAACACTGCATTTTTAAAGTTTTTTAGCTTCTAACCATGCAGCATGCTGGTGCTTACAATGCGCCTCCAGGGAATCGAACCCCACACACCCTAATCTTTCTATAAGACCAGAAAATAAATAGGTATAGTAGATATGGTAGATGCGAGCATACAGCTGGTTTTATGCAATAAGTCAATAAAAAATTTATATCAATCGCCAGAATCAGCATTCTCTATAATTTTAGGATCCCTTATAGTCTTGATTCTATTGATCATCGCCCTGACAGCAGCTCCTCCAGCAAGGAACAACATTACATAAACCAGCATTATGCTGATGTTTTCCTTCAAAAGCGCTATGTTGATTCCGGATATGATCATTTTAAGTATCTTTACTGTATAGGTCATTGGCAGAAAGGTTCCAATCACCCTATATATTTCCGGAGTAGCTTCTATAGGGAAGGTTCCTCCTGATGATGCTATCTGAAATATAAGCGCCACAAAGAGCACTGGCGATGCAAAGAAACCAATTGCATGCTGCAAGCCATACATTATGCAGTAAAATGCAACCGCGGTGAAAATATTGCCCAGGTAAAAGCCTCTTACGCTGACAGCATTTATATTTAGCACGTTAAGTACCACGTAACTGAGTATCAAAGCCTGAATTGTCACAAGCAATGAGCCTGATATAAGCTTCCCCCAAAAGCTTCCCAGAAATTTTCCCTTGTACACCGCTGCAAATCTTGCAACGGTGAAAACTATACTTATAAACATCGCCCCAAGCCAAAGGGATAAGGACATGAAGTAAGGCGCAAAGCCCTCACCGTAATGCTTAACATCATTAATTGGATTAGTTTTCAAGACGACTGGATCTGAAACATAATCAGACATATTTTCTGCATTAAACGTAAGCATATTGTTCAGTTCATCATCGCCTGCATTTAGTCCATCACTTAGCTTGATAGCCCCCTCGTTTGCCTGACCGAGACTATCGCTTAAAGCTGCTGTTCCATCACTTAACTTTGTCAAGCCGCTTGAAAGCTCTCCTGTTTTAACAGCGGCTGTATTCAGCCCCTGGTTTAGAGCTTCCGTACCATCATTAACGGATTTTATGCCATAATTGAGTGCTTGTGCACCGCTGTTTAATGTATCAAGCCCCTGGGACAGCCGGCTTGTTTTTACGGCTGCGGTGTTCATTCCCTCCAGCAGGCTGTAGCTTCCGCTTTGAAGGCTCTTTGCTCCTGCAATAAGTTGATCCAGATCTGCTCCCGTTATAGCCATGCTGCTTTCAAGACCTGTTGCCTGCTCAGCAATTCCTGAGGAAATCTGATTTGAACCCTCATAAAGCTGCTTCAGACTGGCAGCCAGTGGATCTGCAGAAGTCGCTGCCTGTCTAAGTGGTTCTGTTATATTGGATGACATATCAGATCTATTGATTTTATCTACAGTTGAAATCGCTGCAATTATCTTTTCCTTATCCACATCGCTTAAATCTGAGTTTTTAATGTTATCTACTTCTGAATTCAGAATATCTGATGCCTGACTCGTTTCCTTAGCAGCCTGATCAACGCCCTCTGCCAATACATTAAGGCTCGTGTTCAATGTGCTGCTTAGCTTGTCAGCTCCCTTTACAAGTAATGATATCTGTTCATTTTTCGTCAAGAGTCCGTTTTTAAATGAAACCAATCCATTTACAAGTATATCTATTCCAGAGGCCAGCTGCCCTTCTCCACTGGCGGCTGCCGTCAGTCCTGTCTGGAGAAGCCTGGATCCCTCCGCTGCAGTTCCAATACCCTGGGATAAACTACTGCTTCCTTCATAGAGCTTAAGGGTTCCATCTCCAAGCTGACTGGAACCATTTGCTGCACTATAGATCCCATCCTTAAGCTTTAAGGATCCCTCCGCTGCCTGTTCAGTCCCGACAACAAGAGCTTCGCTTCCATCATATAATTTTTGTGTGCCACTCTGAATCGTTGATGCCCCATCCCCAGCAGCCTTTATTGAAACCCTGACATCATAAAGGCTCTCCACAAGGACCTTTGAAATCTCCTTCTGGATGTTAGAACTTATCTCTGTCTTTAAGCCCTGGGCCACCCTCTCGGAAATCTGTGAAAACACAAAGTTTCTCCCCTTATTTGCAGTATAAATTATCTCAGGTCTTTCTAAATTGCCACCTCCGGCATCTGCAACTCTTTGAGAGAAATCCTCAGGGACCACAATCATAGCATAGTAGTCGTCCCCTTCAACTCCTCTTTCCGCTTCATCATAGCTTAAAAATTTCCATGCAACCTTGTCATTGGTTTTAAGCTTATCCTCCAACTCTCTTCCAACAGCATATTCCTTGCCATCTCTTTCAACTGGTTTATCCAGATTCACAAAAGCAACAGGGACATTGCTTACTTTTCCGTAAACATCCCATATGGAACCAAGGTAAACTGCGGAATAAAGCACTGGAACAAACAGCACGCCAATAGTTGCCACAATTAGAATTGTTTTTACGAGTCCTTTTGTGCTCTTTTTCTTACCTGTGCTCATCTTATATACCCTTTCATTTTAACATTCCTTATCAGGAGTATCGTCTTACTTTACGGCCATATTAAGAATATATGAATATAAATGGACCTGGCCCCCTGATAAACCGTTGCATTTTAATTGACACATGTTGTATTATAGATAGTATAAGGAATAGTTCAATCGTTAATATGTGCTGCTTTTGTTGATTAATCAACATATCTTCCATTTATGTTGATTATTTTGATGTAAATAAATCAGGAGGACTTTTATGGAAGAAAAAAAGATAGACAGGCGTGTTCGGAGGACCAAGAGACTGCTTCTCAATGCATTGATACAACTTATGTCTGGAAAGAAAATAAACAAAATAACCGTTAAAGAGCTTACGGACTTGGCTGATGTAAACAGAGCAACTTTCTACCTTTATTACAGGGATATATATGACATGGTGGATCAGGTTGAAACTGAAATGCTCTCTGAATTCACTGTAGCTTATAAAAAATACTCTAGTTCTGCTTCAACCTACGAAGAAATGATGCCATTCATCACCTATGTCTTTGAATTTGTGAAAAACAATTCAGAAATGTGCAAAATACTTCTGGGTCCGGACGGAAATTATTCATTTATACAGAAATTCAGGGAAGCAATCAACAATTCCCAGCCTCTTTTGTTAGATACATCTTCAAAAATAAAGCTTAACTACTACAAGCCTTTCATAATATCAGGCTGCATTGGAGTTATCCAGAAATGGCTTGAAAATGGAATGGATTCTTCCCCTGATGAAATGGCTAAACTTATAATTGACTTTTAATTTTCACACAGTGAATTCGGACTTAAGTGCAAATTTTTATCTCAAAATCCACAGATTACATTTTTCAACAACCGTTTTAAAGGAGGTCCTTTCATTGACTCAAATATCCGATTGACAGAATGAAAGATCCACCATAAAATAGTTGTAGCTACAACTATTTTATTTTTATGTGAGGACATAAACCATGTTAATGAACAACCTATCCATTATAATTCGACACTGCCGCACCTTTTGTGAGCGTAAACTTCGAGAACTTGATATCGGATTTTCAGAACAAGTAATTCTGATGTATCTTTCAGAGAATAAAAATGTCAGTCAAGATGATATCGTAAAGCATTTTATGATTGACAAAGGCGCTATTGCAAAATCTTTAAGTAAATTAGAAGCAAAAGACTATATAATTCGTAATGAAAATCCACTGGATAAAAGAGAAAAATTGATTCTGCTGTCCTCAAAAAGCGAGCAGATTTTCGATTATATGAAACTTATTTTGGAAGAATGGAATCAATATTTTTTTAGGGGCTTAAGTTCAGAAGAAATCGAACAATTTGTCAGAATTTTAGGAACGATGGCAGACAATGTTTCTCAAATACCCGAGTAAAACTTTGAACTGGAGAGGCAAACTAATGGAACAAACAAAGAATAAGAATTTCGGACTGATCTTAGCAGTGTATCTTTTAGGTATTTTCATGGGGGCACTTGATACTGGAATCGTCACCCCTGCCAGAACGATTATCCAAAACAATTTATCCGTCGACGAAAAAACAGGCATCTGGATGATCACGATTTACACACTCGCCTATGCAGCGAGTATTCCAATCATGGGAAAACTTGCTGATAAGTATGGACGTAAATACATTTATTTGACAAGTATTTTCCTATTTGGAATTGGTTCAATGTTTTGCGGATTGGCACAAAACATGGACAGTTTTACGGTTCTTTTAATTGCCAGAGCTGTTCAGGCCATAGGCGGAGGCGGAATCCTACCCGTTGCTACTGCCGAATTCGGCACGACTTTTCCAAGAGAAAAACGCGGTATGGCGCTTGGTTTAGTGGGTGGTGTTTTCGGAATTGCCAATATCTTTGGTGCTTCGGCCGGCAGCGCCATTTTGGATTTATTTGGAAAAAATAATTGGCAGTACATTTTCTACATCCATATCCCAATCACACTCTTCATATTAATTGCCGGTTTTTTGACTCTTCCGAATACAAAAGAAAAAAATGTGAAACCAATCGATTTTGCCGGTATCTCAATATTGACTGTAATGGTGCTATCCTTATTATACGGGCTGAAAAACGTTGATTTTTTCAGTCTTGGGACTTCTGTAATGAGTTCGGCTGTGTTGCCGTTCCTGCTGATTTTTATATTTTTACTTCCGATCTTTATCCAAGTTGAAAAAAAGGCTCAAGATCCCGTTATTAATTTAAAGTATTTTAAAAATGCCAATATTGTCATTACGCTTGTTCTTTCGTTTGTAATTGGGGTTGCTATGATGGGTATGATTTTTGTACCTCAGTTTTCTGAAAATGCTTTGAAAATCGCCTCGGGAAGTGGCGGTTATTTTGTCTTGGTTCTCGCAGTTTTTGCAGGTGTTGGCGCCCCCCTCTCAGGAAGACTCATCGATTTATTTGGTGTGAAAATCGTCCTGGGCTTTGGCTTTATCGCGAACATCGCCGGGGCCCTGTACCTTGTGTTAATCACAACCAATTATCCGACTTTCTTCCATGTCATAGTGAGCTTGATCCTCATAGGACTTGGCATGGGTTTCACTATAGGTACACCGCTAAACTACATGATGCTTGAAAATACAAGAAAAGAAGAATCCAATTCGGCCTTGGCTACTCTCTCTCTTATAAGGTCAATTGGAACGGCGATTGCCCCTGCAATTATGATTGGGTTTATCGCACATGCAGGTATTGGAATTCAATCAAATGTCATGGAACTGCTCCCAACTGAAATAAGTGTTCCACCTCTTCCCTATGCACAAGAATTGACAGATGAATTTGCAAAATTAAAAAGCGATCCAGCAACCAGCGAACAATTCTCAAAGTTTACCATGCCTGATCTGACTTCTATGCAGACAGTACAAATAAATATGAATGGCAACGGTGATTATATGATGCCGAATGACCTGGTTGACTTGATGAAAACATCAGATGTCACAAACATTACACAAAACACGAAAATTCTCGCTGATAGAATGTTCATGGAAATGACACCGGACGTCATTATAAAAATAACTTCTGGTATCGATAATGGCATTTCAGGCCTGAGTAAGGGAATTGAATCCCTGGATCAAAAAATCATTGAGATGGAAAAAATGCCCATTGGCGCAGGACCCGGTCCGGCTGTTATCGCACAAATGAAAACATCAAAAATCCAAATGTCGGAAACCCTTCAAAAAATGACTGCATTGAGGGATGCTGTGCCATCCTCATTTGAGCAGGCGAAAGCAAATTACCTGCGTGAAATAGATAATACCAGTCCTGAAATTGAAAAAGCTTTTCAAACCACCTTGAATAAAGGCTTTAAGCAGGTCTATCTTACTGTTTTCGCAGCATCTGTAATCGCTATTCTGTTATTGATTTTCTATCGTGATGATTATAAAGTACGCAAAAAATAATAACTCCAGCAAACAAGAAGCACCAGCCCCAGGGACTCTTCCGTCCCCAAAGCTGGTGCTTCCTTATCTCTTAAACTATATCTTTTTAACAAACTCCGACTTCAGGCTCATCGCCCCGAACCCGTCGATCTTGCAGTCGATGTTATGGTCCCCGTCAACCAGACGTATATTCTTTACTTTTGTGCCCATCTTTATGGGTCCGGAAGCGCCTTTTACCTTGAGATCCTTGATGATTGTTACGGAATCCCCATCCATCAGGATGTTTCCATTGACGTCCTTAACGACCATTTCATCCACATTGCTCGGATTTTCGGTTCCGGCAGCCCACTCATGCGCGCACTCCGGACAGATCAGAAGGTTTCCATCCTCATATATGTATGACGAATTGCATTTCGGGCAGTTTGGTAAATTATCCATTGATTCATTTTCTCCATTCGTTAATTGTCTTTTTCACAAAAAAATAAGCACCTACCCCAAGGCTCTTCCGTCCCCAAAGCTGGTACTTACAATGCGCCTCCAGGGGATCGAACCCTGCACACCCTGATTAAGAGGACCTTCAAATCAAAATCTAAGAGTTGCCGCTTTCCTAGGGTTTACAAGTGATAGCGCTTTTTCGCAATTTGGTTTACATAACTAGGCGACCGTTCCGGCGAACAAGCGCTATTGATAATCTTTATTGTCGGATTTTCTCAACTTGAAACTCGCACTTGGTCTTCATTTTTCCGCATCGAGGTTGCTCTCTTTTTGGAAAATACGTCGGATGTCTACTTTCCCGCCTTTTCTCTTATCCTTTAGTCATCCTAAATATCAACCTGGCCATTTCGACATGGCCGGAGAAAGTAGAAATGATGTCTTGCGCTAATTTTGGAACCTTATGTTCGTGGGAACCTATCAATCAAAATACGGATTCATCACATAGCCCGCTGGATATGACTCGATATAGTCCTCAAGTGGTGGAAAGTGCGAAAGCACATTATCTACAAAATCATAAAGATGATCAATATCGTCTAAAAATTCCAGTGGAGTTCCGATATCTCTGTATCTAAACGAATGAATTGCATTTCTTTTATGCTGTACAGAATTAACCCATGCGTACTCCGGTGAATTCTCATCATTCCATAGCTTTCCACTACTAAAGTCTTTAAGATTATCGAAAGACGCTTTTTCCGGCTCTATCATTTTACCTTTTTTATTTGTAATCGGGCTCTTACAATAATCTTCATAATAAACACAGTAAAAGAATTTTAGCCACGACTCAACTACTGCACCAAGATTTGCACGTGCAAGAATGAGCTCCCCCGTAGTCATTGTGAGACTTTTATCAATCCAAATTATCAATGCTTTAGTTAATTCGCTTTGCCATTCAAGCATAGCGTCGTCCAGCTTATCTGCCGCCGAATCCGGTGCTATCCCACGAGCTTCTTTCCATATGAGAGCCGCATTATTTGTAAGTATAACCAGCACATCATAACGATCTCTTTTAGCCATTAGTTTTCCTCTACTATTTTTTAGCCTTATTAATGGTATCAAACATTTTTGCAGGAGATAATTCACTTAGCTCCTTATTGTCAGCTAATGCGCGTACGGCTTTAGTGTGTACAAACACATCAGCGTCATGTTCTTCAAAGCCTTTTTCTAGAATCAGGTATTGATACAATTCTCTACAAGGATGTAACATGAATTTCTCATTCTGAAACGCACTAGTTGCTTCCTCTCTATCTGCCTCACATACCTTCATCAATACCCTCAGGATTTCTTCATTCTTAACTTTTGCTTCATACAAAGCAGCAGTAACAAGTTTTATTTCATTTCTTCTAGCTCTGCGTTCTTCCAATGAACTCATATACATATCCGTTCCCTCCAGTAATTAATGTTTTTTAGCTAGCTGTTCTGCTATCTCAATGTTTTCGGCAGCTACTCTGTCTCCAGAATTTGTGTCAATCAAACACAATCGGAGTATAAAACTGCGTCTGATACTCCGATTTTACACCTAAAAGCCGGAGGAGCCCTTGCTGTAGCTCATTCAGCTTGCTTTCAATCTTCTCCGTGGTCTGGTCGTCATCTTCACTCAAAACCGTTGAAATATTCTCCAATTGGACAGGGAGGAAGTCATCTCAACTGCCCAACATCTCAATAATTGCTTTGGATCAGTGGGTCGTTTTAAGTTCATAAATACCGCAGTTAATGTCAAAACCAAAACTTTAAAACGATCCACATTGTAGATTAACGCGGAGTCCTCTCGCCACTGAAGACCCTATGGAAAAATGCCTAGACCAGCACGCCTTCATATGGAAGTTCGTCATTTTTATAGATAGAATGTGGCGTACCCTATGTCTTTCGAGCTTATCGTGGTCCGGCGCATAAATTCTCACATGGAAGGTATGATTTTATGACTTTAAATCCAAGGATTGTCAAGATTAATTTCTCCAGTATTCATGTGTTTCTCCCATGCTTCTTCAGCATAATTGAACAAATCATCTATGAACTCAGCATTTTGCGAAGCTGCAATCCCTACATTTCCAGTAGTTTCATCAAAATTTGCCACTATTGTAACAATTCTCCATTTATCACGCCAATCATCCTCACGTTCTCGAAGATTAAACTTCCCACCTAAGTCTAGTATTAAACTGTAGTCCCTATCATCTATCTTACTTGCTATTTCTTCTATTAACTGTTTCTTATCCATGAATAACATTCCCCCTGTAATTTTCTATTATGCTTCACAATTTATCACAAACATTCCTATGTGATATTCCTGTTTTTTTGTTGTATTAAGTCGAATTATATCATTTTTATATAGTTAAGTAAACTTACACTCGTGGGAATTTTACCTGTTTCACAACAAATACAACACATTTATTTGAAATTTTAAATGTATAACCCTTCGTTAGGTATATTGCAATGTCCAGGAGTAACATCGCGCCAGTATAGCTGAAAAACTTTTCTGTTTTTACACGCAAATTGCGCTGACACGTTTGTGCTGTCCTTGAGATTTATACCCATGTCGGAATTTTTTCCGTATATTTTAATGATTTATTACTCAAGACACTTCAAAAAATCCCAAACAAATATGCGTTGCTCCTAAAATAACGAATAGCATAAACACGTAGTATATATCTTTGTGTTCATATATTCCCGTATTATATAACCCAAATATCGTCTCTTCTAATCCATCTACCGCAACTCCGATTGACCCACTGGTCAGAAATGCGCCCCCAACGATTGTATCTTTTAATCCTTTCATGTTTTCCTCCTATCTACAACCGTACCGGTCTTATGCATTAAATTATTATCTGCGATGAAGTACTATGCTCCTTCTGTTTAACGAAATAAAGGGGTTTAAGGGCACTTTATCGGTAGTGATAAAGTGCCCCCTCCGCACTCTAGCCATTTGAAACGTTTTTGAAGAAGTCATCATTGATAACCTGTGCTGTCTTATTTTTCTGGTCCTGATTTACGTGTGCATAGATGTTCATCGTGATATCACAGCTCTTATGGCCTGCTCTCTCCTGCACGGACTTCGGATTCAATCCTAGCGCAATCATCATTGATATCCCCGAATGCCTGCTTCCATGCAGTTTTATGTGTCTGATGCCGTTCTTCTTTAAAATTCGGCTCCATTTCTGATAGAAGGAAGAACCCTGATATGGTCTGCCATTTTCCTGACAGATGATCAGATCATTATCTTCATACTTCGGACCATGCTTTAGCTTGTTCTGCAGCTGTCTGAGCTTTTCCTTTCGTAATAATCCCATCGTGTAATCTGTCAGTACCATGCTTCTCTTGCTGCTTTGTGACTTTGTTCCATCCTTGAATTTACATCCGTTAAGCGTCCGTATGTAGGTATGCTGTATCGTCAGAATCCCTGATTTCATGTCGAGATCGCTCCACCGTGCTCCCAGTGCCTCTGATCTCCTGGCTAAGGTATCAAAAAGAAAGACGATTATCAGTTCATCATCCGTTCCTTTTATCCCTTTGAACAGGCGCTGGATTTCATCTTCTGAAAAGACCTCTAGTTCTTTTTTCACGTTTCGTCTTCCGATGGTCACGCCCTTTAAAGGATTCTTCTTTAAGAATTCCAAATCGACTGCTTTATTCAGGGCCGTATTGAATACTCTCCTGATATGCTTCAACGTTTCGTCTGATAGGGGCTTATCACTCAATGGTGATTTGACCCCCCATGCATTGAAAGTCTTCTGGATATGTAAAGTGCTTAAAGCTTGAAGTTTTGCTTTTCCCCAGGTCGGAATGAGATATCGATCCATAATTTCCCGGTAATCCAGCTCCGTACTCTCACTTCTTTGGTTTACAATGTAGGCTGCATACCATTCCTCCAAATAATCGTTGACCTTCATTTCACTCGGCAATATGAATTCACTGTTGAGATACTCTGCTTTCATCTGAATCAATAGGGCCTCCGCCGCTTCCTTCGTACGCGCTTTCTTATACGGCTTAATTTGTTTCCCGTTTTCATCCCTCCCCAAAAATAAGACCGCTCTGTAATGGGTAATTTCACCCTTTGAATTTTTCCTAGGCTCGAGATGGCCCGAGACTACTTTTTTTCCTGTATACATTCCTGTACTCCTTTCTGTATGTTTCTCTGTCTGGTATCTGATTTATAATATAAGCATGATTTTCCTGCTGATTTTCTTCGTTAAGGAGGAAGCTGCTGCTGCCAGTATTGACAGCAGTTTGCAGATCCTCAAAAGTTTCATGTATTTCTCTTCCGTTGATTATTTTTCCAGCAGAAGTCTTTCGAATTCCTGCCTTCTGTAATGCAGATAGTAGGTGTCTTTGTCCATCTCATAAACACAGCCACACCCACTCAGCTCCTCCAATGAGCATGTCTCAAGCTTTTCTAACTGCTTCCGGATATTCTCTATAACACGCTTTGATTCCTCTTCTTTTAATTCATTAATCAGGTAATATTCTGGCACATACCAAATGGCAGTCAAATTGTTTCTGTATACATATAAATGGCAAGGGGGATACTCTAGTTCATAAAAATCGGCGGCTATGAGCTCCTTGAAGGGTACTCTCTCCTCTCCATCGCGTGGTATAAACCCTTCCTTATAGCTAAACGTAGCCCAGATATTTTCGAATAGGAATTCTGCCCTATTTATTTCAAAAGCTTTCTTAATAAATTTCGGACTCATCCTCATCATGTCATTCATATCCACCATACTATCCATGACCTGTTGCCATTCTCTCTCGGACTCCTCTTGCTGTTTGTTTATTTTTTTATCCTCTACTTTATTCATTTTTTCTTCCTTTCATCTGCTAATCACTTTTAGCATCATCTGTATTTGCAAATATCCCCAAAATTCCTTCAGGGATAACCCAACAGTTTCCTTACCTTCTACGTACTCTTTTCTTCAACTCTTCCTGTTCTGGCTTTTCATCTTCCCCGATAAAGCCCAAATACTTGTAAAGGTCTATTTTACTAATTCTATAGCCCCTGGCCCCATCGTTAACCACCCGGATCTTGCCCTGTTTGATCAGCTTCAAGGTCGTCTTATAGCTGCGTTTAATATAGGTAGCCACCTCGTGAACTGTTAATAAGTCATCTAAAATCCTTAAATTTTCCATGGATGTCATCCTCCCTCTTGTTTTTTCCATTTACATGGATTTTTTATCCGCGTCCTACTTCATTTTTATTGACGCGACTGGAGATTTCTCATACATACCGTACTCCACTTCTAAAAAAGTTGTGGATGTCCTATTGCCGAAACTCAGACCGTATTCGTCGATAATCTCCTCTATGAGTGCCGTACAGTAGATCATATGCTTTAATCCGCTTTTCTTGGTTTTATACAAGCTGTCATTTTCGGGGAGTTTCTCGCCTATAAGTAACTTGTCCTTTAAAAATGCTACCTGTACAGTTGTAGGGTTATTTAATTTTCCCATGACTTCGCTGGAAAAAATGAGTCTTTTCCCTGTTTTTGCATAGACAATCGTTAGTATGCCTTTCTCTTCCGTATATCCTTGGTTCCTGGTTTTACTAGTGGCCGCTTTGGCTCCTTTGAATAGGGAGTTTTCAAGCTCTCCCTCGCAACTTTCCTCGGCACTACTGGTTTCAGCATTGCTGGTCTCTGAATCATGGTCTTCCATGGTACCCACTTCTACATCTACAACCTCTGTTGTTTCGGTCTCGTTTTTTTCAATCTTTTTTATCATTATATTTTCCTCCTGGATTTTTTTATTTTTATTTATAGGTGTAACTGACATGTCGTCTCCTCTGCGATCTGCCCTGAATATCGGCACCATGACCATATCAGCACTTTTTTCAGTGCCAGATTCGCCGATGGTGTCGATATTTTCGGCTTCTCACGGTATTATATTTCTACGGTTGGCAGGTCTTCTTCTATAAAAACGATCTGCACTTGGTTATTTGCGTTTTTTTCAATCGTTATGATTTTTGCACTGGAATGGTGCCTTATAACATATGTGATGCCGAACTGTTCAAGATTTGATTTGACTTCGTTCAACCTTCTGCTAAGCACATTCGGCTCCTTTGGCCATAACCTGGAAAATGTATCTATGTTTTCCTTTTCTGCGATACTCTGGAGCGTTCCAAGGAGTTCGTTGATAGATCCCTTCCAGCTGTCCATCCTGTTCATCAGCTTTATTACTGCTACTGCAATCGGATTGGATTCCACTGCTTCATCGTTAGCTCGTTCCTGATTGTTCAGGTATGCATCAAGAAACACTTCTCCGCCAATACCTGCCGCTTCTGCTATGGCATATCCCCATCTGGTGAAATCTGCCATCCTTCCCAGCCTGTCTAACTGTACTTCCTCATATAGGCTCATCGCCTTGGAGAGTACTGTAAATATGGCGCCTAGGATTTTTGGTTTGTCACTGTTAAAATCTCGCCATATCCTCTGCTCTTCTTTACGTTCTTCTGGAGGAATTCTTTCCAGTTCCAGTAAGATGGCACGATCAAGCAGATCCGCTCTGGTTGCAACGACATTAATGCCATTAAGCATAACTGGTTCTTTAAAATAGAGTATGGTTTCATCATCATCGGTGTATAATGTCCTTTTACTGAATCCGCCGCCTGTAGCAGCCATGCATAACAAGTCGCTTTTTTCAGGCGTTATATTGTCAATGTTATCAAAGCAAGGCATGTAATTGCTGCTCAGGATCAAGGCCAGATCCGCTTTACTGGATGGCATGGATACGACATCTCTGACCGCTGGATCTACTATGCTTCTGTCCTTCTTCATGGAAGTTGTTTTTGATGCGCCTTTTTCCCCATATATGATATCTATGGGATGCGAAATATCCGGGATAAACTTTGTCACCATATCAACCATGTGCAATATCTCGTCCGCTTTGTTCTTGAACCTATAGTACTTATTTAGAATTGTGAGGTCATCATAAGGAACGGGGAGAACTTGCTCTTTCATGTTTTTACTTCTAGTGAACAGGATCGGCGGGGCACTTGTTATTGTCCACCCAGACTCATCTATTACAACATTATTCCAGCCGGCATCTACAAGATCGTAATAGTATTTGCCTTCATGCTTTGAGCACCTTTTTGAGAGCGTATACTTTTTTCCGGAAAATACAGCTTTCATTTCCAAAACACTCAGGGACTGATTCATGGCATCCGTACCGGGTGCTCTTCCTGTTTTGAATATTCCGTTCCAATAATGCATGCTTTTCGGAAAGTCAGAGCATCCCTATCCGGAAGAACAGAGCACCGCTTTCCGGATAGAGTGCAGTTTGTAAGTTAAATCTTAATCGAGTTCATCGTTGGCACCAGGATCAACTGCCCAGATAAGATTGACCCATTCTTCAGAATTCATCGGTCTCAAGCATGTGCCCCACATCCTTTGACGGAGGATTTTAATCCATGGCGCTCACGCATGGATATCCGGCCATCAATCATGACTTCATAGGAATTGTGAACAATCCGGTCGATGATGGCTTCTGACACCGTAGCATCCCTTTCCGT
>NZ_FQYT01000022.1 GCF_900141895.1 Parasporobacterium paucivorans DSM 15970 | reverse complement strand
CTGGTATGGACGTATCGGTACGGAAAGGGATGCTACGGTGTCAGAAGCCATCATCGACCGGATTGTTCACAATTCCTATGAAGTCATGATTGATGGCCGGATATCCATGCGTGAGCGCCATGGATTAAAATCCTCCGTCAAAGGATGTGGGGCACATGCTTGAGACCGATGAATTCTGAAGAATGGGTCAATCTTATCTGGGCAGTTGATCCTGGTGCCAACGATGAACTCGATTAAGATTTAACTTACAAACTGCACTCTATCCGGAAAGCGGTGCTCTGTTCTTCCGGATAGGGATGCTCTGACTTTCCGAAAAGCATGCATTATTGGAACGGAATATTCATATATTTTGCATATCTGATAAATATAGTTTGCTATATCCGCAGAATTAGCTATAATAATAACATGATAACTTCCAGGAATCAAAAAGAATGAAGATAAAACTCAAAAAAATATTATTTCCGTTGATAATTATATGCCTATTGGTGATAGTTCTGTATAGGATGTTCAGGGGCTCCTTTGGTGAGATTCTGTCTAACATTCGGGAATTAAGCATACTTACATTCATCATTATTCTCATCTGTTCCCTTTTATACCAGGTGACTGAAGGAATAATTCTGACAAACATTATCCGAAAGCACAAAAAAGACTTTAGCCTGACACAAGGCATCCTGACTATTTTTCAGGGTTGTTTCTACCGGGGCATCACCTTCGGAGGAGGCACCCAGGCGGGTCAGGTTTATTTTCTGTATAAAAAAGGCCTGGCACCGTCCCAAAGTATGAGTTCCCTGACCCTTTCCTATGCCATACATAAGGTGGGAATGTTTCTGTATATTTCTCTTTTCTTTTTATTCAATTTTGGATTCTATCAGTCAAATTACGGCTCTTACCTGCCTTATATCAAAATCGGTTATTTAATAAATATCATAATTGTCACAGCACTGATACTTTTAGCAGTTTCCAGAAAAACACATCTGCTGATAATACGGATTGCAACTTCATTATTAAGAAAAGAAAAGCACAAAGCAACGCTGGACAATATCACTCTTCAAATAAAAGGGCTGTCGGCAGACGCGAAAGTCATAATTAAAGATAAGAAGCTTCTTCCCCTGACCATTGTGTTGGAACTTGTAAAATTCAGCTGCTGGTATGTCATCCCCTTCTTTATCCTGACCCGTGACGCAATTTCGTTAACAGATTCTCTTTCCCTGACCGCATTTTCCAACGCCCTGGTGGGTATTATCCCGCTGCCTTCCGGCATCATGTCAACAGAACTGGCCTTCACGGTCTTATTTTCTGTTTTTGTCGACATCGCAAAAGCAGGCGCAGCCATGATTATCTACCGTTTCACAACGTATATCGTACCATTTCTGGTCGGAATACTCGTCTGGACTATACCTATCCTCAAAAAAAGGCTTCTGGAGCACTTGCCCCGAAGAAAATAGCCAATGCCGGCAGCCGGCATTGGCTATTTTCATTTCAGAATGTATCGTTTCCTAACTTACTCTTCGTCTTCATCAAAATACGGTTCAAAGTAAACATCCTCATAGTGGGTCAGATCAATGTAACCCTGGATGGCCACCTTTCTGACCAGCTCATTTCCTTCCTCCGGGGAAAGACCTTTGATTCCAAAATCTCCCGTTCCGTCTGAAAGTTCAAACACAACCGCTCTCTGCTCAGTATCAACGTCAACAATACCATAAGAGACTTCATATGCTTCCTTTACGTAAAAGTCGCCTGTTTCAAAATTTTTCAGCAAAACCCTCATAATATCCCTCTTTTCTTTTTGATGTACAATACGTCTGTTTCAACTGTAATTATAACATGCCGCAATAGAGAAATAAATATTCTATAAATTGTTTAGGCGGGGGCTAATACTTGACATCCTCCAGGAACAAACCTTTTGCCAGGGCAATGGAACCGGCCTGTAACCTTTCTTTTGATTCGATTATTTCTGCCACGCTTTCAGGTTTGCGTCTTCCCGTCCCCACGTCCACAAGAACTCCGACCATCCTCCGAACCATATTGTACAGGAAGCTGTTTCCCCGGACCCTTATCTGAATCAGACCATTTTCTTTTTCAATCTTTATTTCATAAACCTCACGTTCCATGGACTTCTTCTTGGAGGTTGCTGTTGAAAATGCAGTAAAATCATGTTTTCCAATAAAACTTTCTGCCGCTTCCCTCATTTTCTGCAGATCCAGCGGACTCTCGACATGCATGCTGTATTTTCGCAGGAACGGATCCGGATATTCCTTGTTCCAAATTTTATATACATAGGTTTTTTCTTTCGCATTATACCTTGCATGAAAACGCTCATCCACTTTCATGACCTTCGTAACGCAGATATCTTCTGGAAGATATTTGTTAAATATGTTTTTAACTTCTTCCGGAGTGAGGTTTTCTTCTATCTTGAAATTTGCAATCTGCGCCAGGGCGTGAACTCCGGCATCCGTCCGGCTGCAGCCGGTAATCTCGATTTCTCTTCCAAATTGCTCTTTCAGAATATTTTCCAGCTTACCCTGAATGGTGCCTTCGTCGTTTCCAAGTCGCTGCCAGCCCTTATAGCGTCCGCCGTCATATTGAATTGTCATCTTATAATTATTCATCGTTTTCATCCATTTCTGTCTTTATTAAAATGTTTTCCAGTGTCAATTTCGTTTTCTCTGCATTAATCAAATTAAAGATTATGATCTTCCC
Source organism: Parasporobacterium paucivorans DSM 15970 (assembly GCF_900141895.1). Lineage (GTDB taxonomy): Bacteria > Bacillota > Clostridia > Lachnospirales > Lachnospiraceae > Parasporobacterium > Parasporobacterium paucivorans. Next base: position 47,016 of record NZ_FQYT01000022.1, on the reverse strand, counting down.
TTTATATTCAAAAAACACAAATGGAGGTTTGCCGGTATTTACGAACAGTTTTACCGTCCCATATGCCTGTGTACTGAAATATCCTTTCAAATTCGGTCCTATCGCTGACCCATTCGTACGGACTCCGATTTCCGGAAGCTCATCCAGCAATCTCACATTCTCGACCGATTCCCATTCATAAACATCTCCATACATTCCATGTATCTTTAAACCTTCATCCAAAAAAGTTACTTTAGTGGGCTGGGAAGAAATAATCACCAATACCAGCACAGCAATAATGGTTGTTACTGTTATTCCCCGGGAAACTCCTTTCTGGCGCTCTCCATCATTATCAAAATTATTACGTCCTAAAATCCACATGAGTGCCTCCTTTGACTATTTTAGATTATAGCAATTATTCTCTCATAATACTATCGGAAGTGTGTTTTGCTTATTTTCATACATCTTTTTATCCAGATGTTTTTGAAAATCATCCATTCCTCTCCCTGATTCGGCGTCATAAATGGAATATCCGGCACTCATGCTCAATTTATAAGGCTTTTCCTTTGTCTCATTATACCGTTTAAAACACTCCTGAATCCTCTCAACGATTTGTAAGAGCTCCTTTTCGTCTGAAACATCCGTAATAACGCAAAATTCGTCCCCGCCAAAACGCGCAATAAAATCTGTCAGTCTCAAACAGGAACTCAGCAGTCTTGCCGCAGTCTTTAATGCGATGTCTCCTTCGTCGTGTCCAAATACATCGTTGATACCCTTGAAGTCATCAAAATCCAGCATGATTGCTCCAAACGCCTGATTCCAGTTGCTCATGTTTATTTTTTTTCTCATGTAGTCATCAAGGCTTTTCCGGTTATTGATGCCAGTCAGGTAGTCCGTATGGATGTTTTGCTGCTGAATGTTCAAAAACAGTATAAACAAAGATACTACTGCGAGATTCAGCATGAATGACATGCCGTATATGAAAATCTGCAGGATAATCCCTGCACATGGGGGTACGGCAAAGAATGCAAGTGCAAAATAATGCTTCTTTTCGATTTTTTTTCTATTTCTAAGAATCAGGATGTACGCAATGACCAGAACGGCTATAGTTCCCACAGAAGCCAGCGGAAACAGGGCTCCCCTGTGATAGACATTGTTGGAATCAATATAATAGAACCAGTCAAGTGGGAGGGATACTATTATAATGAGCATATTTAGAAGATTAATGGCGAGCAGGCTCCAAAAAAGCCTCTTCGTCTTTCTCTCATCCACGAATATCTGATGAAAGACATACAAAAGCCATGAAGATGGCAGCGTCAGATTGAGGGCAAAAAGCAGAAAGTTGCCTCCGTGATTGAGCAGGGGATAAACCGTCCCCGGGCTGCCATCAAACCGTGACAGGGTATCAAGTGTCAGCAGCAATATCGCCACCTGAACCATTCCCATGTACAGTTTGTATTGAAGTGTTTCTTTTTCTCCCTGTTTCATGGCCGTAATGATAATAACACCCAACAAAATTATGGAGTATGCATTTATGATTATGTTTGCCAACAAGTCCATATCTTTCCCTTCAAATGTAATGTTCATTTATGACAACGCTGCACAATTTCATGGTTAACTGCCTGCAATATGCCGGGCAGCGAGATAACCAAATGTCATGGCTGGTCCAATCGTGCTGCCGGGTCCCCAGTACGCATTCGCGGTCGGAGAAGCTATACAGTTTCCAGCTCCATATAATCCCTCGATTACTTCTCCCCGCACGTTCAACACCTGACCGTTCTTATTGATTACCGGTCCTCCGTTCGTGTCCAGGGTTCCCGAGGAGACGATCACGCAGTAGTAAGGCCCCTGTCCATCAATCGGATGCATGGTATAATTTTTCTCCATATCCTCCGGCCATTTTCCGGCTTTGGGATTGGTAGGTGGAAACGTCGTCCATTCCCTGTCATAGGCGAAGTCTCCGCGTCCAAAATCATCATCTTTCCCATTTTTTGCGAAGTCATTAAATCTCTCCACCGTTCTGATCATGTTCTCCGCAAAGTTTTCGTCCAAAGTAAACCCACCGGTATGATTTTTCAGTTTCTCCAGTCGTTTGGCTATTTCATCGCTGAGCTCTTCAAGGGTATTTCCTCTGATGACATGCGGAGCCTCGCTGGCGCCTGCCGGGTAAGGTGGATATCCCTGCCAGAAATCTGCCGTCCTGCTATCATATATCAAAAACAACAGCATATTTGTCCATTCGGCACGGTTCGGATCCCAGACAAAATGAGCCATTCCCCTGTCACTATAGTTTCGTTTCTCATTCATTACCCTTTTTCCAAAACGGTTGACTTCCAAAACGCTGTCGCCGGCAATAAAGAAAAGGTTATTGGATCCATCCGGATGTTCCAGCACATTTTCAAATACGCTCTGTGCCCTGAATGCGCCTCCCGTATTTCCAATTTTAGCCCCGATTTCTCCGGCCATGGTTATAAAATCTCCTGTATTTGAAGGGACGGAGCAGCCCCCAAATATCGGACCCCTGCTGTAATGAAGCATCATCTCCGGATTATGAGAAAAACCTCCCGTAGCGAAAATGACCCCCTTGTGGGCGGTAATGCTTATGATGCCGCTCTCATTTTTTGCTTCCACGCCAATGACACGTCCACGGTCATCTCTGCGAATCCGGGTTGCTTCATGATTTAAGAGAATAGGAATATTGTATTTTTTTGCCCATTCAATGAAGTGGCCCACCAGCACGTAACCATAACCCAATTTTCCATTTTCATCCTTAGTATAAATGCCTCGTCCGCGGATGGACTGATTCTCCGGGAGGTGGTTCTGATAGTCCACCTGGGGCTTTCCTGTCCAGTTGATTTCCTCACATAGCTCAAATACGCCGGCATTCTCCAGATACTCCGACATTTCAGCTGCATGATCCACAATGGCTTCCATCAGTTCAAATTCATTTTCCGGAACGCCATACCGCTCCCCCTCAGGCTGGTAAAGATGCGGATAGGAATACCTTGCCATGTACTTCAGAGTCTGCTCTCTGTCTTCCCTGACGCCGCGTGCTCTCTGATACCGGTTGTTCGGTGTCCAGAATCCGCCGCCCGAGCGTCTGGTGGTGCCGCCAATTTCACCTGCTTTTTCCAGCATGATTACAGAGCAGCCTTTGCTTTTGGCTGTTACGCCGGCTGAAAAAGCTGCTGCGCCGGTTCCGATAATGATTACGTCAGCAGCATATGCGGATGACAGCAAAAGATTCTGCGTGTTTTCCGTGTTCATGTCCCGGATGGGTTCGGCCATTTTGATGCCTTCCTGCAAGACGAACTTTTCTTTGGGTGCTCCGCACTGAGGACATATCTGAGGCGGTTCTTCCCCGATATGAATATACCCGCATACTGTACATATCCATTGTTTCATCTCTTTACCTCCTGCATGAATTTGCGAAAATATTATTCAACAGGCGTTAACCCGTTGTTTATAATTTATTTATACCGTTTTTTTATAAATCTGTTCGCTATTCTGAAGACCGGATTTTCGAAACGGGACTTTACTTTCTTTAATTCCTTGCGGATTGGAATGCTCTGCGGGCAATGCTTTTCACATGCGCCGCATTCTGTGCAAAGGGAGGCGGTACTCTGCTTATTGCGCATCGTCGTACACATGAAATATTCTTTCAGGCCCTTGAAATACCCATCTGTATAACTGACATTATAACAGCGGAATGAACCGGGGATATCGACGCCAAACGGACAGGGCATGCAATAGGAACATCCTGTACAAGCTACCTTAATGTTTTCATTTATAGCTTCTTTCACCTGATTGATCATTTTTCGCTCATCATCTGTCAGTTCGCCTGCCTTCACTTCAGATGCGGTTTTGATGTTTTCTTCAATCATAGCCATTGAATTCATGCCCGACAGAACGACCGTTACTTCCTTCTGATCCCACAGCCATCGGAGTGCCCATTCGGCAGGGCTCCGTTTCACAGGTGCCTGCGCAATAAGTTCTTCTGCTTTTTTCGGCAAATTATTGGCGAGCACGCCGCCTCTGAGCGGTTCCATAATTATCACTGGGATTCTTTTTTCCGCAGCTGCCATCATTCCCTTTCTTCCGGCCTGACTGTGCTCATCCATATAGTTATACTGGATCTGACAGAATTCCCATTCATAGGCGTTAAGCAATTCCAAAAAAGATATTGTATTTCCATGATAGGAAAATCCTATATGCTTAATTTGTCCATTTTCCCTTTTCTCTTTGATCCATTCAAGGACACCGAGCGCAATCATCCGGTCCCAGACATTGACATCCGGAAGCATATGCATAAGATAATAGTCTATATGATCTGTTTTCAGGCGCTTCAGCTGTTCCAGGAAATATTTCTCAAAATCCTCATTTTTTCTAACCAGATAGTGAGGCAGTTTGGTAGCGATTTTCACCCGGTCCCTGCAATTATTCTTTGACAGTACTTTCCCCAAAGCCTCCTCACTGCCAGGATAAATGTAGGCTGTATCAAAATAGTTCACTCCCTGCTCAATGGCATACATAATCTGCTTTTCTGTTTCTGCCATATCGATGGAATTGCCCTTCCTGGGAAAACGCATACAACCGTATCCCAGGATAGATAAATCGTCGTTCCCGTTATTATTTCTATACTTCATATCGGACCACCCTTGGACAATTTAAAGGTTTCATAATATTTATTGCCTCCTGATATTTTTCATTTTCTATTACTTTCAATTTTACACTGTCTATCTGTATTTTTCACTTCTTTTTTTTCCAGTACGTTCCGAACAATAAAAAAAGACTTACCATAATGTAAATCTTTCGATATTCCAGCTTACTTCTATTATAGCTTATAACTGCTGCACGCGCTCGATAATATTTTTATTGAAATCGATGACTTCATGCATATAGTCCCTGTTCATGAACTTCGAAGTTATAATGAAATCCGCCGTTGCCTTATTGTTAGCTATAGGAATGTCGTATACCTGCGCAATTCTGAGCAAGGCTTTGACATCCGGATCGTGAGGCTGTGCTGTCAATGGATCTGAAAAAAAGATTACCAGATCAATTCTTCCCTCAACAATTTTAGCACCGATCTGCTGATCTCCGCCTAACGGGCCGCTGTTGTATCCTTTAACCGGCAGTCCGGTTTTTTCAGTGATCATTCTTGCCGTTGTACCCGTTCCACACAAGTTATGTTTTTCCAAAATTTCACGGTTTTTTATACACCATTTTAATAATTTTGCTTTCTCGTTGTCATGCGCAATAATCGCAATATTCTTGCGTTTCGAAATCGTAAATGTTACAAAATCTAATATTTTATCTCCATCTGCCATATATTCTCCTCTTTTCTAAACTTCATGTGTCATGCTTTCCAAAAAAAATGGACAAAAAAAAGAAAGGCTGGCATTGAAGTCAGCCTTTCTTTTAATTGGTTGATTAAGCTGCTACTACGTTTACAGCCTGTAATCCACGTGCGCCTTTTGTGATTTCAAAAGTAACACTCTGTCCGTCTTCTAAGCTCTTGAATCCGTCTGTAGCGATTCCTGAGAAATGAACGAATATGTCTTCACCATTTTCGCTGTTTGTTATAAATCCAAAACCTTTTTGTGAGTTAAACCACTTTACTGTACCTTTATTCATGAAAGATACCTCCTAATATAATTTTTTATATTTTACGCTGAAAATAAAAAATCACATATTTTTGTAAGTCATTAAACGCATCAATGATTTACAAAAATATGTGAATCAAAACTAACATCTAAAATACTTCATAATAATATCATGACTAGTCACTTCTGTCAAGGAAAACTTTTATCCCTTGGCAGAGTAATGAATATCAGGAAACCGGCGACGAACAACGGAATAATGGCCAGGCTGCTGTATTTTGCATTTCCAGTCAACGTCGTTGTCAGGGCCATCACTCCTGGTCCGATAATAGCTGCAAATTTCCCGAATATATTGTAAAATCCAAAAAACTCATTGGAACGTTCCTTTGGAATAAGCTTCGCATAATAGGACCTGCTCAGTGCCTGAATGCCACCCTGCGCTGAGCCGATCATTGCACCTAATATGAAAATATGCCAGACAGAGGATATAAAAAACGCCGCTACACATGTGATGATGTATGTGAATATTCCAGCGATAATCATGGTTCTGGCCGAATATCGTTTTGCCAGGTTGCCATAAATTATCGCGCATGGAAATGCTATAACCTGAACAGCCACCAGGATTCCAAGCAATGTAATTGTATCAAATGCACCGCTGCCTAAGACTGACGTGGCATACGGAACGACCATCTTGATGATCGTATCCACACCGTCAATATACAAAAAATATGCAATCAGAAAAATAAATATCGTTTTATGCCTTCTGATATTTCTGAAGGTGTCCGCCAGTCTTTTGAAGCTGTTGATTACCGGTTTCGGTTCAGGCTGAATATAATGCTTCTGCTTCACATCCCTGATTATCGGTATGGTCAGCAGACCCCACCATATGGCCGTTACAATAAAACCAAGCCGATATCCAATTGCCAGATCCATATCCATAAAAAATATCAACGCGAGGCAGATGGCAAAAGGAATTATGCTGGTTATATATCCAAATGCAAAACCTCTTGTGGACACTTTATCAATCCTGTCATCCGTTGTGACATCCACCAGAAATGAATCATAAAAAACATTTGCTCCCGCAAAGCCAACTGCAGACAAGACATAGAAAACAACCAGGAGCTGCCACTGCCCTCCGGAAGGCGGCACGAATGCCAGGGATGCGGTAAAAATCATCCCAATCAGGAAAAAGAATATGAAGAACCGCTTTTTCTTATCCTTATAATCCGCAATGGTCCCCAGAATCGGGCTCAGGACGGCAATTACGATACTTGCAATGGAATTGAAGTATCCCAGATCCATGCTGTTTTTCACATTTTCGAACATGCCGAACACAATTGGCAGCAAGCCTGTCGTAACTGCCATGGAATAGGCGGAATTGCCGCAGTCATAAAGGATCCAGGATTTTTCCTCTTTGCTCAGCTTCATAAACATTTCCCTCGCGATTTTTATATGGTCAGCAAATTGACTACAACTTCCGAACTATTGACCAATTCCTTAATATCCGAATATTCATCGCATGTGTGAACTCTGTTCATCGCCGTAGATATGACAATTCCTTTGATGCCTTTTTGAGCATACACGTTGTGATCGCTGCCTCCGAAAGTCTCCACCAGTACTGTGGAAATTCCTCTTTCCTCACATGCTCTTTCATACCGTTTTATGACAGGGTGGCTTTTCTCGATTTCAAAAGCTATGCAGTTATGCACCTCGATCCATTCGCATCCTGCCCCGTAGCCGGCTGCCGTACTTCGGAAAGTCTCTGCAATATCCGCAAGAACCTTCAGGGCCTTTTCATTGCTGAAGCTTCTGACTTCTCCTCTAATTGTGCAACGGGCTGGAACAATATTGGTAGCCGTGCCGCCTTCAATGACGCCGACATTAACTGTCGTATCCGTATCAATTTTGCCGACCTTTATATCGCTTATTGCTTTTGCCGCCACAGAAACTGCATTAATTCCTTTTTCAGGCTCGAAACCCGCGTGGGAAGCTTTCCCCTTAATGTTCACTGTGTAGGACAAGATTGATGGTGCCCTGTAAGCGGCCGTTCCGACAGGACCGCTCAAATCAAGGGTATAGGCTTCTTTTGCCTTTATATTTCTATAATCAAATACTGCGGCTCCTTTTGCGTACACCTCTTCCGCAATAGTAAAAAGCACTTCTATACTCCTGTGCGCAATTTTCTTTTCCCGGACATACCGCACTGCCTCCAGTATGGATGTAATTCCTGCCGCGTCATCCGCGCCCAGCACCGTAGATCCCTTGCTGGTTATTCGTCCATCCGGATGAAGAACAGCCTCCTTTCCGATGGCCGGTTCGACCGTATCCATATGTGCCGAAAAAAGAATGGGCTCCCCCGCTAATTCTCCCTGGAGAAATCCATAGATATTTCCGCAGCTGCCTCCGTATATTTCTCCTGCCTTGTCTTCCAGTATTTCAAACCCCAAATCTGCCAATTCGGATTTTAAATAATCTGCAATCCGGCGTTCCCCAAAGGAAGGGCAATCCAGGCTTACCAGTTTGAAAAACTCTTTTACCAGTCTTTCCGAATCAATTCGTATTTCATCTGCCATACTGCGCCGCCTCCCGTATCAGTTTGATCTGTCAGTTTTTTTGAACCCTAAAGCCGTCCATCCATTTTCTTCTTCCATGCCAGTCAAAGCAAAACCCGACAACTCAATCGCAGATTGCACCTCATGCTTGCGGGCACTGATTATCCCGCTCACGATCAGCCTGCCGTTCTCCTTGAGCTTATCAAAATACATTCCTTTCATGGCAAGGTGGACATCTGCTACTATGTTGGCACAGATGAGGTCGTATCCGCTGCCGATGGAATCTTTTAAGACTTCGTCGCTTAGAACATTCCCCCACCGGCCTTCGAACCGGTCACCGACACCATTGATGCGAGCGTTCTCAATGGCATCCCTGACTGCGTTTTCCTCAATATCCACCCCGACCGCCGACTGTGCTCCAAGAAGGAGGGCGGCAATGGCAAGCACGCCGCTTCCGCAGCCCATATCCAGCACTTTGTCCCCGGTTGACAGTTTGGACTCCATAAGGCGGAGGCAGAGTTTTGTGGTATCATCCTTACCCGTGCCAAACGACGAGCCTGGATCAATGGTCAGCTTCACCTCACCTTCCGCCATGGCACATTCCTCCCAGGAAGGACAGATAATAAGCCTATTCCCGATCCGCTGAGGTTTGTGGTGTCTCTTCCAGTCGTTTTCCCAGTCATCTTCCATTACCTGCACATAGCTCTGACGGAATTTCACTCCTGCCTGTGTCATAAGTTCGGATACTCGAGTGACCGTTTCCTCGGGGTGTTCATCAGAGGGAATATAGATATGTATCGTGACGCAGCTTTTGTCCTTCGCCATCAATTTTTCATCGATATAATCCCCTCCGACCAATGCCTGTACCGCCTCTATGTCCGAATAATCCTCGACAAATATTCCCAATCCGGTGCACTGCGCAGCAATGGCCTCCGCTGATTTTGCGTCATTTATATCCACCTCAAAAGTGATATCCGTCCAGCCCGTGTTCTTCATATGTCCTCCTTGAATATCCAAAAAAAGTAAAAATCAAGACAGTCTCTCTGGCAGACTATCTTGTTTTTTACTTTCAATTAAGGATATATTAATACGTCTTTTTAACTTTCTTTACTGGCGCCGTTAATGGTGAACCAGCACTGTTTACTTCTGCTTTCTTCTTCTTGGTTTCTTTTTTCTTAGGACCTTTATCTTTCATATAAGTCACCCCCAGTCAAGCTATATTCTTATTATACTCCCAAAATCATTTTATTGCTACACCAAGCTTTTGATTTCACCGCAGTACCATATGGCTATGGCTTACGCAGCCCCTGCAGGGAGCCGGGGAATAGCACTTCCCAGCAGCTTGCAATGGGTATAACAGACACAGGATGGTTTGTTTTTTTAATTATACCACATTCCCTTACTTATGCTATAATAGCATGCAGAAGAAAGGGAGGTGGTTTTCATGGAACGTCTGGATAAGCTGCTGGCTTCACAGGGTACCTGGTCGCGCAAGGATGTCAAATCACTGATCAGCAAAGGCCTGGTTTCGGTGAACGGTGCGCAGGAGAAGAAAGCCGACCGCAAGGTGGAAGAAACCGATATTATTGCTATCGATGGCAAACAACTCAACGTGCAGAAATATCTGTACCTCATGATGAATAAACCTCCGGGCTACGTTTCCGCCGTGCGGGATTCCCTTGACAAGACTGTTTTGGAACTCGTTCCTGCAGAATACAAGCGCAAGAACCTGTTCCCGGCGGGACGTCTGGATAAAGATACTACAGGAATGATCATCATTACCGACGACGGTGCTATGGCGCATGATATCCTGTCCCCCAAGAATCATGTCCCTAAAAGTTATATTGTCACCATCGACATCCCGCTGACTCCGGTAATGTCGGAACGCTTCGCCGCCGGAATCGAGCTAAATGACGGCATATGCAGACCAGCTGTGCTGGAAATTCTCTGCAGCACAACCGGAAAAGTAACTCTTGAGGAGGGTAGATATCATCAGATCAAACGGATGTTTGGATGCTGCGGCGCCAAAGTGACAGCCCTTAAGCGAGTATCCATGGGAGCCCTGCAGCTGGACGGGACACTCCCCGAAGGACAATGCCGCCCCCTGACAGAAGATGAATTGATTCTTCTGCAGAGAAAGTGTTATAATTAATAAAACAGCACATTTCCTTATGTCAACTTAAACAGTAACTGGAGGGTTGGATAATGAAAGATGACCGCCTTATAAACGAACGCCGACCGATTCAATTATTGAACCATTTCGCCCGTAATACTCAAAAATTCAATCGCCTTTTGTTGTCTTTTGTTTTCTATGGCTTTGTTGGATGGATTATTGAAACCATCAGTATTCTGATTCTGCAGCATCAATTTATTTCCCGCGGCTGGCTGCATTTGGGTCTGCCATTCATTCCTCTGTATGCCTACTGCTGCCCGATTTTAATCAAGCTGCTGTCCCCTCAAAAAAAGAATCCGCTGCTCATTTTTATAGGATCCGTCAGTATCATAACTTTCATTGAACTTTCAGCGGGCCTGATTTTAACCCAGGTTTTTCACCTTACATTCTGGGATTATTCCGGGATGCCCCCCACCATAAAGGGCATCATCTCACTCCCGGTTTCGCTGCTGTGGGGGCTTCTGTCGCTTGTGTTGATCTACTGGATCCATCCAGGCTTCAAGAAAATGATCAACAGGCTTCCAATGTTTACGGCCTCCCTCATAAGCTGGTTCCTGCTGGTTTATCTGATGGTCTGTTATGCCATTGAAACATACGAACTGTTTTCAAAGTTTTTCACATAGATACTATGATTCATCATAGGTTCCTTCGATGGCGTGAATCAAATCTACAATCAGGGAATTATAGGGCGTTGCGACCCCATACGATTTGGCCTGCTCTACAACAGCGCCATTTATTCGGTCTATTTCCGTCAGCCTCTTGTGCAGCCGGTCCTGATACATGGAGGAATACCCTTCTTCTGCCTCCAGGCAAACCTTGCGGACCATTTCCAGTGTCTCACGGCGATCAAAATAAGTGCCATCTGCCTCAGCTACATCCACACCTTCATATACTACCCTTTTTGCGAAATTCCAGGCATACTTATTTTTTGTCATGTATCCGATTTTAGTCTGCAAAAGTGCAGTCAGCGTATTGATGGACATATTTACAAATAGTTTGCTCCAGATGATACGCTGGATGTCGTTGGAAACCTCAACGTCAATTCTGGAGTCTTTGAGCACTTTTTCAACTTCCCTGTCCTTTGTAGAATCTTCATCCATGGTCCCGATGGTAGTGATACCAGAAGCAGTGTGATTGAATTTACCCAGACCGATTCCAACACTATTATGCTTGGAAGTTCCAATTACTATATTTTCCTTCCGCGCAAACTGCAGGATATCACGGTCATTGCCAGCACCATTCTGTAATGTCACGACCAGCGTGCGGGCATCTATCAGTTTCTGATTTTCTTTTACAGCTTCATATGTCTGTGTTGACTTGACAAATACCACCACCATATCTGCCGATCCAATGTCAGTGCCGCTAAGCTCAGCCCTGATTCGTATGGTTGTTTCTTTTCCGTCCTCCAGCATTGTGAGGCCATCCCGATTAATGGCTTCCACCTGCGGAGCATAACTGTCAAATAAAACCACATCATTTTTGGCGGATAAATAGGTCCCATAAAGACATCCCATGGCACCTGCACCGATTACTGCTATTTTCACTTGATTGACCTCCCGTCAGTTTTTCGTCTTTTCATTTTCCCAAGAGCTTTCAGGCTTTTAACAATTATACACTACTTTCGAATCAAATTCTTTTGAATTATTCAGTGACCGCACGAAAAAAAGGGCTGATCCTCATGCCCTTTCTTCCATTTTTAAGGAATCTGCAACGAAAAACAAAATTTATTCTAAAATACTCACCATCTTTAAAATAACACAGCCACGGGTTATTGTAAGTTGTTTAGACAACCCGGATATTTAATTTTGATAATATCATCTCAGTCTCCCATGCAGATTCCTACACTTCGCGCCGCCAGAAGAACTTCATCATCAGCAGGCACCAGTTTTAATCTATTGACAGCTTCTTTCAGAGGGACCAGCGTTACCTGATTCCCCTGCAAGGCCACCATCATTTCGAACCTTTGATCTATGGCAGCTCTCACAGCTGACACACCGTAACGGGTAGCCAGTATCCGGTCATTTGCCAATGGGGATCCACCGCGCTGAAGATGTCCGAGCACCGTGGATCTTGTTTCAAGCCCAGTCAATTTTTCAAGATCGTCACTTAATCGGGCGCCGATGCCTCCGAGCCTGATTGGTTCAGGGCGACCTTCTAAAATTCTGTCTACTGTCATTTCCCCGCCTATTGGTTTTGCTCCTTCTGCTGCGACAACAATGCTGAACCTTTTCCCAGCATGAATCCTGTCCTGAACAGCTTTCACGATTGAATCCATATTATATGGTATTTCCGGGATGAGAATGACATCCGCTCCGCCTGCTGTTCCAGCGTACAAGGCGATCCAACCTGCATATCTGCCCATAACTTCAAGAATCATTATGCGGTGATGTGATTCGGCCGTTGTATGCAGCCTGTCCAGGGCGTCCTGTGCAAAATTCACCGCAGATTGGAATCCAAAAGTCAGATCCGTTGCCATCACGTCATTATCAATGGTTTTCGGGATGCCAACTACTGGGAATCCCAACTGTGAAAATTCAAGGGCAATCGACAGGCTCCCATCCCCGCCGATAACCAGAAGCGCATCTATTTTGTTTTCTTCCAGGTTCCTCAGAACATCGCCAGAACGATCTGCTGGCACCTCATCTGCACTGGATCTTGACCTGTAGGAAAACGGATTATCCCGGTTGGTAGTTCCTAAAATTGTTCCTCCGCGCGGTAAAATCCCAGAAACATCGTTGATACCGAGTGGGATGAAATCACCTTCAACTGCCCCGTGAAACCCATCACGAATCCCAAAGACTTCCATCCCCAGTCTGACAGATGATTTAACTATGGCTCTTATGACTGCATTCAGCCCAGGACAGTCCCCTCCTCCTGTAAGTACAGCAAGTCGTTTCATTCCCGATACCCCCTTTTTTCTAAAAACAGTAATATCTAATAGCCATAGACAACCGTGACGTTGGCCTCCACTTTTAATTCGCCTGCAGAAATAGGAGTAACGCTGCCCTCCCCCTTGCCGGCACCTGAAGCATCATAACCAGGTGTGACCACATAATCCGGTGAACTCTCAGTAATCTGGGCCGGTTCTCCCAAGGTTACCCCAGCAGCAGATGCTAACGCGCCGGCTTTTCCCCCGGCATTGGCTACTGCCTGCGTTAAAGCCTGCAGATAGAAATCATTTTTTTCCTGCTCTGTAATATCGAAAGAAATGGAATTCGATTGATTGATTCCCTGCTCCACAGTCATATCCAGCACCTGGCTGACCTTTGCCAGATCCAGAACCGTCACCTGAATTCCATTTGTAACGTCATAACCTGTCATTTTTGCAGTGCTGTATGTGTAGTCATAGTGTGGAGTAATATAATAGGATATGGTCTTAATATTATCTTTGCCAATCCCCAGCCCGTCCAACACCTCGTAAACCCGCTGCATCTTTTCAGCGTTATCACTTTGGGCAATCACCGCCTCTTTGCTGAAAGTGGTCACCCCTATGTTCACATAGGCTATAGTCGGGGTAACCGTGATACTGGACGTTCCCTGAACCGTGATGGTATCCTGAACCTGTAAGGCATCCCCTCCCGAGGATGCGGTCTTTACCGTTCCAGCAGGTGAACAGGCTGATACACCGATAACCAGTAACATGCTCAGACTAAATACGATTATGCTATTTTTCATTTTTATCCCCCTTCATTTTCTTTGAGCAAATAAATCTATGTTTAATCACAAAAGCCGGCCTCGTTCGGCCGGCTTTTGTGATTCAGTTCTTCAAGGGTAGCGATTAAATGTATCCCTGCATCCACCGATCCCGATTATTTTCTGTATTTTATGGCTAATCCTTTTAAGAAATTACGTACATACCTGTCACCACATTCTTTATAATTTCTGTGTCCTTCTTTTCTGAATACGGCGCTCAATTCTCCTTTTGTTATGGTAATTCCTGCAAGTTCAAATATTTCAATCATATCCTCACTTGACAGTGCCAAAGCAATCTTTAATTTTTTCAACAGTATATTATTCACATTACTGCTATTTTTTATTGACAACACAGGTTTTGCAGGCTGATCTGCTTTCTCTTCCTGTTTTCCCCGTTTGAAAATGATGAATCCATTTAAAAATGATTCCAACATGAAATAGTTGCATTCTAACCTGTCCTCACTGCCATCCTCATCTTCATCCGGCTTTGACAGCATCTTAAGGACATCCTCTTTTGTCACATCGACTCCGCCGAGTTTGAACATCTCCACGATATCTGCGTCTTTAATATCCAGCGCATATCTTAATCTGATTAGTATATCATTATTATCCAATTTATATTCCTTGCCTTTCCAGTTTGAGCCGTTGTTGCAAAACATCTCTATTTTTTTATATCGTACCATAATTTTTTTTATATCGTACCATAATTCATGGGATGCCACAATACCCGCCTGTAGTTTTAGATTACCATGATTCCAATGCCGATCAGTCCCGGTCCTGTATGGACCGCTAATGAAGCCATGACCTGTTTCTCAAACAATATGTTTAAAGCAGGGATTTTATCAAGAAGTCTCTCTTTTACCTGGGTTGCTTTTTCCACTGCGGCCCCATTCATGATGGCAGCCAGCACCTGGTTTGATCCTATTTCCTGCATGACCACATCCAACAGTTTATTCATTGCCTTTTTTGAACCCCGCTCCTTTGCCACTGTATAATAAGCGCCCTGTTCATTGCAGGATATGATGGGCTTTATATTCAGAATGTTTCCTGCCAAAGCAGTCAGGAGCCCGATTCTTCCGCCTTTGCGTAGATAATCCAAATTATCCATATAGAAAAACACTTTCGAATCTTTGATTTTTGAAGGCAGTTCTTCCGTGATTTCTCGGAATGTTTTTCCTTTTTCAATCTGATAGGCTATCCAGATTGCAAAAAAACCGCTCCCCATCGATATGTTTTTCGTGTCAAACACAAAAGATTCCAATTCATCCTCTTCGCTCAGCACGAAACGTACTGCGTTATAGGTTCCACTCAATCCGCTGGATATGCATACCGCAATCACTTTATTATAGCCTTCTCTTTTGATTTCCTTAATCACATCTGTGATTTCTCCAATTCCCGGCGTAGATGTCGTCGGTATTTCAGCGGGAAACCGTTCATAAACCATATCTGCGGTAATATCCAGCCCATCCGTATATTCTTTTTCATTATAAATGACATGGAGCCTTAAGACTTTCATATTATATTTTTCGATTATGTCCTGTGGTACGTCGCATCCCGAATCGATCAGAATCGCAATTTTATCAAGGTGGCTTTCTTTCTCCATTTCCGCCATTTTATCGCCCATACATTTTCATTCCTTTCCATTCATTGAATATCCTAACTACATTATACCATATATAACACATGAAATACCTCCGAATATTATTGCCAAGCTGCAAAACAACCCCCGGAAAAGCCCGGAGGTTGTTAGCTTTATATTCGATGCAGTGTCAAGGGCAGATCATTGTTTAATCCCTTTGAAAATAGCAGCTGATATATATCCAGACCGGATACTCTGAAATTCGAAGCGCAGCCCTTTAAATACAGCTCCCACATTCGGGCAAATCTTCTTCCGTATTTTTCTTCAACCACGCCCCAGTGCTGACGATAATTTTCATACCAGCGGTCCAGTGTCATAGCATAATGCATACGCAGGGTTTCTGCATGTATCAGATGAAAATCATATTCCGGCAGAAGACCGGTTGTCTCTCTGAGGGAAGGAACATAACCACCTGGAAAAATATATTTGGCAATCCATGAATTCACATCGTCCTCATGTGTCCCCATAATGGAATGGAGAAGGGATAATCCCTTTGGTTCTAATAGTTCCTGTACTTTTTCCATATATTGATGCAGGTTGTCTCTGCCTACATGTTCAAACATTCCGACGCTGACTATCTTGTCATATTTTGCAACTCTTCCATCCAAATCGAGATAATCCAGCAGTTTTACTTCAACCTGATCTTCAAGGCCGAGGCTTTTTATTCTCTCCAAGGTTCCCTTATACTGTTCTTCGCTTATGGTAATTCCGGTCGCCTTAACTCCATACATCTGGGCTGCCCGGATTATGAGCCAGCCCCAGCCGCTTCCGATGTCCAGCAGAGTCTCCCCGGGCTTTAGCTGAAGCTTTTTCAATATATGATCGATTTTATTTATTTGCGCATCCTTCAATGTATCCGTTGATTCCTTGAAATATCCACAGGAATAGCTCATGGTATCATCCAGCCAAAGGGAAAAAAAGTCATTTCCCAAATCGTAGTGCTGATGGATATTTTCCTTTTGCACTTTCTTGATATTGGATTTCTTTATCAGCTTTGAGGTAACTTTCAGAATGTTGCTTTCTCCCTTGACTAAATCTTTGTTTTTCATGGCCATTTTCATAACTTCATCGAAATTGCCTTGAAAGTCTATTACGTCATCCATATATGCCTCTCCGATAGATAGCATAGGATCCGCAATTTCAAATGTCAACGGTAATGGTTTCTTAAAAATAATTTTCAGATCTGAACTTTCACCTTTTCCATAATTCCTCACTTCGCCGTCCCAATACTCTACAGCAAAAGTGGAATTTTTCATGTCATTAAAAAAAGTATGTAATATTTGCTTCTTCATAATCGTCCCCCTGTTTATGAAAACCGCTACCATTTAGTACCCCTGTTAATATTCCTTCAGTCTTTCGAACCTATTACTTACAGTATATTCCAGCTGCAGGCCTGCGTCAACTTTTCAGGCATAAAGTTTGGTCCCGTCCATTCTTCACGGTACAGTCAGGACCTTCAATTGTTTCTTTTATCACATTATACGTTCTTTGTTTTGATCAGCGCGACCAGCAGAATAGAAAGCAGAGCTGCCGCTGATGCTATAATAAATGCAGGAAACATAAGATTGATATCGGTAGCCGCGATGTCCTTGAAATATCCTGCAATGTAAGAGGACGCCAATGCGCCGACGGCGAACCCGATCAATACCATTCCATAATTTGTTGCATTATATTTCACTCCAAACAAATCTGAAGTGAATGAGGGGTAGGTGCCCAGAAATCCGCCATAGGAAAATCCAATCAGTGCAATCAGGACATAAATCATGTATCCCGTAACCAGGTTTACACAGAGGGAAAGAACCGCCGTCACCACCAATAAAAGGATTACGGTTCTCTTGCGACCCAGCTTATCAGAAATGAAGCCCCAGAAAAGTCGTCCGATGGAATTAAAAAGAGTGATTGCCAGCACTCCGACTGTTGCCGTCTTTGCCATGCCCCGGGCGATAGCAATAGGCTTGGCGAACCCGATCATCATGAGACCTCCCATGCAGGCAAGCATCAGAGATCCAGCAAGCAGATAGAAGCGCGGATCTTTCATAATCTGGCGTGGAGAAAGACTCTCCCCCTGACCACTCCCGGAAACGGCGCCGTGCAGGACGTCTTCAGGTGGAGCCGCTATGAAATATCCTCCGATAAGGCTGACCACTATGAATATAATGCCCAAAACCCGCAAAGCCATTAACTCACCGGAACCTGCTACACCCGTGTCAAAATGCGCAATTACAGCTCCTACGATGGGGGTGAATACTACTCCTCCAAAACCAAGAGCGGATACTATGATTCCCGTAATTAGACCTTTTTTCTCTGGATACCATTTCTGCGCAATTGTAATGGTAGTCGAGTAGGAAAATCCCATTCCGAAACCGCCTAATACACCATAGGTAAGCCACAGGAGCCACGGAAAGGAAGCGCTGGTAAATGAGGCGGCAATAAATCCAATCCCGGCAATAACACCTCCGGTAATAACGGTCGCCCTGGGACCGATCACTTCCTGGAGACGGCCTCCCGCTATACTTCCAAAACCAAGAACGGCCAGAAGAAGGGAAAAAGTCAATGCTGCATCTGCATTTCGGCCGGAAAAAATTCCTTGTGCGATTCCATTTTGAAATACACTCCAAATATATACTGTACCAAGGCAGAGCTGGATGGCTATGGATGCAATTACTACAGGTAACCGTCGCTGTTTTTGTTCTCTCATGAATAATCTCCTTTGCAGTTCACATCTTATGTTAAATTTGGCTCATCGTAACATGGTATGTCCTGCAGGTCAATTGCATTATTATTCACTTTTATCTTATGTTTCATATTTAACAATGTTTTTATGTTAATTAAATTTCAATTATCTGTATATAATGAACTATTATTCATAGCAACCGCATGCATAATACGATTTAAGTGAATTATTGTTAATCAATAAACTTATTTCAGTCTCCCCATCCAGACGTCAGCAATCATCTGAACTCCCGTTCAATATTGATTATTTCGCCTTCCGTGCTGCCCTCGATGAAATTCAGCACATGGTCCATGATACTGTCGGCCAGGCTGGCTTCCCCTGCAACCAGGGCAATCCCCAGAACAATTCTCTGATGGATATCCTGTTCATCCGTCTCTGCAATGGAAACGTTGAATTTGTTCCGCACTTTGGCACAGACGCTCTTGACGACCATCCGCTTTTCTTTCAGGGAATGGACCCATGGAACATAGATCTCAACCCTTATCACTCCGATTATCATGGCTATATCTCCCCTTATGGGGGGTCAGACCCCCTGTTAAATGACCCTCTCTTAAAAAATCAAAGGAAACGCAAATGTAACAAACGCCGTCCAGATTCCATAGACCGGCAGATATTTTGTAATGGCATCCTGTATTCCTGCAGGGTCTGTTTTGTTTTGAAGAAAACGCATATACGCGAAAATTATCCAAAGCAGATGGATGCAGATTAATATGTTTATGCCCAAAACAGCCAGTCTGTTAGGCGTAAGCCCGTAAGAAGAAAGCCGGAAAACTATAGATGACAAGGCAACAAAGTCTGTGATAAGTGCCAGGACAATCAGGGCAAAATTCACAAAATCGGAAACATTCTTTTTCTCCTCTTTACTTCTTTCCGTAATGGAGAATATGGTTACCGCCAGCACGCAAAGGAGGATCCCATTGAAAGAGAGGAGAAAATTGCGGTCCAGGAATGGATTTTTTCCAATCCATATAGCCGCGGCAAGGTAGACCATCAGGGTAGCCAGTACAAGCGGCCCAAAGATCCGGGCTATATGTGGCGCAATATTTCTGGCAAGCTTCAGGTTTCCCGAGGCCAGAAATGCAGCCACGACTGCAAGAAAAGCAGCTCCGATCAAAACGATATTTTCAAAATAGAATTCGGATATATCAACGCCGACAACTCCAAATAGCTGCATCGTCAATGCAGTCAGCAGCATTCCACAGATTGCCATGCTGGCATACAGTATACAGAATTCCCCATTGAATTTCAGATAGGCCAGTCTTGTGCTTCCTATTCTATAATTGTCACCTGTAAATGCCAGTCCTGTTAAAACCCACAGAAATACTGGAAGATGCAGATAAGCCAGCAGAATACTGTCTTTTCCCTCAAATGGCAACAGATTCATATAAACGCCGCAAATCAGGAATAAGGATACAAGGGCGGTCAATATCGTTCTTTTGGGCAGATTCTTATATACAAACAAGCCGGCTAAGAAAGGGAATATCCCAAACACAAGGTTTACAGGGGCTATCATCTGCTGATCAACTAAATATAAAATCATCCTGGTGCTTATCCCTGACAGGGCTGCCAGAAGAACCATAACCAGAATATCCTTCCGTAGGTATGATACTTTTTGGGTATTTCCGGCACCCCTGAAATTCAATCTTTCATTCCAGGCAGCGAGAACCCGCGAATCAGGATTCTGTTCCCATATGTAAGGAAATGACTCCTCGAAAGCCCGGGGTTCTTCCCTGTACAGCCTCTCCAGCTCATGGGGATTATCTGTATTTTCGTCAATCAGCTTGTCAATGTCCTTAATCATACATTTTCATCCTTCCTGTATTCCATGATATCTCCCGGCTGGCAGTCCAGTGCCCGGCAAATCGCTTCCAGCGTAGAAAACCGGACTGCCTTTGCCTTTCCATTCTTAAGTATAGAAAGATTGGCCAAGGTGATCCCGACCTTCTCTGAAAGTTCTGTTACGCTCATTTTCCTTTTAGCCAACATCACATCAACATTGATTATAATTGCCATATCCTTCCCCTCAGACCGTCAGATCATTTTCCATTTTAATTTCCATGGCACTTTTCAAAAGCATTTCCAAGACAGCGGCAAACGCGGCGATCACGGCTGATGCAAAAATGATGACCAGCCCGATCACTATCAGACCCGGGGCATCATCTGCCTCAGCAATGAAGTATAAGAATGGCATGCATGCGCCGTAGAGAACACCAATTGCGACAGCACTGAATTTAATTTTCTTCAAAGCCTTCACGGATAAAGATGAAAAAGCAGTGTTTTTATCTATGTACCCTAACAGCCTGAATGCCTGGTACAGCGCAAAGAAAAAGGAAATTGCCGAAGCATATGCGCAAATAAAAACAGGATATAGAACATATGCTGCCTCTGAGTCCTTCCCATCATAGATGTCCGCAAGCCCGGGCAGCCAGAATATACATATAGCCAGAACCGGGAGACCTATAAGTAAGACAACTGCTTTCAAAAAAATGGTTGAACTATGCTTCATAAAAGTACCTCGCTTTAAATTCTCTTTGAGTTTATATAAATATGATATCATAGTACTTATCGTTTATCAATAAATTTTTATTGTTATATCAAAAGGATTGCCTTTTGATTTACAATTGATGAGCAGGCAAAAAACACCGCCAGAATCAGCGGTGTTTTTGAAGGCAGTCAGCCCTTTTGCTCCTATTAATCCATTTTCAGAATACATTACCCAGGTAGATATACAGAAGACCTTCTTCTTCGCCTGCTTTACGGGCCATTTCCAGTGTTTCCAGCGGCGTAACCGGTGCATCCGGCATTTTCCAGGCCGGAAAGAACCGTGATATATGCCATGGCACATCTTTACCAAGTTCATTGGCAATAAATTTCGCTATTGTCTGCAGCTGCTGCTTCTGGTCATTGACGCCCGGCACAATCAAGGTCGTTATCTCAAGATGGACTCCGGCTTTATAGAGGTATTTCAAACTTTCCATTACAGGTCCTGATTTTCCGCCACAGTATTTTTCATATACCGTATCGTCAGGTCCCTTGAAATCAACATTTGCAGCATCCAGATATGGGACAATTGCATCAAGAGTTTCTTTCGTCATATATCCATTGGTATGCCACGTATTCTTCAACCCTTTTTCTCTGGCGAGCTTCATGGTATCCAACGCATATTCCACGAAAATTGTCGGTTCCGAATACGTGTAGGAAATTGACGGGCATCCATATTCGAGAGCTCTCTGTACATGTTCCTCCGGAGAAATGAGGGCGCCCGCAATCGGACGGTTCGGCTTGGAAGCCTGTGATATTTCCCAGTTCTGGCACCATTGGCACCGAAAATTACAGCCAACCGTAGCAAATGAGTACGTACTTGTTCCCGGCATGAAGTGATAAAGCGGTTTCTTTTCGATCGGGTCAACATGCACGGCTATTGCACGTCCATAATTCAGGGCATACAGCGTTCCTTCGCGGTTCTCCCGCACAGAGCAGATTCCCCTTTTCCCCTCAGAAATAGTACATCTGTGGCTGCATACGGCGCACCTGACTTTATCGTCCTGCAGCTTTTCATACAGCATGGCTTCTTTCATCCTGATTCCTCCTCTTTCACCCGACCATCAGCATTAGCACATCCAGGCCTTTTGATCTGTACATATCCTTTCTATTCTGTTTCTGCTAAATCCATCAATCTTTTCAAAATGTCGCATCTCATCTTCCAGTCCTGTTCCGTGGCCAACAAGAAGGGCTCCTGCGTCGCTCCCTAATGCAATCTTTACGCCCAGACTGTCCGCTTTCTGGATGTTAGCCAGCTGTTCCCCAAAGACTTTCCGTATGACCTCTTTATCGGAGTCGAATCTTTGATCTGCCGATTCCAGGATGTTGCCAAGCGGTGAAAGCGTAGGAACCCACGTCACGCGTGCTTCAGCCAATTTGTAAAGTTCCGCTTCAGAAACTAGATATCCATGCTCCAACGTAGAAATTCCTGCCTCAATTGCCAGATTTACACCCTCGCTTCCATTTGCGTGGACCATGACCGGAAGTCCCCGGTCTCTGGCAAAATCGCAGATATAAGAAAGTTCCCGGAGTGAAAAGTTCGTTCCTCCGACATGTCCGTATTTCTGAAAATCAACTATACCCGTCAGGATCACCTTTATATGATCCGGTTCATACGAAGAAAGTCGGATCAGCTCCTCTTTTATTTCCGTAAGATCCGCGACCGGCATTCCGATGAAAGAACCATAGCAGCCCTTCTTGTATAAGGCATATACAGGGGTCTTGTAAACAAAGCCCCGTTCCCTTGCCACCGGGCGTGCTTCGAAGGATATGAATGCACTGTCCCCCCCATCCCTCAATGCCGATATTCCCATCTCTTCATACTCTGCGAAGAACTTCTGCAGCCATTTTATTCTTTGCTCTTCATCTGCTTCTCCCCACTGTTTTCTTGTAAAAAGATGATTCAGGGCCGCATGTATATGCATATCAGTGAACATTTTTTAATTTCCTGCTTTCTATAGTTTCATTTTCAAAATGCGGTTTATTTGACAAAGCCTTTCCGGAATTATATAATAATTTCCAAGAGAGCCCGTTAAATCACGCTGAAAGAATTGGAGGAGTCAAACATGCCGATGATAAATTTTAAAGCAATTGCAACTGATGACGTTCTCAAAGCCAGTAAGAATATGCTGGATGACCTGCAGTCGATTTTACAATGCCCGAGGGACAGCCTGCATCTTGAAGTAACCCAATCTGTATATGTCGCCGACGGCGAACCAGCCAAGGGTATGCCCCTTGTTGAGGTTTTATGGTTCGAAAGGCCGGAGGATCTCCAGAAAAAAACCGCCGACCTGCTCGTAAAATATGTGCAGGATATGGGATACCAGCACGTGGAAATAATTTTTAGAAATATTGAAAAAGATAAATTCTATAAAGTTTAAACTCACACATCAAATCTGTTATATGGCAAATAGCAGTCAAGGCACAGATACTTCCCGTCTTGCAGCCGTATCATTGTTTCCGCGGTCGCTTCATTGCAGCATGCGCAATGAAGCGACTTTAAAATTCTTGCCCTTTCCGGAATCTGAACCGCAGTCTTTTTTACCACGAATAATTCTTCAGGCATTCTTTCCTGCATATATGCAAAAAAACCCTCTCCCGAAGCCCCATCAGGCCTGTCCTTCAAAACCAGACGCACGGACTTTCCATTGGCTCTGTTATGAAATGAGAACGCCTGTTTTCCGCGCATATGAAACAATAAATTGCCTTTTCCGATACTGCATCCAAGAATGACCTGTATGGCATCAACACCGCAGGCATCATTTTCAGAAATACATACCACGTCTTCATCTTCTGAAAAGCTTAAATCCAAAAGCTCCACTGCATAAAGGGCAGCTTTAAACCCTATAGTCAGCCCTCCGCACGCATGACCATGGAATTTCACGCATTGCTCCCATAATTCCTTCTCGTCAACCATATCCTGCCTCCTGACAAACGCTTCTTCAATCATTATATACTAAAATTTATTCAACATCAAATTCCTCCGACCATCCATGTATCATTGCATGCAATTTTTCATGAATCCCGTGTCCGATAACACTTTGTTCATGCTGTTCAAATTTCTCAAATATTTCGTCCTGTTTTGCCTCATCCAGCAATTGGTCAGCCATTTCGAATAAGACTTTATTTTCTCTATCAATGTGATTCCGCATAAGCAGCAGATATTTTTCTGCGGCGCTATCGAATTCTTCAGCATTCTTTTTCTGAACTGCTGTATCCATAATGGCCAAATAATCTCTGCCAAGATTGTGTTCCTGAAGAAGCGTCCCAATTATCCCGCCTTCGTTATGGACTCCTGCATTTACCAGTTCTTCAAAGAGATATAGCTCCTCTTTTCCGTGATGGCACTTATCCGCAAATACTTTAAAAAAATCCACAAGATCAGAGTCGTACCCTAGTCTTGCAGATTCTTCCATATTTCGTTCGCTCATATTTTCCATAATTCTGAATACATGCAGAATAGACTCATGTTCCTTCTTTAAATCCTGGACTGCTTTTCCCATACCATAAACCACCTTTCATTATTTTATTATTCTCCGCTTCCCATGAACTCCACAACAGACCCACGCGATTGGGCCGGTATGTCTTATCCAGGATAGCGAAACACTATGCTTTGAACGTTTATAGTGTCAGGTACCTTTCAGATTCAGCAGGATGCTTTCCCTGACCAAACGGACCACCTCCTCAGATACTGCGTTGTTCCATGCCAGCGTCACTGTATTGAAAGAATCCAAAACTATGTAATGAAGTCCTTTAATATTGGAGCATCCCCAATAATCGATAATGCAGACACCCGAACCATTCTCCACCATGGTAATAACCGTTTCCATATTGCTCAGAGGCTTAAGCTCAGGAGCAAATCCATATGGCCTGCAGAAATTCTGAATCTCAAGATTTATATCCGGGTGGCTGTCGGTCGCGTAGTAAAACGCTGAACTCTTGAAATCTTCAGGCGTCGTAAAGCTTCCTGGATTGTCCGTGAATTTATCAGAAAACAGAATGATTCGTTTCAATTCAAGGATATCTTCCGACCCGATCCCCGCAGCGCATGTAAAAGACTTTTTCAGAGTCAGAATCATATCCAGCTCCCGGTTGGCAAGCAGGCGGTTCAATTCGCTGAATGTCTGGCATTCCGGCAAAAAATCAATGCCCGGACGAACGGAATTCACTTCCTGAAAAACATTCATCAGCTGAGGGTATATATTCCATTTCGCAACGTATCCGAAATGAAGATTCATTTCCTTTTGGGCAGCCAGTTTATCAGCCGCTTCTCTTTTCAGCTCAAATTCAAACTGAATTTTCTTAAAGAATTCGTAATAGACCTCTCCGGAAGGCGTCAGGTCGATTTTTTTGTTTCTTGAACGATAAAACAATGGAACATTCAATTCCTTTTCAAGCGTACTTATAATCCTGCTGATGGATGGCTGTGACATATGCATTTTTTGCGCAGCCCTGGTGAAGTTCTTTTCAAGAGCCGCTTCCAGAAAACAGCGTATCTGGTTCGTATTCATTATTTCCCTATATCCTCCGCCAGCATTTATTATCTATATATATTATAATAAATCAATACGCCTTATTTAGCAACTTCCATATACCCGTAATGTTATGACAAAATGCTCTGAAATCGAATTTTACATTATTGATGCCGCAGATTATAATGGAAATATATGTTGCAGAAAGGACAGGGTGAATAATAATGATTTCTAAAAGCGAAGGTTATATCAAGAATATGGAATTGGTCGGGTACCATGATCTTGACGGTATCATGGCATTCCAGACACAGATATACAAAACGGCAGAAGGCAGATATTATCTCTATTGCGGTTCCATGAAAGGCATTGGATTCAATATCGTTGATATTACAGATCCGGCCAATCCACAAAGTATCCGGTACATCAACTGTCTGGATCCACAAGAGTACACATATTCTTCAACACCGAAGCTGCAGATATGCGATGATCTTATGATTATTGCTGTCGGCAACGGTCTGCCCATGCTTCACGGTCCGTATCCAGAAGGTGGATTCAAGCCTCTGGGACCTCTTATGATTTATAGTCTGAAGGATGACCCCGAAAATCCGAGGCTTCTTTCATCCTGGGAACCCGGCAATTCGCCCGGGGTACACAGATTCTGCTTTAACGGAGGCAGATATGTCCACCTCAGCTGCAGCTGCCCCGGTTATGAAGGATATATCTATCGCATTCTCGATATCATTGATCCTGCGAGCCCCGTGGAAGTCGGACGCTGGTGGATGGACAGCCAGTTCCAAAACAGCAAAACAGAAGAGGAACGCGCCGCCTGCTCTACGCATTTCGGAGGAGTCCACTGCGTCTACGTATTAGATGACAAGGCATATATAAGCTGTATGGAGAAGGGATTCTATGTTGTGGACGTGTCGGATGTTACGCAGCCAAAGACCCTGGGGCATCTGGAACAGCATCCCCCTTTCAGCGGAAAATGTGCTGGCGCCCGCTGCCACACGTTCCTGCCTGTCATCGGAACTGATTTTGCTGTCGGAACGCACGAAGGGGAACGATTCTTCTGTCAGTCGGATGAGATGCTTTCAAGCGGGGCACAGCCTCTTAATACAATCGTCACAATCGATGTTTCCAATCCGGCAGATCCTACCATGGTCGCAACATTTCCGTACCCGGAGGTACCTGCAGATTTCCCGTTTAAGAATTTCAATTTCTGCGGTTTGAAGCGTCAGGGTCCATTTGGTCCACACAACCTGCATGAACCTATGACCAATAAACCATGGATTGAAAATCGGATTGACAGGGTGTATAACTGTTATTTCCACGCAGGCATGAGGGTATATGATTTCTCAGATCCTTATAATGTAAAAGAGATTGCCTATTTTATACCGCCCAACCCCAGGAAGCTCTATTACGAAGTGGAGGCTCCCGGTCCACTGCTCGGAAGCGCAGAGGATTGCGTGGTAGATGACCGCGGATTTATCTTTATGAATACGACGCATGACGGTCTTTACATCCTCAGGTGTCTGGTATAACCAAAATCAGAGCCATCGCAGTGCGGTGGCTCTGATTTTATTTGGAAAATCCTTTTATATATAACTCGAGATCGATTTCTTTATACACGTTAAATATAACCCTGTCAATCTGATCCCTGAACTCCTGCAATTTCTCTCCAATTACCTCTATTGCTATATCAGCTGCTGCAACATTAGGAAAGCGGAATTCCCCTGTTGAGATACAGCAAAACGCGATGCTTCTGATCCCATATTTTACTGCCAGATCAATACAAGAACGATAGCAGGAACGTAATTCTTCTTTTAAAGATTCGTTCAGCTGATTCCTTACAATTGGTCCAACCGTATGGAGAACATATCTGCTTGGGAGATTATATGCTCCGGTCAATAATGCCTCTCCGGTGGGCTCCTCATAATTCCTGTCTTCATTTTTCTTTCTGTTCATATACCGAAAGCACTCTTCCCGAAGCTGAATTCCAGCTGATGAATGAATGGCATTATCGATACATCCATGGCAGGGAACAAAACATCCCAGCATCTGAGAGTTCGCTGCATTTACAATCGCATCTACCTGGAGCCGTGTAATATCCCCTTGCCAAATGGAGATTTTATTTGAAAATGGATGACTTGAATGACACTCTTCCCAAATTGTTGGAATAGTTTCCAACTTTACAATTCCTTTTTCAAAAGATTCCTGCCTTAAAAAATCGTCCTGAATTTCTAAAAATTCATTAGAAATGGGTCTTGGCATACGGATGTTCATAAGTGAGCGCATAATATTTCTTCTGTCCTGTCTGCTTACCTTTAAATCCTTGTATTTCCCGGAGTCAATACAGAGTTCCTTTACAATCCATTCCAGCTTTTCATTTTGTGACCGATGGCTCATTTTCATCTCCTCCTTACCCATATTTATCATACTCATTCATTTCACTTTGCATTTACCACAGTCACTGCACCCGTTACAGATTTGCCTGCTGCCGCAATGCCCGCAATTTTCCCGGAAATGTGGCTCGTACAGGCATTCCTTTTCAATTCTTGTTCCAAACGTATCATAAAGAAGAAAGCTCATCTCTTTCCCCTTATAATTCATGCCTGATTTATATGCCATCTCACTCTGTACATTTTTTTTAGGGAGATGATATTTTTTCCCATCTTTCACAAAAAATGTACCTGTCTCTATAAACAAAAATGAAACCTGATGAGTTTCACACTGTTTTCTTAGTAATTTGACCCACTCAAAATTGCAGGGTCTTGCCCCATCATAGTTTTCACCCCCACAAATTACCTGCTCAATCTGACCGGTAGGCAGATATTTTTCGATATCCACCTTACCAATAATAGGAGCACACATAATTCCTTTATGCTTAAATGGAAGCTCCAAAAGAATAGGTATTCTTTCATCTGCCCGTTCCTGATTTTCACAAGTGACATTCAAAAAAATGTTTTCCATAGACCACTGGCCAATGCCATCTCCCCAATTCTTAGGCAGACACTTTTCAACTCTTTGGGGCCGTTTGGTAAGCAGAAAGAACTTCACATCGCTGCGCTCTTGCATCATTCTCCAGGCTTCCTCTCTCCATTCATCTGCTTCTTCTAAGAAAAAATCGGATGTCATGCAGACGCGGATCAACTCTCCACTTTTTATTTTATAATTTCCCTGCCTGTCTTTCTGCATGGGATATGTATAGCTTCCCTTTGTTTGATAAATTTCTCCTCCGTTTCTGCCATTTCTTTGATCAAGGAAGTACATATAACAATGATCACAGCCTTCACTTATCTTCTTGCATCCATGCCATGGATTCCATATATCATGCATTCTTCATCTCATTTCCTGGCAAATTCTGCTCACTTTGTCTTTTTCCAATGGATTGAATAACCAGCATTATATCCTCATCAAACGATATTGTCTTTTTGGCAATTTCAGGTGCTCCCAATGGGTTATCCCTATTAAACCGTATTAGTGTAGCATTGGGATTTTTATAGGTCATCTGTTCAAATGGATACCTGATAATACCAGGGGTATTAAATCCCACTCCAAACTCCATGTACACAATATTTTTCCCTTCGCTCTCATCCAGAAATTTGCTGTATCTTTTATCCGCCTTGTACCATTCTTCATTCTGTACAAAAAAAGCATTGTGACGTAAGTTTACATCCATTTCATTTCCGCACACAGGACATCTTGGCACCAGTTCAGAGGGAATTCTGCACTCCTTTGTATGAAACACCATTTTTTTAATCAATTCCTCGTTGTAGTAAAGTTTATCATGGCACCCTTTAGCACATTGCAGGTAGGAATAGTCTCCCTGAACTTCGAAAACCTTATCATCTGGAAATCCGGCTTTTACAAATTGGCTTTCTACGTTTGTTGATATTACAAAATATTTCTTGTTTTTCACTAGTTCCATGATATCAAGATAGAGTCTGGTGGCAGGCATAAGATAACGGTTTACATCAATATGCCTTGCCCAGTGAGCCCAAAGTTCTTCTTCCGTCTGAAACGGATAAAATGTTCCGGCATACATATCTGTAAATCCATATTTCTCCATAAAATCAGAAAAATGATCCGAAAACCTTTTTCCACTATAGGTTAGTCCCGCAGCTGCCGACAGGCCTGCGCCTCCCCCGATTAATATGTATTCGCTATTTTCAATGGCTTCTTGTGCCTGACTGATTCGTTTTTCTAAATAATCCATATTACACAACCTCTTTCCAGCACTGTGGATCAGCAGAATACCTGTTATGGGTATATCCATATGTTACTGCCATATGTTACTGCCAGACATCCCCTGCAAATATATCCGTACGTGCTATCTGTTAATGCGTTTCCAATGGGACTTTCCATTCTTTTCAGGTGCTTTGAAATATGCCTGTGCACCTGATTTCTTCGTAAACAATGACATTCTGCTACTTCCTCAGTTTTTCGATGAAAGTGTCTCTTACACTATCAATATACCTGGGTAATTATCAAATAAAAAGTAGAAACTTTTTTATTAGTAGGTTACAAAAAGGTGACTATACGGAACTATCTGCACTCTGCCACCTCGTTTTTGTTCCGATGGGGCAGCACGCGTAACAAACATCACATTTACGAATACTTTTCGCAGCTATTTCCACCTGATTTTTAGAGTTTTCACGGTAATTTTCGCAACGCTCCTTTGTAAATCCGTTTTCTTTTAATGCGCCCCCTGGACATTGGTCAAGACACAAAGTACAGCCTCCACACAAATTCTCGTCATATTCTGGATAACGATAATCTCCCCCCATCAAGGGTGCATCAGATAATATATAACCTATATAGTTTCTGCACCCATAATCTTCTACGATAAATCTATGGTTTTTCCCTACAAATCCCGTCTTTGTCATTTCAAATAGCCTGTTAGCTTCATCATCCGGCAAAATATCTGGCAGCTTTATCACCGTGTTATACCCCAGTATCTCCAGCTTATCGCTAAAATTCCTAAGATAACTTTCCACTTTCTTCTGCGCCATGGTGCATTTTGACTCACCATCCGTCCCGTAAATGGACTGCTCCATCAATAGCAACGGCTCATACAGCGGAATTCCGAGAAAAATAATACTCCTTGCTTTTTTACCATCTGCAAGAAGGTCACAATCTAAAATATGAAAAAATGGTATCTTTTCAGCAAAGGCAGCCTCCTGTATCAAGAAGGTAAGGTCTCTTCTATTTTGCATTTCTTCATTCTTTTCCAAATATAGATCTGGAATGATCAAATCTTCCTTTTTTCTTCGTTTACTCCACTGTGCTCTCATAATCAGCCCCCATTCTTCTTTTCAATTTTTTCAAACCATGTATTTTTCTTTTCTTCCGCATCCCAATGCATGTCTCCTTTCGGACACATACGAAGACACATATCGCAGTCAATATTCAAATGGCTGGAATAATACATTTTATTCTCACTACAGTTAATAATGCATTCGCACTGTCTTGCATGAAAGTATCCATCTCCCAAAATAGCCCCGCTTGTACAATGCGTCTGGCAAATTTTGCATCCTCCACAATTATCTTTTTCCACTTCCCTGTCAGGGATTAATGGGGCATCTGTTGCAAGATAAAGTAAATTCAGTCTCGGACCATACTTTTTCGTAATTAATAAATTGCTTTTTCCGATGTAACCCATTCCACAGCTTTCCGCCGCATTGGCCAGACGGATTCCTGTATTTAGAATTCCTTCCCCATAAATGTCACCTCCAAAAGTATGAAACCCCTGTTCTCTCAAAAACTTTTTCAATATCCATTTCCGATTTTCCAATTCACTGAGTGTCAACGAGATATAATCCCCTCCTTTTCCGTTGCAAACCCACCCTCTGCTAATTGGATCGGCCATCCCGCAGCCAAATAACAAAATTGATTTTGCTGTCGGAAACAAGTCTTTAGGCCGTCTTCCTGCCCTTGCTTTTTGATTTAACTCCTCAACATCAGCAATTCCCAAAATATCTATATCATTTTTGATTGAGAATTTTTTCACAATATGAGTCAAGCGTTCCCTTTGTTTTAATTCCATCTCCTATCTGTCCTTTCACCAATAACATTTATAATCATGCTCTATTATAGATTACATGCAGCCTATTAGTAAGTACGCACCTTTTTGTAACCATTACCTTCATCTTGATATCAAAAGAAATATTGACTGCCAAAGAATGTTACATTATAATTTGTATATAACATTCTTTTATAAACCATATAGATATTTTAGGAGGTACAAATATGCTGACAAAAGACGAATTGCCATTATGTCCTGTTGCTACAATAGTTGAACTAATCGGCAATAAATGGAAACTATTAATCATACGAAATCTATTGGCAAGGACCTCCCGTTTCGGGGAATTAAAAAACGGTATTCCAGGAATCAGTCAGAAAGTATTAACGGATAACCTTCGTTCATTAGAGTCCGACGGATTAGTCATCAGAACTGTTTTTCCAGAAGTGCCGCCACGCGTCGAATACTCCTTAAGTGAATTGGGGGACACATTACGTCCTCTGTTTAAATCTATGGAGGAATGGGGAAATACTTACAAGGAATCCATTAATGTAACTTCTTAGACTTCTAAGATCCTTGGATTATTTCGGCATTATCGCATTTTTTACTTCTATTTTATAATTTTTATTTCATCCAGGGACTTTAGCCTATGAATGGACGGATTTAGTCCAACCTATATGACACCAATTGGTGGATTTATCCGTTAAAATAAAGGTGCTTTATTCCAACTTCACCGTCTGTAGGAACGATACAAGCCCCATATACCCCTTCAATTGGCGGCTTATGAGGCTTGAACTTTCTAACGCTTCCTTTTTTTCAGTTTTTCCTTTGTAAGCTCATAGCTTTCCGCTATCATTCTTTCAATGTCCTTGTCCGGTACCGTCCCGTCCAGAATGATGGAATTCCAGTGTTCTTTGTTCACATGATACCCCGGAATCACGGATACAAAAGCATTGCGCCAGAAATCTCTCCACTCCGGGTCACATTTTACGTTGATCCAGATATGGTCTTCTCTTTCGTATATGCATGCAAATATTTTCCTGTTGTCTTTATGCCTCATTACAGTCCAGTTGGGGTCATGAAACGGATAGTCCTCATATACACTTTCAAATGTACTGCAAAATGCAATTGCTTCGGCTCTTTCTAACATTTCTGCCCCCCGTCTGAATCATGTCTATTCATTGGATTTCTTCAGGTTCTCTTCATATCCTACAGACACATTTTGAATATATTCTCAATATCCTGCTGGTTTAGCGGCTTGAATCCTGACAGAATGCCGCCCCCGCATGCTTTTCTGGCCATTATGGCAAAATTGGAATCATCGATCCCGATTTCTGTGAAAGTACTCTGCAATCCCAGCGTTTTAAACAGAAAATCAGAAACCATCTCAATGCTCTTCTTTGCAACCTCCATAGGTTCCATCTCAGGATTGATTCCCAAAACATTACATCCAAACTGATAAAACTTCGACACGGTTCTTTCATCCAATGTATATTCCATCCAGCGGGGAGTAAGGATTGCAAGGCCAAGCCCGTGTGTAATATCATAAATTGCCGATATTTCATGTTCCATCGGATGGCAGCTCCACGCCTGCCTTTTGCCGCCATTTACAAATCCATTGATTGCCCAGGAGGAAGTCCACATAAGATTCGCTCTTGCTTCATAATTGTCTGGAGCCTCCATTGCAATCGGTGCGAATTCAATGATTGTTTTCATCAATCCTTCCATCACCGTATCCAGCATATACAGATCCTGATCCATATTGAAGTAAACTTCCATAATATGATTGAGGATGTCAGCCGCTCCGCAGGCTGTCTGATATTTGCTTACTGTGTAGGTGATTGACGGGTCAAGGAAGGAGACTTTCGGCTGCATAACCGGGAACAGAAGTCCTATTTTATCCTGCGTTTCCGGATTGCTGATAACTCCTCCGCAGTCCATTTCAGAGCCGGTTGCAGAAAGGGTCAGGACATCGATAATCGGGAGACATTTGTCTACCGGAACTTTCTGCAGGAGAATGTCCCATGCGTCGCCGTCATAATAGGCTGCGGCTCCGATGTATTTGGTACAGTCAATAACGGATCCCCCACCTACTGCAAGGAGCACATCGATATTCTCTTTCTTACAGATAACAGCCCCTGCGTTCACAGAGGAAACCCTCGGATTTGGCTCAATTCCTGATAATTCAAAAAGCTCCAGACCAGCATTTTTAATCTCTTCGACTACTTTATCATAGAGTCCGATTGTTTTAATGGAACCCCCTCCATAAGTCAGTAAAACTTTTTTTCCATACCTGCCCAATTCTTCACCCAGATGTCCCAATTGATTTTCACCAAAATATACTTTTGTGGGAATGTCATAAATAAAACTGTTCATGTTTTCAATCTCCTTTTCAACTATAAGTAATTTATACCCATTTTTTTATGTTTTGACTCACGTACACTTTCGAAAGGAAGTACAAGGCCCATAGTTGGCCTGTCTCCTTATGAAAGATTTCATTTGCGGAACCTCCCGCTTTTTATTCAAAGCTTGCTATCTCCATAATATCACCTGGAGCTGACTCCAGGACAGGAATTATTTATTTTTTTATAAATTTCATCCGAAACTTCTTCCAGCCATTCATTACCTGCATCCTTGGCTGGAACCTCGACTGCCAGGTGGGAAAACCAGCTGTCGGATGCGGCACCGTGCCAATGCTTCACTTCTGCCGGAATATTTACAACATCTCCAGCTTTTAGCTCCCTCACTTCTTTTTCCCATTCCTGAAAATATCCCCTGCCTCCCGTAACAAGAAGAATCTGCCCCCCCTTATGGTGTATGTGCCAGTTATTTCTGCACCCTGGCTCAAATGTCACATTTCCAATCGGGACGCCTGCAGTTGTCAGCATATTCAAATATGCCTGTCCGATGAAATACTGTCCAAACTTTTCTGGAAGCGGTTCGCCGATTGGGAAAATCGCTCCTTTACTTAAATCATTATCTCCATTCATTCTAAAAACCTCCATCTTTCTTTTTTATAATTCCGCTCATATATGGCTGATTTTACAATCCAGTCGACAAACATAGCAACCCAGGTTCCCATCATGCCCATTTGGAAACCAAAGGCAAATACGTAGGACAGCGCAATCCGGCAGAAAACACACTGATAATCAGCGCCATGACAAAATCCACCAGGGAAACTCCTGATACTGATTACTCCTTTTTTTGCGATAAGGAAATACTACGCCTTGGAGTTAACTCCATGTCAAGGGGTATTTTAAAACTGCATACAAAAAAGGGCCGCAATGAGCCCAGCTATAAGGATTTAATTTATAGCTCAGGACACAAAAAACCAAAGGGTATCAAAGACATTACTACCCATTGGTGTTCAAGTTTTTTGATAATTGAAGCTATTTGAATTTTCTGGTATAGATGGTTGCAATGACGGAGATCATCAAAGCCCCTGACAATACTGGGAAAATTATATAAAGCCAGTCTGCACCGGTTGTTACTGCAATTATTGTTACGGCGCACGCCGGCGGATGTACAATATCTGCTATAAGCATGATGAAAACAGCAATCCCTACCGCAAACGCTATTGACCAGGATGTATTTTCCATGATGTGATAAGACGCCACTCCTGCCAAAGAGCAGACTGTGTAACTTCCAACAACATTTCTCATTCTCGCAAAATGGCTGCTTCGTAAAGAGAATAAGATTACGCAGGTGGCACCAAATGGTGCAATCATAAGACCTGTTTGCGTAAAATCTCCCACCAGTGAGACCAATAATATGGCAATAAAAACCCCCGTGCTTTCGACAGCATATTTTGCAAATCTGTTCACAATATGATTCCCCCTTCTCCTAAACAATGTAATTATAGACTATTCATTGGGGGGATTAGTTGCAGAAGTCACATGTGAACAATCAAGATCTCACTCAATTGCCAGCATTGCAGCTTTCGTTGCATGAATCTGCGTTGTGTCAAATATGGGCAGCAATGTGTCTTCCTGCCGTATCAGAAGACCTATTTCCGTACAGCCAAGAATGACACCTGCTGCCCCGTCAGCCGCCATTCCGTTTATAATGCGAAGGTATTCCTGTCTTGATTTCTCCGATATAATGCCCATGCATAATTCCTCATAGATGATCTGATTCACGGCCTCAATATCCGGCTCATTTGGAATCTGTACTTCAATTCCGGCTTTCTCAATCTTCTCCCGGTAAAATCTTTGCCGCATTGTATACTTAGTCCCAAGCAGCGCAACTTTCTTGATTTTATGTTTTTTCAGCTCATCGGCAGTAGCTTCGGCGATATGGATAATGGGTATTCTCAGAATCTCCTGAATTTTATCTGCGACCTTGTGCATTGTATTGGTGCAGATAAGAATGTAGTCTGCGCCTGCTTCTTCCAGTCTTTTCGCGGCATCTGCCAGAATATCGGCACTTTTATCCCAGTCCTCATTTGCCTGGCATTCTTCTATTTCCGCAAAATCTACGCTATATAACAGTACTTTCGCGGAATGCAAACCACCGAGCTCTTTTTTTATAACCTCGTTGATTATCTTGTAATAAGAGACGGTGCTTTCCCAGCTCATTCCGCCAATCAATCCTATTGTTTTCAACATTTCACCTCTTTTGATTTTAGAACCAGATGCGTATTCATGTGAGTCAGGACAGTATATTCCATAAATTCACCGCTGATCAATCCGCCTTTAACAATCTGGCATTTATTGAGACAATTATGGTACTCAGAGACATGAGTATAGCACCCAGAGCCGGGCTGATTATGATTCCCTGATTATACAGAACTCCAGCTGTCTCAATCGCAACATCTGTTCCGGCGCCTATTGCAATTCCAAGATCAGCTGCTGCAAGTGAAGGGGCATCATTCACCCCGTCGCCCGTCATGCCGATGATTCTGCCCTTCGCCTGCAATTCCTCAATCTTTGATGCCTTCTCCTGAGGAAGCACCTCGGCTATGACTTTATCAATGCCTACGCTTTCTCCGACATATGCCGCAACCCTCTTGTTATCTCCAGTAAGCATTATGGATTCAACATCCATGCTCCGCAGCGTCTCTACCGCTTCTTTGGCTGAATCCCGGACGATATCGGAAAGAGCGATAAACCCCAGCAGCTTTTCTTCTTCAAGAACGAACACAACCGTTTTTCCCTCTTGAGCCAGCCTCTCATAAGTCTCAACATCAAAGCTGATATTTTTTGAACGCATATATCCCGGACTTACAATTCTGGTATCTCTGCCTCTGACCTTCGCCATCAGCCCTTCTCCGGTTATATTTTGATAATCCGTTACTTCCAGTCGCTCCAGACTTTTTTTGCTGCCTTCTTTCACGATTCCTCTTGCGATTGGATGCTCTGAATTCAGTTCAACAGAATACGCTATCGTCAACAGCCCGTCTTTAGTTGCAGATACTTCATGGATATCTGTAATCCCGAATTCGCCTTCTGTCAAAGTTCCTGTCTTATCAAAAACAATTGAATTTATTTTTCTTGCATTTTCAAAAGCTGCCCTGTTTCTTATCAGAAGTCCATGTTTCGCGCCAATGCTCGTTGACACTGCCGTCACAAGAGGCGTGGCCAGACCCAGTGCGTGCGGGCAGGAAATAACCATTACTGTTACGGCTCTCTCGATGGCAAAATTCAAGCCACTGCCCACTGCCATCCATACTATAAAAGTCACAGCGCCAGCCGATACTGCAATGTAGAAAAGCCACTTTGCCGCTATGTCTGCCAGTCTCTGGGTATTGGATTTCGATTCCTGGGCTTCCCGGACCATTTTGATAATCTGAGACAAGAAGGTATTTTCCCCGATCCGGTTGACCCTGAATTTCAGGACTCCCTCCCCATTGATTGCCCCTCCGATAATCTCGTCACCTTTTCTTTTGTCGACAGGTACCGACTCACCGGTAAGCATGGACTCATTAACGGAAGAAGACCCTTCGTAAATAATACCGTCTATAGGGACCTTTTCTCCCGGTTTCACAAGAACCATATCCCCTTCCATTAAATCTTTTACGGGGATATCCCTGGTTTCTCCATTTTCACCTACGAAATGGGCAATCTCAGGCATTAATTTCGCTAATTCCTCCAGCGCTTTGGATGCTTTCATAACTGATTTCATCTCAATCCAGTGGCCAAGAAGCATAATGACTACCAATGTCGCCAGCTCCCAAAAGAAATCATTTCCCTTAAGCACAAAAACAGTAAGGGCACTGTAAACGTAGGCAACAGTAATCGCCAATGCAATGAGCATCATCATAGCCGGTGATTTTTTCTTGAACTCATCAATGGCACCTTTTAAAAAAGGCTTGCCTCCATAAAAGAAAATCACTGTAGATAATGCAAACAAAAGATATGTATCACCGGCAAACCTCCAGTCCACACCCATAAACATCTGAATCATTGGTGACAAAGCAAGTATCGGCAGCATAAGGATGATGGAAAATAAAAATCTTTTTTTTAAATCAACAACCATCATTTCATGATGATTATCATGTTCATGGTGCTCCGGATGGACTTTCTGATCTTCATCCATCTGAGGATGATTCATTTTGCTGTGGTCCATCTTTTCATGATTATCCACTGTTTTCCCCCTAAACGGTACGCAAATAATTGAAAATATTGCCTCACCGGATTACGCGGCACACGATACAGTGCAAGAATCCAATTCTACTTTTAGGGAAGAGGCAAGGCATCTTTGGTATCGACAATAAATGCATCTCCTCTGTCCATATCGATATGGCCACTTGAATACGGGTTTCCCTCTACCGTGAGATACACTTTTTCAACTCCATAGTAGCTGCCAAGCGTATTCGTTATACTCGCTAGAATCAATGCTTCATAACCGGCACCCGCATTCATTTCGCTTACAAGTTCTTGTGAGAAGTCAACATACAGCATGCCATCCCTGTTCAGGTAAAGCCAGTTGATTTTCACGTTTTCTGTAAGGACCCTGGCCACATTCCCTTCCGGAAGGTTCTTGAAAGCTTTCTGAATCACAATCCTTGTTATGTCGTTTGTATTAAAGGTTATGTCCCGGTCAACAAAATATAGACCGTCCACATTTCCATTCGGGTAGAAAAACCTTATATGCTGCACCAGAGGACGGTTCATTGATATCTGGCTCAATGTTGAAGAAACAACATATCCTTCCTTTGATTCCCATATTGTCTTGACAAGTCCGATGCCCGGGGCATAATAATCCTTATTCGTATCCCCAGCTCTTTCTGTTACTACTTCCACGGCATGGAACGTCCCTGCCGGGGTAACGACTTCAACATCCGTTCCCGAAATATATCGCCTGCTTCCGTCCGCTGCGGTCCACTCATTTCCTTTAACCAGAGGCGCCTCCAAAAGCACATCCTTCATCTCGGGGGTTTTTGGCAGAAATCCCTCCCTGTAGTAGCATTCAGGCCTTGAAAGTATACGGGTTATACGGTCACTGCTTACCTCAATGACATTTACAATCTCCGTTCCGCCATTATTCATTCTTGTCTGCACCCTGGTCTCATTGTAGACATCCACACTCAAGGTGAAGAATGCAAATTCATTTCCTTCTCCCTGATATGTGTACATGACGTTATTTAAAAACGGATAATACTCAGCAAGCTTGTGTTCCTCTGCCTCTGTGGTTGTTTCTGTTGTCGTTTCTGTAGTAGCTTCTGTGGTCGTTTCTGTGGTTTCTTCTGTGGTTGCTTCTGTAGTTGCTTCTGTGGTTTCTTCTGTGGTTGCTTCTGTGGTTTCTTCTGTAGTGCTTCCATTGTTTTGGTCCGTCTTCTTACATGCCCAAAACATAGCTACCGACAGCACTAGCACTAGTATTAAAAAAAGTTTTTTCATACTGGCCACCATCCTTTTCCCGACCTGGTTCCCGCAGCTTATCATTTACATATTCTCTTACTTTCATTTTACTCCTAATGGCAGAGCAAATCCATACTCAAAAATCATGGACAACATATATTTTAAATTTTACAAAAATCATTTAAATAAGCGTTTTTTTATAGACCGGATTTTAAATTTGTTTCATATACTGTGAAAAACATATCTTATTGAAAGTGAGAAATATAAACTGTCACCCAAAACGGAAGGCACCAATTATCGAAAGGAGAAATAATAACATGAGAAGAACAACAGAAAAAGACTGCACTTCGTTCAAAGAGACGACTGAAGACGAATTGGATAAAATTCTGGGGATTTTCCAACGAAAATTATTCGAAAGCGAGAAGGGTTATTTAAAATTCAATGCTTCATCCAGCAATGTATTAAGAGCCATTTTTATAACAAATGGGGTTTCAATGGGGTTTTACCCTATTGTGCTGCGAAGAATCTGTGAAAATTACAGGGTTGAAAAAGTCTGTTTGAGGACAGGAACAATCCTAACCATTTGGCCGGTACTTATTTAGAATAAAACTTATTTATAGGTCCGGACGGCTGGATGCTTGTCCGGGCCTATTTTTTGGGATTCAATTCTTCTTGTCTCAGTGTTCAACTATCGATTCTTATTTGAACACCTTTCTGTCTACCCCGTCAAAATACCGTGCAACGATTTCATCCGCCCTTCTTTGCTGGTACCCAGCCAGAAAGGCGCTTTCATGGGCTGACTTGCGGCTTTTATATTTTTCATCCAGTTTCTCTATAATATGGTAGTTAGCAGCCGCATCGCAGACGATGCCGATATCATCCTGTAATATTTTTAATCGGGAAAGGGATATATTTTTATCTAGCCTGATGAAATTCCCCAGTGCACTCATCACATATCGGAGTTTCTTGATTTGAATCCTAAGGGGATGAATGGATGAAATCTCCTTGAAATCTGTACTTTCATAACTATCTTTCACCTTTTCTGACCACTTTTCTAAGTGTTTCTCCGTAAAGTCTTCAAACCGGGTCACTTCGTCTTCAGATTCCGGTTTTTCTTCATTAATGATACCCCAAATCCTCAAAAG
Source organism: Parasporobacterium paucivorans DSM 15970 (assembly GCF_900141895.1). GTDB lineage: Bacteria > Bacillota > Clostridia > Lachnospirales > Lachnospiraceae > Parasporobacterium > Parasporobacterium paucivorans. The sequence goes on along the minus strand of NZ_FQYT01000022.1, from coordinate 6,664 downwards.
GTTTTCCGCGATTCTCTTCAGTTCATTATTTACTCTGTGTTTTTCCTCATCCCGCTCCACTCTCAGGGTGTGAAGAAAAGAGGATTCCCCCGTGATTATTTCCGGATGGGTTTTTATAAGATTCTGCCAATCCATCATCATGACGTCAATTTCCCGGAGGTGTCCGAGCTCAGTCATGATATTTTTAAGAATTTCTTTTACCTGCATGTAATCATCTTCTTCTACAAGTGGTTTGGCAAAAGAAAGCGTGGATCGAAAGATACGGATTTTAACCCGCATCTGGTGTACTGACTCCGGATCATCAATTCTGTGGGATATTTCCCTATACATGTCGAAGATTTCCTGGAATTGGGCACGGAAGATTTTATGAAATTCTTTTACAGCATTCCCCTTCTTGTCCACGTTCACGCACTCCGCTTCAAGAACGTCCGGCTGAATAAGCCAATGCGGTTTCAATCTGATGGGATTTAGCGATTCAATGGCGAAGGAAACAGCCATACCTTTTCTAAACGGGATATGTAAACCATATAATTGTGTAGCCCATCCGCTGAGAAATGGCTCATGACCGATTATAATCAGGCAGGTGTGGGAAGTGGCTGTTTGGATTTCAGATTTCAGGGCTTCGAAATCTCCATTTTTAATCCACTCACACTCTGCTACCGGCAGGTCTCCCAACTCCCGGGCCAAAATCTGAGCCGTCTGGACTGCCCGAATAAGCGGGCTCGACAGGATGCGGATCTCCATACCCTGACCGATACCTTCCTGCAATCCGGGCAATGCAGCCTTCAATTCGTTAATACCGTTTCTGGTCAGTTCCCTCGCGGCGTCATTCCCATCCGGTTCCAATCCCTGTGCCTTTCCATGTCTCATGAGAATCAATTTTCCGTACATTTCAATACCTCCTTATTTTTTCTCCACATTGCCAGAAAAGTACTCCTGGCTGACAAACCGGCCTTGCTGCCCCTGCGTATGCTTTCGGTATGTTCCTTTGGCTGTCATTTTCCTCACCTTTCCGGTATCCCTGAAAAATATTTCCAGGATACCCTTTATCTGATTGCGGATTTCCGGATCATCCACAGGGAAAAGGACTTCGACTCTCCGATCAAGATTGCGCTGCATCATATCCGCACTTGAAAGATAGATTTCCTCTTTTCCGTCATTGTAAAAATAGTAAATTCTGCTGTGTTCAAGAAATCTTCCAACGATGCTCTGCACCGTTATATTTTCGCTCATGCCATCCACCCCGGCCCTTAGGCAGCATATTCCACGGACGAGAAGGCTGATTGTTACACCCGCCTGAGAGGCGCTATAAAGAGCCTCAATGATGCCTATGTCTACGAGAGAGTTCATTTTTGCAATAATTGCGGCCTTTTTTCCCCTCTTTGCATTTTCCTTTTCCCGGTTGATGAGCTTCAGCATTTTTTCCCTCAGCGTATAGGGTGCAACGCTGAGCCGGTTCATGGCCATCGGTTTTGAAAGCCCTGAAAGCATATTGAAGAGGTTTGATGCATCCATACCAAAGTTCGGATTTGAGGTGAACAAGCCCATGTCTGTATAGAATCTGGCTGTTACATCATTATAGTTTCCGGTCCCGAGGTGGACGTATCTTCTGATATGGTCTTCCTCTTTCCGGACAACCAGCAGCACCTTGCAGTGCGTCTTCAGCCCAGCAAAACCGTAAATAACGTGGCATCCCGCCGTTTCCAGGCGCTTTGCCCAGAGGATATTGTTCTGTTCATCAAACCTGGCTTTGATCTCAACCATAACAGTTACCTGTTTGCCATTTTCAGCAGCCTGTTCCAGAGCCTTTACAATCGGAGAATCTTCACTGACCCGGTAAAGAGTCTGTTTTATGGCAAGAACCCGGGGATCCTGGGCAGCCTTCTGCACAAACTCCACTACTGGAAGAAATGAATTGTATGGATGATGCAGAAAAATATCCTTGTTTCTTATTACATCGAACATGTCCTCCCTGCCTTTCAGGGCTTCAGGAATAACGGGCTCCAACCCGGGATATCGCAGCTTGGAATAACCCTTCAGAGAATATATCCTCCTCAGATAAATGAGATCAACTGTTCCCGGTATCTTATAAACATGTTCCCGATTGACTTCCGTTTCATCCATCAGGCGCTTGAGTATTTTCCTGTCCGCGTTTTCCTCTATTTCAAGTCGGATGACCGCTCCCCATCTCCGCATGCGTACAGACTCCTCGATAACTTCCAGCAAATCTTCTGCGCCTTCTTCATGTATTCCAAGATCGGCATTCCTGGTTATTCTCCATATGGCCGTCTTTAACACGGCATAACCTGTAAACAGACGGTCAAGACGCATCCTGATTACTTCTTCCAAAAGTATAAAATTCCTGTAGCCATCACCTGAGGGTACGGGAAGGACTCTGCCAAGTACAGACGGAACCTGCACTGTAGCAAAATATGCAGCATCCCCCCTTTCCTCCTCGTCCGAGAGGAGCACGGCAATATTGAGACTTTTATTCTGGACCAGGGGGAACGGCCTGCCTTGGTCCGCCACCATAGGAGTAAGCACAGGAAATATGTCCTTTTCAAAATAATCATCTAAAAACGAAACCTGGTCCGCGCTTAATTGGTCATGGCTGAGTATCCTGATTTTTTCATCATCCAGCTCTTTTAGAAGCTCATCGTTGTGTCTGAGATACAGTTCTTTCATCATGCGGTGTGTACGCAGGGAAATTTTTTCCATGAGTTCCATAGGCGTCAGGCCTGAAGGATCCTTTGTCCGCAATCCCGCATCAATCTGATCCTGAACAGAAGCGACGCGCACCATAAAGAACTCGTCGAGATTGGAACATACAATTGAAGCAAAATTCAGTCGTTCAAACAATGGATTCTGTCGGTCGCTTACCTCTTCCAGAACCCGGTGGTTAAATTCCAGCCAGCTCAGTTCCCTGTTTATATATCGGCTCCCCATCTGTTCCCTCCTACATCATAATTTTTAACACAGGATGGATTCCCATGACTTCTTCAAAAAATTCAGCTCTTTTATTGAATACCCATTCCTCCAGCAGAAGATTCTGTGATGCCTTGACGGTCAGAATCAATTCGTCTTTTTTACGGCAGATTTCGATGTCTGACACTTTCCCTCCCCTTGAATAATCCAGGCTATTCGCAATTTTCAATATAGCTGTCAGTTTTAATACGATTGCCTTTTCTTCATGGGACAGGTTGGTATATACTGTATGATGTTGCCTTGGAACCTCGTCTTCATGATAAAAGATGATACTGGATATTATCTCCATCTCCAGATTAGATATTCCCATAATATTCTGTCTTTTGACCAGCCAGCTCGTAATCACATTGTAGTCATTAAAATTCACAAAATATCCAATGGCATGAAGCATCGCTGCGATTTCAAGATATTGCCTCTCTCTTTTCCCAAGCTGGTGGTACTTTTCGGTCTGATCATATATCTTCATGGCAACTTTAGCAACCTGGGAGGAATGCTGTCTGTCGATTCCATATTTTTTGGCCAGGTACCAGACAGAAGAAATAATATCCCTGTTGAACTCTTCCTGCCTTTCCAGGTCAAAAATACTGTCTGCCAGATCGCAGACTATTCCCTGGCGGAAATCAATTTTAGGTATATAGACTTTTTTTGAATGAGTCATCCCAAGAAAGGAATTCAGAATTACAAAGGTTGGCACCAGCGTTTCCACCTGCTTCGCAGACATCCGGTATGCCTCCATGATTTCCTCGTCCTGCATTCGTTTTATTTTCTCATATAGATTCTCGATTTCAACAATATCGATCAATTTTTTCTTTGCCGATATCAGTCCGGCCACCATATTCAATTCAGAACCCAGACCGATAAAATATTGGATATCAGCCTTATTGATGATTGGTTTGACAATAGACAGGCGGCTGCTTATAAATTCCTCCATAACCCGGAGAAATTCTGTTGTCCTGGTCTGAAATGTGGACAACTGTTCATGAAGACGTAGTGCCCCGATATTAATATATTCCGTCATCATCAGATTGCCTTTTTGATATATGGAAAACTCGACTCCACCGGAACCCACATTCACTACAAGCGCTGACTCCACTGTTTTTCCCACTTTGGGAAGTCCGTACCTGAGAGCTTTGTGCATGTAGAATCGCTCCTGTGCACTGTTGGCAACATCCACGACAATCCCTGTATTCATGCGTATTCTTTCCAGTACATACTCTTGATTTTCCGCTTCCCTGAATGCGCTCGTTGCCACCGCCTTATATGTTTTGACCTGATAGTTATCCATGGCCTTTTTAAATCCTTTGATATGCAGGACTGTATCGCTGATTGTTGCGGCATGGATTCTCCCTGTCTGAAAAACGTCACTTCCGATATTTGTCGGCTGAACGAGTTCTTCAAGGATATTCTTGCCCCCGTCCCCTCGAAGCTCGGCAATCGTCAGCTCCAGATTGTTTGGTCTTATTACAATAGCCCCTACTACCTCATACCCTTTTTTATTCAACTGAGTCCACCTCTTCTGATTCTTGTATCTGCAGCTGCTTTCCAAAAGTTCTGGCAAATGTACCTGCAATGCTTTTTGCATCATTTATTTCCAAACCGGGACTTATCCAGGCCTGTATCCTGAGGGTTACAGTTTTAGCCGCAATCTGGCTTTCGATACCAATCACGTTCCCATTCTGTCTTCTATCCAGACTTTCGGCGATCCGGACCATGATGCCCAGCTGTCTGACCGTATTGTATTCTTTCCTGTCCAGCAGGGATTTAAACGGTGCCGTAAGCTTCATCTCGTCCTTTCTGTGCATGGCGGCGACCATTGCAGCCATAACAAGCTCCTTGTGGGACAGTCCATTGATGCGGCTATTCAATATGGTGTAGAATGAATGTTTATGATGGTCGTAATAACTTACATTGATTCCGCAATCATGCAGCAGAGCGGCCGTCTTTAATACTCTTTCCTGATTTCGTTCAATTCCTAATTCTTCCTGCAATTGATGATAAAGTGTCCGCGACAGATTCCATACATTGCTGGCGTGCCGTTCATTTACTCCAAAATTCTTTACCAGATTATCCAGTGAATTTTCAAGCACATCCCTGACCGGTTCCCTGCCGCCCAGCATATGTTCGTATCCGATTCCTTCCCGCAGACCCGCACCGCTCACCTGAATACTTTTAATTCCGGTAAAATCCAGAAGCGCCTCTATTTCTGCAAGAGCACCTGGAAAAATATCTGCTCTGTCAGCAGAAAGACCTTTAATATCCGTTCTGTCCTTTGCGGATTTTCCGGAAACCAGTCTGAATATTTCATTCACATCCATGTCGGTCATTGAATAATTGTGTGTTATATCCAAAGGGTAGTTTTTTAACTTTCTGTCGATTTTGGACAGATTACGGAACGACCCTCCAATCCCTACCAAAGGCCCGGCACTTTCCAGCCACGTAAGGTTTGCAAACTCACTGTACAGAAATTTTCTCATCTTTTGCCGTGTTTCTTCCGTCAGAGGATCTTTAAGCCGAAACATCTCAGCCATCGTAATGGCACCGAAAGGAAGACTTACCGACTGTCTGAATTCTCTGTTTCTGACCAGTATGAGTTCTGTACTTGCGCCACCGATGTCCATTATCAGGCAGTCCGAAAGCACCATTGTGTTTATGGCTCCGAAGTAGTCATAGTAAGACTCCTGCATTCCAGACAGCACGCTGATCCGGATGCCAATCTCCTCCTGTACCATCTTCAAAAAATCTTCCCGGTTCGGTGCCCTTCTGACTGCCTCCGTGGCTGTTGCAACCAGCTCATCCACTTCCAACGCCTCACCCAGATCCTTGAAAAAACGAAGTGTTTCAATGGCAGTCCTCATCTTTTCCGGCTGCAGATTCCTGGAATCTCCGTTCCGTTCACCCAGCCTCAACGTTTCCTTTACTTCATCAATGAGCCTGAAGCTGCCATCCGGCTTGATGTGGAGAACTACCATCCTTACTGAATTCGATCCGATATCAATGATTCCCAGTTTCTTCATATGCCGTCCCCCGGTATCCTGTTTTTCACGGGCATACCCTGAATTTCATAAATTATAGCGCGCCCGTATTAAATTTTCATATGAGACATGTAAAATATTCATGCCATCATTATACCATGTTATGAAAGACAAACAAAACCCCGAAGACAATGATATTTAATCGGGCAGATAAATAGCCATCCCCTTTTTAAAAATGATAACAGTTCATTCATCGCCTGTTTATACTTGTCCATGTCATCAATTGCCAGCCCAGTGTGCAAACCATCTGGATATAAGCTTACCGGACAGATTCTGTATGTCGACCACGGCACATCATTGTACTAATGTAATACAGGCTTTTAATATATATACGCAAAAAAGATCCCCGATGGTGGTTTGATATGCTCCCTTCTAGGTAGACAAGTGAAATAATAAAAACTTGTTTATTTAGGAGGGAGTGTTTTTTATACCTAGAAATGTATCGCCACAGGACAAGCTACAAGCAGTAATCGAGTATCTTACCGGAAAAGGAAGTCAAGAATCTATAGCCAAGAAATATGATGTTAACCATAAGTCTTTGTCAGCATGGATAAACAATTATAAGGCATTTGGAGAAACGGCCTTTAATAGAACTGGTCGAAACAAAAACTATAGTTTAGAATTCAAAAACACAGTAGTTCAATCTT
>NZ_FQYT01000048.1 GCF_900141895.1 Parasporobacterium paucivorans DSM 15970 | reverse complement strand
CAATGTCATTAAGTTAAGAGAAGACAAATAATACAACGAGGATTTCGAAATTCAGATATAGTCTTTTTCTGAGTTCGGAATCCTTTTTTGCTATATTCTTGAAGGTATATTAGATTTATATGTATGCCAAAAAGACAGATTGTCATCTGCCATTTTTAATAGTATTATTGTTATGGATTAAGCTACTCTGTAGAGGAATCCAACTGCGGTCTGGGATTTGACTTTACGAGGGTCTTGACGCCCAGGCCGTATTGGTAAAATATATTTCTGTATTAATGTAACGACATCCAATGACGTTACATTAATACACTTTAGATATCGCTTACAAATGCTAATCGCCATAGTAAAATTTACCTGATAGCTATGTCTCGCTTTTTTAGGAGATTCAATTACAACGCAGGTTGTGATTATTTCACAGAAGTTGTACAGTGTTAATCTGGCATATATTTCCTGCTTAATATAGTCTACTTTCTTAGCATGGAAATTAGTTAACCCGATGGCATACTTAAGTTCTCTAAAACCCGTTTCTATTCCCCATCTCATATGATATAGTGATTTGATAACATCTGGCGAGAATTCCTCTGATGGAATATTCGTAATGATACTCTCATATGAATTTTCTCCAATCAAAAAACGTACCACTCTAAATTTCATTAAATATGTTTCTTTGCTTCCAATCGGAAGATAATCAAAAACCTGACAAGTTGGCATAAATTTATATTTTTGTGGATTGGACTTAATTTCTTTTGTTTGACGTCTAGTCAGCAAAAATGAGATTTCTTTATCAAAGGATTCATCCGGAAGTTTTCCTATCCCAGATAAAATACCGTTACTATGAATATCTTTTGCACGTATTAAAAACTTCCACTTTTTTTCCTGTGCATGAGCAAACAAGTTATAGCTTTCGTAACCTCTATCTGCCATTAGAATAACATTTTTATCAGTCATGGTTGTCCGGTCAATCATTTGAACGCAAGCCCGGAATTCATTTTCATCGTTTCTGTTTTGAACAATAGCATCCACATAGGTTCTACTACAAACATCATATAAAGCGTTTAGATGGAGCTGGTTGAAACCTTTATCCGTTGGAGTACTTCGATAATAGGTATTCTTATCATCAGGATTTCTATGTATGTTTAAATCAGAGCCATCGCATGCTAAAAGGCGGTAATTTCTCCATGTTTTGGGTCGTATTGTAGCTTCCGTAAACGTATGAAATAAGTAATCAAAAGCTTCTGGCAATATTTTGCTACGTTGTTGATTAAAAGCTGAAACGGTAACTGTTTCCGGCGAGAAATCAAAATGATCTAATAGTTCCGTTCCTAGTGAGCGTCCCTCCATAGAAATAAAAAAATGAAAAAATGTATCAAAATCCAATTTCCTTTTCCTTGAGAAATCACTTTCTGGATTCTTTACAAAAAGCCAAGGAACTGTACTCATTTCTTTAATTGATTCAGAAAGTGTTTGTTTTACAAATGAAATATGGTCTCGCATGTGGTTTTCCTCCTTGAAATATATAATCAAAGGGCTTCGCCACATTTTTCTCATTATTTGTCAAGAGTTTTTTGGTTTTTATTACATAAAAAAAGAGCAGGGTATGTATTTCTACATACTCTACTCATGCGTCATTCTTAACTTAATGACATTG
>NZ_FQYT01000049.1 GCF_900141895.1 Parasporobacterium paucivorans DSM 15970 | reverse complement strand
TGAACTGACCCCCATAAGTTAGACCTAAAAATCTAACTTATGGGAGGTCAGTTTTTTTATGGCAAAATATAGTTTTGAATTTAAAAAGCAAATTGTTACAGATTATCAAAATGGCAAAGGTGGTTACTGTTTTCTAGCAGAAAAATATCATATTAAGAATAATGAACAAGTTCGAAAGTGGATTAAGGCTTATCAGACTTTTGGCGATGAAGGATTAATGCGTTCTAGAAAAAATGAAAGTTACTCTTTTGAATTTAAGCTTCATGTAGTAGAGTTATATCTAACAACAGAAATTTCATATCAGGAATTAGCTTTATCTGTCGGAATTAATAATCCACCACTAATTGCTAAGTGGGTAAATGATTTCAGAATTGCTGGTCCTGATGTTTTGAGACCAAAGCGCAAAGGACGGCGACGAACAGTGGATAAATCTAAAGATATAACACCAGACATACCAACTACATCAAATGTTAATACTGAATACATCAAACAACTAGAAGATGAATTATTAAAACTAAAAATAGAGAATGCCTATTTAAAAGAACTGAGGAGGCTGCGTTTAGAGGGAACACCTCAGAACAAAAAGCGAGAATCATCCACAGCCTCCGAGGATCCTTCAAACTAAAAGACATTCTCGCAATTACAGGTTTTCCTAAAGCAACATATATGTATTGGCAGAAGCGTTTTGATAGAGAAAATCCAGATCAGGAATTAGAACAAAAGATTCTTGAAATCCGAAAGGATAATAAAGATTTTGGCTATCGTCGTATTTATGGCGAATTAAGGAAACAAAACATGCCCGTAAATAAAAAACGAGTTCAACGTATTATTCAAAAGTTAGGACTGCAAGTCAGATCATTTACTAGAAAAAGCCGCAAATACAGTTCATACAAAGGCAAGGTTGGGAAGGTTGCACCTAACAAGGTTCATAGACGTTTTGATACTCACATTCCGCACCAAAAAATCACCACAGATACATCTGAGTTTAAATATTATGAAATAGATGCTAAAGGAAGAATGATTATTAAGAAACTATACTTGGATCCATTTATGGATTTGTGGAATAGGGAAATAATTAGTTATGGCATCTCAAGGCGTCCATCTGCCGAAAACATAATGAAAGCATTAAATGAATCTCTAGAAATCACAAGTGATTGTCAATACAGACGTACCTTTCACTCGGATCAAGGTTGGGCTTATCAGATGAATGCATATGTTTATACACTTAAAGAAAATAGAGTTTTTCAGAGTATGTCCAGAAAAGGAAATTGTCACGATAATTCTGTAATGGAAAACTTCTTTGGAATCATGAAACAGGAAATGTATTATGGTGCAGTTTTTTACAGCTACGAAGAATTGAAAGAGACGATAGAAAAATACATAAAATATTATAACGAACAAAGAATCAAGGAGAAACTAGGATGGATGAGTCCAGTAGAATACAGACTCAACCTCTTGGCTGCATAAAGAAATAGCGTAGCAGCTAAAAAGCTACTACGCTATAAAGTCTAACTTATTGGGGTCACATCA
>NZ_FQYT01000052.1 GCF_900141895.1 Parasporobacterium paucivorans DSM 15970 | reverse complement strand
TTTTTTTGTGTGTGCCCAGCATGGGCACAATCTTAAGGGTTAAAGTCCCTAGTCTGCCCTAGTAGTGGGAAAGACATAGCCTAAGACAAGGGTGTCGTGAGCGATTGCGAATCTGAAGGAAGTCCGTGGGCAAATCTCTGGTCTGACGAACAGAAATCATATCAGGCAATTATTATGGATAAGGCTGCACAACAAGTTGAAGTCCAATAACTACTCGGGAAATAATAATTGTAAATATGGCAGATACATGGAGAGGAAGATTGTGCTCTTACCTGGGGAGGTCTCATGGACGTGACAAGAAGGATAAAATATTCCACGTTACGGTTGAAATAAGATTTATCATGAGAAGTCAGCCGACGTCATAGTACCAACAAAGTTGCAGATGAGTTGGGAAGGACTAAACTTTAGGAGATGTGAGTAAATGAAGGTAACCAAGAATGAAATTAAGGACAGACAACTTCATATTGAGGACTATCTGCAAATGGTATCGGCGGAACAGAGAGAGTATGCAGAAGTGTCCGCTCATTCAAGGATTACTGAAAACAACGACATCATTACAGATTTTCAGACGGACAAACTGTTGGAGCAGATTTTACAGTCAGATAACTTAAATAAGGCTTACAAGAAAGTGAAATCTAACAAAGGAGCAGGCGGTGTCGATGGGATGAGCGTGGATGAACTTCTATCGTTTCTCAAAGATAACCAAAGGCAACTTGTCCAAAAGTTAAAGGATGGGAAATATAAACCTAATCCAGTCCGAAGGGTAGAAATACCCAAAGAAACAAAAGGCGAAACCCGAAAACTGGGTGTACCAACCGTGGTTGACCGTGTATTTCAACAGGCAATTACACAGGTACTCACCCCTGTCTATGAAGAACAGTTCTCGGAGAAAAGTTATGGTTTTCGACCAAAACGAGGTGCACACGATGCATTGAAACAGTGCCAGCAGAATGTTAATGATGGTTACGTATATGTGGTAGATATGGATTTAGAGAAATTCTTTGATACAGTGTGTCAAAGCAAACTCATTGAAGTGATATCACGTACTATCAAGGATGGCAGAGTAATATCGCTTATTCACAAATATCTCAATATGGGAGTAATCCAAAATGGGATGTTTGAAAAGACAGATGTTGGAATGCCCCAAGGCGGACCATTGAGTCCACTACTTAGCAATATCATGCTGAATGAATTGGATAAGGAACTAGAAAGCAGAGGGCACAGATTTGTGCGCTATGCGGACGACTGTATGATATTCTGTAAAAGCAAAAAGAGTG
>NZ_FQYT01000053.1 GCF_900141895.1 Parasporobacterium paucivorans DSM 15970 | reverse complement strand
AGCGGTTTGGGAGGGGTGTTACAATGGTTTTTTGCATTTTTAGGTGTTACAGTTTGGGACTGCAAAACGTTTCAGATTAATTATGCAATAAACACACATTTCCTGTTGGGTGATATGCATTCCCTCGAAAGGATAAAGTTCCACCTTGTGCGTGTTAATGATTTCATCATACATCTTCTTGGCTAATTCATTTTCAAAAGTCATAAATCCTGCTTTATGTTTTGTGTTTATTAAATAAGCAATAGCCAATCAGCGTATCCTGACTGGCTATTGGCTGAAGATACTATCTTCTCAATTTTTTCATTGCGACTAGTACAGCAGTCAGGGATAATACGGAAGATGCCAGGAACCAGGGGGCTGGTCCGGCAGGAATTCCGGTCTTGGGCGCGGTGTCTTCTAGTGGGTCTGCTAGGGGGTCTTCTGCGGGGTCAGACCCCGTTTCGGTATTTGCATAGGAAATCAGAGGAGTATCAGTCCCATTTTGATTGCTTTGGGGGGCATTTTGTTCGTTTGTGGGGTCAGACCCCACAGCCATCGCAAACAATGGGTAATCCTCATTCAACCCCGGAATCTGCATCCAGGGTTCGAGGATGGCGGGATCCGAACGGTTGCCGGTCAGAAGCAGAGCGAAATCCTGGGTCTGCATGGCGGACGCCTCCATGCCGGAAGCGCCCGATGTGTCCGATGGGGATCCAAGGTTCCTATAATAGGCCAGTGAGATTGTTCCATACAGGTCGTTATAACCTGCAAAAGCTCCGGGTTCTACTGAGGACTGGGAATCGGCGGCGGTTCCTGCAAGTACATCTCCTGTACAGTATACATTCTCGATTCGGCCGTTGTTGCCTCCGATAAATCCTCCGGTAGCTACGCAGCTGTACCGGCCGGAGGCATTCCCGGCTGATACGTCGCCCATTGCATAGCAGTTGATGATGAGCCCCGGATACTGGTACCCGGCGAAGCCGCCGGCATGGGTGTACCCACCGCCACTGGCATTTCCGGCTTGGACGGTGGCCGATGAAAAGCTGTTTTTGATGATTCCGCCCCGGTTATATCCGACCAGTCCGCCTGTGGATGCATTGTTGCCGCCGGAAATGGTGCCGGTGCTGTAGCAGGCTGTTATATTTCCCCTGGCATAGCCGGCGAGTATAATGGTTCCATGAATCAAGACACTTTTACGGACAGTTTTTAATGAATCTGATATACTAAAATCAGTATAAAAAGAGAGGTTCATTATATGTC